>CAYFSP010000024.1:6907-24408 GCA_964345925.1 uncultured Gallicola sp. | reverse complement strand
GTATAGCATAATACTTTCTAAGATGTCAACTCTTTTTTGAAGTTTCTTTTTTAATAGAGTTTTTTGTTATTAAATTGCTTCAAATCTGTTTTTGAGCACTAGGATATGATAGCAAGTATTTTATCTTAAGTCAAGTCTTTTTATAAATTATTTTATTATATTTATAACAAATAAAAACAAACCTATATATCTAGATATTTAATATTCTTTTAAAGGTTTGTTTTAAATTTATTTTAAGACTCTTTTATTATTTTTATTATCTCTTCTATTTTTCCTGTAGTATATTCTTTTCCACCTGTTACTATTTGGTCTATTGGAATATAATTTAATACCTCTATTCCACATGTTTGTAATGTATCTTTTACAAAACCACCATCTACTGGATTTTTAAAGTATTCTTCAAAGAAGTCAACTGGTGTTTGCATAGTTGTTATGACTATTGCTTTTTTACCATTTAATGCTCCTACCATATTTCCTTTTTCTCCATATGTGTAAGCCCATCCTGGAAGAAGTACCTTATCACAGAACCCCTTTAATATTGCTGGCATAGTTCCCCACCAAATTGGAAAAGGAAATATCAATATGTCTGACTCATTAATTTCCTTTTGATATTGTTCCACTAATGGATCCCTTGTCTTACCTTGTCCCCAAAGCTTTAAATCCTCCGCTTCCATAACTGGATTGAATCCATCTTCTATTAAGTCAATTTCATTTACTTTATGACCTTCTGATTTTAAATCTACTTTTATTCTCTCTCTTAATGATGCATTAAAACTTCCATCATATGGATGACTGTTTACTATTAAATATTTCATAAAAACATCCTCTCTTTTTATTTACTACGAGTTATGTATACCCAGCTTTGATTATGAAATTTATTTTAATACTTTATTTATGTAAATAAAAACATCGAAGATTTCTTCGGTGTTTTTCCCACTATTTAATTGGTATCCTATATTAATATTTATTGTTTTCTTCTTTATATATAAGAAAATACCTAAACCTTATCTATAGGTATTAGGTATTTTTATGTTTACTATTTTTCTAATGCTTGTGCTGCTGTTATTAAGGATAATTTATAAACATCTTCTTCATTACAACCTCTAGAAAGATCTGAAATAGGCATATTTAAACCTTGTAAAATAGGTCCTATTGCTTCATATCCACCAAGACGTTGTGCAATTTTATATCCTATATTTCCCGATTGTAAATCTGGGAATATAAATACGTTCGCCTTTCCTGCAACCTTTGAATTAGGAGCTTTTAAACCTCCTACTTCTGGAGCTATTGCAGCGTCAAATTGCATTTCTCCATCTAACGCCAATTCTGGAGCTAATTCTTTTGCAATTCTCGTTGCCTCTGCTACTCTTTTTGCAAGCTCGCTGTCAGCTGAACCCATTGTTGAAAAACTCAACATCGCCACTTTAGGATCTATGTCGAATATTTTTGCAGTTTTAGCTGATTCTACTGCTACTTCTGCTAATTCTTGTGGTTCTAATGTAATATTTATCGCCACATCTGAGAATAAGTATTTTTCCCCATTTTTTCCTAGCATTAACATTGCTCCACTAGTTCTTGATACGCCAGGTTTTGTTTTTATTATCTGTAATGCAGGTCTAACGGTATCCCCTGTTGAATGAACTGCTCCACTTACCAATCCATCTGCAAGTCCTGTGTACACCATCATAGTACCAAAATAATTTACATTTTTTAATTGTTCTACTGCTTGTTCTTTAGTAGCTTTACCTTTTCTTCTCTCTACAAAAGCATCTACTAACTCATTATATTTATCGAATTTTTCAATTTCTAAAATATTTAATTTGCTTATATCCAAATTATTTTCTTTTGCAGTCTTTTCTATTTCTTCTTTTATTCCTAATAATATAGGTTCAACAGCGCCTTCGTTTTTAAGTTTTATTGCTGCACCTATTATTCTCTTGTCCTCCCCTTCTGGAAAGACAATTTTCATATTTTTTCCTATTACTTTTTCTTTAATGCTATTTACTATATTCAATTATAGTCACTCCTATTTTAGTTTATAATTATATAGTATCACTAATTTTATTTTGATTATGTGTCCAGAGCCTTATTTAAAGCAATCTTTTCATCATCTGAAATATTTACTTTCACCGTTCCATTTTTTACAGTCTTTGAAAAGCTAACTGAACTGTCCCTTCCATATATACTTGTAATCATAAAACCATTATTCTCACTATCTAGCAATACTAATGTATAAGAAAGTTTATTCTTCAGTTCAGGAAAGGAATCATAGTTGTGAATGCCTACTTTTTTAACCGATAATGATATATCTTTTTTTATTCTCTCCTGTATACTAAGTATGGAATCAACTTCATTTTTCACATTATCTAAATCTTTTCCATATGATAATAGAACTTCTTCTATGTCCATTTCCCCTTTTCCTCTAAGGATATTATCATATCTTTTTTTTAGTCGATTTATTTTCTTATTTAGTTTTATAATATTGGAAAATGCAACTATTAGTAGCAAAGCTAGTAAAATAAAAAGGAAGAAGCTACCTGTTTGAACTACCATTTTAAAGGTTTCCATTATTTTACCTCCTTGGCTATTTTATCTAATATCTCTAATGTTTTATATATTTCTTCTTCTTTGTTAAAGTAGGAAAAACTAAATCTTGCTGCACCTATTTCATCTGTACCTATGCTTCTATGTGCCAAAGGTGCACAATGAAACCCTGCTCTTATATATATATTGTTTTCATCTAATCTATATGCTAATTCAGAAGAATCTAAATTTTCTATGTTTAAACTTACTACAGGTCCTTGTCTATTATCCTTTGGACCATATACTATAATATTTTCTATTTTTTTAAGTTCTTCTATAAATGTTGATTTTAATCTGTTTTCATGTTCCCTAATATTTTCTAGACCAACTTCTTCAATAAAGTCTATACCTGCTCCTAGTCCAACTATAGACATTCCATTTAAAGTTCCCGACTCTAGCCTATCTGGATATATACTTGGCTGGTTTAAATCTAATGAAAAGCTTCCTGTTCCACCTTCCATTATGGTATTTAATTCCAAGTTTCCATTTATATAAAGCCCACCTGTACCCATTGGTCCAAACAATGACTTATGTCCTGGAAAACATATTATATCCGCATTTAGTTTTTTTACATCAATTTCTAAATAACCTATGGATTGCGCCGCATCCAATATAACCTTTATATTGTTTTCTTTTAAAATCTTTATATTATTTTCTACATTTACTATGGAACCTATTAAGTTACTCATCATAGTCATAACACAAAGAGAAGTACTATCCTTTATGGAATTTCTTATATCGTCCTCTTCAACAATTCCTTCTTTACTTGCAGGAACTATTGTAAGTTCTATAATACCTTGTGTTTCCAAATGTTTTAACGGCCTTAAAACTGAATTATGTTCTAAAGCCGTAGTTATAACATGATCACCTTTTTTTACTAAACCCTTTATTGCTATATTTAAACTCTCTGTGCAGTTCTTTGTAAAGATCATATTTAAGGAGTTATCACCACCAATAAAATCGGTAAGTTTTTGCCTAACATTGAAAATTTCTCTATCCATTTTCAACGACATACTATGACCAGATCTTCCTGGATTAGCTCCAAAAGTTTTCATCGCCTCTATTGTTTTTTCATAAACTATTTCCGGTTTAGGAAATGTTGTTGCTGCGTTGTCAAAATATATCAAGAAAACCCCTCTTATTCTATTTCATTTCTTTAAGTCTTCCATAACAACTATTCATTAGTTCATTATGCAACTCTTTTATTTCCTCTGTATATAAATCAAGTTTTTTAATAACTTCTTCTTTATAAGGTCCTTCGTCAATACTGTTTAAATTTATAATTACATTTAAAAGTACAGCTTCTCCACTTGCTGCTAGAAGCAAAGTTCCTGCTCCTTGGTCAGTAATGGCATAAATATTTCCATATTTAGCAAAAGATCTTTGAGTTCTCATACATTCTAAAATAAGTTCACAAGTCTTTAAAGGAACATCCATCGCAACTTTATAACCTTCTTGAATTTTTTGTTTTCTTATAGCTTTTTCTTCATCTGTTTCCTTAGGTAATTTATATGCATCTAAAACACCATCGAAAGAATTTGCATCTGCATCTACCATCTTTTTTAATTCTTCAATTAAAGCGTCCATTTTATCATAGTCTTTTTTCACTTCATCTTTAATGGATTCATCCAATGATTCAAATGATTTTTTGCCATATGTTAGAT
Source organism: uncultured Gallicola sp. (assembly GCA_964345925.1). Classification (GTDB taxonomy): domain Bacteria; phylum Bacillota; class Clostridia; order Tissierellales; family Peptoniphilaceae; genus Miniphocaeibacter. The sequence goes on along the minus strand of CAYFSP010000024.1, from coordinate 20,161 downwards.
TTGCAACCATCATTGTCAACGCTGCACCTAAAGCTCCTGTATAACCTACTACAGATCCGCCACCTGGCATATCTTTTGATTTTGTCTTCTCTAAAAATTCTACAAGCCCCATTTCAATAAACATATTAATTACCCCCTATAATTTCTAAAATTCTTTCTAAATCATCATTGCTCATATAAGTTATTTCTATTTTTCCGCCTTTTCTCTTAGGCTTTAAAATTACTTTAGTTCCCAATCTTTCGACTAGTTTATCCTCTAATTCCTCTTGGTAAATATCCTTGTTGCGCTTCTTAGTCGTATGTTTTTCCACTTCTCTAACATTGGACTGGTTTAAAAGTAATTTTTCCAACATTTTAAATCTTTTATTTCTATCTTCTATTGATAGTAAAGATCTTGCTTGAGTAGATGTTATATCACCATTTTTTAAATATTCTATTATTTCTGGATCAAGTTTTAAAAGCCTTATCGTATTTGCTACGTAGGATCTACTCTTACCAACCTTTTCAGCTAATTCCTGTTGAGTATAATTAAATTCCTTCATCAACTCATCATATGCAAAAGCCTCTTCATATGGATTTAAATCCTCTCTTTGAATATTTTCAATAATGGAAATTTCCTTTATTTGTTTATCATCAATATTCATTATTCTAACAGGTACATTTTTTAGTTTAGCCATGGTAGCTGCTCTAAATCTTCTTTCCCCTGCTATGATTTCAAATTTATCACCATTTTGTCTAACGACTATAGGCTGAATAATTCCATGTTCCATAATAGAATTCTTTAATTCATTTAGAGTTTCTTCATCAAATTCTTTTCTAGGCTGATCTTTCCTAGGAAAGATTTTACTTATTTCCAACTCCTCAATATTCTCTGTATCAGTTTCCATATCTACAATATTTTGTGGAATTAAGGCTTCTAACCCTTTACCTAACCCCTTTTTTCTTGCCATTATATCACCTATTTATTATTTTTGATTACTTCCTTAGCCAATTTTTCATAAGCTACTGCTCCCTTTGACTTACTGTCATAGTCAAAAATACTCTCTCCGTAACTTGGTGCCTCTGCTAAGCGCACATTTCTTGGAATAATAGTTTTAAAAACCTTATTTGTAAAGTATTTCTTAACTTCTTCAACAACCTCTAAGGAAAGATTATTTCGTCCATCAAACATGCTTATTAAAACACCTTCAATATTTAAATTCTTATTTAAAGACTTTCTAACTAAATTTATTGTTTCAACTAATTGACTTACACCTTCAAGAGCATAATATTCGCTTTGAATTGGAATTAAAACAGAATTCGATGCTGTTAAGGCATTAATGCTTAGAATTCCAAGAGATGGTGGACAGTCCATAATAATATAATCATATTCTTCACAATTATCTAAAGCTTCTTTAAGAATAAATTCCCTTTTAGTAGAATTTATAAGTTCTACCTCAACTCCTGATAAAGCAGTATTTGAAGGTATTATATTTACATTTTTAGTCTTTGTAGGATAGATGATATCATCTATGGAATCAATATTTCCCATGAACATATCGTAGACGGTAGATTCTAAATTAACCTTATCTATACCAAAACCTGAAGAGCTATTTCCTTGAGGATCAAGGTCAATAACTAAAACTTTTTTATTTTTTAATCCTAAAGCTGCAGATAAGTTTACAACAGTAGTAGTCTTACCAACTCCACCTTTTTGGTTGAATATACAAATCGCTTTCATAATACCCCCTATCTCTGATTATTATAGCATATATTCATATGTCAAGGCTTTATTTTCTGTTACTTTTATTAATTATTCCAATAAAAAATAAGCTGCAATATTTTAACTATTACAGCTTATTTGAAAATTCTTAATCGTCTTTTTCCTTAATTTTATAAATTCCTCCTAGTACAAAAGCAAATCCTAAAATAGAAAATCCTAAATCGCTAACAATACCGGTCTTAGGTAAAGTCTTACCGCTATTTTTATTTATATTATTGTTGGCTTTTATAGTCTTTGTATTGGTTATAATTTTAGCACCTGATTTCTTGTTTACAGTATAAGATACAGTATATCCACTAGGAATAAGAATTTCTTTTACAGTATAATCAATATCCTTACCATTTTCTTGTTTAACTAAACCCTTCCAAGTATATTTCCATTTTAAATCTTCATTAAGTCTAACAGGTACGCCAAAAACTTTACCATTTTTATATAATTGAACATCTATGTATTTTGGTCTAGTTTTATCCTTATTATTGTTGTCAACCCAAACTTTTTCAACATCTATATCTACCTTTGTAACTACTGGTGTAGTCAATTTATAAGCATTAGTTATAACTATTTTACCGTCAGTGAAAATAGAATAAGTTACTTCATAATTTTTTGGAACATTTACTTCAGTAACAGTGTAGACAATATCTTTACCATTTTCATCTTTATCAAGATTTTCAAAAGTATATTTCCAGCTATTATCATTGTTTAGTTTAATAACTTCACCGAAGGCTTTACCATTTCTATTTAATTGTATTTCAAGATTTTCAGGACGAGTTTTCCCTTTATTGTCCTCGTCTTTCCATATATTTTCAACAGTAAATGAGATTTTTTCAGGATCTGGTTTAACTTCGTCAATATAAGTATTTGTAACAATTATTTTATCATTGTACAAAATACCATATTTTACTTCATAATTCTTTGGAACATTTACTTCAGTAATAGTGTAGACAATATCCTTACCATTTTCCTGTTTATCAAGGTTCTCAAATTTATAAGTCCAATTATTATCACTGTTTAACTTGATAACCTCTCCAAAGGCTTCACCATTTTTATTTAACTGAATTTCTAAATTGTCTGGACGCATTTTTTCTTTATTATCATTATCCACCCAAATACTTTCCACAGTTAGAAATGTTTTCTCAGAAATTTCTAGCTCTTTTATATTCTTTTCTTCTATAATAGCTGTATCAGCTTTTTTAATATCAGTTTTTTTATCTTCTTCTATATTAATAATATTTTCTTTATTAGCTTCTTTTATTACTCCGTTTTCTATAAGAGTAGTATCATTATATTTAACGGTAAAAGTAAATATTCCATCTTTAGAAACCTTATTGAATATATACTCTTTTGGTGCATCCTTTAATCGTAAATCATAATTTTCAATACTATTAGTTAAATTATCCCATTTATAAGTCCAATTATTATCTTCATTTAAGAAAATCGTTTCCTTGATAATTTCTTTTTCCAATAATTCAACTTTGATAAAGTCTGGCCTTTTAATCTCCTCATTATCATTTTCTTCCCATAACAATTTAACAGTTAATCCATTATTGTTAGCTAAAGATGTAATAGGCATAACAATATTTAATAACAACATTAACATTATTAAAATGGATATATTTTTATTGGTTTTTTTCATAATACTACCCTCCTTAATAAATATTTAAAACAATTTAACCAATTGTCCTTACTTATATATACCTGTTAATGCCATAACTAATCTAACAAAATGATTACAATTCAAATAATTTTTTTGTTACTCCAAAATAATAAAAACTGCATAAATGAAGATACATACCTTCAATTACGCAGTTTTTATATTTCCCTATTTTTGTACTAAATATTATTGTAATTTTAAACAAGTCTCCATCTATTTCAATATCAAATATACCACCTTGTCCTTCTACTATAGTCTACCACCTTTAGACCATTTTATATATTACAATTACCTTACAAAAATAAAAAAACAAACTCATATACAAAATTATAGAGTTTGTCTTTTACTTATATATTAATTTTTACTAAGGTTTTATAGCTTTCTTATGCTGCATTATTTACAAAGTCATCTCTTCTCATTCTCATCTTCATTAAAGTAATCAGTATTAATCCCTTTACTATACTGGAAATACTTATACTCCACCATACTCCATCAATGCCTAGATATTTTATAAATATCATTGCCATTGGAATCCTTAGTCCAGTAAATATAATGGAAATAATAGGTGGTATATATGTTTTTCCTATTCCATTAAACACTCCTACAGTAATATATTCTATACACATAAACATTTGTGAAATTCCTATTGCTTGCATATACCCTACTCCAATATTTATTACATTAGGCTCATCTATAAAGATTTTAAATAATGGTTTTGGCAGTAGTATAAACAATGTTGTTGTTACTAAACTAAATGCAACTGCTATTATTAAAGATTTATTATATCCTTCTTTTATTCTATTAAAGTTTTTTGCTCCAAAATTCTGTCCTACAAATGCAACCATTGCTCCTTGTAATCCACCAATGGTTACATAGGTTATGGATTCAATCTGTAATCCTACTTTTTGCGCTGCTATAGCATCCGTACCAAATGTAGCAATTATTTTAGCCATATACATGGATATAAATGTGAAAACAACTCTTTGCATAGTTACTGGCAGTCCCAATTTTGCAATGGTAAAAGTTTCTTTTATATTCAATTTCAATTTAAAATTCTTCTTTAATTCCTCTTTCATAGAATAGAGCAATATTAAAAAAGTAATTATTCTTGAAATATTAGTCGCCCAAGCTGCTCCTACAATTCCCATTTTAGGAATTAGAGAACTAAATCCAAATATCATTATTGGATCCAATACTATATTTATTATAAGTCCTGTAGTATTTCCTATGAATACCGACCTTGTCTTTCCCCTACTAGTTAATAGGGATGTTAATGTTAATGATAAAAATAGAAATGGTGTTCCTATTAATGAAATTCTCAAGTATGATATTGCCATTTCCACTACTTCTATATCGTCTATATTATAAAAGGCTATTAGTCTATCAGCTAAAATAAATACTATTATAAAGTATATTGCAGCTACTGCCATGGATAAAACAATGCTAGCACTTAAATATTTACTAGCATTTTCTTCATCTTTTGATCCTAAATACTGAGCATATTTAACGCCAACACCAATGGTTATTAAAGTTGCTATTGCTGCTGCAAGGTTTAAGTAAAAAGTAGCAGTGCCAAGTGCACTAACAGACTTGCTTCCCAAACTACCAACCCAAATCATATCGGTTAAACCAAATACCGTTTGAGCAAGGTTTGCTCCTATCATAGGCAATGATAATTTAATCAGTATTGAACTAACTTTTCCCTTTACTAAATCCATTCCATCTTTCAATTAAAATCTCCTAAATCCTAAAAAATCTATACCTGTTCATTATTGTATTAAGAATAATTTTTATACGACTCTTCGTTTTATTTTCTCTGCTCTTATTCCATTATTTTATAATTTATCAAGTAAAAAATTAAACCATTTATATGCTATTATTTTCTATTTCTTTTTTCAATCCAAATAATATGGTCATAAACTTTTCTGGCTCTTGATACTGTGGAGAATGTTCCGACAAATAAAAGGAAAAGAAATCCTTACTTGGTGCTTTTATTTTTTCGTAATATTCATTTGCTAGTTCATAGGACACCATATTGTCATATATTCCATGGAAAAAATATATTGGAGTTTTGAACTCCTTGTATTCTCTCATTAAGTTTTCTTCATATAGTAATGGTAGTATATATTTTGAAGAATAATACCCTCCTACAAGATATTTAAAAGTATCCAATATGGAATAGCCTCTAAATAATATTTTATCTTTTAATATTTTCAATATTTGCTTTATTTGTCCATCTTGTAATCCTATATTATTTTTATTAAGCCATCTTCTATACATTATTTCCAAGTATCCAATATCCAAAAAATCTAAAGCTTCTATATTAATTCTTCTAAGCCTTCTTAAAACAATATTGTTATTCTTCTTTTCCGCACTTTCTAAAAGCTTTACATAACCAATACTTTCAGATAATGTTTGATCAGATATTTGACCTATTCCAAAATAGGATTTAAAATATTCAGGCTTTTTATCTATAATTTTAATTCCTAAATACGTTCCCCAAGAATGTCCCATTATATAGATTTTTTCTCGGTTAAATCTCTCTCTTAAATAATTGGCTAGAAATATACCATCATCAACCATTTCCTCAACATCGGTGTTTTTAATATCCTTTTTAGATGTGTAGCTTAATCCTGCTCCTCTTTGTTCCCAATAACAAACGGTAAACTCATCTTCCATTTTCCTATCCATGCCATTGTAGGCCATTGGAAGTTCTGGAAAGCCAGGTCCACCATGTAGAAATAACATTACAGGATTGTTTATATTCTTACCTACTATGAAGAAATACTGTTCTACACCATTTATTAAAATCTTTTCTCTTGTGGATATGCTATTTTTATAGGGTTCATTGTTTTCGTCTAAAAGCTTTATAGGTCTACCCTTCCCCTTAAGGAGTAAAATAAGCAAAATTATAGATATAATAAATAATATTACTCTAACTATTACCATAAATACTCCTTTCTACTAGAAGTTTAAGCTTTGAAATCTTCCATATTCCAAATTTCCGTTGCTATTTCCTCATAGAATTCCTTTTCATGGGAAACCAAAAATATTCCACCTTTATATTCTTTTAACGCTCTTTTTAATTCTTCTTTTGCATCTGCATCTAAATGGTTAGTAGGCTCATCTAGTACAAGAATATTACTTTCCCTGTTCAATATTTTAGTAAGTCTCACCTTAGCCTGCTCCCCACCACTTAGCACATGTATTTTAGATTCTATATGTTTTGTCATAAGCCCAGACTTAGCTAATGCCGCCCTTATAGAAAACTGTTCCCAAGATGGAAACTCCTCCCACATCTCTTCTATACATGTATTTTCATTTCCAAAATCCTCTTCCTGTTTAAAATATCCTATTTCAAGATTTTGTCCTAGTTCAACTCTACCAGAAAAAGGTTTAATCTGTCTTAAAATCGTCTTTATTAATGTCGTTTTTCCTAAACCATTTTCTCCAACTATAGCTATTCTATTTCCTCTTTCCATTCTAAGATTAAGAGGCTTTGTAAGAGGTTTATCATAACCTATAACAAGTTCTTCCGTTTCAAAAATAACCTTCCCCGTTGCTGATGCTTCTAAAAAATGAAATTCCGGTTTAGCCTTATCCCTAATAAGTTCAATTTTTTCCATTTTATCCAGCTTTTTCTGTCTAGACATCGCCATATTTCTTGTAGCAACATTTGCTTTATTCCTTGCAACAAAATCTTCCAATGCTGCAATTTCCTGTTGTTGTTTCTTATATGCAGACTCCAATTGTTTCTTTTTAATATCACGAAGTCTTTCAAACTCGCTATAATCTCCAACATATCTATTAAGCTCCATATTTTCCACATGGTAAATTAAATTTATTACCGAATTCAAAAATGGAATATCATGGGAAATTAAAAGAAATGCATTTTCATAATTTTGCAAATAACGTCTTAACCATTCAATATGCTCTTCATCTAAATAGTTTGTAGGTTCATCAAGCATTAATATATCAGGTTTTTCAAGTAATAATTTAGCAAGTAAAACCTTAGATCGCTGACCTCCAGAAAGTTCTGAAATCTTCTTATCTAAGCCTATTTTGTCAATTCCCATGCCATTTGCAATTTCTTCAACTTTAGAATCTATTAAGTAGAAATCCTGTTGTTCTAAAATCTCCTGTAACTCTCCAACATCCTCTAATAATTTATTCATCTCCGATTCTGAAACATCACCCATTTTCATATAGGCTTCATTTATTTCAGATTCAATACCATATAAATACCCAAAAGCATCCTGTAAGACATACCTTACGGTTTTTTCCATATCCAAGGAAGCATGTTGGTCCAAATAACCAATTCTAACCCTTTTAGCCCATTCTATTTCCCCATCATCTGGTATGAGTTTACCAGTTACAATATTCATAAATGAAGACTTTCCTTCACCATTTGGTCCTACAAGGCCAACATGTTCTCCTTTATTTAAAATAAAATTCACATTTTTTAATATATCTCTACCACCATAGCTGTGGCTTAAATTTTTAACAGTTAAAATACTCAATTAAAAAACCCCCAATCTATGAAATTTTATCATAGGTTGAAGGTTTCAACAATTTTTATTAACTAATATTCAATATGATTTATTTAATTTAAATATATTAATATGATATTCTATTTATAATGAGAAGGGAGATTTATATGAGCAAAGACAGTATTTATATTATTATTGCAGTACTTGTATTTCTTATTGGTATAATAATATATTTAATCAGCAACAAGAAAAAATTAACCAATTTATTCTATATGGAATTTGGAAAAAGACCTAGTAGAAAGGATTATGAAATAAATGAACTGAAAAATTTCTATAAATTATCTCAAGAGCATGATTATAATAATTTCATTGACGATATTACTTGGAACAATTTGGATTTAGACGAAATTTACAAAGAGATAAATATTTGTAAATCATCTGTACAAGGAATTACATAATACTAAACCTAGTAAAGAAGTTTTTAAAAATAGACAGATTTTGAAAAATTTATTTAAAGAGAATAAGGATATTTCCTCTAAGGTTTTATACTTGTATAATGGCTTAGGGAAAATTTACAATGGAGATTTTTCTGATTTTTATTACGAGGAAATTCAAAACAGCTTTATTAAAAAAAGTATTTATTATTTTCTAGGTGCTTTACCAATTATTTCTATAATACTTTTGTTGAGTTTAAAAAATGGTGTATTTGGTATTTTGCTTTTATTATCAATTATTACAAATATTGGAATATATTTAAAGAACTCTCAAATGATTCAGGAATTATCAGAATACTGTAAATACTTTATTAAAATGGTGTCCTTATATAATAAGGTAAAAAAATTAAATAATCCAATACTAAATAAATATTTAGATAAGACTAAAATCAATTTTAAAAAATTTGAAAAATATAAAAAACTATCCTCTACATTGGAGTCATCTCAAGTTTCTGTTGAAGAAATGGGTATGAAGCTTTTTAATATGGTGGTACTTTCAATATGGTGGTACTTTCAACTGTTATGGTCATAGGATCAATTGCAAATGATATTAAAAAATATAATAGTGATTTTAGAAAAATTGTAGAATGTATTTGTGAAATGGAAATGGCCTTATCTATTGCAAATTATGAATTATCATTACCATATATATGTAATGGAAATGTTGTTAAGGAAGAAATTTTAGATTTTGAAGATATTTACCATCCTCTAGTTGAAAACTCCATACCAAATACATTAAAATTAGAGAAAAATACTGTATTAACCTGTTCAAATGCTTCAGGTAAATCTACCTTTATAAAATCAATTGGAATAAATTTACTTTTTGCCCAATGTACAGGTACGATTTGTGCTAAAAGCTTCACTTACAAACCAATTTATATAATATCCTCCATGGCAATACGTGATGATGTTCTTGAAGGCAATAGTTATTTTATGAAGGAGATTTTATCATTAAAAAGAATTCTCGATAGAATAGAAAATACATACTCCATTTGTCTTATAGATGAAATACTTCGTGGAACGAATACAATTGAAAGGATTTCAGCTTCTGCTACAATACTTAATAAAATTGCAGATAATAATTCCTTTAAGTTAATAGCAACTCATGATATTGAACTATCTGAAATATTAGAAGAAAATTATGCTAATTACCATTTTGCAGAAATAAAAACAAATGGAGAATTGGAATTTGATTATAAAGTGAAAGAAGGTGCAGTTATAACAAGAAACTCCATAAATCTACTGGAAAAAGTTGGCTATGACAAGGATATAATAGAAGAGGCCAATAGAAAGGCAAATAACTATTTAGAAACAAAACATTGGTAAGAAATTGAAAGGAGTAATTATGATAAATTCAATAAAATCATCTTTAGTAATATTTAAGTATTGGTATTGGCAAGATATAGAAAAATCACATATTTTTCCTAGAATTTTGAATTTGGCTTTTTCTACTTTTCTATCCCTTGTTGTATACTGGGCAATCTCAAGTCTAAATATAAGTATTTTCTTAAAATACTTAATTACAGTGTATTCCATTATAAATATATTTAGCTTTTGGCCATATTATAATTATGTAGATGAAAATTCAAATTTAAAAGGTACTGTAGCATATATTTTCAAAAAATATTTATCCCTTTTTCATTTTTCTTTTTATTGCCTTTAGCTATAAAAAATAATAAATAAGCAAATATTCTTCTATTATATTAGAACCAGTATATTTATTTTAGTATATAATAATATTATATTTTATTATTAGGAGGAATTATGTTAAAAACTGAAGACTTTTCAATACTTTCTAGAATAAGTATAAATATGTTGAAAAATTATGATGAAATGAATTTACTTAAACCTAAATGGATTGATGATGAAACTGGATGTAAATACTATAGTGAAGATCAATTATCCTATGCTAATAGAATACAAATGTTAAAATCTATGGGGCTTAGTATGAAAGATATTAATAATATACTATCTAAATGTAGTACGGATTACGATTTTGAAGAATATATTTATAATGAATTAGAAAGCAATTCAGAGAAAATATACTTTCTAAAAAAACAAATAGAATTACTTGAAAATGCTAAAAAAGATATTGTTTTAAGTAGAAAACCATTACTTGAACCCTTCATTGTAAAAGAAATTCCAGAAAGAAATGTTATTTCCTACAGAGGATATATTAATAATTTTAGCGACGTAGATAAATTATGGGATACTTTAAACTTCCTTACAAAAGATTTAAATATAAAATATGAATCTCCTGCTATGGATACAGTAATTTTTCATAAGATTTCTGAAACTGAAACTCTTGATGTAGAAGTTCAAAAGTCCGTTGAGGAAATCTCTGAAAATACAAATAATTTAATATTTAAAACCATTCCTAAAACAGTAGTAGTTTCTACGATATTTCAAGGTGAATACGAAAATCTCCACAATATAAATCAAAAAATAGCAAATTGGTTGTTGGAAAACGAGTACGAACTAAATGGAAAAATCATGAATATTTATCTATCACAAAATAATTCAAATGATGAACAAAAATTTATAAAAGAGATTTGTTATCCAATTAAAAAAATATAATTTCTAAAATAAAACACTAACAATTAATTGTTAGTGTTTTGTTTTAATATTTTACTTCTTTAGTTTCTTAACTAAATTATAACTGTATATTACTCCAAGTATTACACAGGTTATTAAAATAATTCCCTGCTTTATTCCAACGAATACACCTGTTCCAAATACAAGTCCTATTATTACAGGCAAAGAAAATATTGGAATATTTTATACTGGATTTTATATAAGTTTTGGTATTAATAATGCTCCAAAAATTGCTGGTACCAAATTATCAAAAGCCGGCTTAATATATGGATTTTCAAATATAGGTTCAACTATTGGTGCCAAAAATACCATTCCTGCTAAGGCAATACTAGCCGTAACAAAGGTACAAGTAGTTACTGCAAGTATGTAAGCCATATTCCCTTTCTCAGTTCCCTCTTCAACTCCAAGAATTTTCATTGCATTTACTGCTGCTGGAACTTTCATATTGGATAAATCTCCTGTTACACAAGCTGTATACAATGCTCCTGGTTCAATTAATGGTGCATATGACAGATTTTCACTTATTGCCACAACTGTAAAGGACAAAAATATTCCTCCACCATTTGTAAATACAAGACCATAGTCTATAGGAGCTTTGTAAATTATTGATAAAGATATTGGTAATGCTATAAATGAAATTAAACAAGCAAGAACAGTTATTCGTCCTACCTTGTGTATTTTATTTGTAAATTGTAATTCTGAGTTCATTATTTATACCTCCTAATTAAAAAACGGATTTATAATACAAGCAAACACCATTCCTAATACTAAAGCTATTGAAAAAGAATGTTCTTTAATTTTAAGGTGTACATTTGCAAGACTATCTGTAACCGTAGCAATTATTCCTGTAAAGAATAAAGTTAATATTCCAACTGGATTTTTGAAATTAATTATAGTTGGTGTTGCTAAAACCGAATATAATGCTACGAATATTCCACCTGTTATTGCTGGCAATACTGTAGCTTGTTTTGCCATTAACTTCTTTACATTTTTATCATATGTTTTTAAGAATATTAAATTAAAAACATTTCCTGCTAAAATTCCCACTGTAAGTATTAGCAATATTGACAAAAATACATCATATGGAAAGTTTGAATCATATATATCTGAATATCCAAATGCATTTGCTGCACCAGAGGCTACAGATGTTTCATATGTTACAGAACCTACAACACTTAGACGTAACCATGGAAAATACTTTCCTAAAGCAGGTACTAACACCAAGTAACTTGCCAACACTGGCAATGAAGGAATAATTGAAAATATTGCTGTACTCTTTACAACTTTATTCATATCCTTTGAAGTCAAACCTATTTCCTTACTCTTTTTCCAGCCATTTTCATCATTACTATAGGTTGTATTATTACTACTGCAAGAACTATACAACAAATAATAAGCATAGGCATGCCATTGGCAATATCTTTATACGACATATTATTTCCTCCTTTAATTATTTTCCTCTAACCATTTTGTAGCCATTATACAGAACGCTGCTGATCCTCTGTGTAAAATATCTTCATCAAATTCAACTTTAGGGTGATGAACACCATATTTAAAACCATTATCTGGATTACCTGCTGCAAGTAAAAGCATAGTTGAAGGAACTTCATGTGTTATATATGAAAAATCCTCTGATCCTCCAAGTCTTTTCATTCCTACTTCCTCAGGATATATAACTGAATCATCTCCCATTTCATCTTTTAAGGCAGATCTAACGAAAGCACATAAATTCTCATTTACTATTGAGGCAGGACACCCTTCTATCATAATAGGTTCTACAGTTGCACCAAAACTCTGTGCAATAGCATTTGCTATTTCTGGTATTCTTTTAAATATAAGTTTTCTAGTCTCCTCTGTTAAAGTTCTTATAGAACCTCTCATATAGGCTGTATCTGGAATAGCATTATCTACAACTCCACCTTTCATAATGGTAGTTGAAATGATTCCAAAATCCTCTTTAGATATTTCCTGACTTGTTATATTTTGTAAAGTTAAATGTATATGGCTCATTACCATTAATGGATCAATGGTTAAATCAGGCATTGCAGCATGGCCACCCTTACCTTGAATATTAACTTCATACCAGTCTGAAGCCGTTGAGAAAAATCCTTTTTCCGGTAGAATGAAAGTTCCACTTTTTGTATCTATACCAGGATAAACATGAATCATCGCTGCTGCATCGACTTTAGGATCTTCTAAAATCCCCTCTTCTATCATCTCTTTTGCACCAGCTAAAAGTTCCTCTCCTGGTTGAAACATCAA
>CAYFSP010000024.1:0-6807 GCA_964345925.1 uncultured Gallicola sp. | reverse complement strand
CTTCTATCATCTCTTTTGCACCAGCTAAAAGTTCCTCTCCTGGTTGAAACATCAATTTAATTTTTCCGTTTATGCTATCCTCGTTATCCTTTAATAATTTTGCAGCACCAAGTAACATAGTAGTATGGAAGTCATGCCCACATGCATGCATATTTTCATTTTTAGATCTATATGAAATATCTGCTTCCTCTTTAATTGGCAATGCATCCATATCACCACGAATTAAAAAACATTTTCCATTTTTTTTCCTATTGTAACTGACAAACCTGACTTTCCATATAATTTCGGTTCTAATCCTAAAGATTCCAATTTATCCTTTACAATTTGAGTTGTCTTTGGTAAGTCCATTCCTATTTCAGGAGTCATATGCAACTCTCTTCTTATCTCAACTAATTCTGATTGTATCTTTTTAGCTTCTTCAAAGTATTTATTCATAATTATTCACCTCATATTTTAAATCTTTTTATTATTTTAAGTTTAAAAGTTAATTTCTACATTATATGATATTTTACTTTTAAAAATACAGCTTAACTTTATTACATTAAATTCCAACATTTTAAATTTATTATATTTTATTATTAATATATTTATATTTATAATAGTTTTTAAATAATAAAACATATTCCGTTTAATATATTATCTATTTATTCTATCTTTTATAAAAAAAGAAGGTATCCATATATGAATACCTTCTTTGAATTTAAATATTATATTTTTATAATTCTATCATAAATTTAATTAGCTATATTTTTAACTATTTGCACTATTAATTTTGAAGCCATTTTCATGGATTCAACTGGAATAAATTCATATCTTCCATGATAATTGTAGCCACCTGTAAATATATTCGGTGTTGGAAGTCCCATGTATGAAAGTCTAGCTCCGTCAGTTCCTCCTCTTATTGGCTTTATATTAGGTTCTATTCCAATATCTATCATAGACTTTTTCGCCAATTCTACAATTTCCATATGAGGTTCAATCTTTTCTTTCATATTATAATAATTATCTGTAATATCAAGCTCTATTCTATTAGAATATTTTTTATTTAATAATTCAACAATATCCTTCAATAGATTTTTCTTATTTTCAAACTTTTCCTTCGAATGATCCCTAATAATATACTCCAATTTAGTATTTTCCACATCTCCACTTATATTATGAAGCATGTAAAATCCTTCGTATTTTTCAGTGTACTCAGGCCTTTCATTTACCGGTAGCAAACTGTCAAGTTCCATTGCTATTTTTATAGAGTTGACCATAATATTTTTAGCTGTTCCTGGATGAACATTTCTTCCCTTTATTTTTACAATTGCTGCAGCAGCATTGAAGTTTTCATATTCTAATTCTCCAATAGGTCCACCATCTACAGTATATGCAAAATCGGCATTAAATCCAGTAACATCAAAATGGTCTGCTCCTTTACCAACTTCCTCGTCAGGTGTAAAACCTATTTTAATATCTCCATGCTCTATTTCTGGATGATTTATTAAATACTGCATTGCATCTAATATTTCCGCTACACCAGCTTTATCATCAGCACCTAGTAAAGTCGTTCCATCCGTTGTTATTAGCTCCTGTCCAACTAAATCCTTTAAACATGGAAATTCTTTTTCAGTCATGGTATATTCTTCATTTAATTTTATATCTCCTCCAGAATAAATAATTCTTTGAGGATTTACATCCTTACCGCTTAGATCAGGTGCTGTATCAAGATGGGAAATAAACCCTACTACAGGAATATCCTTACTTACATTTGATGGTAATTTACCATAAACATAGCCTTTTTCATCTTCAATTATATCCACAAGTCCTATTTTTCTCATATCCTCTGCTACTACCTTAGCAAGGTTTAACTGTTCTTTAGTACTTGGCACCGTATTGCTACTATTATCTGAAGTAGTCTCTATTTTCACATATTTTATAAATCTTTCTACAATATCCATGTTTTCCCCCTATATAATATTAATAAATTCTAAATATTTAATTCTTTAACCCTTTATATGATATTATACTACCTAATTATTAAATATAAAAAATAACTAAGACTATAAAATCTTAGTTATTAGTTAAATTTTTCTTTTATTTTTAAAAATCCGTACTTAGTACTATAAATATAAAATTCTCCTCCCCTTATATATGGTATGTTAATACTTGGACTCTGCTCTGGATACATTCTATTTATAATGTATTTATCATCTTTTATATACGCAGTAAACATAATATAATCATCCTTAGTCATACTATGTTTCATAGAAATATTATATTCTATGTCTATTACTTTAATATCTACTTCTACTTCTACATTATCCTTTGGTACCAATGGTTCTAATTTCCTACTACAACAAAATATTGAAGCCTGACTAGTACTAGATATTATATTATTACAATTTGAACATGTGTAAAAAATTAATCTTCTTATATTTCCACTATCCTTTTCATTTTCAAGTATTTCTCCGTCCATCATTTGAGCTATATCTATATCCAATATTTCAGATAGTTCCGCCCAAAGGGTAATATCTGGACAACCCAGTCATCTTTCCCATTTAGAAATAGTCTTGTTGCTAATATTTAATCTATCTCCAATATTTTTTTGTGTTAAACCCTTTTCTATTCTAAGTTTCTTAATTAAATTACCAATTTTTATACAGTCCATTTTATCCTCTACAACTACTTCTTTTTCTTTTCAAGCCTTTTAGAATTTTTCACTTTCAACAAATTCGTTTCCAACAACTCCTCTAAGGCTTCCCCTTGGTCATCTGCTGGATTATCATATTTTAAAATATCTATAATGGAGAACTCAAAGTCATCCTCTTTAAGGCTATTCCACATTTTCTGTAATTCATTATTAGGGTGCCAACTCATTTTAAGCTTCATTTTAATACTGTTAAAAGCTACACTATTATCTTTTGAAATACTTAAAAAACTAATATTATCCTTCTTATTTTTAACGGATATTATTCCCATGTCCGGCTTTCTATTCTTGTATTCATCTATTAATATTTTTCTTTTCTCTCTATCCATAATACACCTCCTTATAATTTAATCATATATTCTATAATTTACAATCCACGAACCGTAGACTTACAAACAAAAATGACCTATTTAGCTTTAAATACTAAATAAGTCATTATTTTTCATCTTTATAAATTCTCTTTATTAATCTAAATAATATATATACAAATACTATTGTAAATATTGATAAAATAATTGATACCTTTATACTACCATCTTTAAATGACAATGATGTGCCATACAAGCATATCATTATTAAGGAAAGAAGACCTACCATTGGAATTCCCACAATAAAATAATCTTTTATCTTACCTTTCCTTTTTCTAATACTATCTGAGGACTCATTTATAATATCACCTATAACTCCAAAGATTACCTCTCCTATTAATTCAATTAAAAATTCCATTTACACCTACTTATCCATTACAAACCATTATGTACTCACATGTTAACCATATATTGTCCAGTTCTTCCTTTGAAAGACCTCGTAAGCATATTAATTTATTATATAGTGAAGTACTACCATCAACGTAGAAACCATTATTATCTAAATTTATGCCAAAGTAAATATTTTCCATATTATCTTCGTTTTTTGAAAACAGTTCCTTTGAACAATCATCCTTATTTTAAAACCTAAAATATTTGAATTACCAACTTTTCCATATTTTTCATTTGTTTCTTTCTCAATATTCAATAAAAAATTTTTGTCATTAAACTCTTCTATACTATATTTTTCCTTTAATATTTCTAAAATAATATCCATATTTTTTAAATTAGTCTTTAAATAAGGTAGACTAGCATGATATATTAATTCGTATTTCTTAATTGTATTGTCATTTACTTCTTTTATAGATTTAATGGTATGCATATTCAGATTCCTTGTAGAATAAATATTCTCCAACTAAGAAAATATTGCTTAGCTCATCTTTTTTAAGCCCTCTTATTATAATCAATTGTTTCTTTAACCATTCATTGTCCTTAACATATATACCATTATTGCTTTTGTTAAATCCTATATAGTAAAAACTATCCTTAAATTTTATTTTATATGTCAATATATTATTAATTAAAAAATGGTTATCGTCACCATATTTATTATTTGTATTTTCTACTACCTCTTTAGTGAAATCTATATTTTCATATGGTACCAACTCATATTGTCCCATTAAAACTTTTAACATTTCATCTATAGTTTTAATATTATCCTTTAATTTTCCTATACTATTTCTAAATAATTTTTCGTATATACTTACTTTGTTATCCATGATTACTCTCCTTATATTAATAGTAACATTTCAATACATTTTAAATATCTAAGATATTATTACGATTATAGATGTTCTTGGTTAAATTATTCTTAATAAATAATATTTACTTCTGTTTTGCTATAATTATTAATAAAATATATTAACCCAAGAGTAATTTCTTCTTCCCTTTTCTACAGATATTTTAGATTCACTGTCTCTTTGAGCAATTTCCGTTCTCTTAAGTCTTAAATTCTTATCTAAAACCTCTATTCTATTTTTATATTTACATTTAAACTTAGACTTTATTTTTCTATTTTCAATTCTATAATCCCAATGTTCTATTAATTTTTGTATATTAAATTTAATATTATCAACTTTTTCATCAACATCTCTATTAGTTAAAAGCTTCGTTCCCTTTATATCCTCAATTCTCAAACTATCATTTTCTGAAATATTTACTACTGATTCATAAACATTGTCTTTATTATCTATAGCTTTAATACAATATGTATCGTTGCTATTCAGTTTATCTATATTGAAAAATAACTCTGTATTCTTTTCAAGATTATCGTTATTAACATCAGTTAATATCGTTGCAAAGCTATTATTTCCTATTCCTATTTTCTTTAAATTCTTACCTGTTTCATTTATTATTGAAAAGTTTGCCTCTTCTGGTTTTTTATCATCAGAACCGAAAATTAAATACGTTCCACCTAATGCTATTATCATTATTAATGTCAACCCTAGTAATCTTTTCATAATGACCCTCCTTAAATAAACTTTCTAATCTATTATATAAATAATAAAAACTATATAATTATTTATTTCTTAATTGGTTAAAAAAGTTTCCTACTTGGTATTCCTAATTCGTCTTATTAATTCACCGTAAAAATATGATAATTTATTCATTATTACAAAATTGTAATAATTTCTATTTCTTATTATTTATATTATAACCCTTGATTATTTCAATATCTTTAAGAAATTCTTACAAGTTTCTTACAATATTCTTACAATATTTCTAAGTAAAAATCCTTTTATTTCAAAATACTATTTACATACCTTTGGAATCTTTTATATTATGTAGTCAGAAGAATTTACATACTCAATAGTATTTAAATCCTTCCCCTTTCAATAAAAGAAGACGTTACCTTTCATAACGTCTTCTTTTTCATTATTTATATTAAGTTTAAATACATAGGAGTTGGTAAAATAGGATCCACATCGGAAACAAATCCCAACTTTCTATAAATAGGCTGCCCTATATCAGTTGCATCTAATGTTAATTTTTCAATTCCATTTTCTTTTCCATACTCTATAAGCTTCTTCACCATTGAAGTTCCAATGCCATTACCTCTATAATCGCTATTTGTATATACATTTACAATATTTGCCGTAATGCCCTTTGGAGTTGAAGGATGGTACAACACTTCATCAATTGTCATATAGGCTGTTCCAATAACAGTACCTTCATATTCTGCAATAACACATATTAATGAATCTCCCAATTTCCTTTTAATCTGTTCAATTAAATCAGAAATAACCTTATTATATTCTTCTTCCTTAATATCATATCCCAATGATCTTAAAAACTTTATTCTCTCCTTAGCTAAAAACTCCGATTCATCTTTTTCAGCCAATCTTACTATATATTCCATAAAACCTCCTAAATATTATCTTTAACCATTATATAATATTAGTTCGTAAAATTCATAAAATATCCTTTCAAGTTTACTTTATTCTATCCTTTACTCTTTTATTTATTAAAAAATATGATATTAATATTGTAGAAATAAGTAATAATATTACAGATATTAATATCATTGAATTAAATTTTATGTCTACCTTCGTCAATAAATCATAAATTTCATTTCTAAATTTATATATTATTGTAATATATATTATTATAAATATAGCTTGAGTCATCCTAACTATATTTGCATTTTTAATAGTTGTAAATAATTTTATTATAAAAGTAATTGTATATATAGGAATTGCTACAACAATATACCCAAGTCCAAAATACTTTAAGTCTTCTAACTTTCTATATGAGTATAAAAAAGCAATAATAAGAATACCTATAAGAAAACTAATTCTACCAAAATAATCATAAAATAAGATATTTACTATTCTATCCTTTAAAGAAATCTTCGGATAATTCTTCAGAACTTCATCACAGAATAATTCTATATCATTTCCGATTACTTCTTCTACACTTTCATTTCTACTCTGTCCTTTTATAAGCATAGAGTTAATATCATACATGATTATTTCTGTATCCACATATGATCTTAATTTACTTGATAAATAAAGATCCATATCTGCGCTAATCTTTTTATAATCCTTATTGAGTTTGCCATAAAGCTCTATATTTGTTTTTACAAGCTTTCTATAATTCATAAGAACCTCCAATACTAATCATTAGCATATTTCTTATATTCTTTTCTATATTCTATAAATGAAAATATAAAAATAGTTATTAAAATAGCCAATAATATGGATAGGATATACTAAATAGGACAATTTCATTCCGAACATGATATATTAA
>CAYFSP010000023.1:0-25680 GCA_964345925.1 uncultured Gallicola sp. | reverse complement strand
TAACTGATACTAATATATCGAAAGCTTGACCAGGAATATTTATTACTATTGAAGCTTTAACAGAAATCTAAGATTTCGTAGTAGGCAGAAAAAAGATTTGTGTAAATACTATTTTTAGTGGTATAATGAGTAAGTTAGTTCTTACAATAAAATAATTAGTTGCATCGGTTTTATATTTTAAAATATGAAATTTAGATAAAACTAGATAGGGTGAAGATAGCGAAAGGGATACACCTGTTCCCATCTCGAACACAGAAGTTAAGCCTTTCAGCGCCGATGGTACTATGGTGGCGACGCCATGGGAGAGTAGGTTTTTGCCCAACAATATTACAGTAAGAGTATAATATTCTTACTGTAATACCTATTACATAGGTAAATGTTCCTAGGTAGCTCAATGGTGGAGCACCCGGCTGTTAACCGGTAGGTTGTGGGTTCGAGTCCCACCCTGGGAGCCATAAGCCGGAGTGGCGGAACTGGCAGACGCACAGGACTTAAAATCCTGCGATCCTTAATAGATCGTATCGGTTCGATTCCGATCTCCGGCACCATAATGACCTATTTATATAATTATTTTCATAGTAGGTTAGGTGCAAATAAATTCTAAATCCATTATTAGGTAAAGAATTTATATAAAAGTAGTATACTACAAAATATTTAGATAATATCTAAATTATGTCGCGGGATGGAGCAGTATGGTAGCTCGTCGGGCTCATAACCCGGAGGTCGTAGGTTCAAATCCTGCTCCCGCAACCAGTCTGAATACTCATAGGGGACTTAGGTTCTTTATGAGTATTCTTTTTGTATTTCTACGCTATTTTATCGTTTATTGTCCTACCAAAGCTTTTCATAAAAGATTCTTTTTCTGATTCGCTCATTTCGGGCAGTTACACGTATCCAATCATCTTGTAATAGATTTCAACTTTCTGCACCATTTCGCCAAACAGCTTTTCACGATGATGTACAACTATTTTATCAATAAAACTATGTAAAATTTCATAGGTTAGCTCTTGCATGTCCGTATATTTTCTTACCAAATCTACAAAACCATCAGCGTTCATCTCGTGCAATTTTTCCTCTGCAACAACTGTGTTTAAATGTTTAATCCTCTGCTTTAACTCTGCCTGTTCATCCTCATATTTATACGACAGCTTTTTAAAACGCTCCTCGGTTAGGTTACCAAGGACTTTTTCTTCAAATAGCTTTTCATAGAGAATATCCACTTCTTTTTCTCTGGCTAAGGCAGACTGTAAAGCTTCCTGATTCCTTTTTTGTTGCACCTGAATCTGTTTGTAATGCTCATTTACCACAATTTTCACAAACTCATCCTCATAAAGTGCTGCAAAGCGTATAATACTTGATAGGTGACGGGTTACAATGTCAGTAAGATTATCTACTCGGATATGGTGAGTCTTGCTGCATAGACCATTGTTTTGACGCTTATTCCGACAAGAAAAATAATGATTAGCCGGATTATCATGTGTGTACTTATAATTTAGGTTAGCGCCACAATCAGAGCATTTTAACAATCCTGCAAACATATTCTTTTTTATATGTTTAGGTTTACGATATTTTGTATTCCCAAAAGACTTTTGAATTTCCTCCCAAACGGATCGTTCGATAATCGGCTCATGAACATTTTTGTGGATTTCCCAGTTTTCTTTTGAGTTTTCCAAACGGTCTTTTAATTTAAACGACTTGCTGTATGTTTTGAAATTTACGACATCTCCAACATAGGATTGATTCAAAAGTATTTTTCTAACCATACTGGTATCCCAAAGATATTCACCGCGAACGGCTCTTTTGGTAGGGTTTTTAAAACCTTTTCTCTGTGCATAAATTGATGGAATCAAAATTTTTTCACGTTTTAATATCTTAGAAATATCATTTATACTTGTTCCGTCTTGCCGTAGGGAGTAAATTTTTCGTATAACTTCTGCACCTTCTGGGTCAATAGGTGTTAGTATATTGATGTGTATAACAGAATTACACACATGTGTTATGAAAACCTAACACAAGAGTTCATGTTAATATTACACAGGAGGTAAGAGCTATGAAACCGCTTTATATATACCTTTCAGAGAGATATGAATACATCATTGACAAAGAGAAATGTGAACAATATCCTATCGGAAAACTGCTTATATCTTTTTTGGATTTTGAGTGGGATATGATTAAAAAAGATGTGTTAAATTTAAAAACAAGGATTTTTAGCATGGAAAAGCAAAAAAGCTCGGTGCTTTCAGCGAAATTTCCGGAAAGTAAGAACTACTTTGTGATGTCAAAGTTTTATCAAATGCTGTATAAAACTCTGTTAGAGGCTCACCCACTTTTGGGACAAACAGTAGACCATTCCCTGGACAGTTTCTTAGCAAGCAGTTTCTCAAATCAGCCTGTTATGGTAGATTATGCGTACAGGATTTTTAAGTATTATCCAAATTCTCCAATGACACCAAAAGAAATTAATGATTTTGCCATGTTTGGAGATATGCCAATTCCCGACGAAGGTTTGATGGAGGCAACAGAACGCTTGCTAATAAAAATAGAAAGAATGATAGATGAGTTTATATCGTTCAAAGAAGATTTACTTGAAATGATTGATCTTGCCTTGGATAGCAACGGGAAATACAGTGATTTTTCTACACATAAAAGATATTTCTTAATGCAAAAAAGTAATTATGAGCCCTTTAAGCGTAATAAAGCCTTATTTGAAAAGATAAACATTGAGCGAAAAATGCTTGAAGATATATTCTTATCTGATTTTGATTATTATGATATTGAAGATTTACTTGAAGAAATAAAAGAACTCGATGTTAGCTCTTATACCTTTTACAGAAGTAATGATTTAAAGGCTTTGGTGATGTTGGAATTTGATTATATGTGCTGTAAAAATTACTATATTTGTAAATGTGATAATTGCGGCAAGTTTTTTCAGCCCTATTCACAAAGAGCAATCTACTGTGACCGCCTATTTGACGATACAGGAAAAATGTGCAAAGAAATTGCCTCGGCATTAAAGTATCGTGAGCAAGTCGATAATGACGAGGCAAAAAAATATTACCAAAGACTGAATAACACCTACCAAATGCGTTGCCGCCGCTCTCCAGCCCATTATTCCAACAAGGAAAGATATAAATGGCAGGCAATGGCGAAAGAGTTACTTAAAGAAGTGAATAATGGAAATATTAACTTTGAAGAATTTAAAGAAAAAATTAAGATTCCTGAAATAAAGCGGTAAATTTTATTCGAAATAACAGAGATAAAACCATGCACCAAAAACAACCCATACCTGCATTGATTTATTAGGAAAAAATTGCTATACTGACGAAAGAGGTGAATGATATGTGCAAGGTTTCATCAAAAAAGTTGATAATTATTAATATTTTGGACATTTTAAAGCGTTATACTGATGAAAATCATAGACTTTCCCAAAAAGAAATTTTAGAGATTCTCGAAAACGAATATTCAATGAAGGTAGACCGTAAGGCTGTCAAGCGCAATTTAATGAGTTTGATTGAGTTTGGTTATGATATAGAGTATAGTGAAACTGTGCGCATAAACAAAAATGGTGTAGAAGAAAGAATTTACACAGACTGGTACTTGGTGCGAAGTTTTTCCGACGCCGAGCTTAGGCTTTTAATTGACAGTCTATTGTTTTCTAAACATATTCCATACAACCAATGTAAAGAATTGATTCGCAAACTCAAAAAACTTTCAAATATATATTTTGATGCTAAAGTGAAACATATTAGCAACCTACCTGAAAATATGCCGACAAACAAGCAGTTGTTTTTGACGATTGAGGTGTTGGATGAAGCAATGAGCCAAGGTAAACAGGTTGCTTTCGCATATAATGAATTGGGTGTTGACAAAAAGTTTTATCCGCGAAAAAACAGCGATGGTAAGGTTCGAGAATACATTGTCAATCCCTATCAGATTGTCGCCACAAATGGGCGTTATTATCTGATAGGAAACTATAATAAATATGATGACGTGTCAAATTATAGGCTGGACAGGATTACCGATATACAGCTTATGGACAGTCCGGCAAAGTCTATGAAAAAAGTAGTGGGGCTGGAAAACGGTTTAAATTTACCGAAACATATGGCGGAGCATATTTATATGTTTTCGGGCGAATCTGTCTGGGTTTCATTTAGAGCAGAAAGACATATTCTTACGGAAATTATGGATTGGTTTGGTAATGAAATCACCCTATCAAATGTAGAAAATAACACTGTTGATGTAAGTGTTCGGGTTAATAAAAATGCCATGATTTGTTGGGCGTTGCAATTTGGGCGGTATGTTGAGGTATTAAGTCCACAATCTTTACGTGATGAAGTGGCACAGGCGGTGGTAGAAATACATAAAAAATATATAAAATGAGAGGAAGGGAAAGCATGGGCATGTATGATTCAGCAAAAAAAATGGCATTTGAGAAGTTTCTAGAATCCATAAGAACTGGGGAAAGCAATCCAAAAAAAACAACAAAAAAAGGGTATGTGTATGATGTAAGAGATAATCTGATTTATCATCAGAAAACCTTTGATATCATAGAATCAGAGTTTAATAAGGGTCAAGGAAATGAATTACATAGCAAAATGTGTGCTGTTCATTCCTCCTCTGCATTGGCAGTAAATGCTTTTGCTTACTTTAAAGGAAAAAAAGACCAATTAGTGTTTAACAACCAACAGGATTTTATAAATATTGAATTTGAAAAACAGCTTTTAGTAGGAGTTAATAATAGAACAAAAGCAAATATTGATTTGTATTTGGAAAGCGATAAATGTCATGTTTTTATTGAGTCAAAGTTTTTAGAGCCTCTCAAAAAAACATCTCCAAAATTCGCTGAATCATATTTTAATAAAGATATTGCTGAAAGAACCAAAAGATTTACGGGTGACTTAAAACCTATGTACTTTGACTGGGCACAGATGACAAAGCACTACTTGGCGATTGAAAAAAATAAAAAAAAATCAGAAGATACCACTCTAATCTACTTATATTGGACTCCATCAAATGTGGATGAACTTAAAACATATGAAACACACAAAAAGGAACTTGCTATTTTTCAAAATAAATGCGATGAACTAAAATCGGAAACTAATATTACATTTAAGCCCATGACCTATGCAGAATTATTTGCCGAGTGGGACAACAATCCAAACTTAAAGGCTCATGTTGCTAAACTAAGAGAAAGGTACAGTTTTGAGATATGAATGTTCAACTTCGATATGAAATCTTAAAATCTAAAGTGGTAGAGCGAAAAGAGCAATTTAAAAAGCTGATGACTTTTCTTGAAACTGAAACATCATGGCTGACTGCACCTGCCAGCACAAAATATCATTTATGCCGAGAGGGCGGTCTTTTGGAACATTCTTGCAATGTAGCTGAAACCATGCTTAAATTACGAGAGGTTTTAGCACCCGAAATAAGCGAAGAAAGTTGCGTCATTGTCGCTTTACTTCATGATTTGGGCAAGGTGGGAATGCCAAAGAAACCCCAATATCTTGTCAATGAGCCCTCCGAGCGGCAGAAAGCATACGGCTATCCCACAAGCACTCCCTATCGGTTTAACACAGACCTTACGTATTTAAGCGTGCCGGTGCGCAGCATTTATCTTGCGTTACCTTATCTGCCTCTTTCTGAAGAAGAGGTACAGGCAATTATATATCATGATGGGCAGTATGTTGACGATAATGCTTCGGTGGCAACCAAAGAAACACCGCTCACACTGCTTTTGCAGTATGCCGACAACTGGAGCGGTTTTGTAATTGAGGAGTGATAGTATGGTAGGCCCTTTTTTCTATATCAACAGCAGGGAACTAAATTTTAGGGGGTTTCTGTATCATGCCGAACCGAATGAGCACGCCGAAAAGCAATTGTGGTTTTTGACAAGCAAGGTCGGTCATGCGCAGGTTTTTGACAAAAGATTTCCGAATACCACAATCGAATACTTTGATTTTCCTCGCGGCAGGGTTGTTTTCGACAGCGAAAGAGGCAGGCATATCATTTATATTGATGACTGCATAAAGGAAAAAGCGGATAAAATTGCGGAAATTTTCAATGCAAAGAATTATGTTCTTGAAAAGGATGCGCATTACGTTTGCAAAAACTGTATGGATGATAAGATTTGGGAATGAAATCAGCTTTCATTGTTTTTGATAATGGAGAGGGGTACGGAAATGAAAAAGTGCATAGTTGTCACAGCGGTTTAAGTGAAACATATAACGGTTTTATAAAAAGCGGAAAGGTTTATTTAAAAGACAAAGAAGGGAATTTTTACTTGCCTGAAAGAAACGAATTGTTTCTCTGGGACTGTGAAAACGGACTTATCGAAGTGAAAATAGGGCGAAAATGGGGCTATGCGGATATTCATACCGGTGAAATTGTGATACCGCCCCAATGGGATTGGGTAAGACCTTTTTATGGGGGATATGCCCATGTGGCAAACAGATACCGAGGTGGTCGCCGCAGTCGAACCCATGAACATGGTGTTATCAACACAAAGGGAAAATGCGTGATTCCTTTGGAATATGCGGATTGCAGCCGGATAACGATTTGGCTAAAGCATGGGGAAAGGAAAGAAACTTTTTTTATAATGAAAAAGGGCAACCTTTACGGCATAGTAAATGAAAAAAATGAGATTGTTATTCCCTTCGAATATACCAAAATCAAATATGTCGAAGATATCGAAATCGGATATGATTCTTACAGCAAAAATTTAATATGTAAAAAAGGACGAAAGTATGGAGTAATCGACTTTGACAGCAATATAATCGTGCCGTTTGAATACACCATTTATGATCATGATACGAAAAATGGGAAACACCGTTTCGGCGTAATGAAAAAGGGCAAAAAGAAGCTGCTGAAGCCGGAATTCCGACTTTTAAGAGCTATTTTTGACCGACGCCTCCCACCAACAGAAGCTGATTACACATACTTCGCAGAAAATTGGACGGCTTTTTATGACAAAGATTTTAATAAAATAGAGAAACTCGACGCATGAGTAAATATGAAAAAATATATTTGATAAGCGATGCTCCTAAAACAGTGCATGCCGTATAGTATAATCAAATGAAACAATAAAATGTGAAAGGGGATACGAGCCATGAATGCTGATTATGATAAAGTGGTTCTCACATACGGATTAACAAAAGAGGAAAATGAACTTTTGATAAAACAGCATAGGGAATTTGAGTTTGAGGACGTTTCAAATTACTTTACCGATTTGCTGGCACAGAACCCTTTCGCTATGATTATAAACCCCGATAAGCTGTCGCAGGATGAGTTAGAGCTCCTTGTTGAGGTATGTCTTGACAGTTACACGCCTCTTTCTATTTTACAAGAGAAATCACAACGATAGATTTGCCGCCCAATTTTTTTCACGGGATTTGCAATATTTCGGACGAACATGAAATAGCAAGGCAACTACGACGGTCTGCACAAGAGCCTTGTCTTTGTTATGAAGATTTGAAAGATTATCTTAATGCCAAAGAGGGTATTATATTTGACGGCAGACCTGAAGGCATGGATAACGCACCACAAAAACGTGTGGAGCTTCATGTACATATAAAAATGTCGCAGATGGACGGAGGTTCTCATGTTTCCGACATAATAAAAAAAGCGGCAAACTGGGGGCATAAGGCCATCGCAATTACCGACCATGGGGTTGTGCAGGCCTTTCCCCAGTCATATGAGGCGGGCAGAAAAAACGGGATAAAGGTTATTTACGGCATGGAATGCTATTTACAGGGTGAGGCCTCCATGCCTGTTATTAACGGAAAACATCATTTGTTAGGGGGCAATTTTGTGGTTTTTGATGTTGAAACCACGGGACTTAGTGCGAAATTCGATGAAATTGTTGAATTGGCAGGGGTTAAGGTAGAAAATTTTAAAATAACCGATAGCTTTCAAAGCTTTGTTAAGCCTGATTTAAAGATTCCCTACCATATAACGGAGCGGACAAATATCACAAATGAAATGGTGGAGGATGCGCCGAGAGTTGAAAAGGTTTTGTCCAAATTTTTGGAGTTTTGCGGCGATTCGGTTTTGGTTGCCCATAACGCCTCCCTCAATATTGGTTTTATACGAAAAAAAGTGGAGGAATTAAAACTTAAGGTTAATTTGACCGCCATAGATACCCTTGCCCTCAGCCGTAGGCTTTTGAAAAAGATAAAAATTCACAGACTTGACAGGGTGGCGAAGTATTTCAATTTTTCCTCCGATGGGCATCACAGGGCTATTAACAACGCCCAAATCACGGCGAAAATATTTTTTAAATTTATCGAAATGCTTCAGGCGGAAGGTATTGAGGATATTTACCACATCAACGAAAAGCTGGAAAAAAGTGAAAATGAAAGAACCTCCTATTACCATGGAACTTTACTTGTAAAAAACATGGCCGGACTTAAAAATTTATATAAGTTGGTTTCCTACTCCCATCTCCATCATTTTTATAAAAAACCTCAAATTCCAAAGTCGCTTTTAGAGGAATATCGGGAGGGCATTATAGTGGGAAGTGCCTGCGAAGCAGGGGAACTTTATCAGGCGATTCTATCTGGAAAAACTGATGATGAAATTGAAGATATTGCTTTATTTTACGACTATTTAGAAATTCAGCCCGCAGAAAATAATGAGTTTTTAATTAGAAATCATACAGTAAGCAGTAACGAGGATATTTTAAATATAAACAAGCAAATTATTGACCTTGGCGAAAAGCTTTCTAAGCCTGTGGCGGCAACATGTGACGTGCATTTTTTAGAAGCGTCAGACGAGGTTTGCAGGCGGATTTTGATGTCCGGTCAAGAATATAGCGACGCCGACCATCAGCCGCCCCTTTATTTCAGAACCACGGATGAAATGCTTGCAGACTTTGCGTATTTGGGAGAAAGCAAGGCTTATGAGGTGGTTGTAACAAATACCAATCTTATCGCAGATATGATTGAGGATATACAGCCTATACCCGATGGGTTCTTTCCGCCGATATTTGACGGATCAGAGGATGAAATAATTGAAATCTGCAACGCCCGTGCAAAAGGGATTTAGGAGAAAAATTGCCACAAAATGTTCGAGAAAGATTGGATTATGAGCTAAGCCGCATAACAGGTAACGGCTTTTCAGCATTTTATATGATAGCACGAAAATTAGTTAATAAATCCAACGAGGACGGATATTTACTTGGTTACCGCGGAAACATCGGCGCATCGCTGGTTGCATATTTATTGGAAATAACGGAAATCGACCCGATAAAATACAATATTCCCTTTGAAGTCTTTGCGGGGCTTGACGGTGATAAAATGCCCGATATTGACCTTAATTTCGGCGGGAGCTATCAGCGGGAAATTCACAAATATGTTGAGGAATTATTTGGAACAGATAAAGTGTTCCGCGCGGGGACGATTGGAACTATGCCTAAAACAACCGCAGTTGGTTATGTAAATAAATACTTTGAGGACAAAAATATTATTCTGTCTCTTTGGGCGGTTCATTCATTGGCCGCTGATATAGAAGGTGTGAAAAGAACCACGGGGCAGCACCCCGGCGGAATATTTACTGTGCCAAAGGACAAGGAAATTTATGACTTTGTAAATAGGCATAAAAAAAGACGCTCGTTTTTAAGCGTCTAATCATATATCCTACTTTTATTAAGTTTTTAACATTGCCTATTGGCTGCAAACCGCTATATATACGGCTTTGTTCTATGCCCCCCCTATGGGTACTCGTACCATGTTGATTAACACTTATCGTATGAGAGGTGTTTTTTTATTGTAGATATATCTAATAGATACTATATATTATGATATAATTTATATTGGTTGTACTAAACTTTAATTATTGAAATTAGAAAGAAATAATTATTATATGTATTTGGAATTATTATTTTGTATTTATATTGTTAAAATCCTTGATAATTAAATTATATTATTTAAGTATTTCATATTAATATTATTTTATATTATAGATTTTGATTTGTTTTAAAGTATGCCTATATATGAATTATATTTTATCAATCAATTATCATAATATTGTTTACAATATGTTGATTTTAAGATAAACTTTATTAGTGAGTAAAATTAAAGGAGCAATTATGACAATTTCATTATCAGATTTTTTAAGTCAAATGTTTACGAATTTACCTTTGTTAATAACAGCCTTATTAACTACTGCAGTAATATTTGTAAACGGATGGACTGATGCACCAAATGCCATAGCTACTTGTGTTTCAACTCGTTCTATGAGTGCTAAGTCAGCAATTTTAATGGCGGCAGTCTTTAACTTTATAGGCGTATTGGTTATGACGCTAATTAATGCTAATGTTGCTGAAACAATTTATAATATGGTAGATTTTGGTGAGAATTCCCATGAAGCGATTGTAGCGCTTTGTGCTGCTTTATTTGCAATAGTAATTTGGGCTACAGCTGCATGGTATTTTGGTATACCAACTAGTGAATCACATGCATTAATAGCTGGTATTTCAGGAGCGGCAATTGCAATACATAGTGGTTTAGATGGTATTAATGGCGCTGAGTGGATGAAGGTAATTTATGGCTTAGTTTTATCAACTGCTTTAGGATTTGGTTTTGGATACGCAGTAGTTGGTATTGTTAAGTTCTTATTTAGGAAAATTGACAGAAGGAAGACTCAAGGTTTTTTCCAAGGAAGTCAAATAGCTGGTGGTGCTGCTATGGC
The DNA here is from genome assembly GCA_964345925.1 of uncultured Gallicola sp. Classification (GTDB taxonomy): domain Bacteria; phylum Bacillota; class Clostridia; order Tissierellales; family Peptoniphilaceae; genus Miniphocaeibacter. The sequence continues at coordinate 14,994 of CAYFSP010000023.1, read as the reverse complement.
ATTTATGCATGGAGCACAAGATGGACAAAAATTTATGGGCGTTTTCATGTTAGGTATATTTCTAGCAAAGGGAAATGCAGGTGCTAGTGAGTTTAGTATTCCATTATGGCTTATGGTATTCTGTTCTTTAATAATGGGTGTTGGTACATCTATAGGTGGTTATAAGATCATTAAATCCGTAGGTATGGATATGGTTAAGCTAGAAAAATATGAAGGTTTTTCTGCGGACTTAGGAGCGGCGCTATGTTTACTTGTTTCATCAGTTAAAGGTATTCCTGTAAGTACGACACATGTAAAAACAACAGCAATTATGGGTGTTGGAGCATCGAAGAGATTATCCAATGTAAATTGGTCGGTGGTAAAAGAAATGGTACTTACTTGGGTTTTAACATTTCCTGGTTGTGGACTTATAGGATTTGTTATGGCGAAATTATTTATGTTTATATTTTAAGGAGATAATATGTCAGTATATAATTACTATGATGGTTTTGTTAGAATGTCAAAGAAGTCTGCACAATGTGCTATGTATTTAAATAATGAATTAAAAAACTTCTCAAGTTCTAATCTAGATAAAAAAATTGAAGAAATTCATGTTATTGAACATGAAAGTGATGAAATAAAACATGAGATTATGGAAAATTTAGTAAAGGAGTTCTTACCTCCTATTGAGAGAGAAGATATTACTAATTTAACCCATTATTTGGATAATGTAACGGATAATATTGAGGAAGTATTAAGAAATATTTATATTTTCGGTGTTGAGGAAATAACTGAAGATGCAATTACATTAAGTGAATTAATAATTAAATGTGTTGATTCCATGAATGAATGTGTTAATGAAATTCATAATTTTAAAAAATCTAAAAAGTTAAAAAATATGATTATCGCCGTTAATACAATTGAAGAAGAAGGCGATGAACTATATTTATCAGTAATGAAAAAATTATATTTAAATGATGATGCAAAATATATAATGAAATGGTCAAAAATTTATGATGTTATGGAAAAATGTTTAGACTCATGTGAAAATGTTGCTGGTGAAATTGAAACTATTATATTGAAGAATAGCTAGTATAACTAAAGGGGGATTTTATGAAATTTTTTATTGATACGGCAAATGTTGAAGAAATAAGAGAGGTTGCTTCTTGGGGAATTATTGATGGTGTTACAACTAATCCATCATTAATAGCAAAAGAAGGTAGAGTTTTCAAGGATGTTATTAAGGAGATTACGGATATAGTTGATGGACCTATTTCAGCTGAAGTCGTTAGTTTAAAGGCAGATGAAATGGTAGAAGAAGCATTGGAACTAGTTCCAATCAATAAAAATATCGTTATAAAGTTACCTATGACTAAAGAGGGATTAAAAGCTTGTAAAATGTTGACTGAAAAAGGTATTAAAACCAATGTTACACTAATATTTTCAGCATCACAAGCACTAATGGCTGCTAAAGCAGGTGCAACTTATGTTAGTCCTTTTTTAGGAAGATTAGATGATATTAGCTCTGATGGTTTGATTTTAATTGAAGATATTGTTGATATATTTAATAATTATGATATTCAATCAGAAGTTATTTGTGCTTCAGTAAGACATCCCATACATTTAATAAATTGTGCAAAAGTTGGAGCGGATATTGCAACGGTTCCATATAAAGTATTTGAACAAATGTTGAAACATCCTTTAACTGATACAGGAATTGAAAAATTTTTAAGTGATTGGGAATCTGTTAAAACATTATAATAATGAGGGCAAAGCCCTCTTTTTTATTGGAGGTATAGTATGGATATAAATTTACCATTGAATATAGTAAGGGTTACTGAAGCAGCTGCTATTAGATCTTTTTACTATATGGGAAAAGGTGATGCTAATGCTGCAGATCAAGCTGCTGTTGATGCAATGCATCATGTTTTTAACGATTTAGATATGATAGGTACTGTAGTTATAGGTGAAGGTGAAATAGATAATGCTCCAATGCTATATATAGGTGAGAAGCTTGGGACTTGTAGAGAGGGTACTGAAGAATTGGACATAGCAGTTGATCCTGTAGAAGGTACATCCTTGGTAGCAAATGGACAAAAAAATGCTATTTCTGTAATTGCTGCTGCACCAAAGGGATGCTTACTTCATGCACCAGATATGTACATGGAAAAAATAGCTGCAGGGCCAGAGGGGAAAGATGTAGTTCATTTAGATTTATCAATTGAAGAAAATATTAAGAGATTGGCAAAGGTTAAAAATAAAGATATATCTGAAATAATTGTAAGTATTCAAAATAGACCTAGACATGATGATATAATAAAGAGAGTTAGAGATTTAGGATCTAGGATAAAAATTTTTGAAGAGGGAGATGTTAACTCAAGTATTGCAACATGCTTTAGATCATCAGGGATTGATTTATTTGTTGGAATAGGTGGAGCACCTGAGGGCGTAATCTCCGCAGCTGCTATTAAATCCCTAGGCGGTGTGTTTCAAGGGAAATTAAAGCCTAGAAACGAAGAAGAAATTGAAAGATGCAGAGAAATGAATATAGGTGATATTAATAGAGTTCTTGAACTTGATGATCTTGTTAAGGGTAATGATGCTCTATTTGCGGCTACAGGTATAACAGATGGTGAATTCTTAAAAGGCGTAGTACAATATCCAAATAATACCGTAAAAACATATTCAATTATGCTAAGGTCTCAAACAGGTACTATAAGATTTGTTGAAGCCTTGCATAAATTGGATAATAAACCTCATTTATCTGCAAGAAATTTATAGGGGGAAAAATTGGATTTAACTTTATTAAAGGATAAGAGAATTGATGATTTAAAAGTAATAGCTAAAGCTTTAGGGGTTCCGGGAATTTCTAAATACAGAAAAAACGAATTAATAGAAGAAATAGTTAAACAAGCAAAGATTAACGATGAAAATAACAAAAAAGATGAAGAAATAATAGTTATTGAAGACGATAACGACGATAATGATACAAGTAGTAGAGAAGATAGTAAAAACACAAAGGAAATATCTGGCATATTGGATATTTTGCCAGATGGCTATGGTTTTTTACGTTCTGATGGTTATAATTCTGGAGATGAGGATATTTATGTACCTCCTGTTCAAGTAAGAAGATTTAGACTAAAAACAGGAGACTATATTGTTGGGTTAACTAGAGAAAAAAGAGAGAAGGAAAAGTTTTCTCCATTAATATATGTTAATTCAGTTAATTATGAAGGACCAGAAAATTTAAGAAACAGACGAAATTTTGAAAATTTAACTCCTATATATCCAAATAGCAGACTTAAACTTGAAAACGATCAGAAGAATATTTCTACAAGAATTATAGATTTGGTATCACCAATAGGAAAAGGTCAAAGAGGAATGATTGTTGCACCACCAAAAACTGGTAAGACTACTTTATTAAAATCCATAGCTAATGCAATTGTTGATAATAATCCAGAAATATTCTTAATAGTATTATTAATTGACGAGAGACCTGAGGAAGTTACGGATATGGAGCGTTCTGTTAAAGGTGAGGTCGTAGCATCAACATTTGATGAGATGCCTCAAAACCATACTAGAATTGCTGAGATGGTCATAGAAAGAGCCAAGAGACTTGTTGAACATGGTAGGGATGTTGTTATATTGATGGACAGCCTTACAAGGCTCTCTAGGGCTTATAATATTACTAGCCCATACTCTGGTAAGACTTTATCAGGAGGGTTAGATCCTATGGCTTTAAATCATCCTAAAAGATTTTTTGGAGCTGCAAGGAATTTAGAAGAAGGTGGAAGCTTGACAATACTTGCTACTGCTTTAATAGATACTGGCTCTAGAATGGATGATGTTATATTTGAAGAGTTTAAGGGTACAGGTAATATGGAAGTTCATCTAGATAGAAATCTATCGGATTTAAGAGTTTTTCCTGCAATTGACATATATAAATCAGGTACTAGGAAAGAGGAACTACTTTTAAATAAAGATGAGTTAGATGCAATGATAAAGATTAGAAGAGCATTATCCAGCTCTAGTAATCAACAAGTTGCAGATAAAATTATAGAAATGTTTAAAAATACAAAAAATAATAGAGATTTTATAAATTCAGTTAATAAAATTAATTTATAGTATTGCTAATATAAAAATGCTATGGTATAATTATAAGGCTGAATATATGAGAACATTCGAAAGAGGTGAAAGAATGAAAGATGGAATTCATCCAAAGTATTTTGAAACTACAGTAACTTGTGTTTCATGTGGTAATACATTTAAAACTGGATCAACAAAAGAAGATATTAAGGTTGAAGTTTGCTCTGAATGTCATCCATTCTATACAGGTCGTCAAAGATTTGTTGAACGTGGTGGTAGAGTAGAAAAATTCAAGGAAAAATATAATATTAAATAGTTCAAAAGAGCTAGTACGCAAGTACTAGCTTTTTTAAAATATGGGAGTTAAAAAATGGGAACAAAAAAGAAAACGACAATAGGTGGACAGGCTCTATTTGAAGGAATTCTTATGAGAGGTCCAAACAAAACAAGTATTGTAGTAAGAAAACCCGCAGGTGATTTAGAGATAACAGAAGATAAAACAAAGACAATCTCCTCTAAATCAAAATTTTTTAGATTACCCTTTATAAGAGGGGTAGTGTCTTTAATAGATTCCATGATTATGGGAACAAATGCATTGGTATATTCGACTTCTTTTTATGAAGATGAAGTAAAGGAAGACGAAAAGGAAGGTATCTTAGATAAGTTTTTTAACTTTATTGAAGAAAAACTAGGAGATAAAGCTGAAAGTATTGTAACGGGAATATCAATAGCAATTTCTTTAATACTATCTGTATTGATTTTTTTCTTAATACCTACAATGGTAACATCATTTTTCAAGAAGTTTCTAGATAATACAATTATACTAAATCTTATAGAAGGATTTATAAGAATTTTAATATTTCTATTCTATATATTTCTAGTTTCAAAAATGGATGATATGAATAGAGTATTTATGTATCATGGAGCAGAACATAAATCCATACATTGTTACGAAAGTGGAGAAGAGCTAACTGTAGAAAATGTTAGAAAATGTTCAAGACTTCACAGAAGATGTGGAACGAGCTTTATATTTACAGTTATGATAGTTTCAATTTTAGTTCTGTCCTTTTTTGGATGGCCTAATCCCTTCGTAAGACTTGTTACAAGATTGTTAGCATTACCATTTATAGCGGGAATATCTTATGAAATAAATAGAGTATTAGGTAGAACTGATGGAATAATACCAGAAATTCTATCAGCACCAGGTCTTTTAATACAAAGACTGGGAACTGTAAAAGAACCAACAGATGATATGATAGAAGTAGCTATAGTTGCACTTAAAGAAGTTATTCCTGAAGATGAAAAAGATGATATATGGTAGTAGATGATGTGTTAAAACTTTTTGGAAAAGTTGATGGAGAATTAATATTAGAACATTATTTTAAATTGAACAAATTGGATATTTTTTTAAAAAGGGATAAAATATTAAGTGAAGATGAAGAAATGATCATTAATGAAATTTACAAAAAATATAAAGATGATTATCCCTTGCAGTATATATTAGGACAGTGGAATTTTTATGGAAGAGACTTTTTTGTAGAAGAGGGAGTTTTAATTCCTCGCTTTGAAACGGAAATACTAATAGAAAAAATATTGGATATTAAAGAAAAGTTTAATAATATATTGGAAATAGGTGTAGGAACAGGAATAATTTCACTTACTTTGGCAATGGAGTTAGAGAATTGTGAAATACTTGGAGTTGATATTTCTGAACAAGCTATTAAACTATCAAAAAAGAATAAAGAAAAATTTGGCATAAAAAATTGTAAATTTATAAAAAGTGATATGTTTAAAAATATTGAAAATTGTAAAAAATTTGATTTAATAGTTTCAAACCCTCCCTATATAAATGGAAAAGATATGAAAGAACTTCATAGAAAACTTGATTATGAGCCTCAAAATGCCTTATATGGTGGAGAGGATGGTCTAGATTTCTACAGGGAGATTATTGAAAAATCAAAAGATTACTTAAATGAAGATGGGTACTTGTCATTTGAAATTGGATATGATCAAGGCGAGTATTTAAAAGATTATTTAAGGGAATATGGTTTTAAAAATATTAAGTTATACAAGGATTATAACGATTTTGATAGATGCATTATAGCTAGGAGATAATATGTTACTAGTAAAATTATTTATAACTTTTTTTAAAATAGGCGCATTTAGTTTTGGTGGCGGTTACGCTATGATACCATTAATAATGCAAGAGATCGTTATTAATAATAAATGGATTGAGAAAACTGATTTTATTAATATGATTTCAATATCTCAAATTACACCAGGACCAATTGCAATAAATATTGCAACATTTGTAGGAAGTATAACTAATGGAATAGTGGGTTCCTTAGTTGCAACTACTGCTGTAATACTACCATCTACAATATTGGTGGTGCTAATGTATTTCTTTATAAAGAAATACAGAGATAATGATTATTTAAATTTATTTCTTCAAGGAATAAGAGTAGTGGTTATTGGACTAATTGGAGCAGGTTTTTTATCTGTGTTCAATGAAGGAGTAACAAATATAATAAGTCTTGGAATATTTCTCGTAAGTTTTTACTTAGTAGGATTTAAGAGGGTGCATCCAATACCCATAATAATTGTTGCAGGAATAATTGGAGCTGTGATATTATAGGAGAGGCTATATGCTGTACTTACAATTGTTTAAAACCTTTTTTTTAATAGGTGCTTTTACCATAGGCGGTGGTGTTGCTATGATACCAATAATAGAAAAAGAGGTTGTAGAAAAAAACAAATGGTTAAACAATGAAGAATTTATGGAAACCTTAACTGTAGCACAAGGTCTTCCAGGAGTTTTAGCAGTAAATATGAGTGTTTATATTGGGCTTAAGATAAAAGGATATAAAGGTGCGTTATTTTGTGCATTAGGAGCAATTTTACCATCTTTTTTTATAATTCTCATAGTTGCAAAGTTTTATAATAAATTAGGACAGACAGAAATTGTCGATAGGATTTTCAAAGGAGCTGTACCAGCAGTTGCAGCTGTTATAGCAGCATCTGTTTACACCTTAGGAAGAAAATCTGGCTTTAAATTACACCATTTTACCATTGCGATTATAGTCGCTTTATTGGTGGAATTATTAAATGTAAGTCCTATATTATTAATATTAATATTTGGAATAGGGTATATTATATATTTTAAATTAGTCCTAAATAGGAAAAAGGGGGATTAAATATGTTTGAAAATCTTTCTACAATAGAAAATAATTTTAGAGAGTTAGAAAGTAAGATTGCAGATCCAGAAGTTATGAAAAACATGGATAATTGGCAGAAATTGGTAAGAGAACATGCTGATATGAAACCAATTGTAGAGAAGTATAAAGAATATGATCATGCAGTTAAAATTTTAAAAGAAGATAAAGAAATGTTAAATGAAAAAATTGATGATGATATGAAGGAAATGCTAAAAGAGGAAATATCATCATTGGAAACAGATATAGAACAGTATGAAGAAGAACTGAAAATTCTTTTACTACCAAAGGATCCAAACGATCATAAAAATGTTTTTCTTGAAATAAGAGCAGGAGCAGGTGGAGAAGAAGCAGGTCTTTTTGCAGGAGAATTGCTTAGAATGTATCAAATGTTTGCAGATAAGCAAGGCTGGTCAACTGAAGTTATGGAAATTACAGACCAAGGTGTTGGTGGTATAAAAGAAGCCGTTATAATGATAAAGGGAAATGGTGCATATTCAAAATTAAAATATGAATCAGGTGTTCATAGAGTTCAAAGAGTACCGGCAACTGAATCAAGTGGTAGAATTCATACATCAGCAGCTACTGTTGCAGTTCTACCAGAGGCTGATGATGTTGATGTTAATATTGAGCAAAAGGATATTAGAGTTGATGTGTTCAGATCGTCAGGTAATGGTGGACAGTCTGTAAATACAACGGACTCGGCTGTTAGGATAACACATCTACCAACGGGAATAGTAGTATCTTGTCAAGATGAAAAATCTCAGTTAAAGAACAAGGACAAGGCAATGAAAATATTGAAATCTAGACTTTATGATCAAATGTTGGAAGATTTGAATAAGGACATTGCAGATGAAAGAAAATCTCAAGTAGGCTCAGGAGATAGATCTGAAAGGATTAGAACTTATAATTTTCCTCAAGGTAGGGTAACAGACCATAGAATAAATTTAACATTATATAAATTACAGGATTTCCTAGATGGAAATATTGAAGAGATGTTAGATTCTTTAATAACTTATGATCAATCGGAAAAGTTGAAATTAGTTGGATAATATAGACAACTAATATAATATTCAATATTATATTAGTTGTTTTTTTATTTAACAAATCAAAGATTTTAAATGGTTTTAAGCAATCTATAAACTGAAATAATGATTGTAATTCCTATGTATGATATAATTTTATTGGAGAAAATTATGAAAAATAAAGAAGAAAAAGATATTTTAAACATATCCAAGGATATTAAAACATTTAATGGTAGAGAGAATGTAAAACCGATACTTGAATATTTTAATAATCCTCAAGATAAATTAAAGACAATACATATAGCAGGAACAAATGGTAAAGGATCCGTATCAAACTTTATAAATAATATATTAATAGAAAATGGATTTAAAGTCGGACTTTTTACATCTCCTGCAATATATGAAGCAAATGATAGATTAAAAATAAATAATATAAATATAACTGATGATGATTTACTAAATTATTATAAAGAGATTGTGGATATTTCAGAAAAACTTGGAATAGAACTTCATGAATTTGATATAGCGACGATAATGGCTTTTCTATATTTTTATAGGAACAAATGCGATTTTGCAATTATAGAAGTAGGAATAGGTGGAAAAATAGATTCTACAAATATTATTAAAAAGCCCATACTATCGATAATCTGTAAAATTGGAATCGATCATATTAATATATTTGGAAATAATATTGAGGATATAGCTAGGGAAAAGGCTGGAATAATCAAAGAGTATAGCAATACTATAATTTATGAACAACCAGAAAATATTATGAATATATTAAAGGAAACGGCTTTAAATAAAAAAAATAATATTATTATTCCAGATTTTAGCAATGTAGAAATAAAAGAAAATTCTTTAAATAGCATATCCTATATTTATAAAAATATGGATATAGAAATTAAGATGACTAATAAAATACAGGTTTATAATTCCATATTGGCATTAGAGGCTGCAATATATTTAAAAGATTTAGGTTACAAATTAGAAGAAAAAAATATTTTAAAAGGAATGATTAATACAAAAATGGCAGGAAGATTTCAAAAGATAAATGATAATCCATTAGTGATTTTAGATGGTGCACATAATGTAGAAAGTGTTAAGGCTTTAAATGATACTTTAAAGGAAGATTTTCCAAATGAAAAATTTGTTTTTATAACAGGTTTTTTTGAGGATAAGGAATATATGAAACTAGTAGAGATAGTTGCACCATTATCATATGCATTTATAGTATGTGAATTAGATGATGATAGATCTGTAAAAGGGTTTGAACTTGCAAACTTTATAGGTTTATTTTCAGATAGAGTTGAATTTGGTGGAAGTATAAAAGATTGTTTAAATATAGCTTTAAGAGAATATAGTGATAGAAAAATAGTTATATTTGGTTCATTGTCTTTAATAAAGGACTCTTTGGATTATTTTAACTAGTGGAGGAAATAATGATAGATTATAAAAATATTTTTTCAAATTTGGAAGTTGGAGACATTTTATACGATGAACCAATGAAAAATCATACAACGTTTAAAATTGGCGGACCTTGTGATGTAATGATTATTCCCCATAATGAAAAAGAGATAATAAATGCTTTAAAGGCGATAAAAGAAAATAAATTGGAATATATGGTTATTGGTAATGGTAGTAATTTACTTGTTACTGATAAAGGCCTTAGAAAAGTAATAATAAAAATACACGATAATTATAATAATATAGAAATAGAAGGAAATATTGTAAGAGTACAGGCAGGTGCGTTGCTTTCATATACGGCAAAAACTGCAATGAAAGAAGATTTAACAGGAATTGAATTTGCATCGGGAATACCTGGAGATATTGGTGGAGCAATTACCATGAATGCAGGTGCATATGGTGGAGAGATGAAGGACATTCTATTATCTGTAAAGGCTATAAACCAAGATTTAGAAATTGTTACCTATACAGTTGATGAAATGAATATGAGGTACAGAAACTCAAGAGTTCAAGATGAGGGGTTAATAATACTTGAAGTAGAGCTTAAGCTTAAAAAGGGAGATCCTGTGAAAATTAAGGAAATATATGATGACTTAACATATAAAAGAGTTAGTAAACAACCGTTAGAATTTCCATCAGCTGGTTCAACTTTTAAAAGACCAGAAGGTCATTTTGCAGGAAAGCTAATAGATGATAGTGGTTTAAGAGGATACACTTATAAGGACGCCCAAGTAAGTGAAAAACATTGCGGATTTGTAATAAATAAAGGTAATGCTGATTTTGAACAAGTTTACCATGTTATACAACATGTACAGGATATTGTAAAGAACAATTATGGTATAGAACTGGAACCAGAGGTAAGAATAATTGGTGAAAAATAATTATAGACTTATTGCAGATTATCATACACATACTATATATAGTAAAAATGGTCATGCTAAGGGAACTATAAGAGAGAATATTGAACAGGGACTAAAGTTGGGATTAAAGGAAATATATATTACAGACCATGGCCCTGGACATCCATTCTTTGGAATAAGTAGAAAAAAAATTCCAATTATAAGGAAAGAAATAGATGAACTAAATAAAGAATATAATGGACGAATAAAAATAATATTTGGAGTAGAAGCAAATATTGTTGATTATGATGGTAAGTATGATTTAAAAAAAGATGAAGAAAAATATTTTGATAAAATCAATTTAGGTTATCATAATGGAGTAATGTTTAATAATTTTAAAAGTTTCTTTATTTTCCATATATTAAATAGGATTGGAAAGTTAAATAAAAGAATAAGAAACTATTGTATCGAAAAAAATACAGATGCAATTATAAAGATTATCGAAGAAAAAAATATACATGTTGTAACACATCCAAATGATAAGGTTAAGGTCAATTTACAAAGATTGGCAAAGGCTTGTAAAAAAAATAATACTTTGATGGAAATAAACAGTCATCATACCCATTTAAATGTAGATGAAATTAAAGCTTTAATAAATACGGGAGTTGGTTTTAGCGTTGGAAGCGATGCACATAGACCAGAGGATGTTGGAATAATAGATAATTCTATAAAGAGAATAGAAGAGTCTGGACTGGATATTAAAAAAGTTAAAAACTTGGAAATGGATTAGGTGAAAAATGGAAGTTGTAATAGTAACAGGAATGTCAGGAGCAGGAAAAACATCAGCATTAGATGTATTTGAAGATATGGGTTATTATGCTATGGACAACCTACCACCAGCTTTAATAAAGGAATTTATAAAACTTGTAACAACGAGTAAAGCAAATATTGATAAAATTGCCATAGTAGTAGATATAAGAACAAAAAGTTTATATGAACAATTATTTGATGAAGTGGTATATTTAAAAAATGCAGGAGAAAATATTTCAGTTCTATTTTTAGATTCCACTGACGAAACTCTAATTAGAAGATATAAAGAGTTGAGAAGACCACACCCTTTAAGTAAAAAAGGAAATATTATTTCAGGTATAGAAAAAGAGAGAAAAATACTTGAGAATATTAAACAGCATTCCAACTATATAATAGATACATCAATGTTAAAATTAGGGGAATTAAAGAGTAGAATTTCTACTTTATATGATTTAGATAATAAAATTGCAAATAAAATTCATATATCAATAGTATCTTTTGGCTTTAAACACGGAATTATCCTTGATGGAGATTTAGTATTTGATGTAAGGTTTTTACCGAATCCATTTTATATTGATGAACTGAAGATGCATAATGGAACGGATAAAGAAGTTAGCGATTATGTTTTTAGTTTTAAAGAAACAGATATATTCTTGGATAAACTAGTGGATATGATTGAGTTTTTACTACCTAAGTATAGAAAAGAAGGTAAAAATAATTTAGTAATAGGAATAGGTTGTACAGGCGGTAAACATAGATCCGTAGCAATAGCGGAAAAATTAGATGAAAAACTTGCCGAAAAAGGAGAAATTACCTATGTATCACACAGAGATTCAAAATATTGGTAACAGGGATTTAAATATTGTTACAATAGGTGGAGGAACAGGTAATTCAACTATATTGAAAGGGTTGAAAAGATTTTCCACAAATATAACAACAATAGTAACAGTAGCAGATGATGGTGGTGGCTCAGGTGTACTAAGAGAGGATTTAGGAATACTTCCTCCAGGCGATATTAGAGCTTGCCTAATAGCTTTAGCAAATACGGAACCAGCAATGGAAAATTTAATGAACTATAGATTTAGAGAAGGAAATTTAAAAGGACAGTCCTTTGGAAATCTATTTTTAGCTGCAATGGTGGATATATATGGAGATTTTGATATAGCCGTTAAAGAAGCAGGAGAGGTTTTAGCAATAACGGGTAAAGTTTTACCAATGACTTTAGAAGATGTGGTCCTATATGCAGAATTAGAAGGTGGTATTACATTAAAAGGCGAATCCAACATAACGGAGAAAAATAAAGAGTTTAAAAGGAGAATAAAAAGAGTTTTTATAGAACCGGAAATGTCAAAGCCATTAGAGGAAACGGTAGACGATATATTAAATGCAGATATAATAATTATTGGACCAGGTAGTTTATATACATCCATTATTCCCAATCTGTTAGTAAAGGATATTGCATTGGCTTTAAAGAGAACTAAAGCACAAATATACTATATATGTAATGTTATGACACAAGATGGAGAAACGGATGGTTATGGTGTATATGATCATGTAGAGGCTATTAATAACCATTTAGAATATGACATAATAGATAAGATAATTGTTAATGATGCAGAATTACCTGAAGAAATTGTCAATAAATATGAAGCTAAACCAGTATACTTAACAAAAGAGGATAAAAAAAGACTAGAGCAATATGAAATATTGTCATGTCCTTGTTATTTAATACAAGGTGAGTTTATAAGACATGATGCTGAGAGAATAAGTAAGTATATAATAGATGATTACAAAGAAAATATAATAAAAATATACAATAAATAAATTAAAACCTATAGGTAATTTAGTAAAAACCATAAGTATAAATATAATATATATTAATATATTATATTTATACTTATGGTTTTTTGTTTACAATAAAATAAACTAGTGTTAATATATTAATATAACAAATAAGAAGTCAAATATATAAATAAAAGAGGGGTTTAATGGTTGATATAAAAAAGGATTTACCAGAAATCTTTGATGATTTTGCAGAAAATAGACAAAATTCATTTTTAAAAGTCAGAGAGATAAAGGAAAATGGAAATCCATTAATAGGAGTTTTTTGTACATTTTTCCCACAGGAATTGGCATTAGCAGCAGGAGGGACTTCAGTATCACTTTGTTCTACATCAGATGAAACAATCCCAGTTGCAGAGCAGGACTTACCAACAAATCTCTGTCCGTTAATAAAATCAAGTTATGGTTTTGCTATTACAGATAAATGTCCATTCTTTTACTATTCAGATTTAGTAGTAGGAGAGACTACATGTGATGGTAAAAAGAAAATGTATGAGTATTTAGAGAAAGTAAAACCGGTACATATAATGGAACTTCCAAATAAACAAAGTGAAGAAGGATTAATACTTTGGGAAAAAGAAGTAAATAAAATGATTGAGGTTTTAGAAAATCAATTTGAAGTAGAAATAACAGATGAAAAATTAGAGGAAGCAATAAAGATAAAGAATAATGAAAGAACAGCAGTAAAAGATTTTTATGGAATAATGAAAGATGAAGTACTTCCAGTTACAGGGCTTGAATTATGGCATGTTCTAAATGGAATAACATTTGAATTCAATAAGAAGGAAGTTCCTAATCAATTAAGGCAATTAAAGGAAAAAATATATAGTGAAAATAAAAATATTGTTGGAAAGCCTAGAATATTAATAACAGGATGTCCAATAGGAGGAGCTACAGAAAAGGTAATAAAAGCTGTTGAGGATAATGGTGGTGTAGTTGTAGCTTATGAAAATTGTGGAGGGGCTAAAGCCATAGATAGAAATGTTGAGGAAAATACAGGAAATCCTGTAAGAGCTTTGGCGGAAAAATATTTACAGATTGGTTGTGCATGTATGTCTCCAAATCCAAATAGAATTGATTTATTAAATAGATTAGTAGATGAATATAGAGTAGATGGCATTATAGATATGCATTTACAAGCTTGTCAACCATTCCAAGTAGAATCGTTAAAAATAAAAAGATTTAGTAATGAAGATAAAAATATACCATATCTATCAGTGGAAACAGACTATTCTCAGTCTGATATAGGACAAATAAATACGAGAATAGCAGCATTTGTTGAGATGATATAAAAAAGCGTACAAGATTCTCTTCAATATAGAAAAAAGCATTTCAGATTTATCTGAAATGCTTTTTGAATTTTATAATACATTGTTTAAGTAAATCTATTTTAAAATTGATGTAGATTCTCTAACGATAAGCTCTGTTTCAAAAATAATTGTTTTTTGATCAAGATTTTTACTATCTATCATTTCAAATAATAATTCTGAAGATTGAAATCCAATTTTATAAGAAGGTTGCATTATTGTAGTTATAGAAGGGGCTGACATAATGGAAACCGATTCATTGTCAAAACCGACAACAGATATTTCATCAGGTACATTAATACCTAAACTCTTAGCAGCATTTACAGCAGCTACTGTATATATATCGCTTACAGCAAAAATTGCATTTGGTCTATTTCGGCCATGTGAAATCTTTTCTGTAAATTAGATTTTTCTATAACAAGATAATTTG
>CAYFSP010000022.1:0-26196 GCA_964345925.1 uncultured Gallicola sp. | reverse complement strand
ATAAAATATAAACTTTGAAAATTATGGGACTGTTAAAAGGAATATAATAATAATAATTAATATATCAAATACATTTATATAAATATATAATAGGGGGAGGTAAAATGAAAAAACATAAATTTATAATGTTAATTTTATTTTTAGTACTGGTACTAATAATAGGAAACGTAATTCAGGTAATCGTTTATCGTAAACATGCAGAAAAAAATATAAATAACTATATTTTAATGCAAGGGTTAAGTAAAGAAGAAATATTAGATGATACTGGTGTTGTAGATTATTTTTATAATCCTTACTTTAGGAGATTGTATTCAAAAATAATCCAAAGGAAAAATATATTTATGAAATTAGTAGTGGGATTGTATATGGGATAAAATCAATAATACCATTTTATAATTATGATAAATTTAAGGATGATGAAACAGGTTATACTAATGATTACAAAGGTGTATTTTTCACCATTGAAAAAATAGATGATAGTAATATAGAAGAAGATAATGAGATCTATGATGGAAAATTAGATAAAGATGGAAATTTACTAAAAGATATACCGTGGTTAAATTATTAAACTGCGTAAAAAATAAAAAAAGACATGAAATATAATAAAAAATCATGTCTTTTTTTATTATTAGCACATAAATAGCATACTTTATACATTTCAATTGTTTAAGCAATTGAATTATTAACATTTGTTTGGTAATTGGTGGAGATGGTGGGAGTCGAACCCACGTCCGAAAATACATCCAGAGGAATTTCTCCGAGCGCAGTTAATTGTATTAATTTCTCCGCAACACCAAACAATTAACAAATTGTTGTATTGGATAGCTTCTTATACGATGTTTGAGCCAAAGCATTCTCAACAAAGATTCTCGCTTTAATTGAAGTCGAAAGTAAGCTGCGAGAAGGCCTACAATGGACTATCGTCTGCTATTAAGCAGCGAATGCTAAATTATTATTTTCTTCAGCGTTTATATTTATTTGCCCATTTTTTACGTTTCTAGACGAAAACGGCTCGCTACTCCAAATTCAGTATCCCCGTCGAAACCAATGTCATCCCCGTGCTGTATTATTATATCATTATTGTTACAATTTTTCTACAAATGGTAGAAGACATTACATTCATATATGGGTTATAATATAATATAGTTTCAAATGGAGGAATTTAATGAATAAAAAATTTATGATTATAGATGGTTCTAGTTTAATTTTTAGAGCTTTTTATGCAATAAGAAATTTAACGACTAAAGATGGTATTTTTACTAATGGTGTTTATGGTTTTTTAAATATGTACTACAAGGTTGTCGATAAATATGAACCTGACCATATTTGTGTTGTTTTTGATAGGTCAGCGCCAACTTTTAGACATGAGGATTATGAAGCGTATAAAGGCAATAGGGATAAAGCACCTTCTGAATTAAGTAGTCAGTTTGGAATTTTAAAAGATATTTTAAATTCTATGAATGTAAAATTTGAAGAACAAGATGGTTATGAAGCAGACGATATTGCTGGTACTTTAGCCAAGAAAGCCCAAGATGATGGATATGATGTTTTACTCGTTACAGGAGATAGAGATTATTTACAGTTAGTGGATAAGAATATTGAAGTCCTGCTTACAAAAAAAGGTATTTCCGATGTTGAGGAATATGATGTAAAGGCAATTGAAGAAAAATATGAATTGACTCCAAAGGAATTAATTGATGTTAAGGGATTAATGGGAGATAGTTCAGACAATATTCCAGGTGTTCCAGGCGTTGGTGAAAAAACCGCCTTAAAACTTGTTAGAGAATATGGAACTATAGAAAATGTTTATGAAAATTTAGATAAAATTTCTGGAAAGGCTTTAAAGAAAAATCTTGAAGAAAATGAAACTTTAGCATATTTAAGTAAAAAATTAGGTACTATTTTCTTAGATGTTCCAATGGATACAAATATAGATAATTATGAAATTAAAGAAGCAAATACTGGAGAATTAAAGGAGAAATTTGAAAAACTTGAATTTACTACATTTTTAAAGAATTTACCAGGTGAAGAAATTGTCTATGAAGATAATTTCCATTATGAATTTGTAGATTCTACTAATACGATTATAGATGCAATTAAGGATAAAGATTTTATATTTCATCTTTTCTATGATGGAGATAATTATATTTATAGTAAGCCAGAATATTTATCTGTAAAGGTTGTTGGTGAAGAGGAAGTATATATTTTAAAAGTTGATTCTGAAAGCATATTATTGGACTTTAAAGATATTTTAGAAAATGAAAATATTAAACAATTATCATATGATTTTAAATCAGATATTTACTATATGTTGAAAAATGGAATTGATTGTAAAGCTCCATATGAGGATTTAACTATAGCTGAATACTTAATAGAACCTTCAAGCTCAAAGTATGAAATAGATAAAGCTGCAAGAAATTACTTGAACAGAGATTTACAGTCAGTTGAAGAAATATTTGGTAAGGGTAAGAAAAAGAAGAAACTAGAAGAAGTGGATAAGAAAATTCTAGGTAATTATATAGGTATGTATATGTCCGTTACTGAGGACTTGAGAAATTCCTTAGTGGATATTTTAGAAGAAAGAGAAATGCATGAACTGTACTATGGTGTTGAACTTCCGTTATTAAAAGTATTAGCTAGTATGGAAGTTGAAGGTTTTAAAGTGGATTCTAAATATTTAGAGGAGCTTGGTAAGAAATTTGATGAGGAACTTTCTGAACTTGAAAAAATGATCTATGAAGATGCAGGTGGAGAATTTAATATAAATAGTCCTAAGCAATTAGGTGTTATTCTATTTGAAGAGTTGGGATTACCAGTTATTAAGAAGACGAAAACAGGTTATTCTACAGATGCAGAAGTTTTAGATAAATTAACAGGCAGTCATGAAATAATTGAAAGAATTTTAAGATATAGAACTATTAAAAAACTTTCTTCCACTTATATAGAAGGACTTTTAAAATTAATTGGTGATGATGGACGAATTCACTCCACTTTTAATCAAACAATTGCTGTTACGGGACGAATTAGTTCGATAGATCCTAATTTACAGAATATTCCTATTAGAACAGAGGAAGGAAGACTTATTAGAAAGGCTTTTGTATCTAAAGATGATTGTAAACTCGTAGATGCAGACTATTCTCAAATTGAATTAAGGGTACTTGCCCATTTAGCAAATGATGAAGTTATGTTACAAGCCTTTAAGGATAATATAGATATTCATACTAAGACTGCATCAGAGGTTTTCCATGTTGATTTAGATAAGGTATCATCTCTTGAAAGATCCAACGCGAAGGCAGTAAACTTTGGTATAGTATATGGTATTGGAGATTATAGTCTTTCTCAAGATTTGAAAATTACGAGAAAGGAAGCAAAGGAATATATAGATAATTATTTAAACACCTACAAAGGTATTAAAGATTACATGAAAGATATTGTAGAAATTGGAAAAGAACAAGGTTATGTTGAAACCATAATGCATAGAAGAAGATATATTCCAGAGCTTAGTTCAAAGAATTTTAACATTAGAGGATTTGGAGAAAGAGTTGCTTTAAATATGCCAATTCAAGGTTCTGCAGCTGATATTATAAAAATCGCAATGGTAAAAGTCTATGATGAATTAAAGAACAGAGGTTATAGGTCAAGATTAATTCTACAAGTACATGATGAGCTTATTATAGAAACTTACGAGGATGAATTAGAAGAGGTTTCAAATTTATTGAAAAATATTATGGAAGATGCCGTTAAATTAAATGTGGAATTAAAGGTGGATATAAATATAGGCGATAGTTGGTATGAGTCAAAATAAAAGAATTTACATTATAACTGGAACTATTGCATCTGGGAAAAGTACTTTTTCAAATCTTTTAAGAGAAGAAGGATTTTTAGTAGTAGATGCTGATAAAATTGTCCACAGTCTATATAAAGAAGAAAGAATACAGAAAAAACTTGTTCATGCACTAGGCAAGGAAATATTAAATGGCAGTGAAATAAATCGAAAAATTTTAGGTAATATAATATTTAATGATGAATGTAAAAAGGAAGAATTAGAAAAAATAGTCCATCCTGAAGTCATAAGTAGAATACTTAAAACTATTGAAAAAGAAAATACTATTTTTATTGAAATGCCTCTTTATAATAAAGTAGAATTAGAATTTCTTAAAAAAGTCAAAAATTATAAATTAATAGTAATAGATATAAAAAAGGAATTACAATTGGAAAGATTGATGAAAAGAAATATTATTAATAGAGAAGAAGCAGAGAACTTAATTAATAATAATAGAAATTATTTAGATTTTTCTAAATCCATAGATTATTATATAATAAATGATAATGATATTAATAATTTAAAGAAAGAAATGAAATATATTATAGAAAGAGAGAAGTTAAATGAAAATAGTAAAGAAAATATTTAAACTTCTAATAGTACTTTTATTACTAGGAGTTGTTGTAAGCTTTGGGATAGTTGCTTATGGAACAAGTACAAGACCAGTAGAATATACGGAATATATAAATAAATATGCAGAAGAATACGATGTTGACCCACTTCTTATACTATCTGTTATTAAGGTGGAGAGCAATTTTAGAACAGATGCACAATCCCATATGAATGCTATAGGTCTTATGCAAATAGTTCCAATAACAGGAGAATGGGTTGCTGAAAAGATGAATATCGACTATGACGATAGCATGTTAAAGGATCCTGAAACAAATATAAAAATGGGAACTTATTATTTTTCATATTTAATAAACCATTTTAAGGATAAGGATTTAGCAATAGTAGCTTATAATGGCGGTATGGGAAATGTTAGGGAATGGATTGACTCAGATGTAGTTGGAAAAAATGGTAAAGGACTTGAAAATATTCCGATTACAGAGGCTAGAAACTATGTAGTAAAAGTAAATGATAATTATGATGTTTATAAAATGTTTTATGAATCTACAAAGTTAACAGATGGTATGGAAAAATCTCCAAAGACTTGGGCTAAAAACTATATTAAGCAAATTAAGGATTATATAAAAAATTTTTAACATTTTAACAAAAAGAATATAATAGAAAATAATAAAGGCTTACATATAAATTGTAAGCCTTTAAGTGATTTAAAATACGGAAATAAAATGAAATATATGCTAGAATATATTCGTTAACAAATAAAGTAATAATTATATATTTATTTATTAAATTTAGTGAAATTAATACTGTTTGTTGCTATAATATTGAATATACGTCATGCAGAGATGGTGGAATTGGTATACACGCTATCTTGAGGTGGTAGTGAGGACAACTCATGAGGGTTCAAATCCCTTTCTCTGCACCAAAGTATATATAAAGAAAGGTAGGGGTGTTATGGATAGTAAAGAGCTAACCTTTAAATCTGGTATTCACATGCACGATTATAAAGAATTAACAAATAAATGTGCTATTGAAAATGGACCAGATGTAAAAATTGTTACAATTGCTCTTCATCAGCATACAGGTGCTCCATGTCAACCATTGGTAAAGGTTGGGGATGAAGTAAAAGTTGGACAAAAAATTGGAGATGCAGAAGCAACTATTACTGCGCCAGTCCATTCAAGCGTTAGTGGAAAAGTTATTAAGTTTGAAGATATAATTACAGTAAGCGGTGTAAAGACAAAAGCTGTAGTTATAGAGTCTGATGGTAAAAATGAATTAGGCTATGAAGCATATAATGATGATTATAATAGTCTTTCACCAGAAGAAATAGTTAGAAGAGTTAGAGAAGCAGGTATTGTAGGCTTAGGTGGAGCAGGATTTCCTACACATGTAAAAATAAAAAGAAATCCTAATGATACAGTAAACCATATATTAGTTAATGGAGCTGAATGTGAACCATATTTAACTAGTGACCAAGTGAGTATGGAAAAATATCCTGATAAAGTTGTAAAGGGATTGGAAATTGTTATGAGGGCTATGGGTGCTCCAAACGGTTACATAGGCATTGAAACTAACAAGCCAGAAGCTATTAAAAAAATCGACGAAGCGACTAAAGGACATAACAATATTAAGGTATCTGTTCTTAAGACTAAATATCCTCAAGGAGACCAAAGAAGATTAATAGACTCAATATTAGGTATGAAAATGTCTTCATCGGTAAGGGGTACTGAGGAAGGCGTTCAGGTAATAAATTCAAGCACTGCTATAGCTATATATGACGCTGTAGTTTTGGGAAAGCCATTATATGAAAAGGTTATCACCGTTACTGGTTCAGCCTTAGCAAATCCAAAAAATTTACTTGTAAAAGTTGGTACATCCTTTAAGGAATTATTAGAATTTTGTGGTGGATTTAAAGAGGAGCCAGGAAAAATTATAATAGGTGGTCCTATGATGGGAGATTCACAATATAGTATAGATTCTCCAACATTAAAGGCAAATGGTGGAATTATCGTAATGAACAAGGAAGAGGCAGCTCCTCCTGTTGTTACAGCTTGTATAAAATGTGGGAAATGTGTTGATGTTTGTCCAGTATATTTATTACCTTTATATATACAACAAAGAGTACTACATGAGAGATTTGAAGAGGCTAGTAAGTTAAATATAATGGAATGCATTGAATGTGGATCATGTTCATATGTATGTCCTTCAAAAAGACCTTTAGTAGAGGCGATTAGACATGGTAAGAGGGAATTAAGAGCTATGTCAACGAAGAAGTAGGGAGGTAGAATTGTGGAAAATAAGACAAATGTAATAGATGAAAAGAAGCTTAATGAAATTTTAACAGTTTCAGCTACACCACATATTAGATCCTCCATAACGAGTTCGAAAATAATGTTAGATGTAGTTATAGCTTTAGTTCCTGCTTTGATTGCAGGAGTGTACTTTTTTGGTTTTAGAGCATTGCTTGTTACAGCAGTATCAGTTGTATTTGCGGTGTTATCAGAATTTGTATTCCAAAAAGTTACAAAGAAACAACTTACTATAAATGATTTATCAGCTGTTGTAACAGGAATATTATTGGCTTTTAACGTTCCAGTTACTATGCCATTATATATGGTGGCATTTGGTAGTTTCTTTGCAGTAATAGTTGTGAAACAATTATTTGGTGGAATTGGAAATAACTTTATGAATCCAGCATTGGCAGCAAGAGCGGCTTTGATGGCATCATGGCCAAAGGAGATGTCTAATTTCGTAGCACCTGGAGTAGATGCAGTTTCAACAGCAACACCTTTATCAAATGGTGATGCAGTTAGTTTAATGGATGCATTTATAGGTAAAATGCCTGGTACAATTGGTGAAGTTTCAGCAATCTGTCTATTGATAGGAGCTTTATATTTAATTGTTAAAAAAGTAATTTCTTTAAGAATTCCAGTTATATATATATTATCAACAGTTGTATTCTTAGCAGCATTTGGAATACCAACAGGAAAATTAGTAGCTGGTGATTTAATAAATCAAGTGCTATATGGTGGTTTAATACTAGGTGCTTTCTTCATGGCAACGGATTATGTTACAGCTCCAGTAAGTAAGAAAGGCCAAGTAGTATTTGCAATAGGCTGTGGGATTATAACGGCAGCTATTAGAATATTTGGAAATATGCCAGAAGGTGTTTCATATTCCATTTTAGTAATGAATGTGGCATCTCCATTAATAGAAAAAGTAACAACTCCTAAAGCTTTTGGTAAAGGAGGCAAAAAATAATGAAAAAGATGGTTACATTAGCTGTTAAATTATTTGTTATTACTGCTATTGCCACTGCAGCATTAGCTTTTGTAAATGGTAAAACAGCACCAGTAATTTCAGAGAGAGAAACGAGAGAATATGCTGAATCATTGAAAAATGTATATGAAGAAGCAGATGAGTTTGAATCTTTAGCTGATAAGAACGAGGCAAAGTTAAACAAGATAAAAGAAAAAAATGAAGCAATTGAAGATATTGTATACGCTAAGTCCGGTGGAGAAGATATAGGATATGTATTCAAGGTAAATGGTAAGGGATACGGTGGTCCAATTACCTTTGTTATAGGTGTAGATAAAGAGAGTAATATATTAGGATACCAAGTTTTAGTTACATCGGAAACAAAGGGTTTTGGTTCTCAAGTTCAAGAAGAACCATTTATTTCATCGGTTATAGGTAAGAAAATAGACAATGAAGTTAAAGCAGTTGCAGATCCAAGTGGTGATAACGAAATACAGGCTATTTCAGGAACTACTCTATCTGTAAATGGTATATTAAAAGGTCTTAACGGAGCTGTTAAAGCTTTAGCAGAATTGGAGTTATAAGGAGGATAGTATGGGGGTTAAAAAATTATTTAAAGATGGGATTATAAAAAACAACCCAGTACTAATCCAATTAGTAGGGTTATGTTCCGTTTTAGGAGTTAGTACTTCAGTAATGAATGCATTAGGTATGGGAGTTTCCTTAATGGTTGTACTTACATTATCGAATCTTGTAATTTCATTGCTTAGAAACTTTATTCCAGACGATATAAGAATACCTTGTTATATTGTTGTAATAGCAACATTTGTAACAATTGTAGATATGGTTATAAAAGCATATATGCCAGCACTTTATGCACAACTTGGAATATTTATTCCTCTTATAGTTGTAAACTGTATAATACTTGCAAGGGCGGAAGGTTATGCTAACAGCCATGGACCAGTTCTTTCGATTATAGATGGTATTGCAAACGGTATTGGTTATACATTTGTAATAACATTACTTGCATTATTTAGAGAGGTTCTTGGTGCTGGTGCATTTTTAGGTTTTGAATTCTTAAGTGGAGATTTTATTAAACCAATAGGAATAGTTGCTCAACCAGCAGGTTCATTTATATTATTAGGATGTATATTAGCTGCATTTAATTATATTATGAAGAAGAGAGAAGATAAGAAAGTTGAGGAGGATAAATAATTATGGAAATATTATCAAGTATTTTTAAAATATTAATAATGTACATATTTGTTAATAACTATGTCCTTGGTCAATTTTTAGGAATTTGTCCTCTTATTGGTGTTTCAACAAAGACTGAAACAGCAGCAGGAATGGGTATGGCAGTTACATTTGTAATTACAATTGCATCTATAGTAACTTATATGATTCAATATTTCTTACTAAATCCTTTGGGATTGGAATATACTCAAACAATTGTGTTCATACTAGTAATTGCAACTTTAGTTCAATTCGTTGAAATGGTATTAAAGAAGGTTACTCCTGGACTTTACAATGCATTAGGAGTTTTTCTACCGCTTATTACAACAAACTGTGTTGTACTAGGTGTTGCAATTTCAAATATACAAGAAGGATTTAATCTAGTTGAAACAGTAGCTTCTGCAATTGGATCATCAATAGGATTTTTATTAGCGATAGTATTGTTATCAGCAATAAGAGAAAAGTTGGAATTAGCAGATATTCCAGGACCTTTTAAAGGTGTTCCAATAGCACTTGTTACTATTGGACTAATGGCAATGTCATTCCTTGGCTTTGCTGGATTGGTTTAGGAGGTTGCCATGGATATACAAAATATATTACTTGCCGTTGGTGTACTTGGAGTTTTAGCAATACTATTTGCTGTTCTTTTAGGATTTGCATCTAAAGTATTTTACGTACCAGTAGACGAGCGTATTGAAGAGGTTAGAAATGAATTGCCAGGGGCTAACTGTGGTGCATGTGGTTTTCCAGGTTGTGATGGATTAGCTGCTGCAATAATAAATGATGGTGCGTCTCTAAATTCTTGTCCAGTAGGTGGATCGGATTTAACGAATAGATTATCGGCATTACTTGGAGCAAATGCCACTGCAGCAGACAAAAAAGTAGCAGTTGTAAAATGTCAAGGTAATGAAGATGTTTCGAAGAATAAATTCGAATATACAGGAATTAAGGATTGTAGAGCCGATGCAGCATTACAAGGTGGACATAAAATGTGTTCATATGGGTGTTTAGGATGTGGAACTTGTGCTGATCAATGTCAATTTGATGCATTACATATCATAAATGGTGTTGCAGTTGTAGATAAAGAAAAATGTACAGCTTGTGAAATGTGTATTTCAGTTTGTCCAAGAAACCTTATTGAATTAATATCTTATGACCAAGAGGTATGTGTGCTATGTAGTAGCAAAGATATTGGTAAAGTTGTAAGAAGCAGTTGTTCAGTAGGTTGTATTGCATGTAAAATCTGTGAAAGAAATTGTCCAGTTGATGCAATAACAATTGAAAATAATAATGCTATAATAGATGAAGAGATATGTATAAATTGTGGTATGTGCGTAGTTAAATGTCCACAGGATACAATTCAAGACTTTGAAGGAGCATTTGTAGCAAAACAATAAAAATAAAAACTGTCAATTTTAAATTGACAGTTTTTTTATGTTTTACTTAGCACTTAAAGCAGCCATTGTAATAAAGTTATATGGTTGATTAAAATGTGGTAAAAAGAATAGGTCAAGTAAGGCTAATTTATCTATTGTAAGTTTTTCTTGAATTGCCAAGGAGAACATATGAATGCCCATACTAATATCATAAGTTGATCTCATCTGTGCACCAATAATTACTCTATCTGATTTTCTATAAATTATCTTTACATTTACTTTAGGGTTTTCAACTTCCATAAATGCAGGTTTTTTAGTATCTTCAAATTCTGTTGTCAATACTTCAATACCTAATTTATTAGCACAACATTCAGTAATACCTGTTGAAACCATATTTAAGTCATAAATGGAGATTGCAGAAGAACCTTGAACGCCAGCTGATTCAAGTGGAGTTCCACAAGCGTTATGAGCTGTAACTATTCCAGAACGTACAGCGTTTGTAGCAAGGGCTATATAATCATAGTCATCTATGGCGTTGTTATAAACTGTAGCACAGTCACCAACTGCATAAACATCTTCGTTAGAAGTTCTACAATTTTTATTAGTAAAATATGCATCGTTTTTAAATAGTTTTAACTCGTCTTTACCTAAACAAGTATTAGGTTTAAAACCTACAGACATTATAACCATATCTGTTTCATATAAATTCTTGTCTGTAATAACCTTTGTGACATTTCCGTTTTCATCACCATCAAATTTTACTATATCTTCGTTTAATACAATATTAATATTATGATTTTTAAAATTATCTTCCATAGCTGAAGTAAATTCCTTATCGTAATATTCTCCTAATATATGATCTGAACTATCTATTAGATTAACATTTTTGCTAAGTCTTTCAAAAGCTTCAGCAAGTTCTACACCAATGTAGCCTGCACCGATTACCGTAACATTATTTATATTTTTATGTTCTATTTTTTCTATAACATCTTGAGCATTTTGATATAGTTTTACCATTTGAATATTATTTAAATCAGAACCTGCAATATTTAAAGCCCTAGGCGTTGATCCAGTAGCAAGAATCAATTTATCATAACTATCTTCAACTTCCTTACCATTAACATTCGCAATGATTTTTTTATTGTTGAAATCTATATTTTTTATTTCAGAGTTCATATTGACCTTTGCGCCTAATTTTTCTAAATCTTCTTTACTGGAATAAAATAGACCATCTCCATCTTCTATTTGTTTTCCTATCCAAAGAGCCATTCCACAACCTAAAAAACTAATATTATTATTCTTATCATATACAACTACTTCATTTTCTGGATAGTTGTTTAGAATAGTTTTTATTGCAGCAGTACCTGCATGATTTGCGCCTACAACAATTATTTTTGACATATATTTCTCCTTTAATTCATACTATTTTTATCGTGATTAAATCCTACAATATATTAGTATTAATTTAACAATAAGTTAATAGGAAAAGATAATAAAAATACTTTTCCTACAACGAAGAAAACGATTTTATATTTTGATTTTTTGGTCTGAATCATTATACTTCTAATCATATAAAAAAAACAAATGAATTATGAGTTACGGTTTCAAATAATAATTTTATGTAATAATTGGCTTAAATATTGTTTTATTCTAGTATGGCCATTGGCTTTACAACCTTGAAAAAGGCATTTTTTAATGATAAACTATTAAAAGAATATTTAAAGAGGTATATAATGACAAAATGGGATAAAATAGTGATTTTGACCATATTTATTTTGTCGATTTCATTGTTCTTTATTATAAGCTTAAACAATTTAGATCAAGGTGGGAAATATATAAGTATACAGGTAGCAGGTGTTGAAGAAAGACATATTACTTTTAACGATAGTAGTGAAAGAAATGAGTTTGAAATAAAAAGTGAATTTGGGACAAACACTATAGAGATTGATAAAGGTAAAGTTAGGGTAATAAAGGCTAGTTGTCCAGATAAATTAGACGTAAAACAGGGATATATTAAAAATATAGGAGAGATTATAGTGTGTATGCCAAATAATTTAATCATTGAAATAAAAAGTGATAAAAATATTAGTGATATAGACACTGTTAACTATTAATATGAAGAAAATTATTTTTATATCGATTCTTACATGTCTATCCCTTGTAATTTCATTATTTGAAAATATCATTCCCATACCTATACCAGTTCCTGGAGTAAAATTAGGATTATCAAATATTGTAATACTCGTAACACTTGTGAATATAGGATTTAAGGAATCGTTGATAGTTTCAACTTTAAAGTCAATATTACTAGTACTTGTTACTGGAAGTGTTGCCTCATTTCCATATAGTTTTATAAGTTCTATTTTCAGTTCTACTACTATGGCCGTTGCATATAAATTTTTTAATAACAGATTGAGTTTGATTGGCGTAAGTGAAATAGGAGCTTTTTCATTTAATGTAGGACAGATTTTAGTGGCGAGTATTGTTTTAAATAATTTTAAGATATTTACGTACTTACCATTAATAACTTTTTCAGGTATTTTTACAGGTTATTTTGTAGGAATATCATCTATGTATATTTCAGATAAACTTTTTAAGGTGATGAAAAATGGAGAAAGAAATCTATGAAGGAAAAGTTAAGATAAAGGATTTTAGAGATAACGATAAACCTATGGAAAAAATGGCATTAAATGGTGTAGATTCATTGTCCGATGAAGAATTGATTGCAATAATAATAGGAATTGGCTCTAAGAAGCATAATGCAGTTGAGCTAGGTTCTAATATATTGGATTTAATAAAATCTCAAGTTAATCATATGGATATATCGGTTAACGAACTAATGACTTTAGACGGTGTAGGAATGTCTAAGGCAAGTAAAATTGTTGCTGCTTTTGAAATATCTAACAGGTTAAATACTAGAAAGAGTTTGGATAACTGTATTATCGATGGACCATCATCTGTAGCAAGTATATTTATGGAAGAATTGAGAAATAAACTAAAAGAATGTTTTTATATATTATTGCTAAATACAAAAAACAAAATTATATCGAAGGAGTTTATTTCTGAAGGTACATTAAACAGTTCATTAGTTCATCCTAGAGAGGTATTTAAACCGGCAATTAAGAAATCAGCAAATTCGATAATACTTATACATAATCATCCCAGTGACGACTTAACGCCTAGTAGGGATGATATATTGATTACAAAAAGACTTGATGAAACAGGTAAGATAGTAGGAATAACCGTTTTAGACCATATAATTATAGGTGATGGTCAATTTTTAAGTTTAAAGGAAGAAAAATATTTTTAAGGAGAAATTATGCCATCATTTTTAAATTTTTTTGCAAGGGATATAGGAATAGATTTAGGTACAGCAAACACTGTAATCTCTGATATAAATGGTAATATACTGGTTAATGAGCCATCTGTTGTAGCAATTGATTTAACAACTTATGAACTATTAGCTGTTGGAATAGAGGCTAAGAATATGATTGGGAAAACTCCTGAAAATATTATGGCTGTAAGACCATTAGAAAATGGAGTAATAGCGGATTTTGAGTTAACTCAAGCCATGTTATCATACTTTATTAAAAAGGCGAATAAAGGATTTTCCGTTATGCAGCCAAGAGCAGTTGTAACGGTACCATCATTTTTAACGGATATTGAAAAAAGAGCTGTTGAAGATGTTGTAATATATGCTGGATGTAGAAATGTAATTTTAGTTGAAGAAAATATAGCATCTGCTTTAGGCATGGGATTTAATATAAATGAGCCAAAGGGAAAGTTAATTGTAAATATAGGGGCTGGTACGATTCAAACGTCAATTGTCTCTTTAATGGGTGTAGTTTCCAGTAATTCAATAAAATATGGTGGGGATAATGTTGATAAGAATATAAGAATATTTGTAAAACAAAATCATAATTTTCTAATAGGAAAGGCTACATGTGAATATTTAAAAAACAGCATATGTACTCTAAACAAGGAAAACTTATACAGAAAAGCTAGTATTAGTGGTAAGGATTTAGTTACTGGAATGCCAAAAGTAGTTGAGATTTCAGCTAATGATCTTTTAGAATGCATATCACCTTTAGTAACAGAGGTTTTTTCATCTATAAGAAATGTATTGGAAAAAACACCACCAGAAATATCTGGAGAAGTTATTTTAGATGGTATGAAATTATGTGGTGGAGTGTCAAAATTAGAAGGATTAGCTGAAAGCATTACGGAAAATATAAGAATTGAAGCAAAAAATACTTCAAATGCTATAGAAGCAACTGGAATAGGTATTGGAAAATCATTGGATTTATTAAAAAATAGAAGAAAGTTATTTATTAGGAAAAATAATGAACAATAGTTATAGAAATAATAATAAAAGAAAAATAATAATATTTTCTGCAACGGTTTTGTTTTTAATATCCTTAATCGTTACAAGTAAAGGCAACAATAGAATTATATCCTTTGGTGGCAATATTATTGGTAGTATTACTACGCCAATTACAAAAGTCGTTTACTTTACGTCGTCAAAAGTTATAGACGGTTTTGAATTCCTATTTGGTTCAGCAAATATGAGAAAGGAAAATGCTGACTTAAATGCAGAAAATATAATATTAAAAGAACAGGTTTCAAATATGGAGAAGGTTATAGATAATAAAGATTATTTGGAAATGGAATATGAACTTATAAAGAATAAAAAACTAGATTTTATTAAATCGTATATAGTTGCAGTTGATTCATCCAATATATATGACAGGTTTACTCTTGATAAGGGGAGTATTAATGGTGTTAAAATCAAGGATACTGTTGTTCAAGGGGTTATTGGGCCAGATAATACAATCGTCCAAGGGTTAATTGGAACAGTTGTCGATGTTGGCGTAAACCATGCCAAAATATCATCTATTACAGATTCGAGTTCAGGAGTTTCCTTTAGAACATCTAGAACTGGAGAGGTAGGTATAGTTAATGGTGGTAATGAAAATAAAATCGATGGCTATATGTATAAAATAGATGCAGATATTGCAGTTGGTGATGCTATTTATACTTCAGGACTTGGGGGAGTATATCCACCAGAATTATATATTGGCAAGGTAAAAGAAGTTGTAAAAGATGAAAATGATACTAAAAAAAGGATTGTTATAGAATCTCCAGTAGATTTTAAAAATCTATATAGAGTATTAATTTTAAAAAACAAACAGGAATGAAATGATGAATAGATTAAAATTGGTAATTGTAGTTATAGTCAGCTTAATATTACAGGCAACACTTTTTTCAAGAATAGGAATATTGTCTGTACATGCAAATCTGGCAATACCTTTAATAGTTGGACTGTCTATGGGATTTGGCCCTTATATAGGTGGATTTAGCGGTCTTATTATAGGTCTTGTTCAAGATGTTCTATTTACGAATGTGTTGGGTGTAAGTGCATTAACATATTTTGTAATAGGATTTATAATAGGGAATTCTGAAGCAGGTATAAATAGAGAGGATATTAGATCGGGTTTAATATTAACTTTCATAGCAACCATTGGAAATTTCCTTGGCATATCTATAATTGGAAAGATAATAGGAGATAATATTTCAATAATTAGTTTTTTACTAGGGCCTATTTTTGTAGAATTAATATTAAACTGTATTTTATATGTAGTAGTATATTATTTATTTAAAAAAATATTTGTATTTCCTAGATTTAGGTTATAGTTGGTGAATATATGAGAAATATAAAAAAAATATTTAAGAATTTATTTAGAAACATTGAAGGAAAAGACAGATTTTATATTATAAAAATGGTCCTTTTTTTTGCAATGTTTTTATTGTTTATTAGATTGGCATTTCTTACTATAATAAAGGGAAATTATTATAGAGATTTATCAGAAAACTCTAGAATAAGAGAAGTGGAAGTAGTTGCTCCTAGAGGCAATATATATGATAGGAATGGTGAAATACTGGCTAGTAATCAAACTGTATATACGGCTTCTATTATGAAAGATGAGTTCAGCTTACTGGATAATGAGGAAAAAAACAAAAACTTATTGAATTTAAGTAGATACTTAGAGTTAGATGGAGCAGATTTTAATTCAGAATACTCCATTTCCTACAATATTATTGAGTATAAGTCGGATGAAGATTACTATAAGGAAGAGGGGACTCCTTTAGAAAAAACTGTTAATATAATTGTAGAAAATGATCTCATGCCTGAGATTATAAAAGAAGAATACAAAGAAAAAACAAAAACTGGAAATTATGAATATAGAATAGTGGATACTGTAATAAAATCCATTAAGAAAAAGGGGCTAAATATTCCTTTAAATTCAGGTGATGAAAAAATTGAATTTACAGAAACTGAAAAAAATGAATTTTTAAAAGAGAATGGCTATGTTAAAGACCAGTCTCCTTATGACTTTTTGGGACAGTATACAAAGGATGATGAAAGTATAATCAGAAGTATACTAAATCATCCCGTTGGAAGAAAAATTTGTTATGATGCTTTAAAATCAAAGGAACTACAGGGTAATTTAGTATTAAAAGACATGGATTTTATAGAAAAGGAACTTTTGCTTGAAACCAAGTCTTCTCTTGGAAAGAAATATAAAAATATAACATTTAAATCCAAAGCGGAAGATGATTTTGTAGAAATAGTGAAGGAATCAACATTAGATCAACTACTATCCAATGTTACAATAAACGCTACAGATAAAAACAATGTAGTAGTACCATCAAAAATTGCGATAAAACTCCTAGATGAAAAAAATATTCGTAACAATATAACTGTGGATGTAGATGAGAAAGATGTGAATAATCCTGTAGCTATTATTAAGTATAAATCAGATGAAAATAAGGATATTAAAGCTGAGGATGCACTAAAAAGTCTACTTGTTGAGAATAACTTATTAAAAGAATTTATAATGTCTGATGATATAAAGTTTATAGCACAGAATATAAACACAAAAAATAATATTACACCTTCTATTTCCGTAAAGGATTGGAAATATAGCTATGATATAAATATGGACGATCTATATGAAATATATAAAGTTGACAAAGAAGATGGTGTAAAGAAATTATATGATGAAATTATTAAAAAGTATGAAATAGAAGGCTATTCTAAATACGATACCTACAATATACTTACTATTTACGATAAAATTGCAAAACATGGTGACTTAAGATATATACCAATTGATTTAACATACAATATAAGTGAAACCACCTTTGCAAGAATAGAGGAAAATTTCCAAGATGATTCAGGAATTTTTATTGATTCAGAATCAATAAGATATTATCCCTATGGTTATTTAGCTTCTCATACTTTAGGATATATGGGAAAGATTTCAACACAGGAAGAAATTGACAAATATGTAAAAAGTGAAAACTATACAAATAATTCCATAATTGGAAAAGTTGGTATAGAAGAAAGTCAAGAATTACAATTAAAAGGAACAAATGGATTTAAAAGAGTAATGGTTGACAATAGAGGAAATACTACAGAAACTTTAGATGAAACGAAACCAATACCAGGCAAAGATGTTTATACATCAATAGATGCAAATATTCAGAAAAAAGTTGAAGAGGTACTTCTAGAAACCATAGATTCATTAACAGGAGATAATGTGTACAATTCCGACTGGGGTGATGAAAATATGGTAAGTTCTACTAAATCAGGACAGTATAAGAATGCAACAAGTGGTGCTGTTGTAGTATTAGATGCTAAAACAGGTCAAGTGGTAGCTTTGTCTAACAAGCCGGATATAAATTTAAATATGTTTGCTACGGGAATATCTGGAAGCGACTGGAAAAGTTTATTTCCTAAAAACGAAGAAGATCAATTTGCTCCAAGACCTCTTTTAAATATTGCAATGCAGTCTGCAATACAGCCAGGCTCTACGTTTAAACTTGTTACATCACTAGCAGCTCTTGAAACTGGAATAGATCCAAATCACACTATTACATGTAATGGATATATTGATGTAGGAGGAAGGAAGTTTCAAGATGCTATTTGGGGAATGAACTTTGGAATGCATGGAAGTGAATCTTTAAAAGATGCTATAAGGGATTCTTGTAACGTATATTTTTACAATTTAGTTCTAGGTATTAAAAATGGTTCATATAATGGAAATAATTACCAAATAAATATAGATGATATTGCTAAATATACAAAGATGTTAGGTTTAGGTGAAAAAACGGGAATAGATATTAACATTCCTTCTGAATCCTTGGGAACTGTTCCTGATAAGAAAATAAAAAAATCAAGGGATAGAAATCTATATATTAATTTTCTAAAAGAAAATGCAAAAGATTTTTTAGAGGATAAAAATATATCTAAGAAAAAACTAGATGATAAGATTTCTGAGATGACACTTTGGATAGATGAGGAAGTTTTACCATCAGAAACGGAAATTAACAATAGGTTAAAGGATTTAGGATTTAATACCAAGAAGAAGAAAAATGGAAAAACATTATCAGCTATAATAAAATATGACTATATAAACCAATCGGAATGGTTAGTTGGAGATAGCTTAAACGTAGTTATAGGACAAGGTCAGAACGCGTATACACCTTTACAAATGGCAAGATACATGGCGACTATAGCAAACGGTGGATTTAAGAATAAGGTGTCTGTTGTAGATAAAATTGTAGACAGTAGTACAAATACAACGACTTATAAAAATACTCCATCTTCTGAAAAGATAAACCTAAAGGATTATGGTTACTTGGAAACTATTAAAGAGGGTACAAATATGGCAGCAAATGATAGTATGACAAGCAACAATAGAATTTTTGGGAAATTGCCTTTTGAGGTTGGAATAAAAACGGGAACGGCACAATTAGGATATAAAAATCCAACAACAGGAAAAGAATATGATGATCATGGCTGGGTAATAGGATTTGCTCCATATGATGACCCAAAATATGTAGTGGCAGCAGTTGTAACACAGTCTGGTACCAGTTCAAATATCACTCCTATGATGAGGGATATATTTGCTACATTAATGGATAAATATCCAAAGGGAACAAATAATACAAATAATAATGAAGAAATTGATGAATAGAGGATAAGATGAAGAAGATTTATATTTCATCTTTGGATAAAACTAGAAAGCACTTGTATATTTCAAGCCTTTCTAGTTTTTTATCTAAGGATGGTAAAGTTTTAATAATAAATATGGACAATAACAGAGATCTTGAAATAGAATTTGAAATAGAGGATTTTATAATATATGATAATTTAGACTATTTTAAAGGTATTTGCGATTTAGAACAATCAATACAGGAAGTAGATGAGAATATATTTTTGATGCCAAGTGCTTTTAAAACCGATAAATACGTTATGGATAATAAGGATTTTAAAAGTATTGATAAGATTGAAGGTTTTGACTATATAATTTTAAATGGAGAAGATGTAGATAAATACATTGAAGATATGGATATAATTTTAGATTATATTGATGAAAAGTCAGAAGGATATTTTTATATTAATAATAGAAATATGGAGAAGAAGGTAAATAGTAAAAAATATAATACATTACAGGATAAAAATATTAGAATTATAGGTGACTTAGAAATAGACAATGATATGAATTCCCATATATTAAATAATATATGGAAGATATATGTAGGTGAAGATGTTTTTACTGTAGAAAAAAATATATTTGAAAGGATTTTTAATAAATAATGAATTATTATTTTGTTTTTGAGGAAGATGAAGTAAGAACATTGGGTTTTGTAAACAAAAATAAAGTATTAAAATTAAATAAATATAAGAAATCAGATAAAAGGGATAATATATATATAGGAAGAATAGAAAAAAAATTAGACAGTATTGATGGATTTATAATTCAATTGGAAAAGGATAATAAAGCCTGTATAGAAAATAAGCAAATATTTGGAGATATAAAATTGGGACAAGAGATTTTAGTTCAATTGTATAAAGAGACAGGAGAGAATAAACTTGATAAATATACTATGAACTATTCTATAGGAAGTAAAAATCTTGTATATTATCCAATGAGAAAAGAAAATAAGTTTTCAAGAAAAATAGGTAAAGAAAATATTAATATTTTAAAGGAAAAAGTAAAGGGAAAGTTTAAAGGAATAACATTTAGAACGAGTTCATTTAAAAAAAGTATAAAGGATTTAGAAATAGAGTATAATTCTTTAAAGGGAATTGAAGAATATATTCACAAGCAATCAAAATTCCTACCAATTCCAAGAAAAATATATACAAATCAAAAGGATATTTTTGAGTTTTTAGAATATGATTTTGACTATATAGTAACAAATAATAAAAATACTTATAATATATTAAATAGTTATTGTAAAGAGAAAGTTTTTTTACAAGAGGATTATAATTATATTTATGATGAAAATATATCAGAGGACTTAGGGAAATTAAAAGAAAAGGAAATACCTTTAGGAAATGATTCCAATATAGTAATTGAAAAAACGGAAGCCTTAACGGTTGTAGATGTGAACAGTGGAAGCAATACAGATTTTTTAGAAATAAACAAATTGGCTGTAAATGAGGTTTTAAGGCAAGTGGATATTAGAAATATTCATGGAATTATAATTGTAGATATAATAAATTTAAGTAAAAAAAATTTAGAAATACTAAAAAAACATATAAAATCAAAAATAAAAAATTATGGAAAGATAAAGTTTTGTGGAATTTCAAATACTGGTTTATTGGAATTTATAAAAACTGGAATAAATGTTGACTTTTAGCATAAATTATCATATAATACACAAGTGTGTAACCGCTCAGACTAGGTTTTAAAGCATAGCACCTTAATCTGGCGAGTCTTAAAATAAGGAGGTGCACGTTAATGTACGCAGTAATTGAAACAGGTGGTAAACAATACAATGTAGAAGCTGGAAAATGCTACTATATTGAAAAATTAAACGCAGAAGTTGGAGAAAGCGTTGAGTTTGATAATGTACTTTTAATAGCTAATGGTGAAGAAGTTAAAATTGGAGACCCTACAGTTGCAGGAGCTAAAATAAAAGCAACAGTTGAAGCTCATGGCAAAGGTAAAAAAATTATAGTTTTCAAGTATAAAGCTAAAAAGAACTACAGAAAGAAAAAAGGACATCGTCAACCATTTACAAAAGTTAAAATTGAATCAATAGAAGGTTAATATGATAAGAGTTAAAATGACTTTAGATTCCAGCAATAGAGTAACAAAAGTGAAATCGGAAGGTCATGGAGAATATGATGACAGTGGAAAAGACATAGTCTGTTCAGCTGTATCAGTCTACTTAATAAACACTATTAACACATTGACAGATGTATTAAAAATTAATGAAAATATTAAATATTTCTTAGATTATGGTATTTATGAATTAAATATTGATTATAATAATATGATTGAAGAAAAAATTAATGGAACCATACTTATACTTGAAAGCTTAAAGCTTGCATTGAAAAGTATTGAGGATGGTTATGGAGAATATATTAACGTTGAGTACGAGGAGGTGCAATAAATGTTAAAAATGAACTTACAACTATTTGCTAGTAAAAAAGGAGTAGGTAGTTCTAAAAACGGCCGTGATAGTGCTGCTAAAATGCTTGGTACTAAAAGAGGTGACGGACAATTTGTTCTTGCTGGAAATATTTTAGTAAGACAAAGAGGTACTAAATTTCACCCTGGAAATAACGTAGGAAAAGGTGGAGATGACACTTTATTTGCTACAGTTGACGGTATTGTTAAATTTGAAAGAAAAGGTAAAGACAAGAAACAAATTTCTGTTTATCCTAGAGAAGAATTAGCATAAAATTAATAATAGAACCGCTTGATTTCAATAGTATATAGTGAAATCAGCGGTTATTTTTTTATGGCATAACATATTTGTGATTTTTACAAATGATGTAGGTTAGTAGACTATTGTATCCACTTGGGTAAAAATCGTGGACAATAAGTTGCATTAGACCTGCTAAAATTTAATTCGTAAATTAAGATAGGTCTAGAAAAAACAAAGATTCCCAAAGGTACGAAGTAGTATGGTGGAATCGACTGAGTTAATTTCAGAAGAACTAGAGACTATGGGAATATATGAGGCCTACTAAAAAACTTTGTAAATCAATCAGATTTAGAGAGTACAAAGGTTTCTTAAATTATGAATAGTTTATCTGAAGTAATCTGTGCTTACCTAAATGGTAGAAAATAAGTGTTATATTATAGCAATAATATAAAATTTTTATAATATATCATTGTAATTTCAAATGATTTAATTAGTAAGTATAGCATTGGGTAATAATATAGATATTTATATTATTATAATAAATTTTAAGAAAAGAGAAATTATAGAAATAATCGTGATATGATATATTTATATAAATTTTAAAAGAGGTAAATCATGTTTATAGATATAGCAAAAATAGAATTAAAAGCTGGTAAAGGTGGAGATGGAGCAGTATCCTTTAGAAGGGAAAAATTTGAACCATCTGGAGGACCTTATGGTGGTGATGGAGGAAACGGTGGTAATATTTTTCTTGAAGCTTCCAACAGCATAAGAACATTAATGGATTTTAGATATAAGAGAAATTATAAAGCACCAAATGGAGAAAATGGTGGAACTAAAAAAATGTATGGAAAAAAGGGAGAAGATCTTTACTTAAAGGTTCCAGTTGGAACTTTAATAAAGGATTTTGATTCCGATAGAGTCATACATGATATGAGAGAAGATGGAGAGGTTTTTTTAATATGTAAAGGTGGACGTGGTGGACGTGGTAATGCTAAATTTACTAGTTCTACTAGACAGGCACCAAGGTTTGCAGAACCAGGGGCAAGAGGACAGATTAAAACCATCAAACTTGAAATAAAACTTTTAGCAGATGTAGGCTTAATTGGGTTACCAAATGTAGGAAAATCTTCCATTCTTTCAATTATTAGCGATGCAAAACCAAAAATTGCAAATTATCATTTCACTACATTGGAGCCAAATTTAGGAGTTGTAAAAGTTGGAGTTGGAGAATCCTTTGTTATTGCAGATATTCCAGGTCTTATAGAAGGCGCAAGTGAAGGTGTTGGATTAGGTTTTGATTTTTTAAGACATATTGAAAGAACTAAGTTACTGGTTCATGTTTTAGATGCATCAGGAAGCGAAGGAAGAGATCCTGTAGAGGATTATAATACCATTAGAGCTGAAATGTTATCATATAATATTAAGATTGGCGATAAAAAGGAAATCATAGTTGCAAATAAAATGGATTTAGAGGGTTCAAAAGAAGGACTTGAAAGAATTAAGGAGTATTTAGGTGATAAGGCTGAAGCTATAATTGAGATGTCAGCTGCTACAACGGAAGGAATCGATAGATTAAAATATAAGATTTGGGATATTTTAAAGGATACCGAATTTGAATACGAGACATTTGATGAGGAGTATATTCCATTTGAAGATGTTGAAGAACCTGACTTTGAAGTTACGATTAACAATGAAAATATATATATGATCACTGGACCTTTAATAGATGATTTAGTATATAGAACAAATTTCCAAGACAATGAAGCATTAAGACATTTCCAAAAGGTACTAGAGGATAAAAAGGTATTTGAAAAGCTTAGAAAGATGGGAATTAAAGATGGAGATACAGTTATAGTCGGAGAAATGGAATTCGATTATTTTAAATAGGAGATAATATGATTAGTACAAAGCAAAGAGCATATTTAAAGGGATTAGCTCATAAAATGGAACCACTTCTACTAATTGGTAAAGGTGGAGTTACAGAAAACACCTTAAAACAATTAGATGATCTTTTAAATAAGAGAGAATTGGTTAAAATAAAAATATTAAATAATAATTTAGATGATAAAGATGAAATAGTTGAGATGATCTTAAGTAATTTAAATGCGGAATTCGTTCAATTTATAGGATCTAAACTCACCATATACAGAGAGTCAAATGAACCAAAAATCGAATTGCCATAATAAGAGAATTGGTATTATGGGAGGAACTTTTGATCCAATTCATATAGGGCATTTAGCAATAGCTCAAGAGGCTTTGGATTATAAAAAGTTGGATAGAATATTTTTTATTCCAGCTGGTTTTCCCCCTCATAAAAGTAACGACATTACAAATGGAGAAACAAGGTTAAAATTAGTGGAATTAGCTACTGAGGACAACGAGAATTTTATTACTCTAGATTATGAAGTAAAAAAACAGAGCAAAAGTTATTCAATGGAAACGATAATGTATTTAAAAAATATATATTATAATTGCGATTTCTATTTTATTATGGGGGAAGATTCCTTTAAAGATATTGAAAATTGGTATTCATATGAAGAATTTTTACAGGAGGTAAAAGTTCTTGTAGCAAAAAGATCTTTTTCAGATTCGAAAATATTAAGGAAAAAAATAGATAGATTATGTGGATTTGGCTATGATATTGATGAAATACCAATGTCTTTTTTAGATATTTCCTCAACTAATATTAGGGAGAAGTTTAAAAACAATGAAAATCCCAAATATTATTTACACAAAGATGTATATGATTATATAAAAAGAGAAGGCTTATATGATTGATTATAATTTAATAGTTAAGGATTTAAAAGAAAACTTAAAGCCATCAAGATATGAGCATGTATTAAGAGTTGTGAAAAAAGCTGTAGAATTAGGCGAAATATATGCAGTTAATATTGAAAAGTGTAGAGTGGCTGCTCTTTTACATGATTGTGCAAAAGGCAATGAAGAGAAATATAAGGAAGAATATTTTACTTTTTATAATGATTTAATAAAAAAAGAAGAGTATAAAGAATTTTTAAACCCATTTCTAGAACATTGTTTACTAGGAAGAATTATTGCAGGAGAAAAATACAAAGTAGATGATGAAGATGTTTTAAATTCCATTTTATACCATACAACTGGCAGGGTGGATATGAGTATTTATGAAAAAATCATATATTTAGCGGATAAAACAGAGATGGGAAGAGATTACCCAGAAGTTGATAAAATAAGAAAAACTTCAATTAAGGATTTAAATAGTGCTATAATAATAAGTATTAACAATACTATAAAATACTTAATTGATAAAGATCAAGAGATTTCTATAAATAGTATATTATTAAGAAATCAACTTATAGGAGGAATTGGTGAAGGATAAATTAGATTTAATAGTTAAAGCCTGTGAAGATAAGATAGCAACAGATATAAAGGTTATTGAATTGGATAAAAGTCGTGCGTTAGCAGATTATTTTATAATTGCTACTGGAAATACATCCAATCATACTCAGTCCATTGCAGATGAAGCTGAAAAAGTTGCAGAAGAAATTGGCATGGAGGTTTTAAGTAAAGAAGGATATAGAGATGGAAACTGGATTCTAGTGGATTTAGGTGATATAATATTACATGTATTTACTCCAGAATACAGACAATATTATGATATAGAAAGATTATGGAGTGAAACTAAATAAACTTAAGGGAGAGATTTTAATGAGCGTAGAATTTATAACAACACACAAAGCACCGGCAGCAATTGGACCTTATTCTCAAGGTACAAAAGGATTAAAAGGAGCTAGTACAGTTTTGGTTTCAGGACAATTACCTATTAAAGATGGAGAATTGGTTACAGAGGTAAAAGCAGCAACACAAACTAGTTTAGATAACGTTTTAGCTATTGTTGAAGCAGCAGGTGGAAAATTAACAGACATTGCTAGAGTTGGAGTATTTGTAAAAGATATAACTGACTTTGATGCAATCAACGAAGTATATACTAATTTTTTTGGAGATCATAAACCAGCAAGAGCATTAGTTGAGGTAGCAAAATTACCTAAGGATGCAGTAATTGAAATAGAAGCTACAGCTTTAATAAACGATAATTTATAATAATATTTGAAAGGATAGATAGCTATCCTTTTTTTTATTGCTTTTTACGATATAATAATTATACTTACATAAGACTAACTATATGAAGTCAAGTAAATAATAAAATAATCTAGACAAATAAAA
>CAYFSP010000021.1:0-28272 GCA_964345925.1 uncultured Gallicola sp. | reverse complement strand
AATCTTTCAGATTATTACAGCTTTACACAACAGATGATAAATATAGGGAAAACTCCAAAAACGGAAGTACTGGAATTTCATATAGAACGATCTAATAAATTTGTTGCAAACAAATTAAAGATAGAAGAAGGAAAAAAGGTTATTAGATTTGTAAGGATAAGAGAAGCGGATGGTGTACCTATGATGCTTGAAACTACTTTTTTACCCTATGATGAATTTTCGAAAATAACAAGGAACACCCTTTATGAATTACCTTTATATGATATATTTGAAGAAAAATATAATCGAAAAATTTACCATGTAGAAGAAGATTTTTCTGCAAGTATAGTTGGAAAAGAAGAAGCAGCAGCTTTAAAGATTTCATCAGGAGTTCCTTGTTTAAGGATTAAAAGACTTAGTTTTGATATTGATGGAAAAATTATGGAATATACAATAAGCTTTGCAAGGGGAGATCAATTTGCGTATAAAGTTGCTTATGATAGCTATTAAATATATTCATAAAAATTTGAAATCATATTAAATAATTATTTAGTGATAATTAAAAAACCGTAAGATTAATTTAGTCTTACGGTTTTTATATTATTATTTAAAATCTTCCACCACCAGTTGGATATCCATAAATTGTACCATCTTTTATTTCAATATCATCTTCCCATGGAAGTTTGTAAGTTCCATTTGCTAAATCATTAATATAAGTTAAATGAGTTAATTTTTCTCCGTTAGGGGTAGCTACATAACCTCTTGCACCAAGATTATATATATTATTTTCTAATCCCCAAGTTTTTCTTGCGTTATCTGCTAGAACTGGAAATATTTCTGCAGTAACTATTTCATTTGGATTTCTATCACCTTGAACTAACGTGGTACCATCATAATTACATACTTGTCCTTCGCCAAAGTAATAGAAAGTATTATCATATCCCGCTAGGTTTACAGAGATGGTATACATAAGATTATGCCAAGCATTTGCTGCATTTGTAAGCTTCCATTGTTCATTAACTATTGTACTATATCCAGAGATTCTTATGTAAACATTACATCCTTTATAAGCTGCTTCTCTAGCCAATTCGGGAAACATTCCATCATGACATATATTAACAGCTAACTTACTTCCTGCAGGTCCATCACAAACAGGTATTCCTTCATTTCCAGGAGCCCATGGTTCTATTGGATTCCAAGGGAATATTTTACGATATTTTAGTACGATTTCTCCGTTAGGGTCAATAATAATAGCGGTGTTATAAGGATTTGAGTTTGGATCAGGATTTCTTTCCATAATAGAGAAAACTCCAAATACACCAGCTTCTTTACAAGCTTCCGCCATAATCTCAGTCTCTTTTCCAGGGATATCACAAATGAATTCTTCTGAAGTCCATTTTTTTGTATTTAGACCTTGTAGACTATACTCAGGAAATACAATTAATTCTAAGCCTGGATAACCAGCTTTCATTGATTTTAAAGTGTTTACTATTACTGATAATTGATTGTCGATGTCTTCCCTAGAATTGATAACAGGGACTTGTAATTGTATTGCTCCAGCTAAAAATCCCATTTTTGGCTTATTACTACTTCCAGAACTACCCATAAATTCCTCCTTTCAAGTTACAAAAACTACGCATGAATACGTTTTCCAAACAAATGTCACATAATAGATGCTTTATGTTGTCTTCATTATAACATATTAATAATTAAAGTCAAAATAACTAGATTCCATCTTCTGAAAAATCATCATCATTATTTGGAAGTTCAAATATAGTAACTCCTTCTTTGCCTGCATCTAAAATGATATTTGTATATTCGTCTATATTTTCAGTTTGATCAAATGCTGCAGTATATATCATTTGAAAATTTGTACCTGCAAGAATTTTTACATTATTCATTTCAGATGTTAAAATAGCAGATCTATTAAAAGGTGTTCCACCAGCTATATCCGTTAATATAACGATATTATTATATTTTTTTAGTTCATATAAAGCTTCTTTTATTTTCTTATCTAAGCCATCATTACCATCATTTTCTAAAAAATCAACAAATTTAACATTTTCCATTTCACCAGCAATTAATTTTAATCCACTATATAGTCCAGATGGGAAATTGCCATGGGCAGTAATTAATACTCCGTTCATTTTTCCTCCTATAATTATGAGTTTTTAATTTATAAAAGGAAGCCTTTGGCTTCCTTTTTATATTCTACATTATTTTATTAAGGCCAAATACTTACTCCACCGAAAGCAACAGGTACTAATGCTCCTAGTAAACCTATAGCTAGTAAAAGCATAATGCTCTTAATAGGTGTAAATTGTTTTTTAATCATTAATAGATATACTCCTAATGTTAAAACTAAAGGTAATAACTTAGGTAGAACTGTATCTAATATACTTTGAATATCAACTTTAACAGGTTGCTCTTCATATCTATTGAAAGTAATTTGAGCTTTATCGTTTTCTAGTTCTACTATTGAAGCACCATCTGCTAATTTTTCAGTTGCCTTACCTGATTTATCTTTGGCATAAAGATAAT
Organism: uncultured Gallicola sp.; assembly: GCA_964345925.1. Lineage (GTDB taxonomy): Bacteria > Bacillota > Clostridia > Tissierellales > Peptoniphilaceae > Miniphocaeibacter. Next base: position 25,752 of record CAYFSP010000021.1, on the reverse strand, counting down.
CTTCATATTCAGGTATATCAGCTTTTTCAACTATTGTTGTAACAGGAATAGCTACATTTGTAATACCATTATTTACTTTAATATTTAAAGTAGTGCTTCCATAAACAGCTATTAGAGAACCGACAACGAATACTCCAACTATTGAAGCTGCTCTTGTAAATTCTTTTGCATTAGAAGTTAGTATATCTATAGCAGAAGTTCCCATTTTATATGACCAGTGCATTAAGAAAAATCTTACAGCAAACTGAGCAATATTAAAGACTAGTAAAAATATTATAGGTCCAGCAATACTACCATCAATTGCCATTTGAGATGTTATACCTGCAGTTATAGGTACTAATGTAAGCCAGAATAATGCATCTCCTATACCACCTAAAGGTCCCATTGCTGCAACTCTTACGGCACGAATGGTAGGTACATCAGCTTTACTTTGTTCTAATGAAAGAACAATACCCATTACTAATGTTACGAGGAATGGATGTGTATTAAAGAATTCCAAGTTATGAGACATTGAAGCAGATAAGTCATCTTTGTTAGTATGAATTTACTTTAATCCAGGAAGTATTCCCCATAGCCATCCACCGGCTTGCATTCTCTCGTAGTTGAAAGATGATTGTAAAAACATGGACATTAAAGCCATTTTGTTCAACGTTTTTTTATCTAAAGGTTGTGATGTAGTTTGATCCTTATAGTTATTTGGAATATTATATGCCATCTTCTTCACCTCCTGAAATGTCTACTGCACTTGTTTTCAATTTAGTTTGAACTTGGTAATCCCAAAATGCAAACATAAATCCTATAAATGCAAGTAATATTAAAGCAGGTTTAACTAGGGATTCTATAGAGATAACTATGATTGCTAATGAGAAACCAGCAAATAGGAAGCCCCATAAATCTTTTGATAACATTACTTTAAGTAACATTGCAAATCCTACATATTTCATCATTCCACCAGCGGCATTTAAACCATTCATTATTGCTTTATACCATTGATTATCTGCTAATGATTGAATTTGTCCAGCTAATGCTTCTCCACCGATTAAAAATAAAACTCCAATAATTCCGAATGCAGTTCCTAATAAAACCATAGATAATATATTTATTTTAGTAATTCCCCCAGTATCTGCTTTCTCAGCTGCTTTATCCGCTGCAGACATCATAGGTGACATAAATGTAAATATCAATGTAACTGCTGACTGTCCAAGTAGAGCAAAAGGTATTGCTGCTGCTACAGCCGCTCCAGGCTCTAATCCTACTTTTATTGCTAATATAGTAGCAACTACTCCACCAACTACTGCATTAGGTGGTTGAGCTCCCCCTATAGGCATATTACCAATTGTCATAAGTTGATAAAATCCACCTACTATAAGTCCAATTTTCATATCGCCTAGTATTGCACCAATTACTGGTCCCATTACAATTGGTTGATACAAGGATTCTAAGAAACTGAACTGGTCTATTGAAAATAGTGAAATGGAATATGAATACTACAAATTATATAGAAATAAGAATAAGGATATAATTAATATTATTGATAGAAATGAAAAGATTATTAAGAATCAACAGGAATATTTAACTATGTGGGTTCATCAGATTAAAACTCCTATAGCGGTAATGTCGTTAATAGCGGAAAGAGAAGGAAATAGTAGCTTGAAAAGAGAGCTTTTAAAAGCAAATGAAAATATTGAACAGATGATAAACTATATGAAGTTTGAAAGCTCAACACAAGACTATAATTTTACAACTGAAAGTTTATTGGAAATAATAAATAATTCCGTAAAAAAATATAGGTTGTTGTTTTTTGAAAAAAATCTTTCAATTGATGTAGATATTATGGATATTAAAGTATTAACGGATAGAAAATGGATTTCTTATGTAATTCAGCAGGTTATATTAAATAGTATTAAATATACAGAAAACGGTGGAATAAAAATATATAATAACAAAGAGAATCCTTATATATTAAATATAGAAGATACTGGTTTAGGAATATCCAAATCGGACTTACCAAATATAATAAAATGGGGTTATACTGGAGAAAATGGAAGACTTAGTAAGAATTCAACGGGTATTGGTTTATACTTGGTCAATAAAATCTTAAGTCAATTTGGATACCATTACGAAATAAGATCAGAGGAATTAAAGGGGACTAAATTTATTATTAACTTAAGAATAAAAGATATATTACAACGGTAATAAAGCTTTTCTATACTTATTAATATAGTATGGGAAAGTTTTTTAATATTACAATATGTAAGGTTAGAGAATTATTTGTAAGATAAAGCTAAGGTAGGACTAAGTAAATTAATATAAAATATAATTAACAAATAAGAAATGAGGAATTTTAATGAATATATTAGAGGTTAAAAATTTAAAGAAAATTTATAAGACTAAACTTAGTTCAACAGTTGTAGAGGCTTTAAGAGATATTGAATTTTCAGTAAAAAAAGGTGAGTTCATAGGAGTTATGGGAGAGTCTGGATCTGGAAAGTCAACATTATTAAATTTAATAGCTACAATAGACAGTCCAACTTCTGGAGAGATAATACTGGACGGAAATAATATTTCAACTAGTTCTGATAGGGAGATGGCAGAATTTAGAAGGAAGAATTTGGGATTTGTATATCAGGAATTTAACCTTCTAAACTCCCTTAACAACAAGGATAATATTTTACTTCCACTTGTTTTGGCAAATGAGTCAGTAGCAAGTATGGAGTCTAAACTATATCCAATAGCAGAAGCTTTAAATATAAGGGAGATAATAAAAAAATATCCATATGAAATATCAGGAGGACAAAAACAGCGTGTTGCTGTAGCAAGGGCTATAATAACAAATCCAAAACTGCTTTTAGCAGATGAGCCAACAGGTGCTCTTGATTCCAATTCAAGTATGGAGCTACTAAATCTTTTTGAAGAGATAAATAGAAGAGGTCAAACTATTTTAATGGTTACACATTCTGCAATGGCAGCAAGTAGAGCGAGCAGAGTTTTATTTATAAAGGACGGAATAATATTTTACGACATTTATAAAGGCAATTTAAACAATGAGGAAATGTATAATAAGATTGTAAAAACTCAAATGATGCTTTTAGCAGGCGGTGAAGTCATTGAATAGAATATATTTTAAATTGGCATGGAATAATATAAAAAATAATAAAAATATATATATTCCCTATATAATTACATCGTCGATTACAATATTTATGTACTATATTTTCATAGCTATACAAAATAGCACGGATATTATAAATTCCCGTGGTGGAGATAATGTAAAGATGGTATTAGGATTTGGCGAAGTTATAATAACATTGTTTTCAGTAATATTTTTAATATATACGAATAAATTTCTTGTAAGGAATAGGGATAGGGAATTAGGCCTTATAAATATGATGGGTGTAGATAAAAAGGGCATTTCAAGAATAATGATATTTGAAAATATATTCCTTACAATTGTAAATTTAGTAATTGGTATAAGTACAAGTATTTTATTTAGCTCAATAATATTTGCTGCTATAGGAAGATATTTATCATTGGAATTATCTACAAAATTCTATGTGGACTTCAAGAGTATTTCAAAAACCATAATAATTTACTTAATAATATTTTTAGTTGTATTAATTGGAAATATTATAAGGGCAAGAAAGTTAAAACCCTTAGACCTGCTAAAGGAATCTGAAAAGGAAGAAAGGGAGAATATATTTATACTACTTGGACTTGCCCATATAAAGCATAAGGACATAGGGGATTGTATAAACAGATTAAAGGAAGCTTGGAGGGAGTATATATAAAACAGCCATTAATTAATGGCTGTTTTTATAATCATCATATAATATTTTTATTATTTGTTTTGCAGAATCTCCATTTCCATAAATTCCCTTTTCAAAATTTATATTCGATTTCTTCATTGTTTTTTCATATATTTCATTTGGTTCTGCAAGTTGGTTTATTCCTTTATCTGTTAATTCTCTCCAAGATGTATCAGGCATTATTACAATACCTTCTTTATCAGCAAAGTAGCTTTCCTTTTGGAATCCACCGCTGTCGGTTAATATTTTTTTAGCATATTTAGTAAGACCCATTAAGTTTAAATAATCTATTGGATCTAAAATGATTAAATCCTTAATTAAATCCTCTAAACCAAATTCCTTTATTCTCGCGGAAGTTCTTGGATGAATTGGCCAAACTACAGGAATTTCGATATTAATCTTTTTAATATCCTCCAATATGGATTTCAATTTACTTGGTTCGTCAACATTAAAGTCCCTGTGCATTGTCATTACAATATAGTTGTTTTTTTCAAGCTTTAATTCATCAACTAGAGAATCGTCAAAATAAGGTGTCATTTCAAGGAATATATCATACATAACATCACCTGTGAAATAGACATTATTATTAATACCTTCTTTTTTTAAGTTTTCCATTCCATATTCACTTGGAACAAAAAGATAAGAAGAAATCTTATCGGTTATAACTCTATTTATTTCCTCAGGCATATCCTTAGGTTCTTGACGAAGGCCAGCTTCAATATGTGCAACCTTTATTTTTAATTTAGATGCAGCAATTGCTCCTGCTAGAGTTGAATTGGTGTCACCATATAGAATTACTACATCAGGTTTTTCCTTAACCATTATCTTTTCCAGTTCAATTAACATTTCACCTGTCATTTCACCATGCGAAGAACCGTTTATACCCAAATTATAATCTGGTTTTTTCATATTTAAAACCTTGAAAAATATTCCAGACATATTCTCATCGTAATGTTGCCCAGTATGAACGACAATTTCTTCAATATCGTCATACTTAGATATTTCTTTTTGTATAATAGCTTCCTTTACAAATTGTGGTCTAGCACCAATTATAGATAGTATTTTCATAAATGCTCCTAACTTAAATCCTTAGCAACTTTTTTTGCCCTTGCTTCCCATGTATTTTCTTCTAAGGCGTTTTTTATATTATTTGTCATATTTTCAATTTCGTTTTTATTATCTCTTAATTTAATTAAGAATTCCTTTAAAGCGAATTCATTATATGGAACATTCCATCCAATATTGTATTTTTCTACAAATTCGCCAACAGCTGTATCAGTAACACTTAAAACCGGTTTATTATATCCTAAATATTCAAAAAGTTTTACAGACATTGCAAATTTTCTATACTCCGACTGTTCAAAATATGCAGAAGCAATATGAGATGATTCAATATCCTCTTTAAATTCTTCACCGGATTTATGGATTATTTCAATATTTTCATTAATATATTTTCCAAGTCTTGTCTTTTCGTTTTCCCAATCCTCTTTACGACAGCATACTACCAGTTTAATATTTTCTGTTTCAGAAGCTACTTTAAATAGTGTTTCCATATTGTACATTGGACCAATGCCACCAACATAGAATATCTTAAGGTCGTCACTTTTAAAGTTAGGGGATTTAATATTATTTTGAAGGGAACTGTCAACACCAGGAGGCAGGTCTTCATAAGTACCTTTAAAATTCATAGGTATATAATCCTTCATTAAAAGTGTTGGAAGATAGAATACATCTAAAAGTTTTTCGTATTTTTTTAAATCATACTTGTAGAAGAATTTACTTACCTTTCTCTTAAAATCGGAAATGCCTTTAGTAGCATCTTCAAATAACCAGTAGCAGTCCCTATAGAACAAACCTATTTTTATATTGTGATCTTTTAAAAACTTAAAGAATCCAAAGTCTAAAAATGGGTAAGTAGGTAAATGATTTTTTTCTGTTAAAAGCGTTGGCATTGTAGAGCTTTCACTATAGCAGAACTCATAAATTACACCGTTATTTATATTATCTTTTATCTTATTTATAGAATCTTCTCTACTCTGTCCATAACCCATGACAATATCAACATTGTAGCCAATATTTTCAAAACCCTGTATCATTTTAAATGGTCTTATATGGGAACCACTATGACGGTTTTTATCTACAAAGTAGGGAACGTGAAAAATTATTCGTTTCATTTTTTCATCCTTTTCTCATATTTCTTTATATATTGTAACATAAAAAGCATTGGTAATAGCCAATGCTTTTAAAAGTTTTCATATATAAAGTCTATCTTTGCTCCTTTTAAATTAAATAGTATTGCAATTGTTATTAATAAAAAAGCAGTATATTTTATTATTGTAAAAACTGTACTATTATTTAATTTATTTAAAATATCTTGCCATTTCTTCACTTATTTTTAACCAACCTTTCCATCCTAAATATATTGAATTGTAGTTAAAGTTTTTTTAGTCTTCATTTCTATTTTTTAAAAATTCTATAAAATTATTTACAGTAGCTATATCTTCTCTTTCAAAGTCCGTAGGCTGTAACGCCAATCCCAACTTTTCCTCTATTAAAAGTATTATACTTATAGTGGATAAAGAATCAATTAATCCAGCATCGAATAAATCTAAATCCATATTGTCTTTTATCTCATCGGTTTCTGCAATATCTTCCATTATCTCTATAGCCAATTTTTCGTAATTCATAATTTTCTCCTTTATTTAAATAAATATCCTGAAAATAATAACATACCAAAGCATATGAATTGAAAGTTAATAAATATACTTAATGGTGTGTAATATTTCTTTGTTTTAAAATTCTTATATAGTTTTGTACTTAGGTAAATATCCGTTATTACTAGTAATACACCTTGATAAAGGCCATATAGTATATAGTAAATTGTAAAACCGTGCCAAATTCCCATTGTGCCCATTGTAATTAAAAATGCTATTCTAGTAGCAAGTTTTCTACTCTTTATCTTTCCAGACCTTAAACTACTAAGTAGAAATCTACTAAATATATAGTCTCCAAACCATTTCGACAGTGAAATATGCCATCTATCCCAAAATTCCTTCATATTTCTTGCTAGGAAAGGCTTATTGAAGTTTTCAGGCGATTTAATACCAAGTATATAACTTGTTCCTATGGCAAAATTTGAATATCCTGCAAAGTCGAAGAACAAATACAATGTATAGGCATACATATATATAGGAATATTTAAAAATTCATACTTGGCTGGCATATAATGTAAATTTGAAAGTATATACTGATCTATAACTGCCGCCATTGCAAATTTATAAAACACTCCTAATATTATTTTCTTTATTCCTTCAATAAAGTAATCGTTTAAGTATTTTTCACCTGTTATTTTGGAGTTTATCTCCTTTAAAAACCTTCTTTGTCTATCTATAGGGCCTGATGTTATTGTTGGAAAGAACGTAATAAAATATAATGTGTCAACAATTCCAGTGTAATGGTAATTTCCATCTTTTGTATCTATTATTATCTGCCATATTCTAAAGCTTAAGTATGATATTCCTAAAAAACCTATAAAACCAAGTTTTGTTCCAGAAAGTAACTTTACTAAAAATAGTGGTAATATTGATAAAATTAGGACGATATAATATATATATTTATTTTTATCTTTTTTTCAGTAATTCATAAAAAATACTATTAAAACCAACTGGTAAGTCATGTATAAAATAAACTGTATTAAATTAAAGTAATTATCAAAATTCCACGCTAGATCCATCTTTGGAAAGAATATTAAAAATAGACAAGGTAATGATACGAAAAATCCGTAATATTTTATTTTTTTACCCATAAGTCCTATTATTACTGCTGGAAGTAGGAGTATTGCATATATATAGGGCAAAAAAATCTCCAAACTGACTAAACATTAAATTTGTTCCTCCAGTAGTTTCTTCCTATCTATTTTCCCATTTATATTTAAAGGAAAGCTATCTACAGGAATTATTTTTTTAGGAATCATGTAAGAAGGAATTGTCTTTTTTAATTGTTTTTTATATCAATTGTCAATTTCAATCCTTTCAAATTTGTTTTATCATTTAATATAACATAGGAATTTAAATGGGATATTTTATCATCAACATATACGGGTAAAGTGACACAATTGTCTAAATAATCAATATTCAATAGATTATTTGTTATGTCATCTAATTCTATACGATAGCCGTGAAGTTTTACTTGAAAGTCCTTTCTTTCTTTGAAGTAGTATAAATCGCCTTTTTTATAGACTATATCCCCAGTTCTATATGCCATTTTTCCATCTTCTGTTTTAAAGAAAGATTTTTTTGTCATTTCAGGGTTTTTAAAATATCCACTGCTAACACTTTCACCAGTGCATATTAACTCTCCTTCAACATTATCATTAGAAATATACTTTCCATCCTTGTCTATTAAAAACCCTATATTTTCTCCAGGATAACCAATTGGCAATGAATCCTTTGCGTCTAAATGGTCCTTTGTAATATAACAAGCGGATATTCCACAAGTTGCTTCCGTAGGTCCATAATCATTTATTATTTCTACATTAGGAAATCTTTTATTCAACTCTCTTGTTAACTTCTTAGTTAAAACCTCTCCTATGAAAATTATCTTTTTCAAATTAGGAATCATTTTTTCGTTGAATTTTTCATCAAAGCAACATAGTTCCATCATAGATGGTGTTGAAATCCAAATATTCAAATTGGATTCTTCCAATACTCTATACAGGTAGTTAAAGTCTGATACCATATCCTTATCTACAGCCACTAAAGTACCGCCTAAAGCCGTGTAGAGATGAACTGCTATAACTGATAGATCAAAGGAGTATGGTGCTTGATCTAGAACTAAATAATCCTCTCCTTCTAAAATACAGTATTCTTTAAACCAATGATTAAATGTTTCTATATTTTTCTTTGTAATAGGAACTCCCTTTGGCGCCCCTGTACTTCCGGAAGTGAATAAAATATAGGCGTATTCATTGTCCTTTATCCAGTTTTCCTTTGGGAAATTCACTTCGGGACTATTGTGTACTATATTATTTAACTCTTCCTTGCTAATTTCTTTAAACTTTCCATTTAATTTGTTTTTAGATAGATTGAATAATAGGTTTCCATCTAGTTTACTCATTATTTGATCTACTCTATGTCTTGGAAATGTAATATCTATAGGGGAGTAGCTTCTGCCAGCTTTCAATGATGCAAAAGCCACTGTTAACATTTCTGTTTCCTTATTGCCATAAATAGCTACAGTAGCATTTCTAGGCGTATTGTTATCTATGAACTCTGCAATTATTTCAGATCTTTTTCATAAATCCTCATAGATGATTTTATCTTCATCATGAATTATTGCATATTTTTTACTATTTTTTAATTCTTCTAATTTTTCTAAAACCCACATAATTTCTTCTTATTTAATCTTCATATATTATAGCATGTAGATATTATGAAAACATTACAAAATCAATATTGTAATGATACTGTAAGAATAAAAAAAGACTTTGAAACTCAGAGTCCTTAATTAAAATTTTAGATTAAATATCAACTTTTTTATCTAACATCTGTATAGATAAGACGTAAAATACTGCTGTAATAATTAAACCTAAAGTCAGCACGGCAATGTTGAGATCAAGAAAACCGGTGAAAGCCATATGGTTTAAAACATCAGGAAATTTTTCTATTGTAATATTGTTTCCTAAGGATAAATAATATGGAGCGGATTCAGCAACTATCTTATTTATAATTCCATGTAGGAATGATATTCCTAAATATATTGGAAACCAAATATAACCATTCTTGCTATTTTTAAAGACAGCCTTTACTAATGTTATACAGAAATATAAGAAAATTAATGTTTGTATATAGGAAATTCCAGCTATTAATAAGGAAGTAACCATTGAAGGTATATTTATATTAAAGCTAAAGGAATTCATTATATCACTTAAATAATCTCTAAATACAAATGTATACACTAAAATATTTACGGTAATGGTAATAAAGAGATTTGCTAATGACCAAAAGAACATATTTATGATCTTTGCATTAAAAAATTGTGCACCATTAATAGGTAAAGAAAATTTTAAATATGCTGAATCAGTGTATAAATCCCTTCGATAAGAGCCTATAATAGCGAATATTAAACCAACAAATGTTGCAATTAATAGAGAAAATGCCGCGAATACAGATATTCCATAAGTGAAGGAATCAAGTCCTTCTACTGTATGAACTCCCTTTTCGATTCCTCTACCAACAGTAAATGCCATTATAAGAGATGCTATAACATTTCCTAAAATTATATATAGGAAGGTTTTTGAACTTTCTTTAATTTCATATTTTAAGAATTTGCCCATTAATAAACACCTCCAAAAATTTCTTTATATCTTTCTTCTACGGAAACTCCATTTTCTATTCTAATATTTTCAGTACTATTGTATTCAATTATTTTACCATTGCTTATAAAAGCTACTTCATCAAAAATAGCCTCAATATCCCTAACTAAATGGGTGCATATTATCATAGAACTGTTAGGTTCAATATTATCTATAATGGTTTTTAGAATCTCATCTCTTGCAACTGGATCTACTCCGGCAATTGGTTCATCTAATATATATAGTTTGGCTTTTCTTGAAAGCACCATGGATAGATGAAGTTTTTCGTTCATACCCTTTGATAATGATGAAACTTTTAAACTTTCATTTAAATTTAATGAATTTAAAATTCTGCGACATTTTTCTATATCGAAGTCTTCAAAAAAATCTTTAAAATATTTTAAACAATCAGATATTTTTGAAAAATTATTTAAAAATCCTCTATCTGGTAAATATGATACATAAGATTTTGTAATAGGACCAGGTGTATTACCATCTATAAAAACTTCGCCAGTATATGACTTCATTATACCTGCTAATATTTTTATTAAGGTGGTTTTACCAGATCCATTAGGACCAAGAAGTCCTATAACATTTCCACTTTTAAGATCTAAAGATAGATTATCAAGCGCAAAATTATTATTATATTTTTTTGTAAGATTAGAAATATTAACTATATTACTCATTTTCTTTCCATCCTTCGTCTAGTAGTTTTAAGGTTTCTTCCTTAGTCAATCCAAGTTTTTGTATTTCTACAATAAAATTATTGAAAATTTCTTTGGCTTTTTCTGTTTTTAAATCGCTCAATATTTTTTCATCGGAAGTTACAAAGTTTCCAAGTCCTCTTTTGGCATAAATTATATTTTCACGTTCTAATTCAGCATAACTCCTTTGAACTGTATTGGGATTAACTTTTAATACTCCTGCAATTTCTCTGACAGAAGGCAATCTTTCGTCTTTTTTTATTTCATCACGAATTATTTGATACTTAATATAATCCATAATTTGAATGTATATTGGTTGAAAATCATTGAATTTCATCATATTCCCCCTTCTGATGTATTAATTCAATAATACAACAGGGAAGATAATTAGTCAATAGAAATATAAAGATTATAAATATCCTTATTGAAATCCGTATATACATTTATTCCATTTGAAATTAGCTCTTTAATATATTCAATATTTTCTTTAAGAATTATATCTCCCTTTTTTAAGTATATTGAGCCTGGAGGATAAATTATAATATTTTCATTTAATATTTTCCCTTCAGATTTTTCAAGGGATATAAATTTTTTCTCGTCAATATCTTCTAAACTTGAAATCTTATCTACATTCATTTCATGTAAAACATTCGATAAGTATATAAAATCTTCCTTTTCGTCTTCAGTTGTACAGATTAATACGAGTATATTCTTACTGATCATCTCAATGTAAATATTCTTTTCTTCTAAATATTCTTGTACCTTTACAGCAGGGATGCTTGTTTCAAGTATTATTCTTGTAAAATCCTTTGATATTCCATTTGGAATATCTGGCACTTTAATCCAATTTAATGAGGATATGGATTGGTAAAAGGAGTTTATATTATCCTTTAATGTATTCAATTTGTCATTTCCAAAATTTTTCATATAATGTCTTGAAATATCTAAAGATGATATAAATAGATAAGATGGGGAAGAGGTTTGAAGCTTTTCCACCATGGATAAAACGAGAGAACAATCATAATCTGACATATTGCTGTTTAAATTTATAACTGATGTTTGAGTTAATGATGGCATGGTTTTATGAAATGAGTTAACAGAAACACTTGCACCTAATTTCATTGCAGATAAAGGAAGGTTTTCATGATATTTGAAATGGGAGCCATGAGCTTCATCAATAACTAAGTAAATACTATTTTCTTCACAGTATTTAGCCAGATTTTTTATGTTTTCGCATAATCCATAGTAATTTGGTCTCGTTAAAACAACCATTTTTATATTTTTATTTTCCTTTAAGCACCTTAAAAATATATCTTCTGAAATGGGAATGACAAGTCCAGAGTTTAAAATTTTATTTTCAAGAATTATTGGATTTAATTCCTTTAATTCAATTGCATTGTAAACCGACTTATGACAGTCCTTAGCTATGAGTATTTCATCATTCTTACTTGTCAATGATATAATTGAAGCAAGTATTCCTACTGTCGTACCATTTGTTAAATATAGACTCCTTTTGGAATCTCTATCCTCAGTTAATAGTTGTAATCCCTCTTTTAAAATTCCCGTTGGATTGTATAGATCATCTGTTCCATTGATTTCGGTAAAGTCCAGTTCCAGTAAATTATTTATTAATGGTTCATATATTTTAAGAGATTTACCCTTATGACCAGGCATATGAAACCTATATTTATCTTTTTTTTGTATATTTAAAAGCCCCTGTAAAACAGGGGACATTTTATTATTTTTCAATGGAATCTCCTTCCATCATTTTAGCGACTTCTACCATTATGGCGCATTCAGTTCTCTTCTTTTGCATTTCACACCCAACTTCATATGGTTTCATTAAATCGTGATTGAAATTATATGCATTTGCATGACAGCCACCAGAACAATAGAATTTATTCCAGCAGTTTTTACAGTCCTCTTTTGAAAAGACATGACTGTTTAGAAAATCCTGTTGTAGTTTTTCTGGAAACTCAACTTCTTCATCTAAAATATTAGCCATTTTAAAATCTTCATTTCCAACGAATTGGTGACATGGATAAATGTCTCCTTCTGGTGTAACTGCAACATATTCACAGCCAGCACCGCAGCCGGACATTCTCTTTATAACACAAGGTCCTTGTGTTAAGTCCACCATAAAGTGGAAAAATTTAAAGGGATCTCCTTCAACTTGGCTTTTAGCATATTCTATTGCCAAGTTTTCATATTCCTGTAATATTACAGGTAAATCCTCTTCTGTTATAGCGTATTCGTTATAATCTGCATCTACTACAGGCTCTACTGAAGCCAAGTTAAAACCCAATTCTTTAAATAGTTTAACATCTTTAGAAAAATCTAAATTTTTCTTTGTAAAAGTTCCTCTAACATAGTAGTATTTGTTTTTTCTGCCTTCAATTAATTTTTGGTATTTTGGAACTATAATATCATATGATCCTTTATCGTTTAATGTTGGGCGCATATCGTCATTTATTTCTTTTCTACCATCAAGGCTTAAAACTACATTATGCATATTTTTATTTATAAAATCTATTTTATCATCATCTAGCAGGACACCATTAGTCGTTATTGTAAATCTGAAATGCTTTCCTTTTTCTTCTGCAATTTCATTTCCGTATTGAACTAGTTCTTTTACTAGTTCAAAGTCCATTAACGGTTCTCCACCGAAGAAGTCTACTTCCAATGCTTTTCTACTTCCAGAATTGTCCACTAAATATTTTAAAGCTTTTTTTCCAACCTCTGAGCTCATATATGCCTTATGACCACCAAAATCTCCTTGAGAAGCAAAACAGTATTTGCATTTTAAATTACAGTCATGTACAACATGTAGACACATTGCTTTTAAAACAGGATCTCTCTTTTCGAATTTTTCTATTTCCAAATAGTCATCAGAGGAAAAAAGAAGTCCTTCTTCTTCCATTTCCAACAACTCATCATAGGCCTCTCCTACTTTTTCTCTTGGATATTGGCTTAAAATATTTATTATTTCCTCTTTATTTAAATTTTTATAATGATCTAAAATATCAAAACTAATATCATCAACCACATGAATAGCTCCACCGTTAATATCTAAAACAATATTGTAACCATTCATTTTATATTTATGAATCATAAATTCTCCTTGTATTCTTAATTAGATATATTTAAAAATAACAATAAAAAAGAGCTATCTAGCTCTAGTTTATTATCTATTTTCGTTTTCACATTCCTGGTTTGCTACTGTACAAGATGTTTTGCAAGCTGATTGACAAGAAGTTTGACATTCACCACATCCACCTTTACAAGCTGATTCCTTTAAAGAATTACCAGTTAATGTTTTAATATGTTTTCTCATAATATGTACCTCCTAGAAATATATAATAAATTATATCACAAAAGATAATTATTAGATATGATTTCCCGTTACTTGTACAAGGGATGGCTTTTTAAAACCGATATAATATAATTGAGTTATTGATGATTATAATACTGGAGGAGTTTTAAATGAAAATGATAGTTACGGATTTAGACTGGACTTTGTTAAGGAATGATAAGACAATATCTAAATTTACATACAATACATTAAAAAATTTTAAAAACAATGGTTACAAAATCATTTTTGCAACTGCAAGAGGAGAGAGTGCAAAAGATTTTTTTCCAGATGATTTATTTGATGGATTTGTGATTATGAATGGTGCAGTAGCTTATGAAGGAAGCAGAAAAGTCTATTCAAAACTTGTCTCTATGGATATAGGAAGAGATATTCTTATAAAATCCCATAAATATGGTTTAAGGACGGCAGCTGCATCAGAGGATTTCATTATTCCAACTTTGATGTAAATGATGTATGGAATAATATTGGTGAATATGTAAAAACGGATTTTTCAAAATTAGATGCAGAAGTGGAAAAACTCTATATGATCGTAGAGAATAAAAAGGATATTGAATTTATAAAAAGGTATTTGCCAAAGGAATTATACATGACGGTAAGTAGAGATAACCTTGCTCAAATAATGAATATTGAAGCGACTAAGTCAAATGGTATATTTAAATTAGCAGAATATTGGGGCATATTACCTAGTGATATAGTTGCCTTTGGAGATGACCACAATGATTATGATATGATAAAAAAATCTGGAATAGGAGTTGCTATGGGAAATGCAATAGAGGAAATAAAGAGCATAGCAGATTTTATATGTGATACAAATGAAAATGACGGTGTTGCTAAATGGTTAATGGAAAATATATAGATAAAACCCCTCTGAAAAGTTGTTACTCTTATAGAGGGGGTTTGTTATTTGATTAAATTTCTTCTATTATTGTGCCGTTATTGTCTATTTCTAAATCATTAACAGTCCAATTATCCTTTAAGGTTTTAAGATATTTATCTATTTTACCGTTGAACTCATTATCTTTTTCATCTCTAAATATCATTATTGTAGGGCCAGCACCACTTAAATATGATGCGTATGCACCAAATTCGTATGCTTTTTCAACTATATCGTGATAATTATTAACAAGGGGAGCTCTATAATCTTGATGAAGTCTATCCTTGAAATAATACTTTAAATTTTCAAAATTGCCTTTTCTCAGGGAATCCACCATAAATAGACAGTGAGACATATTGAAAATTGCATCTTCCATAGTAACTTCTTTTGGTAAAACTTCCCTTGCAACCTTTGTTCTAACTGCAAAGTCTGGAATTAAAGCCGTACATTTCATTCCTAGAGGAATATTCATCTTACTATATCTGATTTCACCATTGTCCTTCATGGACATGGACAGCCCTCCAAAGAATTGGCTTGTTATATTATCGCAATGGCCTTCTATCTCTATGGATTTTTTATATATTTCATAATCCGTCATAGGTTTTCCAAGAAAATAGTTTGCAGCAATTACTCCAGCTAAAATACATGATGCTGATGTTCCCAGTCCACCGGACATAGGAATACCACTACCAGTATGGATTTTTAGTGAAGGAGGGGTTTTGCCAAATTCCTCATAAATCTGTTTCAATGTTACATATACAAGATTATCCTCATTGCTAAATTCTTCTATGTCGGAAATTATTTCTAATCTATCACTTTCTTCAAAGGTAAATATATTGTAAAGTTTAAAAGAAAGCGCCAATACATCAAATCCTGGACCTAGGTTTGCAGATGATGCAGGAACTGATATTTTAAGCATTTTCTTCTCCTATAAAAGATTTTATTTTATTAAGTATTTCAGATTTTTCACTAAAATCTTTAAATCTAACCTCTTTATCCTTTAAGGAACTTAAATTAACAGGAATTGTAGTTTCAGTTATTTTACTCAATTTTTCCATAATTTCAAAATCATCTAATTTATCAGTATCCAACTCTAAAGCTTTTAAAATATCCTTAGCGAATTTATAAGGTGAAGCTGTTGAATCTATAATTGTTTTAGTATTGTCTCTAGTTTCTTTTAAATATTTATTATACGCTACATTTGCAACTGCTGTATGTGTATCTATTAAATATTTTCCATCTATAAATGTAGACAGTATATTTTCTTTTACTTCTTCTTCATTTGCATAATAAGCTTTCATAAATGACATATTTTCAGAAATAGTTCTTCCCACTTTATAACTGCCATTTGTATCAAGTTCTTCCATTAATGTTGTAACTAGTTCAGTGTTGTTATTTGACATATGGTATATGAATCTTTCTACATTAGAGGATACTAAAACATCCATTGAAGGTGAAGTTGTAAGTTTTAAATCTCTATTTTTATCATATACTCCTTCATTTATAAACTCTGTTAAAACATTATTATCATTTGAAGCACATATTAATTTGTTTATAGGAAGTCCCATTTTCATAGCATAGTAAGCGGCAAGTATATTTCCAAAATTTCCTGTTGGAACTACTATATTTACCTTCTCATCTTTTTCTATTTCACCATATTTTAACATATTAACATATGAGCTAAAATAATATACTATTTGTGGTAAAAGTCTACCAACATTTATTGAATTGGCTGATGATAATTGAATTTTATTCTTATTTAATTCTTCATTTAATTCTTTATTAGAAAAAATGTTTTTTACAGTCGTTTGACAATCATCAAAATTACCAATAACTCCTAAAACATAAGTGTTATTTCCTTCTTGAGTTTGCATTTGTAATTTTTGAATGGAACTAACGCCATCTTCAGGGAATAGGACTGCGATTTTAATATTATCAATATCCTTAAAGCCTTCTAAGGCTGCTTTACCAGTATCTCCACTAGTAGCTACCAATATAACGATATCATCAAATTCATCTGAAGAATTTAACGCCGTTTGAATTAAGTATGGAAAAATCGATAATGCCATATCCTTAAAAGCTGAAGTTCTCCCATGATATAATTCTAAAAAATATCTACCATTTGCCTTTCTAATCGGTGCAATATGAGGATCTGAAAAATTAATATCATTATATGCTCCATGAACACATTCCATTAATTCATCAGCTGTAAAATCTGTAAAGAATTTACCTAGAATATAATAAGCAAGGTCTCGATAATGCATTTCAGTCATATGTTCAATATTGCCTAGCTTAGGGAAGGTATCAGGAACATAAAGTCCGCCTTCTTTTGAAATCCCATTTAATAAAGCTTCTTTAGGGTCTATGTATACAGTTGAATTTCTAGTACTTTTAAATTTCATTTAACTCCTCCTAAATAGTATATTGTCTTATTATATCATTTTTTTATTATAATTGTTAAAAAAATCAATAAAAAAACCACTACTCTGTAGTGGTTTGGTTAATATATTCACTAATGGTAATTTAAAGAAATTATCTTACTTCATCTTTTTTTGTATTTACTTCATCAAAAGATGGTACTCTCTCGATTTTGTTTACATCAATATCATATTTTTTTATATCCTCATCAGAATACTTGAATTCCTTAATGTCCAGCAAGTTTATTTTATTGAAGAAGGATTTATTATTTGCAACAGCCTCTTCTATATTTACTATTCTATTGTCCGTAATTAGAACTTTGTCTAAATAGACTAAAGGTATAATAGGCTTTTCTTCTCGTAAAATGTCTTGTATTTTATTATATAATTTACTTCTTTCTTCAAAATTATCAGTTTTATCGGCTTCGGCCCAAAGTTTATCCAATTCCTCATTTGTATAATCCGAATAATTTATATTTGAACCCTTTGTAAACAAATTCTTATAATAATCTGGGTTTGTAAATGAATCATAAATATATAAACAGAAGTCTACATCTTTTGTTTCAGGATTTTCTAGCATTTCATAGTATTCATCTTTAAAAAGAGGAACGAGTTCTATTTTCAAACCAAGGGATACAAATAGTTCTTGCAAATAAATTGCAATTTTTTCATGAATTTCACCAGGATCTAAAATAAATCCAAATTTCAAACTATAATCCTTGTCCTTAAGCTGTAATTTCGTTAAATACTCCACAGCTTCGCTAATTAGTTCATCTTTCATATATGGTTTTGAAGATTTATATTCATTATTAACACCAAATACTGAATCGGCTATAGATGTATTACTTAAGTCACCAAAATTTCCCAATACGGAAGAAGAGGTTATAATATTTGAAACTGCTTTTCTTACTTCCTTATTCTTCCCATAATCACTGTTCATTTTAAATAAAAATGAAGCAATTTCACCATCTTCAATATTGTTTACATTGTAGGCTTCGTTTGCAAACACTGTGACTTCGTTGTTAGGAATATATCCTCCCTGTATATTGTAATCTATCATGTCGTACCTTGTAGTAGCCACATGAGCAACCACTCGATATGTTAAATTCGTAATATTTGCCAACTGTCCATAATATTTTTCGTTCTTTACAAAGTTGAATTCATCTGTTTTAAAGAATTCATCAGCTGTTAAATCATTAAATAAATAGGAAGAGTTTCCAACCAATAGCTCCTTATTGGTTAAAACTGTTATATCTTCTTTATCCTCTAAAGTTGAGATTTCCTTTTCCTTACCTTCATAGATATGTTTTGGAACTACTATTAAATCCTCTAGTACATATTTGAAAGAGTTGGATTTTCTTGGAAGTTTAATTCCTACAGTGTTTTCATCTACCTTTGTTAAGGTTACAGGAGTATCATCAATATAAAAAGATTTAATATATCTTGTATCCGTATTTTTTATTGCGTAGTCAATGGTATAAATAATGTCATCAGCAGTCATTTTTGCACCATCATGCCAAATGATATCATCCTTTAAGGAAAGTGTATATTCCATTTTATCATCGGATATTTTCAAGTCTTTTAATAATATATTCTCAATTTCTTCATTGTAATCCTTTGTTGAAATATTTATTAATGGATCAAATAATGTGTTCACTATTTTCTCAGAAGATTCATCTTCATAGTAGAAAGGATTTATATTAGTAGGTTTATCCACCATACCAAAATATAGCTTGTCACCAAGTTCTGTTTGGAATGCAATCTGTCTCTCTAACAAAGTCTTTTCTTTTTCAAAGTATTTCTTATCTGTTGTATTTGTATTTTGAGCGGTACAAGAAGTTAGTACCAAGGCTAAAATCATAATCAAAATGGGTTTTTTTATTTTCATTTTTCCCTCCATGGAGTCTATTATCCCAAAAAAGATATTTACTTGCAAGTATAAATAATTTCAGCAATTATTTTAAATAATGATATAATATGGTATAATCTACGAAGTTATCACGGAGGTATAAATGGCATTTACATTAAAAGAATTTTATATAGTATTTTTTGCTATATTGGTAATTATAATATCGGCTTTCCTCTACAAGAAAGCGGCAGGAACTTTAAGTATTTCGAAATTAGGTCCTATTTCTTTAACTTTTTACGGAATTTTGTGTTTATCATATATTGGTAGCACTTTAATATTAATAGGTAAAGCAGAACATTCAATGTTGAGATATCTAAGACACGACAATATTAAAACCGACGTTTTTTTTATAATATCAGTTTTAATGATAGTCTTCCCATTGATAATAATAATTCTGAATAAAATATTTAGATATGACCCAAATAAGTATCAAGTATACAGAGAGGGTGAAGTAAAAATACAGTATGGAAGCAATATAGAATTTGTAACTATGGTTATTGCTTCAGTAGTATGTATTCTATCCGTTATATTCGTCTTTGCAAAAATTGGAGTGGCTAACAATCCATATTTAAGTATATTAAAGGGCAAAACATCTTTGGAGTTAGCTGAACTGAGAATAGATATAGCTAATTCATTTACGGGAATATCAGCATATATAAAAAATATTTTTGCAGTTTCACTAACTCCTTTTATTTCATATATAGCATATGTTTATATGAGAAAAACAAAGGAGAAGAAATGGATAATATTATTTATAATATTGTTTATATTTTCAAATTTAATTGTTTTCTACAATTTACAAAAGGCAACAATCGTAATATATTGGTTTAATTTTATAATATTATCCATCTTATTTGGAGATAGTGTTAAGACTAAATACTTGGTAATATTTGGAATTGTTGGTTTTATTTGTTTAAACTTAATGTATATATTCATAGCTAAAAAGACAATGGCACAGATTTTTACAATTCACAATCCGGTATTAAATAGATTGTTTATAACTACACCGACAGGTTTCTTACTTCATATGGAAGTATTCACATATAAAGCTTTGCCATTAGCGGGAGCGAGTATGCCATCAATAATAGGAAAGACTATTTTTGGATTTGACGCAGTGCAAAGATCTGCAAGGCTTATAATGAGCTCAATTAACTTTACATCTATGAAATTGGGAATTGCAGGAGTTTATAATGGACTATTTTTAGGAGAGGCTTTTGCAAACTTCGGCAATATTGGAATAATTATTGCAATGATACATGTTCCTATAGTGTTTTTTACAGTAAACTATATATTTACAAATATTAAGAAAACTCCAATAAGTTTAGCTCTGTTTTCATATTTAACAGTTAATCTATTCCTTAACTTACATGGTGGATATGCAGATTATGTATTTAACTCCATGTGGTTAATAGCTATAGTAGTTGCAGTAGCAATGGGTTTATTCAACAAGATATTGAGTAAAATAATAAAAGATAAAAAAGAATTGAAGGTAAATTAAAATGAAAATATTAATTACGCCATCTAAAGAAACTAAAACAACGGATTTATTTGCTAAAAATAAGTCCGTTATTTTTAAGGAAAAAACTGAAATCATAGTAGAAACAATGAAGAAATATTCCGTTTTGGACTTGAAAAAAGAATATAAGCTAAATGACAAAATAGCTCAAAAAACATATTTAGAATGGCAAGATATAAAAAAAGATAAGAAATATCCTGCAATATATTTTTTCAATGGTTTAATGTATAGAAATATATTTGTAGAGGAAATGAAAGAAGATGACTTAAAGTATTTAGAAAACACATTAAGGATTGTTTCGCCACTTTATGGAATAATACGTCCTTTTGATGAAGTTTCACATCATCGCTTGGACTTTAGTAAGAATATTATTTTAAACAATGGAGTTAAGCTGGTGGATTTTTGGAAAGATGACATATCTAAGAAATTATTGGAAGATGATAATATATTCATAAACTTACTATCGGATGAATTTACAAAGGTACTTACAAAGGATATTATGGATAAATCTCTATTTATAAAATTTCAAGAATTAAAAGATGGTAAATTAAAAACACATTCTACAATCTCTAAAAAGGCGAGAGGTTCTTTTGTGAAATACTTAGCTGAGAATAAAGTTGAAAATATAGATGATATTAAGAAATTCAATTACGAAGATTTTGAATTCGATGAGGAAAAATCATCAGAAAAGGAGTTTTTATTCGTAAAAAAAGTAAATAATTAAAAAAATTTAACTAAACTATTGACAATTGTCATTTTAATTAATAGAATATTCATAATCGAAAGTCAAAGAAGTGGAAAAGTAATATTTTAAAGTTACAGCGAGTTGGAGTAGAGTGGAAGTCCAATAATGGAAAAATATGAAAAAAGGGCCATGGAGATGGTATTGCAAATAATTAGCATTACCCGTAAAGTTATCGTTAAACTAAAGAGGATGCATTTTGCATCAATAGGAGTGGTACCGCGGAGTTTATTCGTCCCTAGACAGTAGTCTAGGGATTTATTTTTTTATATGGAGGAAAAGATGACAAAAATTGACAAAAAGGATATTAAAAAAGTAGTATTAGCTTACTCAGGAGGTTTAGACACTTCGATTATAATTTCATGGTTAAAGGAAAATTATGACTGTGAAGTAATTGCAGTTGTGGGAAATGTTGGTCAAGAAGATGAACTTGAAGGGTTAGAAGAAAAAGCGATTAAATCTGGAGCGACAAAAATATACATAGAGGACTTAATAGACGAGTTTGTAGATGACTATGTGTTTGAAACTTTAAAAGCAGGTGCTAAATATGAAGGAAGATATTTACTGGGAACAGCATTTGCTAGACCTGTAATAGCAAAAAGACTTGTGGAAATTGCTTTAGAGGAAAAGGCTGATGCAATTGTTCATGGATGTACAGGTAAGGGAAATGACCAAGTGCGTTTTGAATTGACGGTAAAAGCTTTTGCACCTGATCTACCAGTAATTGCTCCTTGGAGAACTTGGGAGATTAAATCTCGTGAAGACGAAATTGAATATGCTAAGGAAAGAAATATTCCTCTACCAGCAGAACAAGAAAAATTATATTCAGAGGATAGAAATATTTGGCATATTTCCCATGAGGGATTAGAGCTTGAATATCCAGATACAGAGCCTGATTATAGTAGAGTATTAAAATTATCAGTATCACCAGAAGAGGCACCTGACAAGCCAACATATGTAACAATAAGATTTGATAAGGGAATTCCAGTTGCCATAGATGGAGAATATATGAAAGGCTCCGATATAATTAGACATTTAAATAAGATTGGTGGGGAAAATGGAATTGGTATTGATGATATTATAGAAAATAGATTAGTTGGAATGAAAGTTCGTGGAGTCTATGAAAATGCTGGTGGTAGAATTCTATATACAGCACATGAAATACTAGAATCATTAACATTGGATAGAGATACTATGCATTACAAGGATAAGGTGGCAGTTGAATTTGCTTCACTTGTATATAATGGACTTTGGTTTACTACATTAAGAGAGTCATTATCCGCATTTGTTAACAAGACTCAAGAGACGGTTTCAGGTGATGTTAAGCTTAAATTATATAAAGGAAATGTATTAAATGCAGGTGTTACTTCACCATATACATTGTATGATGAAGAGTATGCAACATTTGGAGAAGATGGAGTTTACGATCAAACCGATAGTCAAGGGTTTGTAAATCTTTATTCATTACCAATAAAAGTACAAGCAATGATGAAACAAAAAGTAAAAGCAGCAAAAGAAAAAGAACAAGGTAAGTAATATGAAAATGTGGAGTGGCCGATTTAAAAAGGAACTGGATAGTCTGGCAAATGATTTTAACTCATCTATATCTGTTGATTATAAAATGTATAAAGAGGATATAGAAGGTTCCATTGCCCATGCTACAATGCTTGAAAAAGTTGGCATAATATCAAATGAAGATCATAAAAAAATAATAGATGGATTAAACTCCATATTAAAGGATATAGAAGAGGGAAGTTTGGAGTTTGATCCTGCAGCAGAGGATATTCATATGTTCAATGAAGCAGAACTTACAAGCAGAATAGGCGATGCTGGAAAGAGACTTCATACTGGAAGATCTAGAAATGATCAAGTTGCACTAGACATTAGAATGTATTTAAAAAATAGAATTGAAGACATAAGCATTGATATTAGGAAGTTGATAAACTCCTTAATAGAACTATCGGAAGGTAACTTAAATACGGTAATGCCAGGTTATACTCATTTGCAAGTAGCTCAACCTGTAACATTTGCTCACCATATAATGGCGTATGTTCAAATGTTAATAAGGGATATTTCAAGACTTAACGATTGCTACAACAGAATGAATGAAAATCCTTTAGGAAGTGGAGCATTGGCAACAACAACATATCCAATAGACAGATTTCTTACAACGGAGCTTCTAGGTTTTAATATACCAACAAGAAACAGTCTAGATTCCGTTTCAGACAGAGACTTTATTGCAGAACTAAATTTTGATATATCCATGATTATGTTACACCTATCAAGATTATCAGAGGAAATAATCCTTTGGGCTAGTCAAGAGTTTAAATATATAGAGCTTGATGACAGTTACTCAACTGGGTCATCAATAATGCCACAGAAGAAGAATCCTGACATGGCAGAACTCGTAAGAGGGAAGAGTTCAAGGGTATTTGGTAATTTAATGGCAACATTGAATATGATTAAGGCATTACCTCTTGCATATAATAAGGATTTACAAGAGGATAAGGAAAATATATTCGATAGCATAGAAACAGTTGAAATATGTTTGCTCGTATTTGATGGAATGATGAAAACATTGAAAGTAAACGGAGAAAATATGCGAGAAAAAGCCAACAAAGGTTTTATAAATGCAACGGATTTAGCTGATTACCTTGTAAAAAAAGGAATGGCATTTAGAGATGCATATAAAATTACTGGAGAGTTAGTAGGCTATTGTGTTGATGAGAATAAATCCTTAGAGGAATTATCTCTAGAAGAATTTAAAAATAAGTCTGATCTATTTGAAGATGATGTATATAAATTTATAGATTTAGACTATATACTTTCACAAAGAAAAGTATATGGTGGACCAAGTCCTGAGGCTGTAAAAATACAAATAGAGGATACAAAAAAATATTTGGAAAAATTATAATATAAGGAATATATTAAGAAAAGACACAGAACCTCCCTTAACTATTTACTATGTATCATATTATAATAAATAGTTAAAGGAGGTTTTTTATGAAATGTTATAAATGTGGACAAGATATGTCTGAAGATGATAATTTCTGTGGTGTTTGTGGAGCAGAAAATATTTTGAAAAAGTACAATGAAATTAAGAACTCTAAAAACAATGAAGAAAATATCGATCAAAATAATATACAAACCGATAATGGAAAAAAACATGAGAATGGTAGCAGCACAACTGAAGAACTAAAAGAAGAGAAAGAAAGTGTATCTTCTAATGAAGTAAAGATTAAAAAACAATTTGAAGATGGCGTCAACAGAGCTTCGAAAAGTGTCGACGACATAATAGATTCGGCAGCATCGTCAATGCCTGTGATTAAATCTAGCATATGGAAATATTATAATTTATTTCTAAATAATAAAAATGCTGTTATTGTTACATATGTATTAGCGAGTATTCTTTTAGGGGTTAAATGGATGAGTGATATTGTCTATTTTAAAGAAGTTGCAAACTTTTTATTATACTTATACAACGATACGGCAAGGGTGTTGTTAAATATAGTAATATACTTATTCTTTTTCGTGTTCTTAGTAAAAAATTTCATTAATTCTTATATTCCTACTAAAATTTGCGGTATAGGTAATGAGGGTGCTGAAAACTCGGATAAAATAAAGGGTATTACAGCAATTGTCTTTTTTATAACTGCTATTTTAAATTTATTAGACTCTAAATATAATTTTATAATGGGCATTATATACTACTCAATTAGAAGAGAGTTCACTTTGTTATTATATGCAGCGGGGATGTTTTTACTATTTAACCTGATAATATCTGGAATATATACTCTTTTAATATTAAAGGACAGACAAAAGGAAATGTTACTTGGAGAAACAATAAAATTCTTTATAGTAAGATTAATTGTTAATTTAATTTTAAATGTAATCATTTTGATTATACTTTTTATATTGTTAATGATATTTAGACATATTATAGGTGGGATTTTTAATTAACTATTAGGAAAATAGATTATGATGAAAAAATATTTCAATAGAATGATAATTTGGATACTGTTACTTACATTTACAGCTGGCTATGCAAATATACTATCC
>CAYFSP010000020.1:0-28484 GCA_964345925.1 uncultured Gallicola sp. | reverse complement strand
TTTTTTATCTTATCATAGAAGGCTTTATTTACAGACTTTTTTTCACAGGCTCTCTTTTTATAAAAATTGTGGTTTTAAATATTCCCATATTGTAGAGGATTTTTTCACAAATAATTATAAGGAACCGATTATTGAAGAAGGGAAACTCCTTAAAGACATGGTCTATTTCAAATATACATATTAAAAGCCTTTGAATCAAAGGCTTTTAATCTATCTTCTAAATATTCTTCCTAAATCCTCTTTTAGTCTAGTCTTAAAACAACTGTCCCAACTTCTTGGATGAATCAGTAACAGACTTCTCTAATAATTGTTTTCAAGTATTTCCTTCGGATCTCCTCCAACCCAAAAATTAGGATAAAAATTATCTATATTTCTAAATTCTAAATTATCCTCAGCTGTATATGCTTCAAATATATTATATTTTTTCAGTAAGTTTTCATTTATAAGTTCTAAATTTCTAATTCCTATTTCTCTATTTTTCCAGTCTCCATGAGAGGAAACGGAATGTATTTCTATTCCCATATTCTTAAATAACAATAGATTTTCTTCAAATTCCTCTACTATATTATTCATCTCTTCATATATTTGTTTCTTGTTATCTATTTTATTTCTTTTAGCATATGTTGCCACTTCTTCAAAATGGTAACCAACCTCTATATTGTTTTTTACCAATTCCTTCATGAATTCTTCATCTATGGTCTTTAGTCTAAAATAATATGTAGATTTTATATTTAATCTATTCTCAATTTCAAACATTTTCTTTGCAATTTCTAAGTCACTGTCTATATCATGACGAATTACTATTACTTTTTCATCATTATCATATCTATTATTATAATAATCATATAATGATAAAAATTTAAAATCATTATTTAAAAACTTTTTTAACATTTCCTCATATTCGCCGTATCTATTAGGCATAAAATAATCTGCATAAATTCTATTTTTAATCGTCTTAAATTTCATTTATATCTCCTAAAATATAATATTTTTCCAATATTATATTCACATATTTGTTTTTCATAATTCCAAATGATAATACAGAACCAACTATATTTAATATATAGTCATCTATGTCCATAAAACCAGCCGTTGTTAATAGTTGTAATACTTCTACAAGTATTATTATCATACTCATAATAAGAAAATATAATTTAAATTCTCTCATCCTAATAAATAAAATATATAAAAATACCCCTACTGGCATAAATAATATTACATTTCCCAACAAATTATAAAATATAGTGCTTGGATTTATACTATTTGTAGCAAACCCATTTATATAATATTTTATTATGCTTAAAGGTTTTAAATTGAAATTATTTTTTATATATTCTAAATAATTGTCCGTTTCATAAAACCTACCCATTCCAAGTTTAAAAAATAGAGCAATTATTAACACAGTTAAATATAATATAAAAATATATATTATTGTCTTTCTTACATTTTTTCTCTTATTTAATTTATTATTAACTTTTCTAATATTTATTATTGATGATAAAGAGTAGAACATAGTTCCTATTATAAATAGTATTACTAACTCTTTAAAGTCCAATACAACCCTAAAATTACTTATAATTATTTTTACTATAAAAAATATTAGTAAAATTTGAATTGTAGCTCCAAGAAATAAAAATATATTCCCTAATGTTTTATTATTTTTCATATTTACTATTATACATTATTTCCTTAAACAAA
Source organism: uncultured Gallicola sp. (assembly GCA_964345925.1). Classification (GTDB taxonomy): domain Bacteria; phylum Bacillota; class Clostridia; order Tissierellales; family Peptoniphilaceae; genus Miniphocaeibacter. The sequence continues at coordinate 26,786 of CAYFSP010000020.1, read as the reverse complement.
AAAGAGGCATAGCCTCTTTTTCTATTCAACTGCCTTCAATGCTTCAACCATATTTATCCTCTTTAATTTCCTATGGACAACAACCATTACCATTGTTGCAAATACCATTGTTATTACTGCTGATAGAATATAATTTGTTAAATATAGATGTGGATCAAGCATTGCCATATCTGGTACTAAATTATTTATTATTATATAATGCATTATAAAACCTATTAAATATCCAAAAAATATTCCTACAATTGTAAGCATATATGTTTCTCTATATACATATGCAGTTACTTCCCTATCGTAAAAGCCAAGGACCTTTATTGTTGAAAGTTCTCTTATTCTCTCAGAAACATTTATATTCGTTAAATTATAAAGCACTACAAATGCAAGAATACAAGAACAGGATATTATTACGAATACCAATATGTCCAAAGTACCTAATAAACCGTCTATCATCTCTTTTAGTTGATTGTTGTTATAAATACTAAGAACTGAATCATTATTGTTAATCTCTTCGATAATCTCACTTTTTTCTTCTTTTTCTGTAAAGTTTATATTTACAATATCTCCATTCGGTTCATATTCTTCACCAAAGACTTCCTCATAATAATTAGGGCTTAAGTATATATAATGACCTGCATAGTTTTCTACAATAGCATCTATTTTAATTTCAATATTTTTATTGTCGCCGTCTTTTACCGTTATTTTATCTCCAGCTTTTACATTTAAAAGTTTAGATATTTTTTCCGATAAAACAGCTCCACCATCCTTTAATTCTATATTCTTTTTATCTTTTCTACTTCTTAGCTCTATAAATTTACTAAATTCCTCATCATTTTCTGGAGAAATTAAAGTTATTATCTGATCTGGTCCATTTTCTCCTTCCGCATTAACAGAGGATACTAGAACCTTAGAATGATCCTTTATCTTATCTGTATTTTCCATAAGATCATTATATTCTTCGTATCCTGTTAGACTATATTCCTCATCATAAATTGAAATAAGATCATAATCAAATATTTCATGATACTGTTTCTTTTCCATATTGATTATGGAATCCTTAATTCCAAATCCCATAAAAACAAGTCCAGTACAACCAGCTATACCGATTATAGTCATAAACATTCTCTTTTTATACCTAAAAAGATTCCTCATTGTAACCTTCTGCATAAAGCTTAGCCTTTTCCAAATTGGCTTTACTCGTTCCAAGAATATTCTATTTCCACTTCTTGGTGGCTTTCCTCTCATTAGAGTTGCAGAGTTATCCCTTAAGCTACCCCATGTAGCCATAGCTCCTGCTACTGCTGTACATAGAACACCAATTATTAAAGCTACAATACTATAATTTGTATTAAATGGTATATTAGTAGTTTCAAATACATAATTTGAGGAATAGGCTGAAAATATTAAAGGTGATATTAATTTATGCCCTAGTAAAATTCCAAGTATAGAACCCAACACTGATGCTACTCCACCATAAATAAAGTATTTTTTCATTATTTGAGTATTAGAATATCCTAATGCTTTTATCGTACCTATTTCAAGTCTCTGCTCATCTACCATTCTAGTCATAGTCGTAAGGGAAACGAGCAGTGCTATAAAGAAGAAGAATACAGGAAATATATTACTTATTATCTGAAGCCTTTTTGCCTCATCATAAAAGGTGTATATACTATTGTTACTTTCCCTTGTTTCTACATTGTATTTAGGTGATTGTAATATATTTAAAATCCTTCTAGCATCGTCTAGTTTTTCTTCGCCATCAGCAATTTCTTTTTCCGCCTTCTCTTTTTCTTCAAGGAATTTTTCTTCATTTTCCTTTAAAGTTTTTTCACCATCTTCAATTTCTTTAAGGGCTGAATTTAGTTTGTCATTACCTTTTTTTTCTGCTGATTTTAATTCTTTAAACCCATCATCAATTTTTTTCTGGCCGCTGATAATTTCTTTTTCGCCTTTTTCAAATTCCGCTTTTCCCTTGTTAAATTCTTCTAAGGATAGTAGGTATTTCTTATTTCCCTTTTGCCAATTATCTTCTTCTTTGTTAAGCTGAGTTTTTCCTTCTTGTAGCTTTTCAAGGTTTTCTAATAGTTTTTCCTTTTCCCCATTAGCCGTAATTATACCCTGTTTTATTTTTTCTCTATTCTCTATTAATGAGCTTTCACTATTTATTAAACTTTGAATTTTAGTAATATTTTCTTCAACTTCTCTTATTCCAGAATAGATTTTATTTAAATTATTCTGTAAATTACCCTCTTCAACAGTTAAATTGTTCTTTTGTTCTTTTAGTATGGTTAATTGTCCTTCAAGCTCCTCATTTGGACCATTTTCAAGCTGCCCTTCTATAAACGCTATTTGATCATTTATAATTGAAATATTTCCTTTAATAACAGCAAGACCATCATTTATTTTTTTACCTTGTCCTTTTAATTCCTCAACTTGTCCCTGTAAGTATATCAGCTGCTTTTTCATTTCAGGAATGGAATTAATGACATTGTCAATTTCATCAATTGAGGAATTCATCTTATCTATTTCTAAATTGATTTTTGAAATTCCGTTATTTAAAAGTTTTTCATTATCGTAGTATTCTTTCCAAGCCTTATCCAGTTCAACTCTTCCTAAATCCATTTTGGATTTGGCATCCTTTAATTCTTTTTCACCTTTACTTATTTCTTCTCTTTTAGAATCTAAGAGTTTCTTATTCTTATTTAATTCCCTTTGACCATTTTCAAGCTCTCTTCTTCCCTTTGATATTTCAGAATTTAATTTATTCTTGCCTTTATTAAATTCTCTATATCCATCGGATATTTTCTTCTTACCATCTTCAATTTCTTTTTCTGCATCTCTTATCTTATCTTTTGCGTCATTTAATTCCTTTTCGCCATCGGAAATCTCTTTTACAATCTCTGCTTTCTTTTCAGAAAATACTTCATCTTTTCTAAAGACAAGTGAATCCTCTAGTTCGTTCTTATGTTTTTTTGCGATTTTTCTATAATCTTCACCACTATATTTAAAATTTTCTAAATCCTTAAATGTCATTTTTATAGAGGAATACAATTCTGAATTAAAATTTTCTTTATTTATAAAGGCAAATCCTGAAATAATACCATCACCAATGGAACTACTTCCAAGATTGATACTGTCCACATATTCAGGACTTGTAGCAAATCCAACAACTCTATATTCATAATTTTTTAATGAATATTCCTCATCTTCTTCTATATTTTCCTTTTGAAACTCAATAATATCATCAATTTTATATTTATTTTTAAGTTGTTTATCCAGTATAATTTCGTCTTCACCTTTGGGAAGTCTACCACTTTCCAATTCCACCGTACTAACCTTTGTAGTCAAGGAATTAAGTCGAATTAAGTCATCATTTTTCTTTGTTTCAACATCGAAATTATATCCTACTTCATAATCCTTTAAGTCTGGAATATTTTTTACAATATCCAAATCCTTATCATCTAGTCCAAATGTTGAAGAAAGTATTATATCTGCACCTTTTGTTTTGACAAAATATTCATCTGCTCTTCTCTCCATTATAGGACTTGTTATCTTTAAACCGATTAAAATTAAAACACCTATAGTAACCATAAGCATTATGGATATTATTCTACCCTTACTATTTTTAATCTCTCTAATAATATCTTTATTTAGCGCTTTCATACTACCACTCAATTTCGTCTATGGACACTGGATTATCGTTAATTGTAATATTTCTAACCTTTGCATCATTTATTTCTATAACCCTATTGGCTATTGGAGCAATGGCTTTATTATGTGTAATTAAAATAACAGTAGTTCCAGTTTCTATACATGTTTGTTGTAATAGTTTTAAAACGGATTTACCAGTTTTATAATCCAATGCACCTGTTGGTTCATCACATAGTAGAAGCTTCGGATTCTTTGCTAATGCCCTTGCTATGGCAACTCTCTGCTGTTCCCCTCCAGAAAGTTGAGCTGGAAAGTTATTAAGTCTTTCTCCTAAACCAACATCGACTAAAACCTCCCTTGCATCTCTAGCATTTTCTACAATTTGAGATGCCAATTCAACATTTTCCACAGTAGTCAAATTAGGTACTAAATTATAGAATTGAAACACAAAACCAATATCGTTTCTTCTATATGTTGTCAATTCCTTTTCATTATATTTAGAAATATCAGTGCCATCTATAATCACTTGTCCCTCGTCATTTGTATCCATTCCACCTAATATGTTAAGTACAGTGGACTTCCCTGCTCCACTAGGACCTACAATAACTGCTAGTTCACCTTTTTCAATAGAAAAATTTATTCCATTATTAGCATAAATTGTAGTATCTCCCATTTTATATGTCTTGTAACTATCTATCATTTCAACAAAACTCATTATCTCACATCCATTATCATATATTAATAAAATTATACCTCAAAATTCATAAATGTTAAAAAATACAAAAATATTCACTCTTAAATTTAATGAAAATTAAATATATAATCATTATGGATATTAATATATGACTAAAAATGATATAATAATTTCTTAGGCGAAAGAAGGTTTAATATTGAGTACATTATCATATGAAAATATTTTAAAATTAAATAATAAAATTTATGTAGACGTTAGAAGTCCTTTAGAATTTAAAGAATCTACAATTCCAGGTGCAATAAATATACCTGTTCTATTAAATGAAGAAAGGGAAAGGGTTGGAACTCTATATGTAGGAAAAAAGTTAAATGAGTCCAAACTCTTTGCCATAGAGTCAATTTCAAAAAGACTTCCTGAAATCTTTAAAAAGTTTTTAGAACTGAAGAAGGAATATGAAAATATAATAGTTTTTTGTTCTAGAGGTGGCTATAGGAGTAAGAGTATTGTCTCTTTGTTAAATTCTATTGATATATCGGTGTCAAGAATCGATGGTGGATATAAATCCTATAGAAATTATGTTTTAGACAATATGGACAAATTAATTTCAACGGTTACACCAATTGTTCTTTATGGAAACACAGGCTGTGGAAAGACTAAGATATTACAGGAGTTAAAAATTAGGGATTATCCAGTTATAGATTTAGAGGGTTTAGCAAATCACAGAGGTTCAATTCTCGGTTCAGTTGGACTAGATGAACAGCCTCGACAAAAGATGTTTGAATCATTACTATTTGAAGAATTATACAAATATCAAAATTCATATATATTCCTTGAAGGTGAGTCCAAAAGAATTGGTAAAGTCCTAATACCTGAAAGTCTATATGAAAAAATGGCAAATAATATAAATATTAAAATTGAATCCGATATAGATTATAGAGTAAATCTTCTTGTAGATGAGTATGCATCAACTGATAATAAGGAAGAAATAGCAAATGCAATTTCCTTATTGAAAAAATTTATTTCCAATGAACATTTAAACGATTTATTAAATGCATTAGAAGAAGATGATTATGAATATATTGCAAGACAGCTATGTATAAATTACTACGATATAAGATATAAAAATAGAGTTAAGAATTTTGATTTTAATTTTTACAACGAGGATCCCGTAAAAACAGCAGATGAGATTATAGAAAAAACCAGCATTTATTTTTAATGCTGGTTTTATTTTTACTTTTCAAGCTTTTAAATCCAAAATATTTTATATAATTATGATAATATGTCACATAATCAATATTTGATTAGTTATTATTATTAAGGAGATTCAAAATGATATCATTAATTTTAAATATAATTGAAAGTAGCGCTGAAAAATTTAATAAATTATATAAGAAATATAAAAACTATGTATTTGTAATATGCAATAATATTTTAAAAGATACCAATCTATCAGAGGATGCAATGCAAGAAACATTTGTATCCATAAATAATAGTTTAGAAAATATTACAGAATATGATTCCAATAGAACAAAGGGATACATTGCCGTTATTGCTAGAAATAAATCCATAAATATATACAATAAGGAAAAAAATTTAGTCTTTGTTGAAGATATCTTCTTTGAAAATGAAAAAGTTGAAATCAATATTTTGGATAATTTATATTATGAGAATTTACTAAAATTAATTAGAAATCTTAAAATAGAATACTCCAATATTTTAATACTTAGATATGTTCATGAAATGGAATATTCGGAAATTGCCAAGACTTTGGAAATTTCAGAGCCAAATGCTCGTAAAAGGGTTGAAAGGGCTAAAAAAGCTTTAAAAACAGCACTGGAAGGTGAAAATAATGAATAAATTCGACAATAACTTAAAAAAAGCCTTAACAGAGTATGAAAAGGAGATTGTAGAAAGTGCAGAAAACCAAATGGGAAATAGTAATGTACTAATAATTCCAAAAAAATGGTTAAAATATGCGGTAGTATTTGCAGCAATATTTGTAGTATTACTTCCTACAATATATATTGGTAAAAATATTAATGAAAATAAATTGGAACAAAATTATTCTCAAAACTATCTTTATGATGAAGAAGGAAGAACAGAAAGTAATGAAATGACAAAATCCACAGATGATTTTGTAGACAATATTAATTTATCTTTAGAAACTTTAGATTTTAATACAACTGTTAAAAATACCAAAAAATTAATACAAAAATATAAAGGAACAATTGAAAATCAAGATATTAGCAATTTAAAGACATCAAAAATTAAAAGATACGCAATTTACGGTTTCAAAATTCCTGATAATGATGTGGATAATTTTGTTGAAGATCTTGAAAATTTAAATATAAATATTATAAATACCAATTCCTATTCCTACAATGTTTCAGAGGATATTAAAAATATTGAAAAAAATTTAGATGAAGTCAACAAAAAAATAGAAAAATTGGAAAAACTGTTAGCAAATGCTTCAACCGTAGGTGAAATAACTGAAATAGAGAGTAAAATTCTAGAGTCTAAAAGTGAAAAATCCAATATTGAAGAAAGTTTGCAGTATATGAATAAAGAAGCTAACTTTAGCACAATATATCTAGAAATACAAGAAGTGGAAAAATATTCAGGAACTGAAAATATAAATGAAGGATTTATGACTAGAGTAAAAAAAGCTTTTAGTAATTCTCTAATAATATTCGTAAAAACAATACAAAATATAGTAGTTGGTATAATAACATTAATTCCATTTATAGTGACTATAGGAGTATCCATCATTATAGTTATATATATTAAAAAGAAAAAATAGTTTGTAAATCACTCCACTGATTAATACTATATAGATATTTTATTCTACTTACTGATGGCTCTTTTCTAAAAAGAATATATAATCAGCTTAAGAACAGTTAAAATAATAGCCATGTAACAACATTGTTACATGGCTATTATTTTTGTAACACGTATGATATAGATAAAAAACTTATTTTTACTATACTTAGTATAATAAAAATAAAGGAAGTGAAAATATGAATATTGGTGAAAGAATAAATTATTTAAGAAAGACAAATAATATGTCTCAAGAAGAACTTGCAGAAAAATTACATATATCTAGACAGACTGTGTCCCGTTGGGAAAATAATTCATCTCAACCTGACATAGATAGCATTTTAGCAATTTCCAACCTATTTAACTTAAGTACAGATTACATATTGGGAAGGGAAGAAGATAATAGTATAGAAAATAAAAATAATATTTTTTTCATATCCTTTGGAATAATTGTAATAGGAATGGTCTTTTTACTCTTTAACTTCTTTAGTAATAAAAATACATTATTATTATCAATAGGAATTGGAATTCAAATTATAGGGATAATTTATTTTGAAGTAAAAAATAGTAGTAAAGTTGAAAAATATAGATTTTATTCAAAAGTTACGTGGATATTAATATTATCGATTATAGTTATATTCGATTTTTTTTCATTATATTTTAATATATATTTTACAATATTTTAGAAAAGCTTAATTTATTAAATGAATCATATTTTTTTGATGGAATTGATAATATATTAATATTAATCATATATTTAATAATTTATTTTATTGCTAATATAATGATTATTAAGTATTTTAAATCAAAGCTATCCAAACAATAAATTCTTTTGGTTTTCTTGACTATTAACTCATTATAAACTATAATAATAACTTGTAGTATGGAGAATTGTCCGAGCTGGCTGAAGGAGCACGATTGGAAATCGTGTAAACGTGATGAGCGTTTCAAGGGTTCAAATCCCTTATTCTCCGCCATGCACTAGATGGGGAACTAGCGATGCCCTGTAACCTGCAATCGCTACAGCAGGATCGAATTCCCAGCCTAGGCTTAATAAAAGGTAGGCCTGCCCTAAAAAAGTGGTGTTGACAAATGGGTCTTACGCAACAGGAACCTATGAACCTGGTCAGATCAGGAATGAAGCAGCCATAAGTAGTCCTTCTTGTGTGCCGTGAGGAAGCCTGTTTCGAGCTAACTATTTAGGTAACGCTATCGGTTATTAAGACAAAGCTGGGTGTGCTTACATATTTACTAATTATCTACTAGAATATTCTAGTAGATTTTTTATTTTATAAAAAAACCAGTTATCTCTAACTGGTTAACCGCTTATTATCTTTAAACAATGTTCATATACTCTTTCATTATTCAAAATATTTATAAATAATTTACTCTTTGCCCTTGTACCAATTTGGTAAGCCATTTGAATTGGATCATAATAAGGCTGTTTTCCCTCTACTTCATATGATAATCTTCCGTCATATTCATAGTAAAAACATTCGTCCATATTCAAATATACATTTTCAAATTCCTGTCCTATTATACTGTGAGATGAATATTTTGATTCTATATTTAAATAAGACAGAGGATCCTTTTCATTATATGTAGTATATGAAATACTTTCGCAATTTCTTATTTCCTTTAAATATAAACAGTATTCTCTTAATTCATCTATATCTTTAAAGTAATTAATAAAAATATTTTCAAATACTATATTATCCTTATTCATTTTCCTATTGTTGAATAAAACCTTTATAAATTCTTCAATCTCCGTATTGCTTCTTATATTGTCTGTTAATATACCTTCTCTATAGTTTGGATTAATCCTTTTAATCATCTTCAGTATATATTCTGAAATATTCTCTTCCCTCGTCTTACTTCTTCCCATTGTCTGTCTTGGGTCCATGGAAAATATACAGTCTATATTATTTATTTGAGAAAATTCTATTATATCATTTACTTGTTTTTCTTCTAATCGCTGTGCTTCATCAATAATTAATACATCATATTTCGATTTTAAAATCTTCTCAAGTTCTATAATCTTTTTTATATTCCATCCTTTTTCTATTAATTTAAAATGACCATTATTCAACTGCCCTACATGAATTATACAAATTTTATTATTTATCTCCTTCAATGTTTTTGCTATATCGTATACCAATAACGATTTTCCAGTTCCCGAACTACCCTCTATGTAGAAATAATTGAATTTTTCAGAAAATTTAATACTCCTTATTATAATTTTTTTAATATATTCTTGATGATTTGTTAAAAAATAATTTCCATATAAAAATTTATCAGTTGAATTAAATGGTGATACCAAGTAATTTGAAGGATTGAAAAAAGAATCTATATTTTTAAATACTATATTCTCTATATTCTTTTTAAGTAAAATTTCCATTTCCGAAAATTCACATTCTTTAACTGTTTTACCATCTAATTTATATAATTTATTCGTTTTTTCAATATAGGAATAAAGATATGATTTTTTCTCTAAAAAACTTAAATAATATTCATTTTGTAAAAGTTGTTTTCTTATTCTTTCCTTTGTTGCCTTAAATTTTAATTCTATATTTATTATTCTGTCTTCTTCTAATCTAATTAAGTCAAATTCTTTAGAAATCTGTGGAATTGTATATCCTATATGAAAACCATCTAAATACTTTGTAGGCAAATTAAGATTGGAAAGTAATTTCTCCATACTTTCCACCTCTGCCACTTTAATATTTATTCCATATATTTTCTTATAGAATTTCAATATATTACTAAAATTCTCATTTTTTAATGGAACAATAAATGTATTTAAATTTATTGGTAGGTTTTTCATAAAAATCTCCTGGATTTATTTTTCATATTATAGTAAAAAGCCACGTCTTTTACGTAGCTTTTCAATAAAGTATATTTTAATTTCGACTAAATAAAATTCCTGATATTAGGTAAAATCCCTTAAAAAGTAGATTATTATCAACTGCCATAAAGACTCTTGGTAAGTATACAAATCCTCTAGTAAAAAATATCATTGTCAATATATAGAATAGGGCAAATAAAATCATATTTTTTATATTTACATCATTTAATTTCTCCCTGCCTATTACAAAATAGCCTAGTAAAAAATATAGTATTCCCATTGTAATTACATAATAATCAAGTTTAAAACTTCTTGATGCATAATCATCAAATTTCATATCAATATAAAGTAATATTACAAAGGCTAAAATGGATATTATAAAATGAATAAATCTTTTACTTTTTGACATATACTCCTCCTAATACCATTTTATTTTAATCATGAATTTTTATAAAATCCTTATTCCTATAAATATAGAATTTATATTTTATACCATTATATTCCTTTGTTTCCGATTCTTCTATAATTTCCCAATTGTCCATTTCATCTAAATTAGGATAGTAAACATCTGCTTCAAATTCCTCATCAATTTTCGTTACAAGGCTATATTCCATATAATTTAAGAATTCATGAAATATTTTTCCTCCACCAATATTATAGATTTTATCAGTTTTATATTTTTTAAGTTCCTTTAATGCATCTTCTACTGAATGAACTACTATTAAATTATCCTGTTCAATATTTTTACTTGTTAATACAATATTGATTCTCTTCTTTAAAGGCTTTCCTCCTGGTAATGAGTCCAATGTATTTTTTCCCATAAATACAATATTTCCCATAGTTTCTTCTTTGAAAAATTTAACATCTTCAGGGATTTTAAATAATAGGTCATTGTCTTTTCCTATTCCCCAATTTCTATCTACTGCAACTAAATCTTTCATAATATCCTCCAAGTTTTAATTGAATTTGTGTTATTTACTTTCTTAATATTTTCTCCATGGATTTTCCCTTAGCTAGTTCATCAATTAATTTATCTAAATATCTAATTTTTTGCATTAATTCATCTTGTATATCCTCTACTCTATATCCACATATTACCCCTTTAATAAGTGAAACATTTTCATTTATACAAGGTGCTTCTTCAAAAAAAGTCTCTAAATCAACTTCTTTTTCAATCTGTTTTCTAAGTCCTTCTTCATTATATCCTGTAAGCCAGTATATAATCTCATCTACCTCTTCCTTAGTCCTTCCTTTTTTCTCCACCTTAGCTATATAAAGAGGATAAATACTACTAAAGGACATGGAAAAAATTTTTGGTTTTGTCATGTTTACTCCTAATATAAATTTTTACAATAAAATTATTGTCGGTATTTTTATATACCCTTATCTTTTAAATATTATTCTTACAACAAAGTTAAAATGGTATTAAAATATAATTTTCCTATATTTGTAAGTCATTATACTCCTTGTGTTTTTCCATATATTTAACCGTGTAGAAGCAAATTGGCTGTACCTTATAATTCTTTTCCCTTGCATAATCAAGGGCGTATTTTGTAATTTTACCTGCAATACCCTGACCTTGTAATTTCGTTTTTACAACTGTACCATTTATTTTCATAATATTATCAACTACTGAATAAATTAATTTTGCATCTGGATTTATTTCATCACCTATATAAAACATTTCACCATTATTTTTTATTTCCATATTAATCTCCTAGTATTTCTTCACATCATTATTTTTATAGATTAAGTATCTATAATCTATTCCTTGAAAATTCATATTTTCTGATTCCTCTACTAATTTCCAATTATTCATCTTATCTATATTAGGATAGAAAACATCTGCATCAAAGGATTTATATATTTTTGTAACAATACATTCTGAGCAGTAATCTAAAAACTGTTCATATATGGAAGCTCCTCCAATAATTAAAACATCATCTTCATTATATTTCTTTATTTCCTCCAATGCTTTTTCAATAGAGGAAACTAAAATTACATCCTTATCTATACTTCTTTTTCTACTTATAACAATATTTGTTCTTCCCTTTAATGGATTTCCTCCCGGAAATGAATCGAGAGTATTTCTTCCCATAACAACAACTTTATTCTTAGTATGTTTTACAAAATGTTTCATATCCTCTGGAATGGAAATCAATAAATCATTATCCTTACCAATACCCCAGTTTTCATCAACTGCAACAATCGCTTTCATATACCCTCCAAATATTTTACTAATCTATTAATCATATTTTACTAGATAAAGGAAAAAATATGAAATTTACATATAAATATTATTATAGTAAAATAATAAACAATAAAATAACTTAATATTATAAGGAGGAATTATGAACGATCTTATCGATTTACCAAATATTGGAAAAGAAATAAAGAGACAATTGAATTTAGTCGGGATAAATACTATAGAAGATTTGAAAAATACTGGTAGTTTAAAAGCTTGGCTTAAAATTCAAAAAATAGATTCTTCTGCTTGTTTCAATAGATTGCTATCATTAGAAGGAGCCATTCAAAATATAAGTAAAAAAGATTTATCAAAAGATGATAGAAAATGGCTTAAGGATTTTTATAACGATAATAAATAGTTTTTATTTTAAAATAAAAAAAGACTGGTTTAACCAGTCTTAATTACCCTTAGCAATATTTTCTAACTCCTCATTATAAATACCTACTATTGCTTCTTCCGTAGTAGTATAAAGTAAGCAAATATTATCTTCATTATAAAAAGCTATATCTGCTTGACTAAGTAAATTATCAAATAAGAATCCGCCTTTTTTCGCTCTAAAGAAAAATTTTTGCTCCTTCATAAAATTAAAGAGTTCCTCGTTTGCTTTTACTTTAAGCATATTTGAATCAACAGGCCCGTCTGAAGTACCTACCCATTTTGTAACAGCAGATTTTTCTATAATGTCTTTATGAATTATATTATAAAACCTTGTATCAAATTCACTTTCTCTACCTTCAAATTTAAAATTAACAATTTCTATATATTTAGTATTCTTTTCTAAGAATTCAACAATTTTTTTATAATTATCTTTTAAATTTCTATATTCTTGTTCTAGGTCATCATCATATCTACTAACAACTATCATATTAATTCCCCCTAAATTTCTGTAATATATACATGAAAAATTAAAAACTATATAAGAATATATCCTATATTGCTACAGGAATATTTTTTATCTGTGGACCATATTTATAATCTACAAGTTCAAAATCATCTACTGTAAAATCGTAAAAGTTTTTTATATCCTTATTTATTTTAAAAACAGGTGCATCATACTGTGGTCTTTCTATTAATTCCTTAATTAAAGGAATATGTCTGTCATAAATATGAGCATCTGCTATAACATGAACAAACTCCCCTACTTCTAAGCCGGATACCTGTGCAAACATATGAAGAAGTACTGCATATTGAACAACATTCCAATTATTTGCTGCTAAAATATCCTGAGAACGTTGGTTTAATATACCATTTAATTTATTTCCTGTAACATTAAAAGTCATAGAATAAGCACAAGGATAAAGTTCCATTTCATGTAAGTCTTCAAAAGTATAAATATTTGTCATAATTCTACGGCTATAAGGATTGTTTTTAAGATCAAATAAAACCCTGTCCACTTGGTCAAATTCACCTTCAGCATATTTATGTTTAACGCCTAGTTGGTATCCATAAGCCTTTCCTATAGTTCCATTTTCATCAGTCCAACTATCCCAAATCCTACTGTTAAGTTCTGCAACCCTGTTGGATTTCTTTTGCCATATCCAAAGAATTTCATCAATAGCTGACTTTATGGCAGTTCTTCTTAAAGTCAATGCTGGAAACTCCTTAGAAAGATCGTATCTATTAACAACACCAAATTTTTTAATCGTATGTGCTGAAGTTCCATCTTCCCAAACAGGCCTTACCTTCTGTCCTTCAGAAGAATATCCATTTTCAATTATATCTTCACACATTTCTACAAATATTTTATCTGCTATACTCATTTTTTCTCCTATTAAATATCTAATTCATTTTGCTCTATATTTAATTTTAATACCCAAATTTATTAATTATTATTTGAAGGTATCCTTATTTCTTAGTCAACTCTTAAAACTTAAATTTTATAAAAAATCTATCATTTGGCGAAAATACTTATATTACCAAGATTTTCTTTAAGAAATTAAATCATGTAGTAAATTTTCCTATTTTAAATATTAACCATTATATACTACTTAAGTTTTATATATTATACCACAGTAAAAAAGACCACTTGAACAATGGTCTTTTTATAAACTTAATAATCTAAATTAGTTACTTTTTAAATACTTTATTCCACATAGAATAACTATTATTAATGCAACTGTTCTTAAAATTCCAAAAGCAATTATAGCTACTTGGCTTATAGTAAATAATAAATTAGGTAAAAAAACATCCATACAAACCTTCTGTTTGTCTCTTACTCCTTTATACCCATATATCGTACTTACTATAACAATATCATGCTTACTTATCTATACTCCACTGAACGCCTTCACGAGTATCTTTTAGAGTAATTCCCATTGCTTTTAATTCATCTCTTATTTCATCAGCTCTTTGGAAGTCCTTATTCTTTCTTGCATCTTGTCTATCTTGAATTAATTTTTCCACCTTTTCATCTAATGATTCTTCTTTTTCTTCTTTATATAGTATTCCTATTACATTTGCCAATTTCATCAATGAATTATAAGCATATTCCACCAATTCCTTGGAAGATTTTTCATCTATATTGCTGTTTGAGAATTTTACTATTTCATATATTGCTGATATTCCATCTGCTGTGTTTAAATCATCATCCATAGCCATTTCAAAATCTTTTATTATTTCATTTATTTTTGCTACTTTACCTTGTTCTTCTTCTGTTAATGAACCTTCTGATGATTTTAATAATCTTTCTAAATTTCTTTTTCCATTATAAAGTCTTTCTAAACCATTTTTAGTCTGTTCCATTACTTCTTCACTAAAGTTTATCTGCTTTCTATAATGAACTGATAACAACCAAAATCTTACTATTTCTAAATCGAAGGATTTTTTTATATCGTTTAATAGGAAGAAGTTTCCTTTTGATTTACTCATTTTTTCGTTATCCACTGTAATCATTGAATTGTGCATCCAGTAGTTTGCAAATTTTTCATCATGTAGCGTTTCTGATTGTGCTATTTCATTTTCATGATGTGGAAATTGTAAATCTTCTCCTCCTGCATGAATATCAATTGTATCTCCTAGTATTGACGAAGCCATTACTGAACATTCTAAATGCCATCCTGGTCTTCCCATTCCCCATGGAGAATCCCAAGCTGGTTCCGATTCCTCTTTTCTCTTCTTCCATAAAGCAAAATCCATAGGATTTTTCTTTTCCTCTGTTACGGAAATTCTTGCTCCTGCTTGTAGTTCATCTATATTCTTTTTAGAAAGTTTCCCATAATCTTTTGCACTGTCTATATTGAAGTAAACATCACCATCTACGTTATAGGCTGCTCCTTTGTCCTCTAATCCTTTAACAAAATCTATCATAGGATTTATATATTCTGTAGCCCTAGGATGTATTGTATTATCCTCTAAAAAATTTAACTCCTTAGAATTTTCTAAATATGCATTTATATATTTTTTAGTAATTTCTGTGAATTCTACTCCTTCATCCTTTGCCTTGTTTATTATTTTATCGTCTATATCCGTGAAGTTACTTACGTATTTTACTTCATATCCCTTATATAGAAAATATCTTCGGAGTGTATCAAAAACCACCATTGGTCTAGCATTTCCAACATGTATAAAATTATAAACAGTAGGTCCACAAACATATATGCCTACTTCATTTTCTTTTATTGGTACAAATTCTTCTTTTTGTCTTGTTAATGTATTATATATTTTCAATTATTTTCCTCCTTAAATGACAATTCGCCCCTTGCTAATGCAAGAGACGAATTAAAATCCGTGGTTCCACTCTAATTGATACGTATATCCACTTAATAGTTTTAACGGTTCTACCGTGATTTATTAGATCATAAAATTAGACGCATATACTTATTTCTATAAGAATTTTTCACCAAGTAATTCCTCTCTAAATATATTAATAAGCTTCTTTCTAATTATCTTTAAATTTTATTTCTTTTATTGCTGATGAAACCCAATCTGTTTTATAAATATCCAATATTAATTTACCATCAGGTACCTTTTTTATTTCTTCACCATTAATTTCAACAGTATAACTTTCTATAGGTTTTTCTTTTATACTTATTCCAAATACTACTATATATGCAGTATCATCATCTGAAAAATTTATCATAGAAATACTTTCATTTCGAATATTTTCGTAAAATTCATTTTGAGGAAGATAGTATCCCTTAAATTGGTATCTTTTTCTAAATATTTTATCTTTTTTGAAAACGGATACTTTATCTACAGTATTATACCCTTCAGGATTTTCACTTTCATATACTATAAATACGTAGTCTCCATCTTCTTTTATTAATTCATCAAATCCCTGTTGTTGTATTGGTCCATTTTCATATATATGTTCATAGGAATAACTAGTACTATATCTTATACTAAGATATGCCCATAACTGAACTATTCCTATAATCAATACGACTATTATAGCAATTATTATAAAATTCTTCCTTTTTTCATCTTAATATCCTAAAATTACTTTTCTCTATATACTATTTCCAAATCCAATATTGGTGGTCCCTGTAACTCCTCTGTTTCAAATATTATATCATCTTCCATATTTACTGAGTAAATTAATATTTCATCTTCTTTAAAGGTTTTATCACCTGTTCTTATTTTAAATTCATATATTGGTCTTTCATCTCTGTTGTATCCAAATGAAACTATATAGCCTTCTCCTTTGGGATCTCCATAATATATACTTGTTACATCCTCTTTTGAGACGGTTTCTGTAGATTTTTTATATCTATAATCAAAATATTTATTTTGTTCATATACTGTTATTTTATTTTCTTCGTTTTCCTTTGTATATATGAATAAATATTTACCAATTTCCTCATGTTTTTTTATGTCTATATTCTCATATTGATTTAAAACATCTTCTAAGGACATTGTATTCTTATGAATTTCATATACCTTGTATCCTATAAATCCTGCAGCTACAACTAATATTACTATTATAAAGGCTAGTATACTCTTTCCTTTTTTCAATTGTGCCTCCTAAGATTATGCTATATTGATATTATCAAGTCTTTTTATTATTTCTTCCTTGCCTAATATTTCTATTACATGTACAAGCTCTGGACCATGAACATTTCCTGTTAATATTGCTCTTACAGGCATAAATAAATTTTTACCCTTAATTCCTGTTGCCTTTTGAATTTTCTTCATAATGGTCTTAGCAAATTCTTCATCTACTTCTGTAATTTCGGATAGTTCATTTTTAAATGCTTCTACAAGTGCTGGAATCTGTTCTCCTGATGCCATTTCCTTTGCATCTTCTTCCACTATTTCAACTTTATTTGCAAATAGGAATTCTGATTGTTCTACAATATCAGATAATTTTGAAATGGATTCTTGGAATGTTTTCGTTATTAACTCCAGTTTTTCCTGGCTTATATCGTCTTTTATAAATTCTGCTTTTAAAAGATATGGCTTTACCATCTCTGCAAGTTTTGGAAGTTCCATTGCTCTTATATAATGACCATTCACCCAATCAAGTTTTTCTCTGTCGAATACTCCTCCCGATTTTGAAACCCTTTCAAAAGTAAACTGTTCTATTAATTCATCCATCGATAAAATTTCTTCGTTTGATTCTGGTGACCATCCTACTAATGCTAAATAGTTTATTAACCCTTCTGGTAAATATCCCATCTCTCTAAAGTCGCCTACTGAAACATCATCGTTTCTTTTTGAAAGCTTCTTACCTGATTTATTTAATACTGTAGGTAGATGAACGTATTCTGGTTTTTCCCAACCAAATGCATCATAAAGATAAATATGCTTAGGAGTGGAAGGTAACCATTCGTCTCCTCTTACTACATGTGTTATTCCCATTTCGTGGTCATCTACTACAACTGCAAAATGGTATGTTGGAAAACCATCTGATTTTATTAAAACCTGATCATCCATATCATTTGTATTTATTGTTACATTTCCCTTTATAGCATCATGAAATGTAATATCTAAATTTGCTGGTAATTTCATTCTTACAACATGCTCTTCTCCAGCTGCAACTCTTTTTCTAGCGTCTTCTAAAGAAATTCCTCTACAAAGTCCATCATATTTTGGAACTTTCCCATCAGCTTTTTGTTGCTCTCTCAATTTTTCGAGTCTATCCTGTGTACAGAAACAGTAATAGGCTTTATCCTCTTCAAGTAGTTGATTTATATATTTGTCATATATTCCCTCTTTAACTCTTTCAGACTGAATATATGGAGTACAATCACCCTTGTTTACCGGAACTTCCTCTTCGTTTAAAACAACGCCTTCATCAACAGTTATTCCTGCCCATTTAAGTTCCTTTAAAAGATTTTCTATTGCTCCCTCTACAAATCTTGTTCTGTCAGTATCCTCTATTCTCAATAAAAATTTTCCACCCTTTTGTCTAGCGTATAGATAATTGTATAAAGCAGTTCTTAAACCACCAATATGCAAGTATCCTGTTGGACTTGGTGCAAAACGTAATCTCGTATCTGTCATTAATTTCTCCTTTTAAAAAAATAATCATATAGTAGTATTTTATCCGTAAATGTCTATTATTGCAATTATTTGATGAAATTTTTAGATATTTTGTAGACTTTCAACGACTGTTAATATGATAAAATGTAAATATAGAATTTTATGAGATTTTTTGGAGGTGAGTATATGCAATTTTTAGGAATTATTTTAGTTTTTATTGGAGCTTTTTCCATATTGGGACTATTTACTAATATAAGCTTTCTTTATAGCTTTTCAGATTTTTGGCCATCTGTTTTAATACTATATGGCATTTATAGAATTTGGAAAAGGAAAAAGGGAGATCTAGCTTCATATATTTTTATTATTTTAGGTATAATATTCCAACTTGATAATTTATATTTGTTAACGCCGAGAATATCCTCTTTCATATGGGCTACTGCCCTAATAATAATTGGAATTGTATTAATCTTTCCAAAGAAGAAAAATTATTACAATAACTCTAGTAAGAATAGCTCAAATAATAATTATTACAATAGATCAGAAGAAAACAAATACTATTATGACAAGTCAAATTACTATGATGATGTAAACAGAGAAGATAATTATAAATATTCATCATATAATAATAAAAACAATAATCATAGCAAAAGCGAATACGCTTATGGTAATGAAGCTACTTATAATAATGATGAATACTATGAAATAAACAGTAATTTATTAGATTTATCATATAAGTTTGGAAGCAATAATATAAAGGTTCAAAGCAATTCATTTTCTGGTGGAGATATTACAACTATATTTGGAGAAACTAAATTAAATTTAGTTGATGTTTATCCTGCTAGTAATGTAATAGAGCTTTACTGTAATGTATATGCTGGTAATTTAGAATTAGTTATTCCATATAATTGGTCTTATGAGATTATTGAGAAAAAGGTGGAACTGTTTGAAATAAATAATCCAGAATGTACAATGCGAATTTTCTATAAAAATATTTTAGGTGAATTGATAATAAGTAAAATTTAATTATTATTGTTATATTTTAAGCCTTCGAAGTTATGAACTGAACCCCTAAATCCGAATAAGGATTTGGGGGTTTTAAAATGTCAAAATATAATAAAGGTTTTAGTGTAAACTTTTACTAATTTTATAATATAATGAAAATATAATTAGTTCTTTTTAGAACTATTTTTTTGAGAGGTATATATGAATAGAAATACTGAATTTTTAATTAACTTCAGACAATTTATAAAATACTATGAATTTTCTCTAAAGGGTATTAATAAAAAATATGATTTAACAAAAATCGAATTAGATATTATTAGCTTTTTATTTAATAATCCAAATAAGGACACCTTAAGTGATATTGTTGAACTTAGAATGTTGCAAAAGGGAAATGTTTCTAAAGCCATTAATATTTTAATCGATAAAGGTCTAATCATAAAAAAACCGACGAAAAAGACGGAAGAAAAGTTCATTTAATATTAACTGAGAAAAGCAATAGTATTACAAAGGATATTTCCTTGGCTAAAAAAGATTATATCAACCAAATTTTTAATAATTTCACGAAAGAAGAAATAGATATATTCTTTAATCTTAACAAGAAAATATCCAACAATATTGAAATGTATTCAAGAAAGGAGAGCAATGGAAAATAATCAAAACTTTTTAGGTCGAGAACCTATTGGAAAACTTTTAAAAAAATTAGCAATTCCTACCATTACAGCTCAAATTATAAATATGTTGTACAATCTTGTAGACAGAATTTACATAGGTAGAATTCCTGGTGAAGGTCATTTGGCTTTAACAGGTCTTGGTGTATGTATTCCTTTAATTATGATAGTAGCTGCTTTTGCTGCTTTAGTTGGAAACGGTGGTGCTCCAAGAGCATCTATTTTTATGGGACAAGGTGATAAAGAATCAGCTGAAAAAACCATGGGCAATGCTTTTATTTTACAAATTATTATTTCAATTGTACTAACTGTGATTTTACTATTTTGGAATGAAGAATTTCTACTGTCCTTTGGCGCAAGTGAAAATACTATAAAATACGCTACCGACTATATGAATATTTACGCCCTAGGAACAATATTCGTTCAACTTACATTAGGAATGAATGCATTTATAACGGCTCAAGGATTTGCAAAAACAGGAATGATTTCAGTAATCATAGGAGCTGTCTCAAATATAATCTTGGACCCTATTTTGATCTTTGGCTTTAATATGGGTGTAAAAGGCGCTGCCTGGGCAACAATTATATCTCAAGCAATTTCATGTATTTGGGTTTTACAATTCCTTTTTGGTAAAAAAACGGATTTAAAAATAAGAAAAAAATATTTTAAATTAGAATACTCTATAATTATACCAACATTGACTTTAGGACTGGCTACATTTATTATGCAGTCAAGTGAATCCATTATAGCTATAGCATTTAATTCATCCCTATTGAAATACGGTGGAGACATAGCAGTTGGTTCAATGACCATACTAACATCTGTAATGCAATTTGCCATGTTGCCATTAACAGGACTTGGACAAGGTGCACAACCTATCATATCCTATAATTTTGGTGCTAAAAATAAGGAAAGGGTCCTTGAAGGATTTAAATATTTATTAAAATACAGCCTTACTTACTCAGTCCTACTATGGATTTTTGTAATGGTGTTCCCAAGAACATTTGCTAGTATGTTTACAAATAATCCTGAACTTTTAAATTATACAGTTAAGGCATTAAGAGTTTATATTGCCGTATTATTTATGTTTGGAATTCAAATAGCATGTCAAATGACATTTACTTCCATTGGTAATGCCAGAGCATCCATAATTGTAGCAATCACAAGGAAATTT
This sequence comes from uncultured Gallicola sp., assembly GCA_964345925.1. Classification (GTDB taxonomy): domain Bacteria; phylum Bacillota; class Clostridia; order Tissierellales; family Peptoniphilaceae; genus Miniphocaeibacter. The sequence continues at coordinate 5,270 of CAYFSP010000020.1, read as the reverse complement.
ATCCTATTGATTCCTTTAATCTATATTGTTCCTATGATATTTAATTCAGATAAGACAATGGCAGTTTATATGGCAGAGCCTATTGCCGACTTTATTGCAGTTACATTTACAGCTATACTGTTTAAATTTCAATTTAAAAAAGCCATTGATAATATGTAATTAAAAGGAGAAAGTATAAATATACTTTCTCCTTAATCAACTATTTTAAAAATATGACAATCTAAATCATAAAAACTAATAATATTTTTATTATCAGTCTTTTCCTTTTTAAATTTCCTATTATTTTTTCTTAGATTTTCCTCTATTTTATCGGTTTTCAAATTCTCTATAAGTACAATAAAATTACTTTCCTCTACAAATACTTTAGATACTTTTAGCCCGAATATATAATCTTTATTGTTTTTCACTTCCTTAAAGTCATATAACAAATCATCGCCTAAAATATCCTTGAAGAAATTATATTTTTCCATTCCATTTAATACCAATATTACTGAATTATCGAATTTAATCATTCCCTTATTTAAAATATTAAGTAATATTATATAGTTTTTTTACATCATTGTACAAATATATTTTCTTACTTAAATTCTTCAACATATTTTTTAGCAGATCTATTCATCTCATGTGAAAAATCAGAATTATATTTTCTTTTACAGAATTTTTTTATCCAAGTATCAAAATTGTCATTTGTACTATGTTCAACAATTTTTATTAATTCCTCACCTTTATATTCTTTGTATTTATCCTTAAACACTATTGTCTCCACATTAGGTCTATTAGGTTTCTTTCTATTTATCTGTTTTTCCGTAGGATATCCAAATACAACCATAGTCACTGGAACAACTTGTTTTGGTAAATTTAACAATTCTTTTACCTTCTCATAATTTTCTAAAATATCACCTATGTAGCAAGAACCTATTCCAAGACTCTCTGCTGCTACAACTGTATTTTGTGCGGCTATTACGGCATCAGAAACAGAAAGTAAAAAATCCCCTTCTCCTAATTGTCTAGGTTCACATTCGCCATAATCGTATAGGTCATACCATTTCTTATAGTCTGAACAGAATACAAGAACCATTTTAGCCTTTTTAATAAATGGTTGATTATCACAAAGTACTGACAATTCGTCCTTTATATTTTGGTCTTCCACATTGATAATACTATAAAGCTGTTGATTTCCTGCTGATGGAGCCTCAATTGCCGACTGTAATATTTCGTTTTTTATATCATTTGAAATATCTTTATCCAAATACGCCCTTACCGTTTTTCTTTCCTTTAAACTCTTTATTATTTCATTCATTTTTATACCACCCATATATTTATTCTATTATAGATTAATATATCAAAAATTCTATTATCCAGTATATTCATAATATAAATCTACAATATCTAAATTACATATTGCTAACAAGTCTTTATTAGCATCTATATCATTTAATGATATCATATCTTTTAAAATCCATTATGAATCTTTCGAGTATTTATATAATCTAGTTATGAATTTGAAGAAAATAAAATATATTATTCAAAAGACTTTATAAAAAAGAGTATTTAAACAATATTTAAATACTCTTTTGCTATATTTACTATAAATTATTCAACTCTTTTGAAACAGTGCTTATTATATTTTCAATAGCCTCTTCTGATGAAATATTTGTATTTTCCATTTCTTTTCTAGTTGAGTATTCAACTATATTTTCAACTGCACCTTTACCTACTGTTACTCTTAAAGGAATCCCTATTAAGTCCCTATCGTTAAATTTAACTCCAGCTCTTTCTTTTCTATCATCAAGTAAAACTTCTATACCTTTTGATTTCAGCTCTTCGTAAATCTTATTCCCCAATTCATTTTGAGCTTCGTCCTTAGTGTTTACTATAGTTACTATTGCATGGTATGGAGCAACTACAAGAGGCCAAACTATTCCTCTATCATCATGATTTTGTTCCACTACTGCAGTAACTGATCTAGTAATACCTATTCCATATGAACCCATGTAGAAATGTTTTTCTTTTCCATTTTCATCTAAGAATTTAGCATCTAGACTTTCAGAATATTTCTTTCCTAATTGAAATATATTTCCTACTTCTATTCCCCTTGCAAATTTTAATACGGAACCGGTTTTTGGATCAACATCACCATCTTGAATCATAAGTAAATCCTCTACTACTTCACCATTAAAATCCCTTTCAAAGTTTGCATATCTATAATGTGTATTTTCCTCATTAGCTCCAATTACAACATTTACCATCTTTGTAATTCTTGAATCTATTAATACCCTTACATCTTCTGGAATTCTTTCTGTTGGCCCAGTAAATCCTGGTGATGAATTTAATCTTTCAACTATTTCTTCATCATTCATCATAAATACATCATGCTCTGGAACTCCTAGATATCCTATTAATTTTGCCATATTCAGTTCTCTATCCCCTGGGATAATAACCAATACAGGTTTTCCTTCAACCATTAAATCTATGGCTTTAGCACAGTGACTTTTTGAAACCTCTAAATATTCTGCCACTTCTTCTATTGTTTTACAATTTGGGGTTGTTATCTTTTCAATTGGTAATTCCTTAATGGATGAATCATCAACATTATAAAAGACTTGAGCCTTTTCATCTGTTGCAGCAAAATCGCTGTCTTCGCTATAGAATATTACACCTTCTCCAATTTCGGATAAGGCTATAAATTCGTGAGAGCTATTACCTCCCATAGCCCCTGAATCACCAGCAACAATTTTATATTCAAGCTTTAGTCTGTCAAATACAGCTTCATAGGAACGCCACATATTCATATATGCTTCTTCCATAGCTTCTTCATCTACATCAAATGTATAGGCATCTTTCATCAAGAATTCCCTTGCTCTATTTATTCCAAATCTAGGTCTTTTTTCATCTCTATACTTCGTTTGAATTTGGTATATATTTAAAGGCAATTGTTTATAACTTTTTATTTCTCCCTTTATCAATGTTGTAAAATATTCCTCTGCTGTTGGTCCTAGGCAGAACTCTCTTGAGTTCCTATCCTTTAATTTGAACATTTCAGGTCCAAATGTAGCCCATCTACCAGATTCTTCCCAGATTTCCCTTGGTTGTAATGCAGACATAAGAATTTCTTGAGCTCCAAAATTATCCATTTCTTCCCTTACAATATTTTCAATTTTTCTTATGGTTCTATATCCTAAAGGCAAGTAAGAATAAATTCCCGAAGCGGACTTTCTAATCATACCTGCTCTTAATAACAATTTATGACTTTCAATTTCAGCATCTGCTGGATTCTCTCTTAATGTTGGCATATAAAACTTCGACATTTTCATATTTATTTCCTCCTGTTTATAAGTAATTTAAAATAAAAAAAGTCTTCCACCTTACTAGAAGGCGAAAGACTACGCGGTACCACTTCAATTAATCATTTTGATCATCTCATAAGCTATAAGGCACAACCCTGTATGTTTTCATACAACCTCAAAGATAGGTTCATATATATTAACTAAAAGTTCTCACCAACCACTTTCTCTCTTAAAATATCTATATATTACTATTTCTTTTCTTCGGATAGGATAATAATATCATAGAGATTTTTTTTTGTAAACTTAATAGGAATTTATTATCCATTTTCTATTGCTTATTTTACAAATAATAAGTAATACCACCCATCCTATAATTGTCCAGCTAGTCAATATGGAAAAAATAAGTATTGGAATTTTTGCATTACCTTTACAGTTGAAAAATGGAATGAGCAGAAATAATATTATTAAAAGTATTGCCATTACTCTGAGTTTTGAACTAATTAATTCAATAAAGAAAAATCCTCTTTCCATTAGAAAGTAATAAGCGGGATTCTCTAATGCAAGTGCTAAAACTAAAGCACCTAGCAGTACTAAAATATTATACAATGCATTTCTAAGACGTTTCCAAAATCTTTTTTTCTTTTTTTCCTTTATGATGCTTTTATTTAATTCCTCTTCCCTTCTGGAATCAAAATCTATATCATAATCATCTTCTCTATAATCTCTTCTACTCTCACTATAATATTTATTATCGTTTCTACTGGATTTAGGCTCCCTATAATAATTTCTTCTGGAATTATTTTCTTTCTCTTCTTCTCTATAAGATTTTTCTTCTTCATAATCATCGAAGTAATTATTTTTCCTACTTTTTTCCTCTTGTTTTTTCTTCTTCATATTGTCAAAGAAATTATAATCAGATCTTTCAAACAGAACTCGTTTCTTAGTATCTTCTATATCATCTTCATATATTTTATGTTTAGCAGTATTCTCTTTAGATTTTTCTTCTTTTATTATCTCTTCCTCAAATAACTTTTCTTCACTAATTTTTTCATTCTTAGTGCTAAATTCTATTTCTTCTTGTTCTTTATCGCCATCATCCTTTAAAAATTGACTAAAGTCATATTTTTCTTTGTTTTTAACATTATCTGTCTCTATTTCAAAATATTCTATAGACTCTGTTTCTTCCTTTGTTCTGCTATCCTCTGCTGGTTTACCACATGATAAACAGAATTTATAGTCTTTTTCTATTATCTCGCCACAGTATTTGCAACGCATATTATCTCCTTTAATCTTATTCTTAAATTATTATATCATAAGCTCATTTCAATAAATATTACATAATTACTAAATTTCACCAATTTGATATAATATACAAAGGGGGTGAATAATAATGAATGATATATTTTTAAATAGAAGGTCTGTAAGAAAATTTATGAATAAGAAAGTGGAAAAGGAAAAAATTGATAATATAATAAAAATTGCATTAACATCACCATCTGGTAGAAATTTAAAGCCTTGGCAACTAGTCGTTGTTGATAATAAGGAAATAATTGAAGATTTATCAAATGCAAGACCAGAAGCCATTTCATTTCTTAAGAATGCCCCTATTGCAATAACTATTTTATTTTCTGATAAAGAGTCCACCACTGCTTTGGAGGATGCATCTATAATTGCCACCTTCATACAATTGGCTGCTGAATTAGAAGGATTAAAATCATGTTGGGGACATGCCCATAATAAGGTAAATTTAATAGGCGAAGATGTTGAATTAAATATTAAAAAGATATTGAATATACCGGACGATTTACATGTTCTATGTACAATTGGAATAGGATATGGAAATGAGAACAAAAAAAGTCATAATATAGACAATTTACATTTTGAAAAAGTTCACTATAATAAATTTTAATAAACGATATTGAATATCATCTGTAAATGTATTATAATGCTATTAAAAGTATTTAATCCTATCATTTTATTATT
>CAYFSP010000019.1:0-28546 GCA_964345925.1 uncultured Gallicola sp. | reverse complement strand
CTTATGTTTTTTATTTATGTTATCATAAATGTCTAACATTTGGGGTGCACTTCATAATATTTAAGTCGTTTTTATTTAAATACAAAAGTTGTTTTAGAGTCTGAGAAATAGTCTGTATATGATAAACATACTAATTAAGGGGTTTTTATATTCTTAAGGACATGCATAATTAAAGCACGACTGTAGAATAAAATGAGATTTTAGTAAAATATTCCTATAATTATTAAGTAAAGGTTATATTATTTAATTTGGTAATTTTAAATTTTTTGGTATTGGACATTCATACTCTTTACCATTCATAATTTTTTCAAATTCATTTTTAGCGCTTTTTGCTATTTCAGGATTTTCCATAATCTTTATTCCGGATTTAGCCATTACTTTTGCAGCATATATCATTCCTTTCATTCCTATATCCATTCCTGCACATGCTGTATTCTGCCAACTATGTCCTGCAGCATTAAGGTTGGATGTAGCTGTCATAAACATAATTCCTGGTGCGATATGCTGAACATCTCCTACATCTGTTGAATTAAAGCTATTAGTATATGTTATAAAAGGATCACCTTCGAATATATACTCTCCGCTACTTTTTCCACTAGAAAAAGCTCCCTTTTCATTGGTTCTATTTTCCTCTAATAATTTAGCGAATTCAATGTCTTCTTTAGACCATTTTGGAGCAGGAATTTCCTTCATAGTATCCATTACTAAATTGCCTAACACCTCGTTGTTCAAGGTTTCATAACTTCCACCTATATATTCTACTTCTACTTCTGTTTCTGTCATCATAGCAGCACCTTTTGCTACTTTAATAAGTCTTTTATAAGTGTCTTCTACAGCTTCTCTACTTAATGCTCTAACATAGTACCAAACAGATGCTTTATCTGGAACAATATTAGGTGCTTGTCCTCCATTAGTAATCGTATAATGTATTCTAACGTCATCTGTTACATGCTCTCTTAGGTAGTTAGCACCTACATCTGTCAACTCAACTGCATCTAATGCCGATCTTCCATTTTCTGGATCGGCACCAGCATGGGCTGTTATACCTTTAAAATTGAACTTAAATGAATTTGAAGCAGTCATAATATTTTGCATAACTGTGTTAGCAGTTCCTGGATGCCAAGCAAAGGAAAGATCTAAGTCTTTAAAGGCGCCTTCTCTTGCCATAAAGCCTTTACCTGTTAAAGTCTCTTCAGCAGGACATCCATAGAAAACTATAGTACCCTTTAATCCCTTTTCTTCCATTTCTCTCTTTATTCCAATTGCAGCTCCAACGTGAGCAACACCTAATAGATTATGTCCACAGGCCTGACCTGGTTCTCCTTCATTAACTGGCTCTTTAGTGGCTTTAACCTTTTGACTCATTCCAGGCAATGCATCATATTCGCCTAATAGTCCTATAACTGGTTTTCCGTTACCCCAACTTGCTTTTATAGATGTTGGAACGCCAAAACTTCCTACTTCAACATTGAATCCTTCTTTTTCTAAAAATTCTGATATCCATTTACAAGCTTTTTCCTCATGATAACCAAGTTCTGGATTTTCCCAAATTTTTTTAGATAAGTCTACTAATTCGTTTTCTTTTTCATTTATATATTTTAAAGATATTTCCATTATTTTATTCTCCATTTCTATTTTATTCTCCATTTCTAAATTTTTTACTCTTTAACTCTATATTTTAAAGATCTGTTATAGGAAATTATCCAGCCAAACATTGTCACTGCTGTTAACCCTATCATTATTATCCAAGCAGTTCTATAAGAACCTGTTTTATCGAATATTGATGCTACTAATAGGGAACCGAAGCTTAATCCTATTTGTATGGCGCTGTTGACATAGCCATAAGCTTCGCTATATTTGTCAGCTCCAACTATAGCAGAAGTCACTAAAGGAGGAATAACATTTCCAACTCCCATTCCTATACCTAAGAATATTGCAGCTATATATGCCATATATACATTTTGTGAAAACAACATAAATAAAAATGTTAGTCCAAATGCAATACAGCCAAAAACTATACTTTGGATAATTCCGAATTTATCATTTATCCATCCTAGGAGTAGTTTTCCGAACATTCCTAATATGGAATACAAAGAAATTATTGTTGCTTGAATTATTGGACCGTGTAATTCCTCTAACGCTGGTGGAAATTGGCCTAGTGCACCCATGTTGATTAATCCATTAGCCAATGTTGCTATAATTAACATAATAAAAAATGGTTTAGTCAAAGTCTCTTTCATTGTTAAGGATAATCGTATATTTGAAGTATCTTTAATTTTATTTTTCTCTTCGATATTTTGTCCGTAAGGTTTTAAACCAATGTCTTCTGGAGATCTAATGAATATAAATAATGAAACTGGTAATGCTATAGCTGCTATTACAACAGCGTATATTAAATATGTTGTTCTCCAACCATAATTGCTTATCCAAGAAGTGATTAATGGACTAAATATAAATCCGCCGATACCTATTCCTGACATTGCTATACTCATAGCCAGCCCTCTTTTTTTATCAAACCAATTAGTTATCATCATGCCTATAGGTATAAGGGAGGTGTGCAAGTAACAAATTCCTAAAACTACTGATGAAATATAGAAATGTATTGGTTTTTTTGCAAGACTATAACTTGCAAAAACAAGTACAAAAAGCAATACACTTATTGTCTGAATTTTTTTCATATTACCTTTAGCAAGTCTTTTTGCAATAAAAGGGGAGAAGAAAATTCCCATTGCATGCAATAATGAATTGCTTAAGGTAAATGCACTTTTACTTATTCCCATATCTTTTGTAATAGATATTAAAAATTTATTAGACATAGCCATTACACTAGGAACAACAGTTCCTGTAACAAGTAGTGAACCTATTACTATCCACCAACCATAAAATATTTTTTTGTTTTTCTTTTTCATTTTATTTACTCCTTATGTATTTTGTTGTTCTATGTATATAATATTCTCAACAAAAGGTTTTCACAATGAAAACAATTTCATTTTTAGACAAATTTTAGTTATAATAAAACTATAAATAAAAAAATGACCGTTAATAGGTCATAAAATGAAAGAGGTGATTTTATCAAGGATTTTATTTTACATAATATAGATTTTGAAAAGACTAATAAAATAGATGAATTCTCGATTAATACTGAAATATTATTTCAACTTAATGGTTTAACAGAAGTATTTTTAGATGGTAAAATTTATAGATTAAAACAGGGAAATATTATTATAATAAATAGAAACAAGTATTATACTATAAAAAATATTTCTCCATATAATAATGTATTAGCCAAATTGGAAATTGAAAATAATTATTTCTTTTCAATTTATGAAGATTTCTTAAACTCTAATTTTGAACTTTTTCCAGATGAGAAAAGGAAAGGAATAACAGACCCAGTACAAGAACTTAGAAGTCAATTGGCTCAATTTATTATTTATTATTTAAATTCTTTTTCTACGAAAAGCATAAATCTATCTATAACTTTAAATAAAATAATACTAATATTAATATCTTACTTTAGAAAAGAAACAAATATTAGAAATGATTATATAAAGGATGAAAAAATACTTAAAATATTGAAATATATAGATAAAAACTATGGACAAAATATTAATATGGATAAAATAGCAGAAATTAATTTTATATCTGCTTCATCTCTTTCAAAACTATTTAAGAAAGAAACTGGGAAACTTTTTTCAAAATACTTAAATGAGATTAGGGTAAATAGGAGTTTGATGGACTTATTGTATTCCAGCTTAAGTATTGATGAAATAGCCTATAAAAATGGATTTACAAATAGCAGAACATACAGAAGAAGGTTTAAAGAGTATTTTGGTAAATCTCCTTCTGAGTATAGAGAAAAATCTTCTATTGGAGAAAATATAAAAATAGAAGATGATTTCAACTTACAATTTAATGACTCAACATTAACTATTGAAACATTATATTCATTTATTAACTCTAAAAAAGAAAATATTTCTAAAGGAAATATAGTTGAAACCAATAAAAAAATAGTTCTTGACTCTACAATTAGCAGGGAACAAATACTTCCAAATAAAATAATTCATATTGGGTCTTTGGAAATGTTATTTGAAGATTCTGTTTTCAGTGAACTTGAGACCATAAAAAAAGACATTGGATTAGATTATATAGGTATAAATAGTATTTATAATAATTTTCCTAAGTCCTACTCAAATGATTTAGTCGATGAATTCTATGTTTTCTCCGAATTTGGTAGGTTTGATTCAATTATTGAATATTTGTTTAACAACGATATAGGCTATTTTTATCAAATTGAGTTAGAGGATTTTAAAGGGAAAAATAGTAATAATTACTTTTGCCTTATTAGATTTTTAAGGAATTTAAAAAATTTATTTGGTGAAAAAGCATTAAACAAAATTCAAATAAATTGTATATTCAAAATTAATAATATTAATCAAAATTATAATCAGTTTAAAATAATTTATAATGATTTGAAAAATATATATGAAAATATTGAAATAGGAGCATCAATTCCTTGTGCTTATCCTAATTACAATTTTAACAGTACAGGAGATAAGGAAATATATGTAAAGCATATTGTACCATTATGTGATTTTTTAAGCTTTACTTCTGAGCCAAATAAAATATATGATTATAGTAAAAATGATATTGCTAATATGGACTTCTTTAATGAATTCGTATATAAGGAAACTATAACAATAAGGGATTTAGTAGGCAAATGGAATGTTAATATACCTATTATTTTATCGGAGTGGAACACATTAACAGGAGAAAAACAAAGTATTAACGGAACTTTTTTTAGAGCAGCAATTATATTACAAGAGATTTTAAAATTGGATTTACTAATAAAATCATATGGATTTTGGATAAATGCTGGAATCTATAAAAATTATAAATTGGATAAGAACAATAAATATAATGGACTTGAGCTATTTCATAACTATAGTGGTAAAAAACCAGTCTACCATGTACTAGCTTTATCTTCTAGATTAAAAGGCAAAGTCAAATTCTTAGGTAGGGAGTGTATGTTTTTACAAAACTCCGATAAATATCAATTATTATTATGGAATCCTAATTATTTCAATCCAAAACTCAGTGAAGAAATAAGATTTATGGAAAGTAAATCAGTATTATATAATATTGAAATTCCAAATATAGACAATAATATATACCAAGTAAAAAGATTTGATCTGTCTAGAGGAAATGGTGCTATTTACTATGTTTACAAAGACTTTAAATCTAAATATCCTATTGATATTGAAGCTAGAAATTATATTGGTAATGAATCTAAACCAAAATTATCAATTTTTGATGTTAATATAAAAAATGGTTTTAGCTATAGTTTTGTGTTAGATACAAACGCTATAATACTCTTGGAATTCACACCTATATATTATGAAAATTTATAAAAGAGTAAAAGAATTAGAAATAATTCTTTTACTCTTTTGGTTTCTACTTATAAAACTCTTCAGCACATTCTGCCGCTATTCCGCCATATGCAACAGATGGACCACCACCCATTAAAATTGCAACTTCTATTGTTTCATAGATTTCCTCTAAAGTAACGCCAGCTTTTTTACAAGCATCTAAATGAGCTATAATACAGCCTTCACATCTAATAGCAATAGCAATACCTAAAGAAATAAGTTCCTTATTTTTAATGGACACTTTCTTATCTGAAATAGCCTCCTTGTGTAATTCGCTAAAAATACCTCCCATTTCAGGATTATTACCGAAAATTCTACTAGTATTGTTATTCATCTTTTCCAATCTTTCACTATAAGTCATAACTACCTCCGTAGTTATTAATATTTTTATAGTTTTATTAATTATCTTGCTTTTATATTATAACAAAAAAATTAGAATTTGAAACAAAATTAGTTAAATATTTATAGAAGTTTTTAAGATACTGAGAAAATTATTTGTGAAATAGGATTTAAATATTGTTATCTATAGTTTCTACAATATTATCAATAGATTTTATTTATAGATTTAGGTATTATTGATGATAAATAACATATAGTTTAATATAAAAAATAGACCACTCGTGAAACGGGTGGTCTTAATTATAAATGTTATTAAATTTAATCAATAGCTGCTGTTACTATTATCTCAACTAATTCTGCTGGGTTATTTGCAGCACCTTCTATACATGCTCTTGCAGGAGCAGCACCTTCTGCAACCCATTCATCCCAAGCTTCGTTCATCTCTTTAAATTTTGTTACATCTTGTAAAAATATTGTAGCCATAAGTATTTTAGATTTATCTGATCCTAAATCTGCTAGTATATCATCAATTTTTTCTAATGTTTGTTTAGTTTGTTCATAAAGATTTGAACTTGTATCCTTTGCAGTTTGTCCTGTTATATATGCAACTCCATTATGTACTGTTGCAACTGACCATCTATGACTTGTTTTGTATCTTTTTATTTCCATTTTATTTCCTCCTAATTTTCATATAGTTATATTATACCAAAGGATAGTGTTTATTTTAATGAAAATATTTTTGGTATAATATATATAGTTAAAAAATATAATCTATAGGGGTATTGTTGTGGGATATTGTAGAGAAATACATGAATTAACCAATAGTCTTAAGAGATTTTATTATCCCTTTGCATTAGAGGAAATTCCTGAAAATGGAATTTATATTCTTTTTGAAAAAGGTGAAAAATCTTACAATGGTTTAGATAGAATCGTTAGAGTAGGAACCCATACTGGCGATAATCAATTACGATCTAGAATTAGACAACATTTTGTCAAAGAAAATAAAAATATAAGCATATTTAGAAGAAATATTGGTAGAGCTATTTTAAATAAAAATAATGATAATTATTTGAAGTTTTGGGATTTAAGAACGATAAAAAGAGATGATAAGAGAAAATATGGTCATTTACTTAATTTAGAATATGAAAGGAAAATTGAAGATGAAGTTAGTAAATATATAAGAAATGCTTTTTCCTTTGTAGTTTTTGAAATGGGAAATAGGGAAGATAGACTTCTTTTTGAGGCAAGACTTATTTCAGAAGTTTCCAATTGTAAAAATTGTGTTCCAAGTGAAAATTGGTTGGGTAAATATTCTCCCAAAAAGAAAATTGTAGAATCTGGTATGTGGCTTATTAATGAGTTGTATAAAAATAACTTTTCAGATGAGGAATTTAAAATTTTAAATAATATATTAAAATAATCAAAAATAAAAACAAGGATAGTTGTCTATCCTTGTTTTTCTAAAATTCATCAAAATATATTTGTTCTTTTGGTACTTCTTTTTCTTCTAATGATTTTACTATGGATTCTATCATTACTGGGCTACCACATAGATAAGCTGAATAGTTACCATCTTTATCCAAGTATTTCTCTATGGAGTTTGTAACTCTTCCTTTATCTCCTGACCAGTCTGAGTCATCTCCAACTCTTGATAGTGTTGGCATAAATTTAAAGTCGTATAATTCATCTTCAAACATTTTCATCTCATCCAGTAGGAATAAATCGTCTTCTGTCTTTGCTCCAAAGTAGAATCTTGCTTTTCTCTGTATATTATTATCCTTTAGATGGTATAGTATTGAACGTATTGGTGCAAATCCTGTTCCAGCTGCCACCATTACTATTTCACTATCATCATCTTTGTAATAGAAATGTCCATATGGTCCGTTAAGATCTATTTCTGTACCAACTTCTACATGTTGATGCATATATGTTGTACAAATACCTTTTGTATAACCGATTAATACTTCAATGTGATTTTCATCTTTTATTGAAGATGCTACTGAATATGCTCTATAAACCTCTTCGTCATTTCCTTCATATTCTGGTGCTTTTATTTGAATGTACTGTCCTGGTTTAAAGTTTATTTTTTCACCTTCAGGTAATTCAAATCGGAATTTTTTTATTGTATCTGTCATCTTTTCAATTTCTACAACTTTTACAGTATATTCTCTAACGTTGAATAATTCTTCTGGTATTTCTATTTTTATATTTTCTTTTACTTTACATTGACACGATAGTCTTACATTGTCGTTAAATTCTTCATCTGTAAGCCATGGTTTTTCGGTTGCTAATACCTGTCCGCCACCTTCTAGTACCTTTACCTTACAGTAACCACATGAACCCTTACCTCCACATGCTGAAGGTATGAATATTTTTTCATTTCTCAGTGTATCAAGTAATGTTGCTCCACCGTTTACTGTATATTCTTTTTCATTATTTATTATTAGATTTACTTCACCGTAATCTGCAATATAATTATCTGCAATAGTAAGTATTATGGCAAATAATCCACATAGACCGGAAATAACTGCTGTTGTTATCAATATTGTAATCATATTTCCCTCCTATGATATTTGAACTATTCCAGAAAATCCAATAAATGCCATTGCCATTATCCCTGTTATTATAAGGGTTATTGGTGCTCCTCGCAGTCCTTCAGGCAATGAGTTTTCATTTATTCTTGATCTTATTCCTGCCATGGATATTATTGCCAATGCCCATCCTAGTCCTGATCCTATTGAAAAGCCAACTGTTTGTATGAAATTATACTCTCTTATTACCATGAATAAGGAAACTCCAAGTATTGCACAGTTTACTGTTATTAAAGGTAAGAATATTCCTAATGCATAGTAAAGATTTGGCATGTATCTTTCCAATATCATCTCTAAGAACTGTACAAATGCAGCTATGGATATAATAAATACTATAAATCTCAAGTACTCTATATTGAAATATATCATTAATTCATATAGGAAAAAGTTTATTATTGTAGTTATTGTTATAACGAATGTAACTGCTACTCCAAGTCCTGTTGCTGTTTCAATTTCCTTACTTACTGCAACGAATGAGCACATTCCAAGGAAATTGCTAAATATCATATTACTTGTAAATATTGATGCGAAAAATATAACTAATGGATGTATTGTCATTATTTCTTAGCTCCTTCCTTTTTTGTTCTATAATTATATGCTAACCACATTATTATCGGTAGTATGAAAAATGCTCCTGGTGGCATTACCATCATAGTCCAAGGAGTAAAGGATGATGGTAATATCTTTATTCCAAATAATGTACCAAATCCTAATAACTCTCTTATAACAGCAATTATTATAAGTACTATTGTATATCCTATTCCTGAAGCAAAACCATCTATAAAAGAGGGTATTGGTTTATTTGATATAGCAAAGGCCTCTGCTCTACCCATGATTATACAGTTGGTTATTATAAGTCCTACATATGGTCCTAATGTTTTACTCATTTCAGGCATATATGCTTTTAAGAATATATCCACTAAGATTACATAAAATGATATTACAAATACTTGAACCATCATCCTTATATGTTTTGGTGTTATATTTCTTAGTAATGATAATGTAAGTGATGAAAATGCTGTTACTACAGCTAATGCAACTCCCATTACTAATGAGTTCATTGCTAAATTTGTAACGGCTAAAGTAGAACATAGTCCAATTACCTGTACAAGTACTGGATTATCATATAGTAATGCATCGGATATTATTTTTTTGTATTTTGTTTTACTAGCCATTTTACACCCCTTCTCTAGACTTTATAAAAGCCATGACATCTTCGTTTAACATATTAGTCACAAAGGTTGATGTTTGTGTTGCACCTGTTATGGCGTCAACATTACCACCTGGTGCAGGTCTATTTATTATTATTTCTCCTGTTGAAGAATCGGATATATCAAGATTTCTAAATTGTGATTTATACTCTGGTTCCGATATTCTTCCACCAAGCCCTGGAGTTTCTTCCTGCTTTATGAATTCAATTCCTGTTACCGTCTTTAAATCAGCCTTGACTCCTAAGTATCCATCTATACTACCCCAAAGTCCAGGTCCATTAAAAGGAACTGCATAAGCTACTTCCGAACCGCCTTCTTCAAGTATATATAGAGGAGTGTCGTTAAATTCTTCCTCTTTAATATTATCATTAAAAAGTTTATCTATCTCCTCAGGCGTAGCCTCTTCTGGCAATATATCAAATACTGTAAGGATCTTCTGTTTTAATTCTATTTCTTGGTTAAACTCTATTACCGGTAAGGATACCTCATTTATTACTGCTAATAGAAATGTTAATATTCCAGTTATTACAATCATGAAGACGACAGGATAAATAAAACTTTTTTTCTTAGCCATTATACCATCGCCTCCTTTTTAGCTTTTTTCTTGGCTTTTAATTTTTTTACCATATAGTCAATTATTGGAGCAAATATATTGCCCATTAAAATAGCAAACATCATTCCACCGGAGAATAGTGCAAATCCTCTTATTATTACGGTTACTACTCCTATAATTAAGCCATATATCCATTTTCCTGGAACTGTCTTTGCAGCAGATATTGGATCTGTTGCCATGAATACAGTACCGAAAAGAAAACCGCCTAGTAGCATTCCATAAAGTGGATTTGGAACTGATTCAATTCCCATAAAGTAAAATATTGCAGATAGAGCAGAGAAGCCTAGTATGGATCCTGCCATTATTTGCCATGATGCAACTTTTTTATACACTAAGTAAATTGCGGATAAAATTATTAATATTTTAGATGTTTCACCTATTGCTCCTGGAATATTACCTATTAATAAATTCATAATTTCTGTAAATATGCCCTCATTTCTATAGGCAAGCATTGGTGTTGCTGTAGACAATGTGTCTATATGAGGTAATGTAAAGGCTCCAAATCCTCCAGGAAATCCTGTAGCTGATTCATTCCACGCAATTGTTAATGGATTTGGGAAGTTGATATAGACGAATACACGTCCAACTAAAGCTGGATTAAATACATTCTTTCCAAAGCCTCCAAAAACCATTTTTCCAAAGAATACTCCAAAAGCTATACCTACTGCAGAAATCCAGAAAGGTAGTGAAACTGGTAATGTCATAGTATATAAAATACTCGTGATTATTACAGCTTCGGAGATTTTCTTTCTCTTGTAAATCTTTGTTTCACATATATACTCCACTAAAAACGAAACTAACAAGTTAACTGTTAACAATGCAAGTACTCTCCAACCTAAGTTATAAATAGCGAATATGGAAATCACTATTAAAGGCATAAGAACTGTACGCATCATTTTTTGTTTAGTAAAGTATTTTTCATAAAAATTCTTCATATTATTCACCCCCTAAACAGTATAAGCTAAAACATGATAAATAATAGTGGAAAAGATTTTCTCACCATTATTTAAATACAATATTCTGAATTAGCTTACTTATATATTATTGTATCATGCATTAAAGTATCATGCATTAAAATAATATTAATTGGTTTAATGTTATCAATTTATCACATATGATGAAAATACATATATTTATATAAAAAAACACTTTTTATAAATGTAAATTATATATCGAATATCTTATGTAAATGCTGTAAAATAAAGGTAAGTATAACTTAGAAATAGAATATTATTTAAATATGTGCATAATAAAGGCGTAAAATGTAAAATTATTATTAAGTTGAGACAGGGATAATATATAAATATTTTATTATTAAATACATATGAAATATTAGTAGAGAAATATGGAAAATAAATTCATTGAAAATGTTTTTATATATAAGAGGTATAAAATGAATGGTAAATTTAAAATTGAAGGTTATGATAATTTAGCAAAGGATATATTTAAGGATATCTATCCCTTAATTGCAAAACAGATTTTGGAAAGAACTGGTATTTATAACGGAATCTGTATAGATATCGGTTCGGGAGGTGGCTATTTAGGAATTGAAATAGCTAAGAAAACAAATATGCAGGTCTACCTTTTGGATATTAATGAAAATAGTAGGGGATTTGCTGAAGAAAAAATAATAGAAGAAAAATTAGAAAATAGAGTATTCTTTTTTACTGGGGATGTTCATGATTTAGAATTTAATGACAATTTATTTGATCTTGTAATAAGCAGGTCTTCCTATAGTTTTTGGAATGATAAAAAGAAATCCTTAAAGGAAATATACAGGGTTTTAAAATATGGAGGGAAAGCCTATATTGGAAAGGGATATGGAAGTAAGTTATTAAAAGAAAAAATAGAGGAAAAAATGTTTGAGGTAAATCCTAAAAAATGGTATCCAAATAAAAAAGAAATAAGCTTAAGAGAATTTAAAATGGATATAGAATACTTCTTATTAGAAGAGAATATTAATAAGTATGCTTTTATAGATGATGATTCTGGAAAGTGGATAATATTTGAAAAATGATATATTAGAATATTTTTAGGGGTATATTATACTAAATAATTATTTTTAAAAGCCATTTTAAAGAAATTATGAAGTTTATATTATTTCAAATACAATTTCTATGGATATTACAATGGTATAGAATTAGATTTTTACAAAGAGGATTATGATTTTATTAAATTAAATTTGTTATAATTGGAATTGACTAATATTTAATTTTAGAGATTATTAATCTTTTATTTATGATTGATTTTTATTGGTAAAATATTCTTATTTGGACTATAATCTTTAGTTGGTAGGAAAATAAAATTACTGTTTTACAGTAAAGCTGTTATACAATAAATGGAGACTTATATGAGGTACGATGAATTTAGCAAAAGGATTAAGGGGCATTTATCAAACTACAAAGTTGATGTTCTAGGTATTAGTGAAAATGGCGATGAAAAGGAAGATGACTCAAAGTGTTTGCTTCCTAACAAATGGGATGAAAATTTCATCTGTAATAGTCAAAACCTATTAAGTGATTACTACAGTAAGGACAGATTTACATCCGATGGGAAATATTTAAACTCTTCTAAGGTAATGATTATGAATTTCTTTTTACCAATTTTAAACAATGAGGAAATTTTATGTAAATTTTTAGAAAAAAGTCTTAATTTTGAAGAGGGTTTCTTAAAGGATATTTCAAAAATAGAATTTGCATATAAATCTACAAGAGATGATTTTGAATTAGTTGACCTATATATTGAATGTTGTAATGGCATAAAATTATATATTGACAGTAAGTATAGTGAAGAGGAATTTGGAAAATTTGCTACAGATGATAGAGTAAGGGCATGGGAGATAAATTATAAATCACTAACTGAAAATAGCATGTATTTTGAAAACATGGAAAAAGATGACTTTTATAGGAATTATAAAATTAATAGAAATATTTCAATGTTAAAAAGCAATAATGAATACTCCATATTTATTTATCCTTTTGATAATGAATCTTTACACGAGAAAATAAAGGATATTGAATATGAAAATGTGAAAAAATTAGACTGGAATATAATTACATATGATATTTTAAAAATGACTAAGAATACGGAATTAGAAGAGTATTATAAAGAATTTTCAAGAAAGTATTTAAATTATTAAATATAAAACACCTTTAAACGATTAAGTTTAAAGGTGTTTTACTATATTTCAAAGTATTTCAATTTAATTACTAGCTAACTTAAAATTATTTAATAGATTACAGATTCTAAAATAAATAAATTAGGTATAAACATTTTAATTAATGACATTTACCATGACGTCCGTCTTCACTGTGGTGGCCATGTCCTTTTCCATTACCGTGACATCCACCTTCTCCATGATGATCATGTTTATGGTCACAATTGGCTTTACCTTGAACGGGTAATTGTCCGCTTATAAGGGATTTTACCTGTTCTGTTACATCACCAGAAGCGCCAGAGTATATATCTATTCCAGCTTCACTTAAAGCGTTAACTGCTCCACCTCCAATACCACCGCATATTAAGGAGTTAACCTTATTTTCAACTAAGAAGCTAGCTAAAGCACCGTGTCCTGCGTCTGGAGTTGGTAATATTTCCTCTTTAAGTATTTCTCCATTTTCAATTTCATATATTTTAAAATATGGAGTTCTTCCAAAATGTGCAAATACCTTTTCGTTTTCAAACGTTACTGCTACAATCATTTTATTCATCCTTTCTAAATTTAAATTTTTTAAATAATTTCCACCATCGATCTTTAAAGGAATTGATTCTACAATACAGCGAGAGATTTTTTTCCTTGCAGACTGAATTAATTTTTGTACTGTTTGTCTTGAAACCTCCATTGAAGTAGCTGCTTCTTGTTGAGATAGACCATTATAATCAATAAGTCTCATACATTCCCATTCCTCTAATAACAAAATCACTTCTAGATTCGTACTATGAACATCTTCAGGTTTCCATAAATAAGATTTAGGTTTTTGCCTAATTATTTTTACCTGTGTCTTACGTGCCATACTCACCTCTCTAATTTATTATTATCATATGCTAATAATAATACTTTTAAGAATCTTTGTCAACATATGTAGCATTTGTGACATACATATGTAACGATTTCATATATAATATAAGGGTATACTAGTTATATGGCATTATTATAAAATTTTATATTATATATGGGGGTAATTATGAATATAGGTTTAATTATAAATCCAGTTGCTGGAATCGGTGGATCAGTTGGTTTAAAGGGATCAGATGGTGCGGAAGTTCAAAAACTTGCATTGGAAAAGGGTGGAACTTTTCAATCGAATAAAAAAGCTAAAATTGCATTAAATCAAATTTTAGATAACAAGGATGGTATAAAGTTTTTAACAGCTCCTGGAGAAATGGGAGAAAATCTTTTAAAGGAAATGGGTTTTGACTATGAAGTAGTTGGTGAAAACAAAGAGAATACAACATTTGAAGACACTGAACAAATAGCCAAGGAAATGAAAAATAGAAATATTGAAATATTGATTTTTGCTGGTGGAGATGGAACTGCAAGAAATATTTATAATGCTATAGGAGTTACAGTACCTGCAATAGGAATTCCAGCAGGTGTAAAAATTCATTCTGCAGTATATGCTAATAACCCTAAGGATGCAGGATTGGTTGTAAAATCATTTATAGAACATAAAGATGGTGTAATGTTACTTAATTCAGAGGTTATGGATATAGATGAAGACAAGTTTAGACAAAATATTGTTGAAGCAAAACTATACGGATATTTACAGACTCCAAGGATAGAGGACTTGATGCAATCATCCAAATCTTCTGGTACATCTACAGAAAATGAAATTGGTGGAATGACAGCTGAAATAGATGATAGAATGAAGTCTACAGATGAGGATACATGTTATATTTTTGCAACAGGAGGAACGACTTACTCCATACTTAAAAATCTAGGATATGAGGGTTCCCTTCTAGGAATAGACATTCTATATAAGGGAGAACTTGTTGTAAAAGATGGAACAGAACAGGAGATATATGACTTTATAAAAGATAAGAAAGTTAAATTAATTGTTACAATAATTGGTGGACAAGGTCATGTATTCGGAAGAGGAAATCAACAGTTAAGCCCAAGGGTTTTAAAATTAATTGGCAAGGATAATATTTGGATAGTGGCTTCTCATAATAAGCTTTATGGAATAGCTGATACTTACTTGAGAATAGATACTTCTGATGAGGAATTAGATCAAGAATTAGCTGGTTACTACAAGGTTATAATGGACTGGAAGAGAATAATAGTATGTAGGGTTGTAGCTTAATGAAAGAACATTTAATTATATATTTAATAGCCATAGCTTTCGTATTCAATTTTATCAATATGAATATTAAAACTATCATACCTTCAAAAAGATTTACAAAAGCTAGAATAGCTGCTTTTATTGGACTTGGTATAATGAGCTTTTTCATATTTTACAAATCAAAAGATTTCTACTTATTATTACCACTGCTTGTAATAACAATAGGTCTACCCTTTTATAAAACGGGAGTACAGGAAAATGTAGTAGTTGGGTATGGAAAAGAAAGACTTACTATAGACAGAATTTTAAAAGCTGTTATAAGACGTAGAAAAGATGAATTACTTGTTTCTATAATTGGAAATAAGAGATATGATGCAAATTTAATAATAGATTATAAATATGAAGATAAAATATATAATTGGCTAAATAATAATATAAATATAGTGGAAAAATAAAATAGACCTTTCGGTCTATTTTTATTTCTTGAAAAAAGAATAACAAATATACTTGTTATTCTAAATCACCACGCCAAGCCATTATTCCACCATCTAAATTAATGGCATTAAAGTTCTTATTGCTACATAAAAACTGACAAGCCCTTGAAGAACGTGCACCACTTCTACAGACAATATAGTAGGTTTCATTTTCATCTAACTGGTTACAAGCTTCAGGAATACTGTTTAAGGGTATATTGATAGAATTTTTAATATGACCGCTATTGAATTCACCTTCACTTCTAACATCTATAATATTTATATTTTCTGTTTCTAGTAAAATTTCTAATTCATTTGCAGATATACTATTTTTCATAATCTCTCCTAAAATTTATTTACTAATATATTATTATATCCATAGGAAATTGTCTAGTGGTTTAAGTAATGGAAACATGGTAGTGTCAACAGGAGCTATAAAGGCTTAGGAGAATATTAAGATATACAATGTTAAACGAAAAAATATATGAAAAGTATAAGATTAAAAAGTTATTTGACAAATATTATAAATATCTTTAATATTTCATTTAGAAAAGAGGTATTACAATGAGAATAGAAAAGCTATTAGAAATTTCGGATATAGATACTAGAGAAATATTAAATACATGGAGAAGTTCCGTAGAAGCTACACATAAATTTTTAAAATATGAGGATATTGAAAATCTTATTCCTCAAGTTTTAGAAGGTATAAGATATGTTAAGGATTTTTTGTCGTAAGGGATAATTTAGTTGTAATTATTGCATTTATAGGAATTCACAACTTTAAAATAGAGATGTTATTTATTGATAATGATTACAGAGGAAAGGGTATAGGTAAATTGTTAGTAAATTTTGCTATAGAGGGATGTTGTGTAAAACTCGTAGATGTTAATGAAGATAATGTAGAGGCTATTGGTTTCTATAAACATATGGGATTTAAAATAATTGGACGTTCAGAAATGGACGAAGAGGGTAATCCATTTCCAATATTATATCTATCACTTTAAGCTAACTAAATAAAGCGATATTTAATTAGGGGAGTTCTGTTATAAGATAATACAAATAGAAGGTTTGAGATATAGTAAATTTCGTTAAGAAATTAGAAAGGATTTTTTTATTGGTTCTGATAATATTAAAATATTATTATGACATTAGGTTTAAATTAGCTTTTCTATTGTATGATATATTATAAATAAGATAATTAGGAGAAAAATATGATATTTAGAAAAACAAAATCAGAAGATATTGATCAAATTTTGAAGATATATAAGGAGTCTGCTAAGAGTTTAAGAGAAGATGGTGTAGACCAATGGCAAAATGAAGGACCAAGTGAAGGAACTCTTGTTCATGATATGGAAATGGAATACTCATATGTGTTAGAGGATGATGGTGAGGTTAAAGGTACTTGTGCAGTAACCTTTGATGGTGAGAGAACTTATGGATTGATATTTAATGGTGAATGGTTAAACGAAGAAGAATACTGCACAGTTCATCGGTTTGCTGTTAAAACAAGCAATAGACAATCGGGAGTTGCATCTACTATGATAAATGAAATTGAGAGATTATCCATAAATAATGGATTTTATAATATAAGAATTGATACCCATGAAGATAATTTTAAAATGAGAAATTTCCTAGAAAAATCTGGTTTTTCTCCATGTGGTAAAATCTTTTTAACAAATGGAGATTTAAGAATTGCATATCAGAAGGTGTTATAATGGATGAAAATTTAAATAATAATAAATTTGGCAGAAAAGACTTAATGTATATGGCCATATATGGATTTATAATGTTTGCAGGTGGTATAGCAAAAATATTATATGCTCTTTTAGGTGAATTTATTCCATCAGTATTTAACTTTGTAAATTACTTGGTACTTTTTATTTTTGTTATTCTACTTTATAAAAAAGATATTTACAATTCATTTAAAGATATGAATAAAAAGGTTATAAAACTAATACTCATAATGGTATTAGTTGCAGTTGCTACTATAATAATGTCTACAATTCTAAATACATTTTTTGAAGTTAAGACTTCTGCTAACCAAGAAATTGTAAAAGAAACCATATCTGAAAATATGGTATTAAGTTTTTTTGCAACTGTTATTATGGGACCTTTAGTTGAAGAGGTGGTATACAGACATATTCTACTAGGCAAGATTTCAAAAATAATACCTACTGTTATTGCAACAATACTAAGTATAATTATTTTTGCAGTAGTTCATACTGGATTTAAAATAGAAATAATTATGTACTTGCCACTTTCTATAGGAATTACTTCTATATATTTATTATTTAGGAAAAATTTTATGGCTTCATATATTTTTCATTTTCTATGGAATTTAATGGCCTTTTGTGTATCGTTATTAACTATATAAAAAAGAGACCGTAAGGTCTCTTAAAAAATATTCATATCCAGTTCATTATAGTGATTTATATAGTAATCGGATAGTTCCAATATTTTATTTTTATCATCTTTTGCCGATTCATCAGCTATGGCAACAATATTTCCATTTAATCTACTTACTGTTTCAATACAATATAAAGCATCTTCAAAGACTATGGAGTTTTCAATATTGGAATTTAAATTCTTTGCTGCAATTTTCCAATAATCATCCTCTGATTTTCTTAAATTAACATTATCAATTGTCTGTATAAACTCAAAATATTTTTCTAAACCATGTCCTCTAATTGCATCAATGGCAATACTTTCAGGTGTAGCTGTAGCAACTGCCATTTTTATATTTCTATTCTTCATTTCATCTAAGGCTTCTTTAACTCCTGGTTTTAAATTAAAACCATCTAAATAACTCTGCCTCATTATTTCTAAAATATTATGAAAAGATTTTTCTGGACTTTCTTTAAGTCCAAAGTCCTTATCAATAATATTCAATATATTAATCATAGGCATACTATGAAATTGCTTTTTATATTCTTCATTTAAAACCAAACCAATATTATTAAGGTAATCTTCTAAAACAGTGCTCCATTTGCCCATAGAATCTATAATAGTTCCATCCATATCAAAAATTGCTACTTTCTTCATTCATATCCTCCTAGACTTAATTATACACTATAGAATATAAAAGAAAAAAGTAGCATTTAGCTACTTTCTATAAAAATATTCTAATACTATTTCAATAATGCCAGAAATAATTCCTCCAATTACGAATATAAGCCAGCCTGGGTGCCAAAGACCGTATACAAATCCCATGACTAAATAGATTCCTACAATTGAAAGCCAAAGAATTGAATTTAAAACACCAGATAATAAATTTCTTTTCTTTTTGAATTCAATATTTTCTTTATGATAATAACCATATTCATCAACGTCATAATATTGAGTCAAACCTCTTGATTTAAAATAATTTATATAATTGGATTTTTTAATTCCAGCTATTATAAATATTGATACACCTATACCTATTAATAAGAAAAATATTATATGTTCTAAAGAATTACTTAGTAAATCTTCAAAGAATTTATAAGTAGCTGGAGCTAAAATACAAAAAAACACACCAACAGCTATTAGTATTGGGAATTTGTTGGAAAAAGACTTGTATTCTTCAATGGTCTCTTTATCATATTCCGTTAAAGTAAAATCTTTATCACTTCTTTTTAAAGTTAAACTATCCTGTAAATCGTCAAAAGAACCAAATTTTTCTATAATTATTCCAATTGCTTCACTTCTATTCTTACCAGAACGAAGTAATTCTTCGTATTCTTCTTCCATATGGGCTAATATATCATTTTTTAACCTTGTAGATTCTTCATTTTCCTCATAAGCATAAAATATACTATCAATATAATTTTTTAAACTCTCCATTAATCTTCCTCCAAGTATTTTAAAAATAAGTTTATAACTTCCTTAATTTCATTCCACTCCTGTAGTTTTGCATTCAAGTATTCTTTACCATTTTTGGTCAAGGTATAATTTGTTCTTTTTCGACCAAAGGTTTCATTTGATGCATATCCAGAAATATATCCATTTTTTTCGAGACGTGAAAAGGCAGAATACAATGTAGTTTCTTTTAATGAATATCTATTTTCTGAGATTTCATTTATATTTTTTGAAATTTCATAACCATAGGAATCACCTTTTTCCAAAATGGAAAGAATAAGTAGGTCGTTAAAACCACGCATAACATCACTTGATATCATTTTATGACCTCCATCTACTATGTCTGTCGTAGTAAAATGTTTTAAAAATTGTATCACAGAGCATGATATAATAAATAGTTGTAATACAGTAGCCAATACAAAGGAGGAGATTATGATAAGAAATATTTTAGCGACTTTAGTGGTGTTTATAATACCTGTAATTGGTGCATTATTTTTAAAAAGAAAGAAGATTGTAAAAATAAGCAATTTTATAATAGGAGCATTAACTTTTTTAATATCACAGGTTTTAATAAGATTACCTTTACTAAATTATTTAGGAAGAAATACAAATATTTTTACAATGGGATTTTTGTCAAAGATGATTCCCTATATAATGTTTTTTTCCTTTACGGCAGGTATATTTGAAGAATGTGGACGATACATATCATATAAATTTTTCTTAAAAGATGAGAACAATTTACTTTCACCAATTTCCTTCGGACTTGGCCATGGAGGTTTTGAAGCTTCCCACCTTGTACTACCATTGGTGTATAAATCAATAATGCATCCGTTATTTTATGGAAATCTTGTTGGTTATTTAGTCATAATTGAAAGGGTTTTTGCAATAATATTTCATATTGCCGCATCTATAATTATTTTTTATGGAGTTAAGACCAAAAGAAAAATATGGCTATTAATTTCAATATTATTACATGGTACATATAATTTTACAGTTGTATATGTAGCACAAATTACAAAGAATCCTATATTAGCAGAGGCTGTAGGGGCTGTAATGGTAGTAATGTATTTAATTTTAGGAATAATTTTATTGAAAAAATTAAAAGAGGAGAAAAATTATGAAGAAGAAGATTAGTATACTACTTATTTTATTATCATTTGTTTTAGTTGGTTGTGGAAAGGAAAGTAAATTAAAGAACTTTGACGAAGAAAAAATAGTTAAACTATCTAAAGAATCAATAGAGCTTGTAAATAAGGAAGAGTATAAAAAATTAGTAGATGATTATTTTGATGACTCTGTAAAAGATATGATAAATCCTGATGAATTACAACCAGTAATGGATACATATATTGAAAAAATAGGGGCATTTAAAGAATTTGAAGAATATGATGTTGTTGAAGAGGAAAAAGACGGGAAAAATTATTGTGGATTGGTGTATGAAGTAAAGCACGAAAAAGGAAACCTTATTTACTCTGTAGGATACAATAAGGACTATAAAATATTTCAATTCTTTATAAAAGAAAAAGGTAAGTAGAATACAAGTAGGAGGAAATATGTATATAGGATCAATTATGCTACTAGTAGCAGGTATAGTTGCTAGGTTGCTACCAGCAGGGAAGATAAATGGAGTTTACGGATACCGTACAAGAAGATCAGAAAAAATGAGAAAACTTGGAAATATGCTCAGAAATTAAGTGGCAACCTTTTAATAGGATTTTCCATAGTTTCGTTTATATTAACATATATAAATGAAAACTTTATAGGTAATAAGTTAAAATACAATATTTTAGACTTTAATTCAGTAATATTACTATTAGTAATGATTCTAATAGTAGAATTCAAATTAGGAATTTTTAAAAGGGAGTAGGTTTTAGTTAAGTAATGCCCTTTCTTAGTATTTTTTAATAAAATTTGTATATAATGGATATATTTTATTTAGTTATTAATATGGATAAGGAAGGTGAGTGTAAGGATGAATTATATTTCAATTTTAATGAATTTAATTTTTGTATTTATTGGAATTGTATTTTATAAAGGTAAATTAGTTAATTTAGTTGCAGGTTTTGATGAAAAAGTTGATAATAGGGAAAAAGTAGGAAAATGGGTTGGTAGTAATTTTATTATTATAGGATTTAGTTTAATATTCCAAACTATTTTGGATTATGCATTGGACTTAGGAAATAATAACTATATTACAATTATAAAAATATTTATTATATCAGTTATTGTACTGAGAACAGTTATTTTTGCCAATAAAAAACTAGAAAGTAATAATTATAATATATATTTCAATTATTACAATATCTACAAAATGTCAACGAAAAGCTTTGAAAATACAAATTTAAGAATAATTTAAGGGAATTTGTATATTATGTAATCAAAGTTAATAAACTTTTTCATATACAACTTCCTTTTTTAAAAGACGAGATTAATTTCTCGTCTTTTTATTTGCTATTCTATAAAGCCCAATTTCCATTTTCAAAAATTTTTATTTCTTTTCCATCTTCAGTTGTTCCAATAATTGTTAAATCATTTGAACCAACCATAAAGTCTTCATGAATTAAAGCGTCATTTACACCATTTGCTTTTAATTCCTCATCACTCATTTCCGTTCCACCTTCTAAACATGTTGGATATGCTTTACCAAAGGCAAAATGACATGATGCATTTTCATCAAATAAAGTATTTATAAATAATATATTTGAATTGGAAATAGGACTGTCATATGGAACTAAAGCTACCTCTCCTAAATACATTCCATTTTCATCAACTGCAAACATATCGTCTAAATATTTTTTACCTATTTTTGCATTATATTCTACAACTTTTCCATCTTTAAAGGTAAATTCCATTTCATCTATTATATTTCCACCATAGTTTAAGGGTTTTGTTGAAAATAATTTTCCGTTAACCCCTTCTTTTTTAGGCAACGTAAAGACTTCCTCAGTTGGCATATTTGCTATAAACACTGTTCCTTTAGAATTTGTGCTTCCAGCTGAAAGCCAAATATGACCTTTTGGAAGTTCTACTTCTAAATCTGTACCTTTAGAATTTGTATAATGCAATTTTACGAATTTCTTTTCATTTAAGAAGTCTGCATTTTTATCCATTTCAGCAACATGTTTGTCCCATTCTTCTATAGGATCTTCCTTATCCACCCTTGTAGTATAAAAAATTGCTTCCCATAGTTTTTCTACTGCTTCTTCTTCGCTTGAATTTGGAAATACTTTAGTCGCCCAACCAACAGTTGGTACTGATACAACACACCATGAGTTTATATCGTTCATTGTGTATCTCATATTCTCCTTATTTGCAATTGAAGCGGCCTTACTTGCTGTAGCAATTTTAACTGGATCAACTTCTTTTAATAGTTCTGGATTTGTTGCATATACTGATATAAAAGCAGCATTTTTCTCAGCGTAGTATTTTTTCTTATCAACGGCCCATTGTGGGTATTCTTCAAATACCTCCATTGGTGCATTAGTATATTTTAAAAGGCTTAATTCGTCATCTGCCCAGTCTATTACAACTTCCGATGCACCTTTCTCATATGATTTTTTTGCTAGTCCTCTTGCAAAGTCAGCTCTTTCTATAGGACAATTTATTACAACAGGTTGTCCCTTTTGAACATTTATACCTTTAGTTACAACTAAATCGGCATATTTTAATAAATTTTCTTCAAAGTTTTTCATAATTCACCTCAAAGAAATTATATCATTAATGTATAAAAAATCAGAAAAAAATATGTAAATTTAAAAATAATTTATAATGAAATGAAATTTACAGTATGTATTTACAATATAACTAACGATATTAATTTAAAAATTAAGTTATTTTTGTAAATTTTAGATAATTAATAAACAACAAAATATATTTGATGTAATTATTTTATACATTTTTAGCTATTTCTTTTTTGATAATACAATATTTATTATGATATACTAAAATAAATTATTATAATAAAACATTAACTAGTAGGGGGAGTTATGAAAATAGAAATATGTGTAGGTTCATCATGTACGATGATGAGCGCAATGAATATTCTTGATTATTTTGAGGAATGGTCAGAGAATTTAAAAAACAAGGCTGAAGAAAACAGTGTAAATATTGAAGAAATAATAGTTGAGCCAGTAAAATGCCTTAGGGATTGTAAAGGAAATTATGATGCGTCTCCAGTCGTTTACATAAATGGAAAAATATTAGAAAATGCTAATAAGGATAAAATATTAGATGAAATATTTGAAATTTATGATTTTAAAGGACTCATTTAGGAATGAAGGAAACATATTTTGATATTAATAATATTAGGTTAAAAATATTTTCAGAAATAGCGAGAATGGCTTATGATGATATACCTTTAAATGAACTGGGAAAAGCCGTTTATAGAATTTTACCAGGGGAGGTTGCTAATTATAGGGATAGTATATTCCTTGAAAGGGCAATTGTAAGTGAACGTCTACGTTTAGGTTTAGGATTGGATTTAAGACAAGCATCTGAATTACAAGCCATAACAGATGGCGTTGACAGTATAGATATAGATAGAAGACATTTTGAAAAACCTCTTGTAAATATAATACCTTTTGCCTGTGAATCATGTCCGACAAAAACATATTTTGTAACAAATAATTGTAGAAAATGTTTAGCTCATCCGTGTTCTCATGTATGTCCTAAAAATGCTATTAAGATTGGAAAAACAGGAGCAATAATAGATCAGGACAAATGTATAAAATGTGGTAAATGTAAAGATGCATGTCCATATTCTGCAATTATACAATATGATAGGCCATGTGCATCAGTATGTGGTGTTAAGGCGATAGAATCGGACTACTTAGGCAGAGCTACAATAAACCAAGACAAATGTGTATCATGTGGTAGATGTATGACAGAATGCCCTTTTGGTGCCGTAGCCGACAAATCGCAAATATATCAACTGATTAAGGCAATAAAATCTGGTAAAAATGTTTATGCAGAAATTGCTCCATCATTTATTGGACAATTTGGTGCATTGGCATCTGCACTTCAGGTTAAAGAGGGAATTAAACAGCTTGGATTTAAAGATGTTGTTGAAGTTGGCCTTGGAGCGGATTTTACAACTATGGAAGAGGCTTTAGAATATATGGAAAGGGTTCCTGAAGAAATTGAATTTATGGGAACTAGTTGTTGTCATTCATGGTATTTAATGGTGAAAAATGAATTTCCGGAGCTATTGGAACAAATTTCCGATTCTTCAACTCCAATGTCTTATACAGGGAGATATTTAAAGGAAAATGATCCAGATGCAATAGTTGTGTTTATAGGACCTTGTACATCTAAAAAAATAGAAGGATTAACGGATAAAGTCAGCAAATATATAGATTTTGTTATTACATTTGAGGAATTGCTAGGAATGTTTGTAGGTAAGGGAATTGAGCTTTCAGAAATAGAAACCGACTTAAGGATAAATGATGCTTCATCTTCAGGAAGAGGTTATGCTCAAGCTGGTGGAGTTGCACAGGCCGTTAAGGATACTATATATGAACTAGATAAGAATAGAGAAGTTGAAATTGTAAATGCTGAAACATTGACAGATTGTATTAAGATGTTAAAAATTGCAAAGGCTGGAAAATACAAGGGTTGTCTATTAGAGGGAATGGCTTGTCCTAATGGATGTATAGGTGGAGCAGGAACTATAGCATCACCACAAAGGGTGAGAAAAGAATTGGCGAAATTCATGAAGGAAGCAGATTCTAAATTACCTCTTGATAATAATAATATAGAATTTAAAGGTGTGGAAAGTAAGTAGGTGTACAATGTATAAATTAGGTTTTATTGGCTGTGGAAATATGGGATATGCTATGGTTTCTGGAGCGTTGAAGAATAAATATGTAAAGAGTACTGAAGTCATATATACTGAAAAAAGAGCAGATAATAGATTACAAGAAGAACTTGAAATTAAAAAGGCAAAAGACAATAAAGAGTTAGCTAAAAATGCAGAAATAATAATTTTAGCTGTAAAGCCTAATGTTTATGGTGAAGTAATAGAGGAAATTAAGGGTTTCGTTACTGAGAAAAGTATAATAATGCCGATAACTCCAAGCTTTACAATATCAGAAATACAGAAGATGTTTGAGAAGGATGTAAAGGTTGCAAGGGCAATGCCAAATACTCCAGCAATGGTAAACTCTGGAATTACGGGTATCTGCTTTTCAAATAATATGGAAGAAGAGGATTCAAAAAATGTGGTGGATTTTTTAAATAGCTTTGGAGAGTCCATAGAGATAAAAGAGGAATTAATGGGTGGCCTTTCAGCAGTGAGCGGTTCAGGACCTGCATTTATATATATGCTTATAGAAGCTATGGCAGATGCAGCAGTAAAAACTGGAATCACAAGAAAAGACGCTTATAAATTAGCTGCCAAAACAGTAGAAGGATCTGCTAAAATGGTTTTAGAGACGGGAAGTCATCCAGGAAAGTTAAAAGATGATGTTTGCTCACCAGGAGGAAGTACCATAGCTGGTGTAATAGAACTTGAAAACAATGGTTTTAGAAGTAGTATAATAAAGGGAATAGAAAAAACAGTTGACCGTTTTAATGAGATGAATGAAAAATAAAAAGCTTGTTTCTTAATGAAACAAGCTTTTTTATTATAGGCTATTAGGGAAATCCTCTCTGAATTTCTTAACTAATTTTTCTGGCCAATCGGAAGTAGCTTCTAATTTTCCAAGGAAGAATCTCAATGTTTTAGGTTCTTCAACAAATTTTAGTCCTCCAATTAAGTCTCTATTATGGTATAGCCAAACTATTCTATCAATAGCGTACTTAACTTGAGAAAGTGTAAATACCCTTCTAGGTAATGCCAATCTAACAAGCTCCATTTCTGAAAGTTGTTCTGTACCATCTTCATTTCTCTGTTCAGATAATGTTCCTCTCTCCATTCCCCTTATACCACCTGCAAGGTAAATTGCAGCAGCTAATGCACCAGCTGGATATTCCACTTGTGGAATATTTGGTACGAAAGCAGCAGCGTTAATATGACAGCCAAGTCCACCAGCAGGAGTAACTACTGGTACACCATGTTTTTGTAATTCATCACTCATGTACTTTATAAACATTGGTCCTTGAGAGATTACATCCATATCCATTGTTTCATCAAGGCCTACTGTTATTGCTTCCATTTCTTTAACTGACATTCCACCATATGTTAAGAAGCCTTCAAATAGAGGAATAAGCTCTTTCATATCGTTGAAATGCTCTGCAGAACGAATACAGATTCCGCCACCACGGGCAAAACCTAGTTTACGAGCGGAAAAATAAATAATATCCATTAAATCTGCTAATTCTCTAGTAATTTCTCTTATGGATTTATCTTTACAAGATTCTTCTCTCGTCTTTATAAAGTATAGATTATCCTGTAGTAGACTTGCGTCTAGTACGGTCATAATATTATGCTCTTTAGCAATTTTTTTGACTTCCTTTGCATTTTCCAAAGAGAAAGGTTGTCCACCGATTAAGTTTGTACCAGCTTCTAAACGTATAAACGGTATATTTTTTGCACCTACTTCATCAATTAATTTTCGTAATTTATCAGTATCAAAATTTCCTTTAAAAGGATGATCGCTATTTATTTTTAAACCTTCATCTATTACAAGTTCTTCAACTCTTCCACCCAATCTTGTAATATGTGCCTTAGGAGTTGTAAAATGGAAGTTCATAGGAATAACTGAACCTTCTTTTACAAATGTTTCAGCTATTATATTTTCACAAGCTCTACCTTGGTGAGCAGGTAAAAAATATTCTGTACCAAATATTTCCGTAAGTTTATTATCAAGTCTTGTAAAAGTAGCACTACCAGCATAACTATCATCTGCAATAAACATAGCTGCTTGTTGTCTATCACTCATTGCATTTACACCACTATCGGTTAACATATCCATGAATACATCTTTATTCTGTAGTAAAAATGTGTTAAAACCTGCTTCTTCAATTGCTACCTTACGATCTTCAACAGAAGGTAGATTAAGTTTTTGTACGACTCTAACCTTATGCATTTCCAGTGGTATATTTTCACCTGTAAAAAATTCGATATTTGCCATTTTTTTCCCCCTAAATTTAATTTGTTTTATATTTTTATAATTTTTTATTTTTCATAATAAAGTAAAGGATAAAATTCAATTAATATATAAAATTATAGACTGTTTCAAAGCTCTAGTATAAAACTATAATTTTATAATAATTATCCACTTTACAAGCCGCTTACACCTTGGAATTTAGCTAGTATATTAAATAAACTACACAATTGCAGACTTGTTGTAGCCAATCATGGACAAAAGTTTGCATCTGACTACAGACCATTTACTTCGCAAATGGGGTTAGTAAATAAAAAAAGCACTCATCCTCATTTAAGAGGACGAGTGCCAATACTCGTGTTACCACCTCGATTTGCTATTATTTCACAATAATAACCTTATCGGCTGTTTAAACAGTCATCACTATAACGGGTGAACCCGTTCTCAGCTAATTGTTACCGTTCACCAAGAAGTCAATAAGATGTATTCATTTTCCTTTTTCTAATTACCTTTCACCATCCGGTAACTCTCTAAAAAGATACTTGGGAAATTACTAGTTCTTATTAATAACTTTATACTTTATTGGAACAAAGTTTATCATATATAAAAAACGTTGTCAAATTATATTTTATTTTTAAATTGACCAGTTTGGTACAATTAAAACCATATTTGGAATTAAAAATTATATACTTATTCAAGATTATAATATGAAATTCGTATTTTCATCAG
>CAYFSP010000018.1:26618-29195 GCA_964345925.1 uncultured Gallicola sp. | reverse complement strand
AATTATCTTGTTATAGAAAAATCTAATTTACAGAAAAGATTTCACATGGCCACATAGTTTAATATGTCCTTTCTTGTTTTTTAAAAATTATATGACTTAATTCTTTCTCATCTTTATATTTACATAAATCATTTAAAGATGAGAACATCCACTGAAAAGAATTGAAGAATTCTTCACTTGAATATGATTTTATCCAGCTTTTATAAAAATTGGAATCAAGATTTTCAGAATAGTCCTCTTTTAATCTTGTTGCAAATTCATAATAAGTTAAAGCACAAGGAAGTACAGTTGCTATAAGCTCTGCAATACCTTCATTGTATCCAACAGCAAGCATATTTGCAGTATAGGCATTATTGAAAAGGGAAGCTTTAGTAGATTCACATTCTTCTGAACCTACTCCAAACTCCTCCATATATGATTTATGAACTTTTAATTCTTCAATTGCAGATACTTGTCCGTTAGTAAAATTTCTTATCATCTCTTCATCAATGGATTTTAAAGCACCTAAGGCAAATACTTTAGCATATTCTAAAAGATATATATAATCTTGCTTCAAATAGAATATAAAAGAATCCTTATCCAACTCTCCCGTTCCTAGACCTTGAACAAATGGATGGTTGTAACATTCCTCCCATGTTGTAATGACTTCGTTTTTTAAATTTCTTGAAAATGACATATTGTCCTCCTAATATTATTAGCAAAGGAGCATTTTATAATATAAAAATATTTATTGTGTGTAAAATAAAAAACCTTGCAAAAAGGCAAGGGTATACATTAATAATTCGCTCCCTACGCCAGTATTAACTGACAGGTTCAAAGGGTTAGGTTTTACCTTCTCAACATTTAGTTCCCCTGGATATATTCAGTTAATAAGAGTATATATAATTTAGAAAATACTGTTAATTACAGTAAATATAAGGTGGTATATAAATGGGTATAATTAGAAAAATAAAATTAAACGGACTGTCACCTGTAGAATACAGATTACAATCCGTTTAATTTAAAATTTTATTGTCCGTGTATTAGGGTTCACTACAAATCTCATATGTGGTTTTTATTTTTCCATTTATATTTTCTTTTTCGGTAACACCTTTACCAATATTAGGATTGTTAAGGCCATGAATAAAGTCTATACAAAATATTATGATTAAAATAGAACATATTGTTTTTTTAAATTTTGTAGGAATATATCTTACAAATTCATCAATAATTGGTGCTATGAAGTAAATTATTAAAAATCCACCAATAGCAAAGAAAATTAAACCTTCAAGACAAACTCTTCCGTTAATATTAAAAAACATATTATCATAATCCCACCAGAAAGCATTGAACATCTTCTCCAATAACCATGATGTAAAATATTCTACAACACCACATAATACCATTGCAGATGGAAATAGAATTAAAGGCCTATCTGCTAAAAGCTTTAGAAGAATTAACATTAAAATAGTTCCAGTACCGTAAATTGGAAGCCAAGGACCTATCATTGTACCCCTATTTCACCATTTTCAAGAAGTTTCAACATAACTTCCCAAATCCATCCAATAAAAGAAATAGTAAAAAATATTAAAATATATGAAAAAATGGAATATTTGACTTTATAGTCCATAGTAAGCCATTCTTTAAGATGCTCTTCGGGAATAGCATAAAGTTCAACAGGGTATATATCCATATCTGGAGATGGTTTAGAAAGAAGATATTTATCGTTTAAGAGAGTGTTATTAGCAGGTTCCTTCAATAATACTTTCTCTCTTAATATAAAATATAATTCAGTATTTGTAGCACCAATTAAAGGGTTAATATATATGTATTTTAAAATTCCAAAAGTTATTAATGATAAAATATTCCACAGAACAAATGACATATCCAGTAAGAAGGCTTTCCATTTATTACCTTTCATAATATTCCAGATAGAATAAATGCATCCTTTCTGCTTATACTAGGATTTTCCGCCAAAATATAAGGTATCATCCTATAGGAATATATTTTAATAAAGCCACCAACAATGGTTAGAAACCAAAGTAAGTTGAAAAAGTATTTACAAAACATTATATATGCAACATTTAAAGTCTTTTTAACTCGATATACAAATAAAATTCTATTCATATTTGTATTTTCATATAATTTATTTTCCATAAAAAATCTATATTGGCCGACAATTAAGATATTTTGTACAAAGACTGCAAAGGCAATTAACAATAAAGTAGAAATACCTAAAATGGTACTCTCTAGAATATGATTTCCAAAAACAAATTGGTTAATTGTATTTAAAGCTCCTATAATTATGGAATTGGAAGCGCGAGAATTTCCAATTATAGTGGCAATAACACCTTCTGTAGCATTTGTTAGAGTAAATTTTTTATCAACTTCCTCGGCAATAGATTTGTTATGGGATAAAAAGGAATTTATACTAAGGTTATCTAAGGTATCATAAATACCGCTAACAATTGATGGAGGAGTAAATTTATTTGTTTCATTAAAAAAACTCTCACTTATATAGCTGCTTTTACTGTAACCTCCAGCTATAATGGCAATAATTAGACAGACAATAAAAAATTGTACATAATTTCTTTTAAT
>CAYFSP010000018.1:16143-26518 GCA_964345925.1 uncultured Gallicola sp. | reverse complement strand
TTTAATCTTCTTCTTTACTTGTCATTGGTGCATTGAATTTGTCCTTATCAAATGTACCTTCCCATTTATCTACAAGTATTGCAGATACCATTGAACCAGCTACATTTAACATTGTTCTTCCCATATCAATTATAGGATCTATTCCAAATATGGCACCTATATTTGATATCATATGGCCATATCCTAAACCGTTTAAAGTTACGGTTGCTGCAACTGTTGCAGTTCCAGGTACTCCAGCAATTCCTATGGAACCAACTGTTACTACAACAACTACGAGTACATAGAAGGAAATGGTCAATTCAGCACCTACTGATGATGCTATTAACACTCCTAACATTGCAGGGAAAACTCCAGCACATCCGTTCATTCCTATAGAAGTTGCCAATGTGGCAACGAAATTGGTAGTCTGTTTAGAAGTTCCTAAGTCATTTTCTAATGTTTTTAATGTATATGGTAATGTTCCAACACTTGATCTTGATGAAAAAGCAAATAGCAATGTTGTAAATGCCTTTTTATAAAATATTATAGGATTTACTCCAACCATTAGTAGTAAAACTACATATACAAGTAACATTATTATTACTCCAGTGTATAATGCTCCTATAAATCCTAACATTCCCATTATTGATTGTAGTCCATTTGCTATAATCGTATTTGCAACTAATGCTATTACTCCATAAGGCATTAATTTAATTATATTTGTAAGGACTGAATTAACAGTAACTTGTAAAGAATCAAGTAATGTAACAAATGGTGCTACTTGTTCTGGTTTCTTTTTATTTAAGAAACGTATTGCACTTGCAAAAAGTGCAGCTACTATTACAACTGACACTATACTTCCATTATCGGACATAACAGCTAGAATATTATTTGGTACTAGATTTAAAAAGAACTCTGGAAAACTCTGAGAAGCAAAATTTGATATTGCTTCTGCCTTTTGATCCGTCAACTCCTGTACAAAACTTTGTGGATTTAAGTTGAATAATTTAACTACTAATATTCCAACTAATGCCGATATTGCTGTTGTACCAAGTAATGCAGTAAAAGTCTTTCCAGTTAATTTTTTAATTCTGTTTCCTTCTACACTGACAACTACTTTTATTATGGATAAAAACACCACTGGTATTGCTAGCAATTGTACTAGTTTAAGAAAACCTGTTCCAATTAAACCATACCAACTTGATATTTCTGATCGTCCAAATTCTAAATAGATCTTGTTATTTCCACCTATAAAGTCGATTGTAATACCTATTGCTAAAGCAAGAACCAATGATATTATCATTCTTTTGGAAAAACTTACCTTTTTGTTCTTCAAGGCTCTTAAAATAAGTATAGATATTATTAAGGATATAATTGCTCCAATTGTATAAAAATTACTTAATTTTAAGAACTGTGTAAAAAATGTTTCATTTATCATAAAATAACCTCCTAGTAGTAATATATATCCAATATATCCTAATGAAACAGTAGGGTATGGTTCGTTATGTAAATGAAATTATAAAACAAAAAGATAATGGTGAACTTTCACCATTATCTCTATTTACCTATCATAATATTAAGTATTTCATTATCTGTATTCTTCATTCCTACAGATGCCATTCTGCCTATATTTTCAATTGTTTTTTCAACATTTTTTCCTACGATTCCATCTCCAGAATCAAAGACTATATCTCTTTTAGCCATATCAATTGCAAGAAATGCATTTTCTAAAGCAACTGCTATTTTTAAGGCACATGAAGGTTTTGCACCATCACATACTATTCCACCAGATGTTACCAATGTATTAGTAAGAACTTTCTCTATTTGTTCCTTGTTAAAATTCATTAGGTATGCTATTCCACATCCAGCTGAAGCACCAGCACTAACTACACCACAAAAAGCAGATAGTTTTCCAATAAATTTCTTTTGATGTATTGTTATTAAATTCGCTACTATTAAGGCTCTATATAGTTTATCCTTACTTGCATTTATGGATTTAGCATAGGTTATTACAGGTAGAGAAGTTGTTATACCCTGATTTCCAGAGCCGGAATTTATAACAACAGGTAGTCCACAACCGCCCATTCTTGCATCGGAAGCAGCTGTTGTACATGCTTTAACCTCTGACTTTATATCGGAAGAAAAGGATGTTTCAGATATTATTTGACCAATTCCTGCACCATAATTACCAGACAATCCCTCTTTTGAAATATTTGAGTTACATTCTATTTGTAAATCCAACCTATCGGTTAAATTTTTTCTTTCTGCTAGATTTACATTATTTGCGAAATTTAATATTCTTTCTATATTAAGCAAGGACTTATCACATTCTTCATCACATGAATCCTCACTTTCTGAAGAATAGATCAATTCACCATTTTTTACTATTTTAGAAATATTACTGTGACGATCTTTTATTTCAACAGAAACAACATCATTATTTAAATAAAATTCCGTTCTTATATAAAGTAAGTTAGGTACATCGGCAATTTCTATAGTAAATATTTCCTTTTTTATTAAATCCTTTGCCTTTTCGATATCATCATTACTAATATCCTCAAGGACTTTCAAATTCTTACTGGATTTTCCCCCAACAATTCCTAAAGCGGTAGCAACGTTTATTCCCTTTAGTCCGTTTGAGTTCGGTACAGTAACGGATTTAGCGTTCTTAATAATGTTTTTGCTACAGTAGATAATAACCTTTTCCGGTATATTGTTTAAAATCTCCTTTGCTTTTGCAGCACAAAGAGCAATTGCAATTGGCTCTGTACAGCCTAAGGCTTGCTGTAAATCCTCGAGTATTATTTCCTCAAATTTGTCACAATATAATTCTTCCATTTTCCTGCTCCTTATGAATAAAAACTGATATTTGTTATAATTGAATTAGTAAATTAATAACTCAACTGATATTATTACTAATCATATCAGTTGGATGGGAGAATGTCAACAGAGGTGAATATGAAAAAGATATTAAATTTAAGAGAACATGTATATAATAATATTAAATTGGATATTATTTCCGGCAAATATCATTTAGATGATATATTAAATGAAAAAGCATTAATGAACCAATATAATATTAGTAAAGCTCCAGTTAGAGATGCTTTAATAGAATTATGTAATGATGGAATATTGAAAAGCATACCTAGACTTGGCTATAAGATAGTAAATTATTCTAAAGAGTATTTAGATGGAATTTTAAAGTTTAGGCTTATAATTGAACCAAAATACTTAAATGAGTATTGGGATAGGCTCACAGAGGAAAATATAATGGAGTTGGAAAATCTTCATAAGGAACAAATGGATAGTTCAGATAAGGATGATCCAGTGGTATACTGGCATACGAATCAAGAATTTCATTTGAAATTGGCTTCATTTTATCATGATGATTTCTTCTATGAAACTTTAAAAAATGCTTTAAATAAACAGATGTTAGTATTTTCGCAATTTTACTGGAATAGTTGGGACAAACAGGTATTTAATAGATATACTCACCAACATGATGAGTTAATCGATTATTTAAAAAATGAAAAAAAGAAAGAGGCAATAAAGGATTTAGAAGATGATATAAACTCCTTTATGCAAAAATAGGGGATTTATGAAAGGAATATACTTAGAAAAGATTAGAAATATTTTCTTGTTTATGATGGTTTTAATCCTATTATTTAACAGTATTTCTAAAGCAGAAAGCAATATGGAGTTTAATAAGATTTCTGGAAGGAACAGATACGCCACTTCCGTTGAAATAAGTAAAGATGTTTATGAAAGTAGCGATAATGTTGTATTAGCAAGTGGAGATGATTTTCCAGATGCGTTATCAGCAACATCTCTTGCAAGTACATTAAACTGTCCAATACTATTAGTAAGCAAAAACTCCATTTCAAAGGAAGTAATTGAAGAAATTGAAAGGCTTAATGCGAGTAAAATCTATATTATTGGTGGTAAGTCCACAATAACAGAAAGCAATATAGACGGTTTAAATGGAGAGAAGATTAGAATTTCTGGATCTAACCGCTATGAAACAAATAATTTGGTTATAAATGAAATAGCTAAGAATAATGGGAAAAGTGGTGGCTATATTGTAGTAACAGGAGAAAACTATCCAGATTCTGTTGTAGCAGTTGGAATTTCTATAAATAAGGACTACCCTATAAAGATAGTTAATAAGATAATAGAAGACGAATATAATTTAGATGGTAATTATATAGTTGGAGGAAAGTCATCAGTTAATATTTCAAATTTAAAAGGAGAGCGAATTTCAGGTTCTAATAGATATTTAACCTCTCTAGAACTAGCTAAAAGGACTCATCCAAGAAATGATATATTAATAATTACAACAGGAGAAAACTATGCTGATGCATTATCTTCAGTTAGTTTAAGCAAGAAGTATAATGCACCTATTATATTATCTGAAAATATTAAGATGAATAATAAAACAATGGAGTATATTAAAAATGATGAAGTTAAAAATATTACCATAGCAGGTGCATCTGTTAATGATAATGTATTGGAAATATTGAGAAAGTATATTAATGGAGAGGAAATTGTAGAATATTTTAAACCCATTTCCATACCAATGGATATAAGAGAGAAGATGAAAAATAATTCCCTTCCAAGTAATTCGAAAATTTCCTTTGAGGAATTGGTGTATATTCCAATACAACATTATGATTTCAATGAAAATATTTTAAATGGTGGAATAGTAGTAAATAAAAAAGTCGGAGAAGAAGTTGGTAATATATTTAAAGAATTATTCAATATAAAGTATAAAATTGAGAAGGTAAAATTAATAGATGAATATGGAGCCGATGATAATAAATCTATGGCAGATAACAATTCGTCATCATTTAACTATAGACTTATATCAGGAACCAACAGACTTTCAAAACACGCACAGGGTTTGGCCATTGATATTAATCCGCTTTATAATCCGTATATAAAAAATGGAATAGCAATACCATCAGTGAGTCAAAAATATGTAGACAGATCGTTAAAACTTGAATCTATGATATACAAAAATGATAAAATATATAATATTTTTTCTAAATACGGTTGGAAATGGGGAGGAAATTGGACAAGTCCAGACTATCAACATTTTGAAAAATAAAAATAATCCGAATGAGGAATTCATTCGGATTTTTTCTAGATTATATTTATTGCTTTGTATTTTTTAATTTACTTTATTATTGAATATCCTTTTGAACTTTTTTTGCAATTGTCATTAAAGATTCCTTATTATTTAGTTCATTACTGCTGATTACCTGTTTTACTAAGAATATTAAAACTTTTTTTATTCTTTCACCTTCGTAGCCAAGTTCCTTTAAATCATTGCCGTTTATAGCCAAGTCACCAATTCTATATGGACCGTTATAAATTTTTTCGTATTCGGCAAGAATACCTTTAAACTTATCCAATCTATCTAAACAAATAGGGTTCTGTGCTAATGTATCAGCCTTTTGAACTCTTATTAAATCCTCAATATCCTCATAGGTGAACTCCTTGTCCACAATGAATTTATTCATACTTCTATACTTTGTATTTAAAATGGAATCATGGTTTTCAATTAATTTTAAAATAAGATTTTTATCCTTAACGGAAAATTTCAGTTTATTTAAAATATTTCCAGCAATTTCTAAAGAATCGCAAGCGTGATTATAAAAATGATCTTTTCCCTCTGTATTTGTTTTTGCAGTAACCTTTCCAATATCATGAAGTAGCATAGTGTATTTTAAAACCACCTTATCATAAACATTAATAACAGCCATTAATGAATGGTCTCCAACATTGTAAACGTGAAAGGAGTTATTTTGCGTAGTTTCAAACATATTATGTATTTCTGGAAATAGATTTTCAAAGACTCCAGTATTGTAAAGTGATCTTAAAGCCATGTAATTATTGGACATTAATATTTTATCCAGTTCCACCTTTATTCTCTCCATTGCTACATTTTTTAAAAGATATGAATATTTGGAAATATTATAAA
This sequence comes from uncultured Gallicola sp., assembly GCA_964345925.1. Classification (GTDB taxonomy): domain Bacteria; phylum Bacillota; class Clostridia; order Tissierellales; family Peptoniphilaceae; genus Miniphocaeibacter. The sequence continues at coordinate 20,556 of CAYFSP010000018.1, read as the reverse complement.
GGGTCTTATAATCTATTTTAAAATCCAGTTGAGCAGAAAAGCGTATTGCTCTCATAATTCTTAAAGCATCTTCATTAAAACGAAGTTCAGGTTCTCCAACTGTTCTAATAATTTTTTTCTTTAAATCGAGTTTTCCATTAAAAGGATCTATTAATGTGTTGGAGGAAATATCATAGGCCATTGCGTTAATAGTTAAATCCCTTCTGTTTAAATCCTCATAAATATCATCAAAGAATTCAACGGATCCAGGATGTCTACTGTCTGTATAATCGGACTCTCGACGCATTGTAGTAACTTCAATAAAGTTATTTTCAACTTCAACTGAAATTGTTCCAAATTTTCTGCCCACATCTAAAGTCTTATAATCTTCAAATACCTTTAGAATTTCATCAGGCTTGGCATTTGTAGTAATATCCCAATCATTAGGTGTTTTACCTAAAATGGCGTCTCTAATACAACCACCAACAGGGTATGCTTTGTATCCATGACTATTTAATTTATTTACAATTATTTTAGCTATACGTGAAATTTTAATCATAATAGGCTCCTTAATAAACAATATATACCCTTTTGAACTATATAATCTCATAACAATAGTTACTTACATCATTAAAATTAGAGGATAGAATATAATCAACAGGAGGGGATAATATGTTAGGAATAGTAAAAAATGAATTAGGTGTTATTTTTCAAAACAATAATTATAAAGTTGTTAAAAAGGCAGCAGAAAAAGGTTGAAAAATAGAAAGACATAATCATCCAGATGAAGAAATTGTATTTACGTTGATAAAGGGTGAAGTAGTGGTTCATTTAAACGAAGAAGAAGATTATAATTTAAAGGCTGGAGATGTACTTAACTTTAATGGAGAAAATAGTATATCGGTGGATTTTTTAGAGAGTTCTGAAGTAGTTATTACATTAATAAAAAAATAATAAACGGTTTATTAAACCGTTTATTATTTTAAATCCAATTTGTATTCCTTAATAAAATGTTCTGCTCTTTTGTCACCACGAGTTAAAGTGTAAACATTTATCTTCAAATAATTTGAATTCTTTATATTTTCATAAAAATTATCCGTTAATTTATAATAATGTTCAGAATATACAGTATCTTTTAACGCATTAGCTTCTCCGGCAGGTATACTTAATGGTCTAGCTGTCGTAATATTTCCCTTATCATCTTCAATTTCAAATTCTAAAAATCTTGGGAAATTTCTTGAAATAGGATGTTTTTCGTTTACAACAAAGGCTTGATACATTTTATTTACCTTTAAATAATTTATATTAAAGCTTGTACTGTCTACTTTCTTCTTTAAACCTAGAGGAAATAGCTCTTGACTCATTTCTAAATCACCTGCATTTCCTGTAAATTCAAAAACCCAAGAACCCTTTATTTCTTTTTGTTTTTCAGAAAAATTTTCATAGTCATCATATACAATTTTACCTATTTCTATTCGAAAATTCTCATCTTTTTCCATAGAAATATCATTATTTTTAAAGTTAAGGGTTAATGGAAAGACACCAAAATTTTTTGTATTATCAATAGAGGCATCTCCTGATAAGTATTTAGGTTTTTTACCGTTTATAAAAAAACTTATATCCATTGGAAAGGCAGATTTTGAAGATATATCTTCTCCTTTAATAAGAAATAATGCTCTAATACTATTTTTTTCTATGGCGTATTCCTTCAACTGAATTGATACTCCATGACTTGTTGAAATTAAATTGGCATTGTAAACATAGTCATCATTACCAGATTTAAAACCAAAAGCTTCAGATAATGATAGGGTGATTTCATCGAAACCGTGTTTTATAGATGCAATGACCTTACTTCCTACAGATGTTTGGAAAAATACTGTAAATACAAGTATTAATGAAGCAATTATAGCCAATGATCTTTTGGATTTTCTTCTCTTTTTTAAGAAAGTTTTTTCTTCTGTATAGTTATTTTTAATGGTTTCAAGATATATGCTTAAACATTCATCACATTCTCTAAGGTGGTTTTCCATTTCTTCATTTAATCTTTTAGAAAGTATTCCTTTTTTGTATAGATCCCATTCATACTTGTTATAATGCATATTTCTCCTACCTTTCTTTAAATAGTTTCTTACCTCTGTAAATTCTAGTTGCAACTGTTCTTTTACTAATATTTAGCTTATCGCCAATTTCTTCATAGGTAAGTTCAGAAAAATAATATAGTTTTAAAACTTCACCGTACTTTACCTTTAATTCATCAATAATCTTTAATACATTTTCCTTAGTAACTTTTTCCATATATATACTTTCTGGATTATTGCCATATTCTATATGGAATTCGTGAGGAGTGATATCTACTTCAATTGGTCTTACTCTTCTTGCTTTTAGAATATCGAGACAGTGATTTGTAGCAATACGGCTACTCCAAAATTTAAAATTTTTCACATTACCGTCATAGGAGTTAATGATTTTAATCTTTATATCCTGTAAAGCATCTTCAGTGTCATAATGATTTTTCAAAAATGAAATAATTACCTTGTATAAATATCTTTCATATTCTGTTATTAATTCATTAACATTATTGATATCAATATTATTTTCCATAAGAACCTCCTTTCACTATCATAGACGATTAATAATTTAATAATACTTCAAAAAGAATAGACATGTTTAAATACTTCTCATATAATATTAATAAATATTATAACGGAAGAGGGGAATTATTATGCCAGTTAATTTACAAGGAAGAGATTTTTTAACATTAAAAGACTTTACTACTGATGAAATAAAATACTTACTAGATCTTTCAAAGGATTTAAAAGATAAAAAAAGAGCAGGAGTAAAAGGGGATTTACTAGATAGAAAAAATATTGTGCTTCTTTTTGAAAAGAATTCTACTAGAACAAGATGTGCTTTTGAGGTAGCATGTGCTGATGAAGGTGGAAGTTCTACTTTTTTAGGAATGGCTGATAGTCAATTTGGAAAGAAGGAATCCGTAGAAGACACTGCTAAGGTGTTAGCAAGATTTTATGATGGTATAGAGTTTAGAGGTTTTTCTCATAAGACTGTAGAGGATTTAGCAAAGTATTCCGACGTTCCAGTTTGGAATGGATTAACTGATCTTTATCATCCAACACAAATATTAGCAGACTTTCTAACTATAAAAGAACATATTAATAAACCTCTTGATAAGGTTAAACTAGTATATGTTGGAGACGCAAGAAACAATATGGGAAACTCCCTTATGATAGGTGCTTCAAAGATGGGAATGGACTTTGTTGCATTAGCACCTAAAGAACTTTGGCCATCAGAGACATTAGTAAATGAAATGAAGGAAATCTGCAAGGAAACAGGTGGAAATATTACATTGACAGAAAATATTGACAATGTGGAAAATGCAGATGTTATATATACAGATGTTTGGGTTTCCATGGGGGAAGAGGATAAATTCGAAGAGCGAATAGAGCTACTTGAAAAATATCAAGTTAATATGGATATGATTAAGAAGACTAACAATGATGATGTTATTTTTTTACATTGTCTGCCAAGTTTTCATGATTTGAATACACAAGTTGCACAGGATGTTCATGATAGATTTGAATTAAATGAAATGGAAGTAACAGATGAGGTATTTAGAAGTAAGTATTCAAAGGTTTTTGATGAAGCTGAAAACAGAATGCATACTATAAAAGCCGTAATGGTTGCAACTATAGGAAAATTATAAAAAGACACCTTATGGTGTCTTTTCATCTTCTAGTTCATGAAGGGCTTTTTCATATTTTAAAACAAGTTTTTTAAAGTGATCATTATCCTTAATAAATTCGAATTCTTTGTCTCTTTCTTCATCTTCTTTAAATCCTTGAACCATCATTTTAAGAAATGTTTTTTTAAAATGAGCACTATTAAAATTTTCTTTTAGTTTTTGTTCTCTATAGATTTTAGAGTTTTCCATTCCAGAATTTTCCAGTATGGAATTTAAATATTCTTCTAAATATTTTAAAGTATCTGGAATATTCTTTTCTAAAATAGATAAAGTCATTTTAGATGAAATTCTATTTATAGTTGGAAGTTCTAAAACAGTTGCAGTTTCCTCTGATAAATTAGCAAGGTGATTTGCTAGTGCTAGATTATTTTCTTTAAAATATATTATCATTAAATTGTTTAAATACAACTGTATATCTCCAGAGGTCGAATAGATTTTTCTTTCTAGAATTTCCTTTGATTTTTTTGTTTCTCCCATTTTTTCGTATAGATTAGATAGTAATAAATCTTTGTTCACCACTTGAGAATTTGTATATATACCATCAATTAATTCCTTTGCTTTATCGAATTCCTTTCCTTCTGTATATTTGTTTATAAAGTCTATAGAAGCAAGTTCCCTTACTTGCATATCATCACTGTGAATAAGTTTTTCTAATAATTCTTCTATTCTTTTCT
>CAYFSP010000018.1:2948-16043 GCA_964345925.1 uncultured Gallicola sp. | reverse complement strand
TTTTCTAATAATTCTTCTATTCTTTTCTCATATTCTTTTTTATTTTTTGTAGGTATTAAAAGTAAAATACTTTTTAATAGTATAGCTATATTGTAAATGAGCTTATCATTATTAGGATATTCTCTAATTTTTTCCATGGAAAATTCAAAAGCTTTTTCTATTCCCTTATCTTCAGCCATAGTATATATTTTTGTACTTAAAAGGCCAATTTCTTCATCTGTAATATCCTCTTTAAAGGATAATAATGTATTCATATCCACATTTAAGAACCTTCCAATAATTGGCAATAATGTTACATCAGGATGGGTTACTCCTTTTTCCCATTTATTTACTGCTGGAGTTGATACATTTAGATGTTTTGCTAAATCCTCCTGTGTAAATCCTAATCCTACTCTTTTGTTTCTAATTATTTCGTTAATTTTCATTTGGCACCTCCAATATGAAATAGCTATTTCTTAATATTATTTTATCAGTGAAAAAATTTATAACAATTGAAAGGAAATTAATAATTGGTTTAAAAATTTAACTTAAAGTTAATGTTGAAATATAGATTAAAAAAGTTATTTAGGATAAAATCTAATTATATAGTAAGGAGGGTATTATGAGATATGAAATAGTTGGAGACAATTTACCAGTTGTAATCTGTTACTTAGATGGTGGAGAAAGTATGATTTCTGAAGGCGGTGGCATGAGTTGGATGTCACCTAATATGAAAATGGACACTACAACAAATGGAGGGTTAGGAAAGGCTTTTGGAAGGATGTTCTCCGGTGAGAAGATATTTCAAAATGTTTATACAGCTCAAGGTGGAGAAGGCATGATAGCTTTTGCATCAAGTTTTCCAGGAAGTATTATGGAATTTGATATTTCACCAGGAAATGAAATGATAACACAGAAAAGAGCTTTTTTAGCTTCGGAATCAACTGTTGAACTTTCCGTGTTCTTCAATAAGAAAATTGCTGGCGGATTCTTTGGCGGTGAAGGCTTTATTATGCAAAGACTTTCAGGTTATGGTAAAGCATTTGTTGAAATAGATGGCCATGCTGTAGAATATGAACTTGAAGCAGGCCAATCCATAGTAATTGATACTGGGCATTTAGCAGCAATGGACTCCACCTGTACCCTTGATGTAAAATCCGTTCCTGGTGTAAAAAATATGTTATTTGGTGGTGAGGGTATTTTTAATACTATAGTGACGGGACCGGGTAGGGTTATTTTACAGTCCATGCCAATTAGTAATATTGCAGGTGCAATAAGGTCTGTACTTCCATCAGGAGATTAATTAAATATAAAATAAAAACATAAAATATTTCTATTAAACTGTGATATTATAAGTATTAATAGAGTGTTTTATGTTTTTTATGGGAGAAAATTATGTTTTCTAAAAAATCGATAAAAGAAAAGGATACAAATGAATTAAATGTTGTTACGGAAATCGATAATCTAATAAATAAGGCAATAGAAATTGGAGCATCTGATATACATATTGAGCCTAGGGAAAGGGATATTAGAATACGGTACCGTCTAGATGGAAAATTATTTAGATATTGTAATTTTGAAAAAACATTGCTTAATAAATTTACTACGAGAATTAAAATAATGGCGGAGTTAAATGTAGCAGAAAAGAGAGTTTCTCAAGATGGTGGCTTTAAATATTCATATAGTAGTAAAGATGTAGACATACGGGTTTCTACTATTTTGACAATTTATGGAGAGAAAATTGTTTTAAGGATTTTAGATAAGGACGATTCTAAAATAAAACTAAGTAAATTAGGAATTATCGATGAAGATATTGAAATTATTAGAAAAATTATAAGTATTGAAAATGGTCTAATATATTTAGTAGGCCCAACTGGTTGTGGTAAAAGCACTACACTGTACTCCATTATTAAAGAGTTAAACGATGAATTTGTAAATATTATTACAGTTGAAGATCCTGTGGAGTTTAAAATAGATGGTGTTAATCAAATTCAAGTTAACGAGGAAGCGGGAATTACATTTTCAAATACTTTAAGATCCATTTTAAGACAGGATCCAGAGATTATTTTAGTTGGTGAGACTAGGGATAAGGAAACGGCAGAAATGTCTATACGTTCTTCAATTACAGGCCATAGGGTGTTTAGCACATTACATACAAATGATTCATACTCGGCTATTATAAGACTGCTGGATATGAATATTGACGATTATCTCATAAGAGCTTCTCTAAGAGGAGTTGTCTCTCAAAGACTTGTTAGAATACTATGTCCTCACTGTAAAACCAAAGTAAAACTAACAGATGAACAAAAGGATATTCTTAAAAATATAGACAGTAATTTTAGAAATGATTATGTTTATGAAGCAGTTGGATGTAGTAAATGTAACAATGGATACCATGGAAGAAAAGCCATTATGGAAATTCTATATATTGATAGAGATTTTAGAAAACTCATTAAATACGATTTGGATTTAGATGAGTTAAGAAATCTCGGCAAAGAAAAAAATATTAAAACCATAGTTGAAAAAGGGGTAGCTGAATTAGAAAATGGAATAATTTCCTTTAATGAATTAATGGATCTTTCTTTGAATACGGAGATAGAAAATGAATATTGACGAAATTAAGGAAACGCTAAATAAACCTATAGTCTTAAAACTGAATAAAAGACATTTATCAATTTTTTTAAGACAATTTTCTGTACTCTTATCAAGTGGTATAAACCCTAATAATGCAATTTCAATATTAAAGGATCAAAGAGAGATAAAATCTTTAAATTACTCATTAAATAAAATATATGACGACTTAAACAGTGGAGACCATATTAGCCTAGCTTTTTCCAAATATAGAATATATGACGATTTCTTAATCGCCATGTTGGAAACGGGAGAAGAAAGTGGAGAGTTAGCAAGTATATTGTCAAAGCTTTCAGACTATTATGAAAAAGAGGACGAAATAAATAAAAAGATTAAGGGAGCATTAACATATCCAGTAATACTATTTTTAACGACAATTACGGTTTTAATATTTGTATTAAAATATATTATGCCAACATTTATTTCGTTATTTGAAAGTAGCAATATGATAATGCCTTTGATTACAAGAATTTTAATAAGCATAAGTATATTTATAAGAAAATATTTTTTTATTCTATTATCCATATTTTTAATAATGGTTGTTTTATTTATAGTATTAAAGAAAAAATATTTTCTTAAAATTAAAATTGATTATTTAAAGGTGAAAATTCCCTTTATAGGAATTAATTATGTAAAGATTACTACTGGAAGAATTGCTAGGGCATTATCGATTTCGTATAGTAGTGGTGTAAATTTTATGGATTCATTAAGAATTATAGGAAAGGGAACCAACAATCTATATATTGAAGAAAAAATAGATAAGGCTATTGTCGAAATCCAAGAGGGTATTAGCATTAGTGAAGCCTTTGAAAATACTGATATTCTACCGCAGCTTTTCAATTCTATGGTTGAAGTTGGAGAGGAAACTGGAAGACTTGGGGAAATACTTGAAATCGTATCAGATTACTATAAGAAGGAGTCGGACTATTCCATTAACTCCATAATAAGAATTTTTGAGCCTTTAATGATAATCTTTATGGCAGTATTTGTTGGTATAATAGTTATTTCCATAGCCATACCAATGTTCGATATCATAAATAATTACAATTACTAGGAGGAGTTATGAATAATATTAAGAGTAAAAAATTAAAGGGTTTTACTTTAGTGGAACTTATAATAGTTATTGCAATACTTGCAATATTAGCTGCAATAGCAATACCTAAGTACAATGAATCAAGGCAGAGAAGTTTGGTGACAGCTCATAATTCAAATGTTAAAGTCTTGGAATCAGCTGCTATGAACTACTTGGCAAACGATGGCACGGAAACAACTTGGGAAAATGCCGATGATGCAAAGGAATATATAGCTGATTACCCAGAGGTTCCAAAGGGAATCAAGGGATTAGAAAATGAAGGTGGAAAATATTATACAGTACAAATAAATATTGATGGAGACATTATCGTTACACCAGGGAAGATAAAAGAGAAGTAAAATGTTACTTGTTATATTCATACTAGGACTTATGATTGGTTCCTTTATAAATGTATTTATAGACAGGAGTATTTTACAGGAATCTCTAATATATCCACCTTCTCATTGTGACCATTGTAAGAAGGGTTTAAAGGTTAAAAATCTAGTGCCTGTAATTAGCTATATTTTACAAAAGGGGAAATGTACCTACTGTGGTAAAAAAATTAGCATCCAGTATCCTATAGTAGAATTACTATGTGGTTTAATATTTCTACTATCATATTTGAATATAAATGATTTTCTACTAAGGATTGTAATATCCATAGAGGGATCATTGCTTTTAGGTATGTCCATTATAGATATTAAAACGAAGGAAATTTACATAAAGCATTTGATTATGCTGTTTTTTATAAATAATTTACAATTCCCCTTTAAGTATTTTATAAGGATGGATATTATCATTAAAGTCGTTTTTTTGATAATTTTAATTATATTAGGTTATATATTATCGCAAAAGGGAAAAATAGGGTTCGGAGATATTTTTTTATTTACAATATTGACATCTACGATGTATTTTAATGAAATTGCAGTTTTTTTAATTTACATATCAATAATAAGTTTATTTACAGCTATTTACGTAATGATAAAATATAAGAATTTAAAGTATAGAATACCGTTTGTACCATTGATTTCATTATCATATTTTCTAACAATTATTCTATATAAATAATAATGAAGAGGACAATTATAATATGAAAAGAAAAATAAATATAGTTTTATTAACTCTAATTACTGCTATTTTAATATTCGTAGGTTTAAACTATATGAATTCAAAAAAGAATGTAAAGATTGTTGAAAAAGAAAATTCATTTATAGCAGAGGGGAAAATTAAATATAGTTATTCAAATTATAAATTACCAGATATAGAAGATCATAATTATAATATATTAAAATCCGATAAAAACAAATTGTATATATTGATTGGAGAGAATTCAGAAGACACAGATGATAGTTCAAACAAAAAGCATGAAGAGATAATTATATATGATTTTCAAAATGAAAATATAATTAAAACCATAAATCTACAAGATGATATGAATATTGTAGATTTAATCATAAATAATGGAGAGATATATATTTCATATAAGGACTTAACAACGCCTGATGTAGTTTCGGAAAAAATTGATTTTGATCCAGTTACAGATCCAACAGGTGTAGAAAAAAATATGTATAAGACAAAAAATTGTATTGCATATATTGATGAAAATGATGAAATTGTATTAATCGATGAACTATATGCCAACAATAATTTTGCTAAATTTGTTATGGCAAATGGAAATATTTATTATAATTATGAAAAAGATGGAAAATACGGATTGAAGACAATATCCAACAATAGACCAGAAAGTTATTTTTCGTTTGATAATATAGATGGTGCTCCAAGTAATATGTCATCAAATGGAAAGATGATATTTACTTTAGTCAATGAGGGAAATAACTCGTATTATTACTGTATTTCTGAAAATAAGGAAGTGTTTACAATAAATGTAGAAGGAAAGGAACAAATACAGGGTTATACATTTTTAGAAAGTGGAATACTAGCATCTTACTTGGATATTAACGACAATGAAAAAAGTAAGATAATGTATGTAAATTTAAAAAATGATAGAAAAAAAATATATGAGAAGGAGTTAATGTTAAAATTTGCCAGCAATAATACTAATAACTGTTTAATGATAGATACGGCAACAAAATTACATTATCTATATGTAAAGGATAATAATATATATGAAAATATAATAGATGAATTCAGTGGAAACCAATATAAGATATACGAAAATGAAAGTACAAGATATGGAATAGTAGACGTAGAAAAAAATATTTATATAGATATTTACTTTGAATAGTATTAGGTAATATTATGAAAAAGTTAAAGGCTTTTACATTGGTAGAATTAATAGTTGCAATAGTGATATTGGGAATAATACTAACAATTGGTATAGTTAAATTTGATTTTGTAAATAATTATAAAGAGAGATTAGAAGTAAATTTAGTCGTTAACACTATAAACTCAGCAAGAACAAATGCAATAAATTCCGGCTATCAAAATAAAGTTGAAATAAAAGAAGGCGGTTCTCAAATAATAATAAATGATAATGGAAAAATAAATTATATCGATTTAAATAATATTAAATTAAGGGGAAAAACCACAAAAGTTAAATTTAATTCAACAGGTGCACCTGAAAAGGGGTGTACATTTGAGTTAAAGGGAAGAAAAAACTATTCGGTTACTGTTGAAATTGCAACGGGAAAGGTTAATCTATATGAAAAGGACTAAAGGTTTTACATTAATAGAATGTTTAGTTGGTATTTTAATACTTGGAATTATAGCTGCTTTTACAATGCCTTCTCTTGTAAAAGCATTGCAATTGGACAAATTAACTGAAGATGATAGAGATTTACATTATTATAGCAAAAGTATTGTAGAGAGTATAAAAGCTGATTATTATAACGAGAAAGACATAAGTATTACAAATGATTTAAAAGAAGAATTTGATTTTAAATATAATATAGAAGAAATAAATGGTATGAATAAATTGAAAGTCAATACTTGGAGAAAGGATAAGAACAAGGAGGTTAGAACTTATGAAGTCCTACTTCCATAAAAAAACAAAGGGTTTTACATTAATAGAAATAATTATAGCAATGGGTATATCATTAATAATTTTAACGGTTATTACATCTATACTAGGTATTTCAGGTTCCGTATTAAAGGGAAATATTGGAAGAAATAAATTGGAGAACAACGGTAGATATGCAATCGACTATATTGAAAAGGAAGTAAGAAGAAGTATTAATATATATTCAATAGATGAATACGATATAGATGTTAAAGATAATAATCTGGGATTTCTAATACAAATTGTACCATACAATAAAGAAAACAAATATCAATATATTTACTACTCCCTAGATATTAAAAACTTGATAAGACATTCCATAAGTTCAAGTGGACCAATAGAAAAGGGACTTAAGAATATTAACATAGGAAATAACAGTATAGCTTCCAATATAGTTAATATTTCTAAGTCCTATTACAATAGAGCTGAAAAATTTATCCATTTGAATTTTCAATGTGAATTTGAAAATATTAGTAAAAATTATGAGTCCAGTATTTATGCAGGTGTAGGACTATGAAAACAAAAGGTTATATATCAGTATTCGCTTTAATAATTTCATTACTTTTATTTGCACTTATAACTGTGATTTTAATAGGAGTGGACTTTGAAAATAAAATAAATAGAAATCAGAAGGATTATTATCAAAATTGTTTAATATCAGAATCGATCTTCAACAAATTACAGCATAATGAAAATACTATGGAAATACTAGAGGAGATATTTAAAAAATTAAATGTAAATACAGGTGGTGAAAGAAGATTTACTTTAGAATATAATGAAATTCTAAAAGGTGGATCAACTGAAATTAAAGTGATTACTAATAAAGATGGGAAGTACCATTTAAGTTATGAAGTCAAATATAAAAACACAGTAACAAACTCCAATATTACATATTCAAAAGAGGATAATTTAATTCTAAACAAAGAGGAGATAATAAAATTAGAAGGGAACAATGAAATATATGATATGCTACTCAACAATGAATTTGAAAGAATTGAAGGGGATATTGTAGTCTTTACATATGAAGATAAAAATTACTTTATATTAGTTGAAGAATGTAACAGGGTAGTTGAAGAATTTAATAATTCAGAAGATGAGGATAAAGACTTTAAAAGGATTTTATTTACTAGAAGTATGTCTATAGAAAAGGATAAATTGTATTTTATAAATACTAGTTCTATAAATATAGAGGAAGCAGAGGATTTTAATATTTCAGGAGTATTTATAAATAATGGAAATATAACGGGGGAAGGAAAAATAAATATAAATGGAATTTTAATAAATAGAGATAAAAACTCTGAAAACTTTATTGTAAATGGAAAAGTCATAGAAGAGGAAAGTTTTAATGGTAAGGTAAGACTAGAAAATAATATATTAAAGAAAATAAACAATTCTTTAAAAATAGAAGATAAATTTATACTGGAAAATTATTATATACAGTAATTTTTTGTTAAAGATAATTTACTTATTTTTTATGATTTATATAAATAGAATATTGAAATAAAAAATTAGGCTATCAAATATTGATAACCTAATTTTTATTTTTGTATAATTAAATATTCCTATTTATTTTTTTTATCTTCTTCATTAACGCTAACTACTTTTCTCTCGTGACGATATAATGTTAAATATCCTATACCTGAAAGAACTGAAAGTGCTGCAACAATCATGTAAGAAGCCTTCCAAGAAAGATTATCTGCAACTATTGGCATAATCCAGTTAGCTCCTAAATTTCCTATAAGATATGCCATTAGACCTACTAACCCTAGAGCAGTTCCGGCAACCTTTAAAGGTACGAAATTCAATGTTAAAATATTTACTATTAATTGTGGTCCGTAAATAAGTGCGCCTAATATTCCAGATGTAATCAATAGTTGAATATATGAAATATTTCCAGTATTACGTATAGTTTCATAGTAGAAAATAACTCCACCCATAACAAACAATGCAATTGAACCTATAACTGTCATCTTGTTAGCATACTTTACAGCTAACCATGCAAAGAAAAATGAACCTGGAATTGCCACCCATTCCAAAACTGAAATTGCTGTTAAAAATTGAGCATCTGAAAATCCTGCATGTTGGCTTAAATAAATTGGCATCCAATCTGCAACGCCAAAACGTACAAAATATAAAGCAGCATTTATAAAACCAACTATTAATATTCCTGGGTTTAAAAATACATATTTCTTTATTAATTGCCAATATGGCATTGTTGTATCACTATCTTCACCTACATTAGGTTCTCCCTATTTACCATATATATCCTTTAAGCTTCCAAATCCTTCTGATTCAGGATTATCTCCTCCTAATTTCCATATGAAAAAGGAAATTAACAATACTAAAACTCCTGGTACTAAAAAGGCAAGATAAATATTACCTGGAGCTATGAAACCAAGTCCACTAACCATTAATGGTAGTAAAGCTCCTCCAACGTTTTGTGAAACATTCCATCCTGCAATAGCAGCTCCTCTTGTTTTATTTGGAAAATAATTTGCTATCATAGCCTGAGAACTAGGTGCTAATGCTCCTTGAATAATTCCTACTAAAATAAGTAATATTGCAATTATAGCTAATTTATTAGTAAAGCCCATAGCTATACACAATATGGCACTTATAGCTAGAGAACCTCCAAATAGTTTACGTAAACTTACACGGTCTGAAACTACACCCATAAAAAATTTACCAAATCCATATGTTACTGTAAAACAAGTTAATAGGAAAGCAACATTCATTTTATCCCAACCATAAACCTCGATCATTTCCTTGGACATCAACTTAAAATTATTTCTTACTAAGTAAGCACAAACATATCCTACGAAAGCAACTAGTAAAATCACTTTCTGTCTAAATAAAAACTCTTTGAACTTTTCTGGTTTGTAATCAGACTTAGCTCCTTTGACATTATCCATATATAACTCCTCCTAAAATATATTAATTATTAGCATATTGTCTAGGGTTAAACAATATGCTGAATTTCTAGAGTATTATAGCATAGATTTTAAATAAATGACAACTATATACGTCACATTAATTTATATATTGTTCATAAAGATATATTTAAAAAACATATAAAAACGTTTCTATAAATTATATTGAAAAATGATTATGAAATTTAATAGTACAAATACATATTATTGTTACTATAATGTAACTATTTATTAACTATTTTGTAAATTATTTAACTAAAATATATACTACAATAGATTTATAGACAGGAGGCATATTATGAAAAAGAAAATTAACGTACTAATTATAATGATATTATTAATGGTTATATTTATAAACACAGAGGTAAAGGCAAAAGAAAGACTGAATATAAGTAGAATATCTGGACTCGATAGATATGAAACCTCTATAAATATTAGTAAGGAAGTTTTTTCAACGTCAAAATATGCTGTAATTGTTAGTGGTGAAGGGTTTTCTGATGCATTAGTTGGTGGTTCTTTAGTAACTCAATTAGATGCTCCTATGTTTTTAGTTTCAAAAAATAGTATGAGAAAAGAGATAGCTGAAGAGCTAAAAAGATTAGAAGTGGAGAATGTTTTCATTTTAGGTGGAGAAAATACAATATCTAAAAAGTAGAAGATGAAATAAAGAATTTAAATATAGTTGTTGAAAGACTTTCAGGAAAAAATAGAGTAGAGACTGCAAAGTCAATTGGAAATAAGAAAATAGAATTAAAGGGAAGTACAGAGTACGTAACAATATATGCAGGAATAGATGGAAATAATTTTGCAGATGCTTTATCAGCAGGTTCATTTTTAGGAGAATGGTCAAAAAAATGGGAATCGTAAATTTAATTCCTAATATGAACAAGGACAAGCAGGATATGGAATATATACATGTATTCGGTGGCGAAAACTCTGTACCTGCAGGAAAGGAAAAAATCAGATTTCAGGGTTCTAGTAGATATGAAACCTCTGTAGATGTAGCAGATGGCTATTATAATTGTCTTCAAATGGAAGTTGAAACAATAGTTTTAGTAAGTGGAGAAAATTACCCTGATGCTTTAGCTGCTTCTGGAATAGCTGGCATAAAGGATGCACCAATACTTTTAACAGAAAAAGATAATATTCCTAAATCTGTAAAAAAATATATAAGGGAAAAAAATATTAAAAATATAATCATAGTTGGTGGAGAAAACTCTATATCTTCAAATATAGAAGATGACCTAAAGGGTTTATAAAATATATAAAGCATTAAAATCTCACAGATTGCTGAAATAGCTGTGAGGTTTTTTTATTAAATTTAACTATTCATATATAACTTTGTATTAATTTAATATAATTATTTTTAGAGAATCGATGAAGTCCATCTTTTTTTGCATTATAAGATTAATTTTATTATACTGTAATGATAGACCGTTATGTTATAATAAAGATAGGTGATTAAATGAAAGATAGGTTTGGTAGAGAAATATCTTATTTAAGAATATCGATTACAGATAAATGCAATTTAAGATGTAAATATTGTATGCCTGAAAAAGGTATTCCTAAACTGGAACATGAAGACGTACTGACGGTGGAAGAATATATAAAAATAGTAGAAGTCTTTAGAAAACTTGGGATAACCAAAGTTAGAATAACTGGTGGAGAACCATTGGTAAAAAAAGGAGTAGTTGAATTAATATCAGGAATAAAGAATACGGGTATTAAGGAAATTGCCATGACTACAAATGGACTTCTTTTAAAAAATAGAGTTAAGGAATTAAAGGAAGCTGGTTTAAATAGAGTAAATATTAGTTTAGACTCATTGGTGGAAGAAAAATACAGAGATATTACTAGAGGTGGAAAATTACAAGATGTTCTAGATTCAATAGAAGAGTGTAGGGAAAATGGAATCAATCCAATAAAGATAAATACTGTAATGATGAGAGATTTTAATTTAAATGAATTTAGAAATTTTGTGGACTTAACAAAAACAGAGGATGTATCCGTTAGATTTATAGAGCTAATGCCAATAGGTGAAGCGATACAGTATAAGGATAATTTCGTTTCAAATGATGAATTACTAAGCCTTTATAATGAGTTGGAACCTATGGAAAGCAAAGATAAATCCAGCCCAGCCAAATATTATAAATTGCCTAATTCAAAAGGAAATATAGGATTTATAAATCCTATGTCATGTAATTTTTGTGGAGCATGTAACAGGGTAAGACTTACAAGTAGTGGGAAACTCTTAATGTGTCTACATTCAAATATATTAATAGATTTATTAAAACCATTAAGAGAAGGCAAGGACATAGAAAAGATAATAATAGATCAAATAGATAAAAAACCGGAAAGGCATCATTTATTAGAAGGTGAATATAATAAAACCGATATGAATGAAATTGGAGGATAGATGAACTTAACACATTTTAATGAAGAAGGTAGGGCTAAAATGGTAGATGTAGGGGCAAAAGACGATACAAAAAGAGCCGCTACAGCTACATGTACAGTTGTAATGAAAGAGGAAACATTAAATAGAATAAAAGAAGGTCAAATAAAAAAAGGGGATGTACTTGCAGTTGCACAAGTAGGCGGAATAATGGCTGCCAAAAATACGGCTCAGTCAATACCAATGTGTCACAATATATTCATAACGGGAGTGGATATAAAATTTGATCTTGGAAGAAACACTGTAGATATATTTGCAACGGTGAAGACAATTGGAAAAACAGGAGTTGAAATGGAAGCTTTAAACGCTTGTTCAACAACTGCATTAACAATATATGATATGTGTAAAGCAATAGATAGGGGAATGAAAGTGGAAAATTTAAGACTAATTGAAAAAGAAGGTGGCAAATCTGGTCATTTTCTAGCGGAGAATAAAGAGGGAATAGTTTTAGATGTAAATCTTAGTGAGAAAAAAGGCGTAATAAAAACTCCAGTAGATAAAGGTATTTTAAAAGTAAATCATGGACTAGTAGGAGATGCCCATGCAGGTGATTGGCATAGACAAGTAAGTCTACTAGCAGAAGAGAGTATAGATAAGATGAGAGCACAAGGGCTTCCAGAACTAAAGGATGGAGACTTTGCAGAAAATATTACTACAAAGGGACTAGTGCTACATAAAATACCAGTTGGTACAGTATTTACCATGGGAACATCAGTATTGGAAGTAACTCAAATAGGTAAGAAATGTCATTCAGGCTGTGCAATAAAACAGCAGGTTGGAAACTGTATAATGCCAACAGAGGGAATTTTCGCTAAAGTTTTAAAAGATGGAGAAGTAAAAAAAGGCGATAGAATTAAGATTATAGAATTATAAAAAAGAGCATATGCTCTTTTTTGGGGGAAATTTAAATATTTATAATGAATAAAAGACAGGTTGAAAATCTGTCTTTTATTATGCTTACAATTAGTAATTCGAATTCTGTTTTTTTATATTTATTTGTCCATATTCCAAT
>CAYFSP010000018.1:0-2848 GCA_964345925.1 uncultured Gallicola sp. | reverse complement strand
TATAATAAATATAGGAGGAGTTTATGAAAAATAATTTAAATGATGATATTTTTATTAATATTAAAAATAGACTTCCCTTGAAGATAAATAATTTTCACTTGGATGTTGTAAATGTGGAAGAACTAATAAATTTAGGGGAAAGAGGGACATTTGATCCATATACAATGTCTTGCAGACCTATTATTAAAAGAAACAATAATCAGAAGGAAAGAATTTTCAAACTATTGCTTTCAAACCCTAATAATTTCATTATTGGGATTTTTTTAAATGATGAAATTATTGGAAGAATATCCCTTAATGATTATAATTCTAGAAACAAAAGTCTTGAAATATCATATACACTTTTAGAAGAGTATCAAAGTAAGGGAATTATGACAGAATCCATTTCAGAAATTGTAAATATTTTATTTAGATCTACAGATTTAAATAAGATATATGCTCATATTGGTTCCTTTAATGAAAAGTCTATTGAGCTAATTAAGAGATGTGAATTTACATTTGATGGTTTGCAAAGACAGCATCATGAATTCAATGGTACGCTTTACGACGTTGAAATATACAGTATTTTAAGGGAAAATTTTTAAATGTAGGAAGAAGATTTTATATAATATTGGAAATATATTTATTGAGGTAAATTATGTATTCAAAAATTATGACATGTGTATTAGAGGGGTTAAATGGTTACGCAATTGAAGTTGAAGCCGATATTGCAAGGGGGCTACAATCTTTTAATATTGTAGGACTTCCAGATATTTCCATTAAGGAGTCAAAGGAAAGGGTAAGGTCTGCTATAAGTAATTCTGGATATACTTTTCCCATTGGTAGAATTACAATAAATTTAGCTCCTGCAAATTTAAAAAAAGAAGGATCTCAATTGGATATTTCAATTGCCATATCCATATTGACCGCATTTGGTGTGATTTATAATATACCTAGCAAAAGTACAGCTTTTATAGGAGAGCTATCATTAGACGGAAGAATTATGAGTATTCAAGGGGCGCTTCCTATGGTTATATCCTTAAAGGAATTAGGATTTAAGAAGATTATTGTCCCAGATGAAAATAAGGAAGAATGTTCTTTAGTAAAAGGGGTAAATATTATACCAGTAAGTAGTTTAAAAAAATTAGTTGATTATTTAAATGATGAAATCAAAATAGAAAATTATAATGATGATATTTTTAAAAGTACAGATATAAATTCAGATTATGATATGGACTTTAGTGAAATAAAAGGACAGGAAAATTTAAAGAGAGCTATGGAGATTGCAGCAGCGGGAGAACATAATTTAATTATGATTGGACCACCAGGATCAGGAAAGACCATGGCAGCAATGCGACTTCCTACTATTTTACCTCCTCTTAATTTCGAAGAAGCAATTGAGTGTACAAAAATATATTCTGTAAGTGGAAATTTAAAAGAGAATAAATTAATTACAAGAAAGCCTTTTAGAGCGCCTCATCATACTAGTTCATCGGTTTCAATAATAGGTGGAGGAAGAATTCCGATGCCAGGGGAAATTTCACTAGCACATAATGGAGTACTTTTTCTAGACGAATTGCCAGAGTTCAATAGAAATACTATAGAGGTTTTAAGACAGCCTTTAGAAGAAAAGGAAATAACCATTTCTAGGGCTAATGCAACATTGACATATCCAGCAAACTTTCTCTTCATTGCAGGCATGAATCCTTGTCCATGTGGTTATTACGAATCAGAAACCCACGAATGTACCTGTACATTGCCACAAATTCAAAGGTATTTAGCCAAGGTAAGCAGACCTATTCTGGATAGAATAGACATACATATTGAAGTTAAACCAGTTAAATTAAATGAATTAACATCAAATATCGAAACGGAAAGTTCCGATATAATTAGAAAAAGGGTTATTGATGCAAGAAATATTCAATATGAAAGATTTAAAAATGAGAAAATTAAAACAAATGGTCAAATGAACAATAGACTTATAAAAAAATATGTAAAACTAAGTAAGGAATTAAATATTATTTTAGAAAAATCATATGAAAAATATAAATTTTCGGCAAGAACTATTAATAAAATATTGAAATTATCAAGGACAATTGCTGATTTAGATGGAAAAGAAAATGTTGAGTCAAATCATTTACTTGAAGCTATACGATTTAGGACGGTGGATACTAAGTATTGGAGTTAGAATTCCTTTACAAATTGTCTTTTTTGTTGTTGTATATATTAATAAATATAGTAAGTTTAAAATAAAAAAGTGGAGGAAATTATGTTTAAAAATTTATTTAAGAAAAATAATAGTAAAGAAGGCAAGGTATACGCAATTCAATCAGGAGAGGTTATAAATATTGAAGATGTAAAGGATGCAATGTTTGCACAGAGGATACTAGGCGATGGTGTTGCCCTAGTACCAAAATCTGGAGAAATTTATAGTCCTGTTTCTGGAAAGTTAACATTGGTTGCAAATACAGAACATGCTTTTAGAATTGAAACAGAAGATGGACTTGAAGTATTAGTTCATATAGGTTTGGAGACTGTGGAATTAAAAGGAGAAGGCTTTGAAACAAAGGTTAAAGCAGGAGATACTGTAAAGGCGGGAGATCTTTTAACAGTTGTGGATTTAGAACTTTTAAAAGAAAAGAAATATGATATTACAACTCCTATAATAATTACAAATATGGACGAAATTAAGGAAATTACAAAGAATACAGGAGAGGCAATAGAGAAAGAAACAGTAATATTTGAATATATTAAAAAATAGGGGATATTGTTATAAATAAATTTATTAAGAATAAAAAAAGGAATAGGTCTTAGTGAAGTGCACCCCAAATGTTAGACATTTATGATAACATAAATAAAAAACATAAGG
>CAYFSP010000017.1:19998-29260 GCA_964345925.1 uncultured Gallicola sp. | reverse complement strand
TTCTAATAGTTGATGAATTCACAGGTCGTATAATGCAAGGAAGAAGATATAGTGACGGTTTACACCAAGCTATTGAAGCTAAAGAAGGTGTAACAGTTCAGTCAGAATCCAAAACACTTGCAACTATTACATTCCAAAATTACTTTAGAATGTATAATAAAATCGCTGGTATGACAGGTACTGCAAAGACAGAAGAAGACGAGTTCAGCGAGATATATAATATGGACGTAGTTGAAATACCAACTAATAAACCAATAGCCAGAGAAGACTTTGAAGATAGAATATATATTAATGAAAAAGCTAAATATGAGGCGATTGTAAAAGAGATTATGCGTGTACATGAGACTGGTCAACCGATTCTTGTAGGTACTGTTTCTGTAGAAACATCTGAGTTAATTTCAAAGATGCTTAAAAAGGAAAGAGTTCCTCATGATGTACTTAATGCTAAGTATCATCAAAGAGAGGCCGAAATAGTTGCACAGGCAGGAACATATGGAAAAGTTACCATAGCTACGAATATGGCTGGTAGGGGTACGGATATTGTCCTAGGTGGTAACCCAGACTTTATGGCAAAACATGAAATGAAGAAACAGGGATATGCAGACTATATTCTTGATAACTTAGATAGCTTTGTTGAAACAGATGATAATGAAGTAAAAGAAGCAAGAAATGTTTACAAGAAACTTCATGATAAATATAAGATTCAAACAGATGAAAACGAGGCTAAGGTTATTTCAGCTGGAGGATTGTATATATTAGGTACTGAAAGACATGAGTCAAGACGTATAGACAACCAGTTAAGAGGTCGTGCTGGTAGACAGGGAGACCCAGGTTCATCAAGATTTTTCATATCATTGGAAGACGACTTAATGAGACTGTTCGGTGGAGAGACTATTCAAAGATTTGCCGAAAAAGGAGATTTCCCAGCAGATGAGCCAATAGAGATGAAGACAATTTCAAAGGCTATTGAAAGGGCACAGAAAAAAGTTGAGATTAACAACTTTGGTATTCGTAAACACGTACTACAATATGACGATGTTATGAATGTACAAAGAAAGATCATCTATGGAGAAAGGGAAAAAGTTCTTCAAGGTGAGGATATGAAAGACTCCATATTGGAAATGATGCATGAAATTGTTTCAATGGGAGTTGATAATTTTACAAATGGAACAAATCATCAAGAAGAGTGGGATATGGAAGGTTTAATGCTTTATTTAAAATCTGCATATTTACCAGATGGAATATTACAATTTACAGACCTAAGTAAATTCAATGAAGAATCCTTAAAGGAATATATATATGAAGAATCCTTAAAAGCATATAATGCTAAGGAAAAAGAAATTGGCTCTGAAAGATTTAGAGAAATAGAACGAGTTATTCTTTTAATGATTGTAGATAGAAAATGGATGGATCATATTGATGCAATGGACCAATTACGTCAAGGTATTGGACTTCGTTCCTATGGACAACAAGACCCTGTAAGAGCATATAATGAAGAGGGTTTCCAAATGTTTGAAGAGATGAACCATGCTATAAAAGAAGAGACATTAAAAGGACTTTTCAACGTAAGACCAGTAGAAGAAGTTCAAAGAAAGAAAGTTGCCAAAGAAACAAATTCAAGTGACGAACAGGTTACAATCGTCAAGGGCAAAAAAATAGGTAGAAATGACCCTTGTCCATGTGGAAGTGGCAAGAAATATAAAAAATGTTGTGGTAGAAACGCATAAGAGGTAGTTATGGACTTATACGAAATACATGAAGAAATATCCTATTTAGAGGATACTTTAAAGGAGTTAGGTGATTCACTTTGACTTACCTAAACTCAAAGAGGATATAAATAAATTAGAACAGAAAACTTTAGAAGAAGGATTTTGGGACGACAGTAAAAATGCCCAAAATCTTTTTGATGAGTTGAAGATTAAAAAGGATAAATTAGAAAAAATTAATAAAATTACAGAATCCTTAGAGGAAGTTGAAGTCATAATAGAAATCGCAAAAGAGGAAAATAGTGATTCATATGAAAAGGAAATCAACAAATCCTTAAAGGATATAGAAAAAGTATTGGAAGAGTTTAAAATCGAAACCATGTTAAGTGGTGAATACGATAAAAATGATGCAATATTTTCTATAAATTCTGGTGCTGGTGGAACTGAAGCTCAGGACTGGACTGAAATGTTACTTAGAATGTATACAAGATGGATGGATAACCATGGTTATTCCCATGAGATAACGGATTATAACAGGGATACTGAAGGTGGAATAAAGTCTGTTACATTACTTGTAAAGGGCTACAATGTCTATGGATATTTAAAAGCTGAAAAGGGAGTTCATAGACTTGTAAGAATTTCTCCCTTTGATACAAATAAGAAAAGACATACTTCCTTTGCCAGTGTTGATGTTTATCCAGTAATAGAAGACCATGATAATATAGAACTGGATACAAATGACCTTAGAATTGACACATATAGAGCTAGTGGGGCTGGTGGACAACATGTTAATACGACGGACTCAGCAGTTAGAATAACCCATATTCCAACAGGTGTAACAGTACAATGTCAATCGGAAAGAAGTCAAATAAGCAATAGAGAAACTGCTATGGGAATGATGAAAGCAAAACTTATTGCAATAAAGGAAGAGGAAAATAGGGAAAAAATTGAAGATATTCAAGGTAAGTATAATAAAATTGCCTGGGGTTCTCAAATACGTTCCTATGTATTTCATCCTTACACATTGGTGAAAGATCATAGAACTAATTATGAAGTTGGAAATGGTCAAGCTGTCATGGACGGAGACATAGATGGTTTTATTAATGAGTATTTAAAAATGAAGACAATAGAGCAGAAAAAATAATTAGGATGCAGATTTCTGCATCCTAAAAAAATGTATATATAGATGATGTAAATTTTGTAATGAAGGCGTAGAGGTGTAAAGTGAATATAAATTTAAAGATAGCTCAAATATTAAATGTAAAAGAAAAACAAGTAGAAGACACAATAAAATTAATTGATGAAGGCAATACGATACCTTTTATTTCTAGGTATAGAAAAGAGGTAACTGGTAATCTATCCGATACGGATCTTCGTAAATTAGAAGAGGAACTTACATATTTAAGGTCTTTGGAGCAAAGAAAAGAAGATGTTATTCGTTTAATAGATGAGCAAGGTAAATTAACGGAAGAATTAAAAGCGGAAATAGAAAAATCGGAAAAAATTCAAGAAGTTGAAGACCTTTACCTTCCTTATAAACAAAAGAAGAGAACTAGGGCGACAATTGCAAAGGAAAAGGGATTAGAGCCTTTAGCAGAATTGATACTGTCATTAAAACCTAAAAAAGATGAAATAGAAAAAATGGCAGAATCATTAGTAGATGAGGAAAAAGAAGTTACATCATCTGAGGATGCATTAAAGGGAGCAATGGACATAATCGCTGAAACAATATCTGAAACAAAGGAATTTAGAGATATTGTAAGAGTAGAAGCAAGAGGAAACGGTGGATTAATATCCACAAAGGATCCTAAAAAAGAAGATCCAACATATGAGATGTACTATGATTTTGCAGAAAGAATAAAGCATTTAAAGGCTCATAGAATACTTGCTATGTTTCGAGGAGAAAAAGAAGGAATTCTAAAATTAAAATATGATTTTAACGATGAAAAAAATATAGAAAATATTCTCTTTAAACTATGTATGAACGAAGAATATGTTGGTTATAAATATTTAGAAGAAGCATTAAGAGATGGATATAAAAGATTATTACTACCATCAATAGAAACAGAAATTAAAAATGAATTAAAAGAAATGGCAGATAAGGAGTCAATAAATGTATTCGCAGGCAATTTAAAACCATATTTAATGCAACCACCAATAAAGGAATCAGTTGTAATAGGAATTGATCCAGGCTATAGAACAGGTTGTAAAGTAGCAGTAATATCTGAACATGGAACAGTACTCGATTATTCAACAATATATCCAACAAAACCAAGAGAGGATATAAAGGGTTCAAAAAAGGTATTAACGAACTTTATAAACAAATATGATGCAAATTTAATAGCAATAGGAAATGGAACGGCTTCAAGGGAAACTGAAAGCATGGTAGCTGACTTAATAGAGGAATTAGGTAAGAAAGATTTATTCTATTCCATAGTAAATGAAGCAGGAGCATCTATTTATTCTGCATCGAAATTAGGGGATGAAGAATTTCCAGACCTTGATGTAACTATAAGAGGAGCAATCTCCATAGCGAGAAGAATACAAGACCCATTGGCAGAACTTGTAAAAATAGAGCCGCAACATATTGGAGTAGGTCAATATCAACATGATGTTAACCAAAAGGAATTGAAATTGACATTAGGTAATGTAGTTGAGGACTGTGTAAACTCAGTAGGAGTAAATGTAAATACAGCATCCCCATCATTGCTTAACTATGTAGCTGGAATTTCAAAGACGGTAGCAAAGAATATAGTAGCTTACAAAGACGAAAATGGACCATTTAAATCTCGTAAGGAATTAAATAAAGTTAAGGGGCTTGGACCAAAGGCGTTTGTACAATGTGCAGGTTTCTTAAGAATACCGGAATCGGATAATATATTGGACAATACAGGAGTTCATCCAGAAAGCTATGAAATAGCAGAAAAAATTCTAGGAGAGGACTTAAAAAAATTCCAAATAAGCAAAAAATCGGAAGAACTTGGAGTGGGAATACCAACACTTGTGGATATAGTAAACGAACTTAAGAAACCTGGAAGAGATCCAAGGGATGAAATGCCAAAACCAATACTTCGTTCAGATGTACTTTCCATAGATGACTTAGAAGAAGGAATGGTATTAAAGGGAACAGTAAGAAATGTTGTGGACTTTGGTGCCTTTGTAGATATTGGAATAAAAAATGATGGATTGGTACACGTTTCACAAATGTCTGAAAAATTTATAAAACATCCTAAAGACCTAGTAAAAGTAGCAGATATAGTAGATGTTAAAATAATAGGAATAGATAAGAGTAAAGACAAAGTTGCTTTATCTATGAAAATATAATTCATATAAATAAATGGATTAAGCACAATAAATAATATTACAAATTTATATATAGGAATACTATTATGAAAAAGAAAAACAGAAAAATAGCATTAGGTTTAATGTCTACAATAACCATTCTTATTATAAGTATTTCCATGTATTTTGGAAATTACTACCATGCTGATGGCGATGTAGTGGATATTTTAAAAATAAGTTCAGTTGAAGAAAATGATAACTATGTGTTTCTTCCATCAAAAGAAGTATCAGATAAAGCAATTGTATTTTATCCAGGTGGAAAAGTTGAACATTATTCATATTTGCCATTAATGGATAAATTTACAGAAATAGGGTTTAACTGTTATTTAGTAAAAATGCCATTTAATTTAGCAATTTTCAACAAGAATGCTGCAGATGAAATCATAGAGAAAAATCAAAATATAAAGGATTGGTATATGGCTGGACATTCTCTAGGAGGGGCAATGGCAAGTTCCTATGCTGAAAAAAACAAGAGTTTAGTAAAGGGACTTATTCTTTTAGGATCATATAATTATGGAGATTACAATGAAAAAGATACATTGATAATATATGGCTCCAACGATAAAATACTAAATCAAGAAAAAATAGGAAAATCGGATATTGTAAAAATAATAAATGGTGGAAATCATTCCTATTTTGGAAATTACGGAGAACAAAAAGGCGATGGGAAAGCTATAATCTCAAGAGAAGACCAACAGTGTGAAACAGTGGACATGGTGGTAGAAAAATTTAATAAACCATAAAATAGTATTTATGGTTTATTAAATTTCAAAAGTGTAGTTAATATAAAAGAGGAAATTATATGAAAAACTTATTAGCTATTTCAACAATTATATATATTATTTTTATAATAAATCTTTTATATGTATCTAAAAATAAAAGGGAGAAATATGTAAGGGTAAAAACATTTACAAGCTTTATATTTGTTACTACTTCTGTTGTATCATTTCTTTTAGGAAGTAGGGATAGCATTTTTCACTTTATGATTATTTTTTTAGGACTTGTTTTTTGTATGATGGGAGATATTTCCCTAGGGTATTGTGACCATAAGGTTTTTGCAAATTTAAAGTATTTTAAAATGGGAGTTTTATTTTTTTCCATTGCACATTTATTCTTTTGGTCGTTATTTTATAGCATTGTAGGTTTTTATTGGTATGATTTTATTTTACCGATTATTTTAGTCCTTATGACTATAATATTTGATAAGATGAAATTGGTCAGACTTCATAAACTTATGAGAATTGTTAATATATATGCTATTATTATTGGATTTATGGCTACAAAGGCAGTACAAGTCGTTTTATTTACCAATATTAATAGTAAGTACGCCATATTTTTAGCACTTGGCTCTTCACTTTTTCTGTTATCTGATTTATTGCTATTCTTTGTATATTTTGGTACAAAGAAAATAAGATGGTTAAGATATGCTAATTTAAGTACATATTATATGGGTTGTTACTTGCTGGCATTAACGTCATATTTTTTATAAAAGAATCATTTAATGGTTCTTTTTTTATTGCTAAAATTATGAATTGTACTGTTGAAGATTTATTTGAATTTACAGATGAATAAATAATTATATTGAAATGGATATAAATATAACGTAGTATTATATTATGATAAATACTAAAAATATATTGAGAGGAGTAAGAAATCGAGAAGAAAAAGCAATTTAAAATGCCACATATTTTTATTATTTTATTTGGGTTTATTATTGCAGTATCGATTTTAAGTTATATTATTCCCGCTGGAGAATATGCCAGAACCGAACTAGGTGGAAGAATGGTTGTAGACCCAGGATCTTTTAAGGTTATAGAAAGTCAACCAGTAGGTATAATGGGAATAGTAAAAGCAATTCCACAAGGTTTTGTAGAAGCTGGAGATATTATAATATTGACATTATCCGTTGGTGCAGGAGTTTCTGTTTTACAGACAATAGGAGTTATTCCAGTGGCTATTGATAAACTGGCGAGAAGATTTTCTCATAATCCAGTGATTATAATACCTATTTTAATGCTTATCTTTGCTTTGTTTGACGCATTTATAGGTGTAAATGAAATGACTTTAGTATATATACCTATAATACTTCCACTGATGATTCGTCTTGGTTATGATTCTATAACAGCATGTGCTGTTGCACTTTGTGGTTCAGCTGCAGGGTTTTCAGCAGCTTTAACCAATCCCTTTACAATAGCAATTGGTCAAAACATAAGTGGTTTACCTCTTTACTCAGGTTGGCAATTTAGAATAATAACATTTATAGTAACATTATCCATTGGTGTTTGGTACATAATGAAATATGCAAGTAAAATAAGAAAAGATATTACATTGTCATTTGTATATGAAGAAGATATGGAAAAGAGGGAAAAATACAAAAGTACAGATGATAATGTAGGCTTAAGCTTTAATTCTAAACAGCGAAACGCAGGTATAGTAGCTTTACTTATGTTAGCAATAACTCTAGGAGGAGTAATAGCTTTTAAATGAGATATGATAGAAATGAGTGGTATGTTTATTATGCTTGGAGTAGTATCTGGTATAATGGGAAGACTTTCAGGTGATGAAATATGTGAAAGCTTATTTAATGGTGCAGTGGATATGTTACTAGGATCATTGATTATAGGTGTTGCAAGAGGTGTATCTGTTGTAATGACAGATGCGATGATAACCGATACAATAGTTCATTTCTTTGCAAATGTATTAAATAATATTCCAGGATCATTAGTTGCCGTAGGAATGTTTTTAGTAGTAATGATTATGGAGTTTTAATGCCTTCAGGATCAGGAAAAGCAGTTATTCTATTTCCAATTTTAGCACCACTATCAGATGTTGTTGGAGTTACAAGACAGACTACAGTATTAGCATATCAATTTGGTGATGGATTTTCTAATATAATCTATCCAACATCTGGATACTTTATGGCTGGTATAGCAAATGCAGGTGTACCTTGGAAAAAATGGGTTAATTTTTTCCTACTATTATTTATTATTTGGACAATAGAATCAGCAGCTTTTGTCTTTATAGCACAAGTAATTAAGTATGGTCCTTTTTAATTACAGTGAAAAAATAAGATTTAATTATAGAATTATACATAAAAAACTAAATAAGTATTTCAAATTTCTTGTTATATTTTTTAATATAGAAATACAGTGAATTAAAAATACTCAATATTAATGATTGAGTATTTTTTTATTTCCATATTTATGTTTTTCTTTAATTAGTAATAACATTCCCATAAATGAAAGTAGAAAATATGTTCCTGGTACTGAAAACCAAACTCCCTTTAGTCCAAATATCTTTGGTAGAATAAGTACCAATAAAATAAATGCAATTATAGGTTCTCCATATATTAATGTATATGAGAAGGAATTATTTTTTGTTGCATAGAAGAAAGATGTTGTAACTCTTAAGAATGCAAGTAATAAAAATCCTATTGCAAATATTGGAAGTATTTGTACCGTTATTGCAAAAGCTTTTTCTGAAGCACCAAATATTATTGGTATTTGATTACGTAGTAGCAATACTATAATTATACAAAGGGTTGAAACGCCTATTGCCAATCTATATGTTAAATTTCTGATTTTTAATACATTATCATATTCTTTATTGCCTAAATAATAGCTCATCAATGGTTGTGATCCATCTCCAACGCCTTGTAGTACAAGTAAAACAAATGAAACCACATAACTAACTATGGCATATGATGCTACGGCTTCATCATCACCATAGTTAAATGCGTACTTATTCATCATTAGTATTACCATATAAGGAGCCATTGCTGAACCAAATGGAGAAAGACCAGTTTTTAATATATTTATTATATAATCGTATTTTATTTTAAAATGTTTTGCTATCATAGTTTTAGATTTTAAAATAACAAATATTAGACATGGAATAGTTGTCATAAATTGTCCTATTATTGTAGCCCAAGCAGCACCTTGCATTCCGTATCCTAATTTCACTATGAAAAGCCAGTCTAGAATAATATTTGTAATAAATCCTAAAATCATACTTATCATTGCAAGTATTGCTCTTCCAAAACTTCTTATTATTGGAGCTAAACCATTGGCTAGTATTTGAAAAGTTGCTCCAATTATAATAACCCTAATATATTCTAATGCATATACAAAGGTTGTATCCTTTGCACCAAATAAATTTAGTAAAAATGGTGCAGATAACAGTAATACAGTTGTTAATATAAAGCATGAAATCAG
>CAYFSP010000017.1:0-19898 GCA_964345925.1 uncultured Gallicola sp. | reverse complement strand
TAAAAATTTTTTTCTCAATCAAATAACCCCCTATAATACAATAGAGATTATACACCTTAAAGTAGCTTTAAGGTCAAGGAGGAAGTATGAAAAAAGTAGATTATATTGGAAGAGTTGCAGAAAAATTAAATATAGCGCCATCGACATTAAGATATTGGGAAAAGGAAGGATTAATTAAATTTGAGAGAAATAATGAGAATAACTATAGAGAAATTTCCTTTCAGACGATTATGAATATATGTGACATTATTTTCTATAGGGAATTGTCCATACCTGTAAAGAAAATAAAAGAGTTCTATGAATATGATTTAGATAAAATTATGGATAATTTAGACTATGGAAAAAACAATATTTTAAAGCAAATTGACGATTTACAAAATACTGTGGAGAAAATCAACACTAGACAGAAAATGATAGAAAAATTAAAAAACTTGGAATTAAATAAATTTGAAATAAAGAAAAAAATATTTAAGTCCATTGATACTTTTGATTTTAATGATGAATATCATGCACAAATATATATGGAAGATCCATATAGGGTAGTGGTGGTTTCAAATAGGGATAATGAAAAATTAAAATATGGGATATTGGAAATAAAGGGCGATGGAGAATCAAGTATAAGAGAAGAAGATATTGGTAAAAAAACATTTATAAAGGGATTATTTTGGGTTAATCCTAAAAATTTATATGATAATAATATTATAGATTTTATAAAGGAAGCGGATGGATTAGGGTATAAATGTGGACAAATAATAGGAATTTACTTAAGTTCAGCAAATGAGGGGAAAAGATATGATTATTATGAGGGATGGATGGAAATTTATTAGTATTTTATAATTCGATTTATAAAGTATCTATAAGCTTTAGGAAAATATTAAATAAATGGTGTAAGTTTTCACAATATATTATAAGATAGGCATATAGAGTGAAATTGTAATATTACATTTAACCTATGAGAAAGTTTTATTCCAATATTTATTAAAAACAATATTTTTTAATTAGAGGAGGGAAATGAAAATGGATGATTATTTAGTACATCCTTATATGCCAAATAGTACTAAAAAAAATATGGAAGAAATGCTAAAAACCATTGGTGTTTCTAAAGTTTCAGATATTTATGAATCGGTTATACCAATGAATTTAAGGTTTAAAGGAAAAATGAACCTTCCTGAACCAATACATAGTGAAATAGCATTAAAAAAACATGTAGTAGAATTGTTGAATAAGAATATATCATGTGCAGAGTACATAAATTTTTTAGGAGCTGGTTGTTACGATAGATACGTTCCCGCAATATGTGATGAAATTGCAAATAGAGCAGAGTTTTTAACTGCATATTGTGGAGATACGTATTCTGATCATGGAAAATTACAGGCTATTTTTGAATATACTAGCCTTATGGCAGAATTGTTGGATTTAGATGTAGTAGGATATACAACATACGATGCAGGTCAAGCCGTTTCATCTTCTATAAGAATGGCTCTTAGAATAAATAATAAGAGAAAAAAAGTATTGGTTCCTAGCAATATGAATCCAGAAATTTACTCTCAAGCTAAAAGTTATTGTAAAGGCTTTGGCAATTTGATTAAAATCAAATCTAAATATGGCTTAATAGATATTGAAGATTTTAAAAGTAAATTGGATGACGATGTAGCTGCAATTTATTTAGAAAATCCAACATTTTTAGGTGCATTTGAAGAAAATTCTGAAGAATTAATTAAAATGGCACATAGAAAAGGAGCTATAGCTATTGTAAATCCATCATTATCATCTCTAGGAATTATTGAGCCACCATCAAACTATGGTGCAGATATAACATGTGGTGAAATACAAGAACTTGGCATACATATGAACTATGGTGGTGGATGTGGTGGTTTTATAGCTACAAGATCAGAAAAAGAATATATAGAACAATATCCAACATATTTATATGGAATTGCAAAAACTAAAAAGGATGGACAATTTGGTTGGGGAAGAGCACTTAATTATAGATGTAGCCATGAGGGAAGGGAAGAAGCCAATGAATACTTTGGAACAGAATCAGGGTTATGGGCTATAGTGGCTGGTGTATATTTATCATTAATGGGTCCTAAAGGTATGAAAGAATTAGGGGAGTTAATTATAAGTAGATCTAATTATGCAGCAAAAAGACTATCTGAGATTCCAAAAATAAAAGTCAATCCTTCAGGTGGTAAATTTTTCCAAGAATTTATAATTGATTTTAATAATACAGGATTTACAGTTAAGGAAATAAATAATAGATTATTGGATTTCGGCATATTTGGTGGAAAGGATTTATCAAACTGGTTTCCTGAATATGGACAAATAGCTATGTACTGTTTTGGTGAAAAGACTGATGTCTATGAAATAGATAAATTGTATAATGCTTTAAGTTCAATAATAGGAGGTATGACTGATGAAGAGAAATAGAGACTTTCATGAGGCACGTTGGGACGAACCTATTATATTGGAAATGGGTTCAGAAGGTGAAAGGGGAATTCTAATAGATAAACCTGAGGATATTATTACTGAAAATTTAAATATAGATGAAATCTACCCTAGGTCCTTAAAAAGAAAAGAGCCTCCTAAACTACCTGAACTATCACAAATGCAGATTTTAAGACATTATTTAAGGTTATCACAAGAAACAATAGGCCTTGATTTAAATATAGATATTGGACTAGGTACTTGTACTATGAAGTATAATCCGAAAATTCATGAAGAATTTACAAGAAGTGAGAAAATAACGGAATTACATCCTTATCAAAATGAAGACAGTACTCAGGGAAT
Organism: uncultured Gallicola sp.; assembly: GCA_964345925.1. GTDB lineage: Bacteria > Bacillota > Clostridia > Tissierellales > Peptoniphilaceae > Miniphocaeibacter. Next base: position 17,108 of record CAYFSP010000017.1, on the reverse strand, counting down.
ACTTGAAATAATATATAAAACAGAACAATATCTAAAAGAAATATCTGGTATGGATAGGGTGAGTTTTAATTCAGGTGGTGGAACTCAAGCGATTTATTCAAATGTAGCTATGATAAAAGCCTACCATGAAGAAAATGGAGAAGCAGAAGAGAGAAATGAAATAATTACAACGATTTTATCTCATCCAGGAAATGCTGGTGCTGCTTCAACTTTAGGATATAAAGTAATCACTTTATATCCAGATGAAACTGGTTGTCCAGATATAGAGGCTTTAAAAGCTGCCGTAAGTGAGAAAACTGCAGGAATATTGATTACTAACCCAGAAGATACTGGAATTTATAATGAAAGAATAAAAGAATTTGTAGACATTGTACATGATGCTGGTGGATTATGTGTTTATGATCAAGCTAACTTAAATGGTTTATTTGGTCTAGTTAGAGCAAAAGATTTAGGTTTTGATATGTGTCATTTCAATTTACATAAATCTTTTTCTTCTCCTCATGGAAGTCAAGGTCCAGGTTCTGGTGCTCAATGTGTTGTAAAAAAACTAGAAAAGTTTTTACCAGTTCCTACAGTTGATTATGATGGAGACAAATACTATTTAAATTATAATATACCAAAATCAATAGGAAATATAAGGAAGTTTCATGGGGTTATTCCAGTTATTCTTAGGGCATATGCCTATATAAGAAGTTTAGGTGAAAAAGGATTAAGACAAGTTTCTGAAATAGCAATATTAAATAATAATTACTTGCTAAAAAAGCTAGAAGATGTACGAGGTTTATCCGTTCCTTGGGCAGAAGGTAAGTATAGACTAGAACAAGCAAGGTTAAGCTGGGAAGAATTAACAAAAGATACTTCTGTTACTACAGATGATATAGATAGAAGGATTGTAGACTATGGATTTCAAAGCTATTTTGCCAGTCATCATCCAAGAATTATTCCAGAACCTTTTACACCAGAAGCAACTGAAACATATTCAAAAGAGGATATAGATGAGTATGCCAATGCAATTAAATCCATTTCTAAAGAAGCCTATGAAAATCCTGATTTAGTTAAAAACGCTCCTTATAAAGCTGCTCTTTCCAGTCAAATAAATGAAGAAATGTTAAACGATATTGATTTATTTGCATGTACATGGAGAGCCTTTAAAAGGAAATGGGATTTAAGTAATAAATAATATGAAAAAAATAGCTGTGATTATTAATCCTATTGCCGGCATTGGTGCAATGTCAGCACTAAAAGGTAGTGACAACAAAGAAAATCAAAAAATTGCATTAAAGATGGGCTATAAAAAAACATCTGAAGAAAAAGCATATTTGGCATTAAGTCAAGTAGAAGGATTAGATAATTTTAAAATTGTAACTCCACCAAAAGAAATGGGAGAAAATTTAATAAAAAAATTAGGCTGTAGTTTTGAAGTTGTTGGCGTGGAAAAAGAGCAGACAAGTAGAGAAGACACCATTTACTATGCTAAATATTTTAGGGATATAAAAGTAGACCTAATATTATTTGTTGGGGGAGATGGAACAGCTAAAGACATATACACTGCTATAGGTACTAGTATAAAAGTCCTAGGAATACCAGCAGGAGTAAAAATGTATTCTTCTTGTTATGCAATTAGTCCAGTTATTGGTGGAAGAATACTTAAGGACTTTATATTAAATAAACCATATGATACTGAAATAAGAGAAATACTTGATATTGATGAAAATAATTTAGGAAGAGTTGGAGTATCACCATCTATATATGGATATTTAAATGTTGTGACAACGAGAAATGGATTACAAGGTTCAAAGGTACAATCAAATTCTCCAATTGAAGAAATTAGATCATTGTCTAATTTTATTATAAATTCTCTAAAGAAAGATAAATTGTATATTATAGGACCAGGAAGTACTACTTTTAAAATTAAAGAAAAGTTAGGAGGAGGTACTTTAATAGGAGTAGATATAATATTAAATAATGAAATTATATGTAAAGATGCTAATGAAAAACAGATATACGAAATTACAAAAGATTATAAAGATATTAGTATAATAGTTACATGTATTGGAGGACAAGGATATATTTTTGGAAGAGGAAATAGACAAATTAGCCCTAGAATAATAAAAAAAATTCATAAAAACAATATAATCATTGCAGTAACAAAAGATAAATTGGCAAGTCTAAACCTTAAGCCGATGTTAGTGGATACAGGAGATATTAAATTAGATGAGTATTTAAAAGGATATTATAAAGTTAATTTTTCTAAAATGGAGTCCACATTCTACAAGGTTGATTATATATTGTAGAACAGTAAAAATAACAGTCTGTTGTAATAAGGCTGTTATTTTATTTATATAATAAGTTAAAATATTTATATAATATAACATATATTCCTCCACCAATATATAATATGGACTTTCATGATATTATAGAAATGATTAAAAATCAATTGAGCGTTATAATATAGGGTAAAAGAATTATTAGAGGTGATAAAATGCCAAGTAAAAGTGAACTGTTTAATAGTTTAACTAATGAAGAAATAGATGAGTTTTTTAAAAAAAATAATGCGGAAAAAATTATACTAAATAAGGGAGAAGAGGTTTTTGTTCAAGGAGAAAAACCAGAATATCTCTTTATTTTAGAATCTGGTTCCGTTCTTGTAGAGAATATGAGTTCTAATGGTAAAAGAACCATTGTAAACAAATTTAGTGAGTCGGGAACGGTTTTTGGGGAAGTCTATTTATATATTCATAAAAATATTTATGATTACGGTTGTTATACAAATGAAAAATCCGAGATAGTAAGAATTCCTAAGAAAGCATTGATGTTTGATGAGAAAAGCGATGGTGTGAAGATTAAAATAATAAACAATATTTTAATTATATTGTCACAAAAAGCATATTATTTAAATCAAAAACTTTTAATTGCTGGAAGTTTTTCTATAAGGGAAAAACTTGCAAGATTTTTCTTACAACAAAATAATGAGAAGAACAAACTTGTATTACAATTTTCAAGAGAGGAACTAGCAGATTTTTTAGGAGCAACAAGGCCTTCTATTTCGAGGGAGCTTATGAATATGGCAAATGATGGACTTATTGAAGTAAACAAAAACAATATAAAGATAAATAAAAAAGAATTAGAAAAGTTTTTATAAGGTAACAATTGTTACCGAAATTATTCCCAATGAAAGTTAAGATATAAATGTAAAGTAAATCAAATTAATTTTAGGGGGATAATTATGGATAATAAAATGTTTTGTTTTCAATGTCAGGAAACAGCAAAAAATACAGGATGTACTAAAGTAGGAGTATGTGGAAAGACTTCAGATATAGCAAATAAACAAGATATTTTGGTTTGGTTGACTAAGGGACTTTCAGAAATAATACTAAGAGTTAGAGAAGAAGGTAATTCTTTACCTAAACAAATAGACCAAATGGTTACGATAAACATGTTTACAACTATTACAAATGCAAATTTTGATGGTGATGCAATAGATGAAAGAATTATAAATACAATTAATGTAAAAGAGGAATTAATAAAGAAATTAAAAAATAAAGAGAATTTATCACAAGCAGCTCTTTATAATTCTATAAGTCTAGAAGATATTATGGAAAAGAGTACAACTGTTGGAGTTTTATCAACAGAGAATGAAGATATAAGATCTTTAAGAGAATTAATTGTCTATGGTGTTAAGGGTTTATCTGCATACGTTAAACATGCAGAGGTTCTTTTAGCTGAAAATGACGATATAAATAAATTCATTCAAAAAGCGTTGGTTTCTACTATGGATAATAGTCTTTCAGTAGATGATCTAGTTGGACTTGTTTTAGAAACTGGAAAATATGGTGTAGAGGGAATGGCTATGCTTGATAAAGCAAATACTTCCAAATATGGCAATCCAGAAATAACAAAAGTTAATATAGGAGTAAAAAACAATCCAGGAATTCTAATATCAGGTCATGATTTAAGGGATATGGAAATGTTACTTGAACAGACAAAGGGAACTGGAGTAGATGTTTATACACATTCTGAAATGTTACCTGCTAACTACTATCCTGCATTTAAAAAATATGAAAACTTCGTAGGAAATTATGGTAATGCTTGGTGGAAACAAAAAGAGGAATTTGAATCATTTAATGGACCAATTTTAATGACAACAAATTGTATAGTTCCTCCAAAGGACAGCTATAAGGATAAAATATATACAACAGGTGCAGCAGGTTATCCAGGTTGTAAACATATAAGTGGAGAAGTTGGAGAAGAAAAAGACTTTTCAGAAATAATAGAACATGCTAAAAAATGTAAATCACCAACAGAAATTGAAACAGGAGAAATAATAGGTGGATTTGCCCATAATCAAGTTTTTGAATTAGCAGACAAGGTGGTAGATGCAGTTAAGACTGGAGCAATAAAGAAATTTGTTGTAATGGCAGGTTGTGATGGTAGACAGAAGGGAAGAAATTACTATACGGAATTTGCTGAACAATTACCACAGGACTCAGTTATATTAACAGCTGGCTGTGCAAAATATAGATACAATAAACTCAACTTAGGAGATATTGGTGGAATACCTAGAGTGCTAGACGCAGGACAATGTAATGATTCCTACTCACTTGTTGCAATAGCATTAAAATTGAAAGAGGTTTTTGAATTAGAAGATATTAATGATCTACCAATTATATACAATATAGCTTGGTATGAGCAAAAGGCAGTTATAGTATTACTATCATTACTTTATTTAGGAGTTAAAGATATACATTTAGGACCGACAATTCCAGGATTCTTATCTCCAAATGTAGTAAATGTACTTGTAGAAAACTTTGGTATAGCAGGAATTCAAACAGTTGAAGAGGACATGGAACTTTTCTTTGGAGAAGATAAAAACAAAGATAATAACAATGGAAAAATAAATAAAGATATGTTAATAGGTGAAATTCTTTCAAAAAATCCAGAAGTAGCACCAGTTTTGATGGAAATAGGAATGCATTGTCTAGGTTGTCCAGCTTCACAGATGGAAAGTTTAGAAGAAGCAGCAATAGTACATGGAGTTAATATAGACGAATTGGTTAATAAAATAAACGAGGCAGTTAATGAGTAGATTTTTAGGTCCAATTCATTATATGATGTTTAATAAAATAAAATTCCAAGAGGAAATTAATAGAACCATATTAGATATTGGCAAAGATAATGGGTATGATTATATAGCTGATGAATTGAATAAATTAGGAATTTTAGAAGATGGGGAATTAGAAAATATAGTAGACACAGAAAATATACATGGTTGGTTACAAAATAGAGTAGAGTTAGTGGAGAAGAGATTTGCTTTGGCAAATTCTCTTCTTTTAAAGGAAGATAAAAAATTAAAGGACAATATTTTAAAAACTATGTTTAAATTAGGAGAAAGCGAGAATTTAAATATAGCTATAGAAGAAGCTTTTAATATTATAATTTCAAAATTTTTAGATGGAATGCCATGTGATAGAGGAGTAAATCTAGTTGAAAATAATGAAAATTCAATTAAATTTATAATAAATAAAGATTTCCATAGAAAATATTGGGAAAATTTAGAATGTGAAAATCTTTATTGGGAATTAAGGAACGAATATATTAGAGGATTATTATATAAAAGTAAAATAAGCCTTTATAAAATAGAAGAAAATATATATGAAATCAGGTGATAAAATGTATGCAATAAATTATTTAGAAAAAGAGCATGAAGAAATTTTAATATTTGTAAATAGAATAGAAGAAGAATGTATAGAAATATTAAATGGTAAAGAAGTAGATTATAAATTCTATGAAGCTGTAATACAATTTATAAGAAAGTATGCAGATGGTGTTCATCATAAAAAAGAAGAGGATATTCTATTTAAGTATATGATGGAGTATTTAGGAGAACCAGCAGAAAAATTAATTAGGACTGGGATGTTAACAGAGCATCAAATGGCAAGATATTATGTTATAGAATTGGAAAAACATTTAGAAAAATATTTGAACAATAAAAACGATAAGGATAAAATTCAAATAATAGGCTACTCCATAAGCTATGTGAATTTATTAAGAATACATGTAGAAAAGGAAAATGGAGCAGTGTATCCATTTGGAGCTAATAATTTACCAGAGGATATAAAGAAAAAAGTAGATGAGGAAACAAGAATAAAAGCAGAAGAGGAATTAAAGAACAAAGAAGATAAAGAAAGACTTTTAAATATAATATTTAAAAACTAAAGAAGGGTACACCTTCTTTTTTTCTTGTAATAAAAAGATTATAAATTTCATATGATATATAATGAATACAAAGAAAAATTGTAAGAGGTGAAAAATGGAAAAGAAAATAGATTATAAAAAAGAGTATAAAGATTTATATATGCCTAAAAAGAAACCAAGTATTATAAATGTTCCAAAGATGATATTCATATCTGTAGATGGTAAGGGAAATCCTAATACATCAGAAGAGTATAAAGAGGCAATGGAAATACTTTATGGACTTTCCTATACAATTAAGATGAGTAAAATGGATAATACACAACCAAAAGGATATTTTGAATATGTAGTTCCGCCATTAGAAGGACTTTGGTGGTTTGAAGATGAAAATTATAAGGGTGGAGAGATAAAGAACAAGAATGATTTTTTATGGACTTCATTAATAAGACAGCCAGAATTTGTAACAGAAGAAGTATTTAGATGGGCAGTAGAGAAATTACATAAGAAAAAACCAGAATTAAATTTAAGTAAAGCAAAATATTTTGTTTGGGAAGAGGGACTGTCCGTCCAAATAATGCATATAGGTTCATATGATAATGAAATGCAGTCCATAGAAAAGATGAATGAATATATAGAACAAGAGGGTTATATTACAGATATTGATAATGATAATAGGAAACATCATGAAATATATTTGTCCGACCCTAGAAGATGTAAAATAGAAAATTTAAAGACGGTAATACGTCATCCAATAAGAAAGAAATAATTTTAAGCTATGGAGGGAAATATGATATATAATAGATCATTAAAAACCGATAGGGGAAATTTTCATAATATAACGAGAACAGTAGAAGAAATAGTTTCTGAAAGTGGAGTTAAAGATGGACTGGCAATAGTATATTGTCCTCACACAACAGCAGGAATTACAATAAATGAAAATGCAGATCCAGATGTTGTTACTGATATTTTACTAGGACTTGAAAAATCATTTCCAGATAGAGAAGAATTCAAACATTATGAAGGCAATAGTTCAGCTCATTTAAAAGCGTCAACTGTTGGATCATCAGTTACTGTAATAATTGAAAATGGAAAACTTGTACTAGGTACATGGCAAGGAATTTATTTTTGTGAATTTGATGGACCAAGAAATAGAAATTTTTATGTAAAAATAATATAGATTCAAAAAATATTGATAATGAGTATCGTTTAATATATAATAGAGTTAACAAACAAGTATGATAATACTAGAAAGAGGTGCTCATTATGAATTATGATAATATGGTTAAAAGAAAAATTTCAAATCTAATAGTTGTAGCAGGTGTATTGTTATTGAGTATTATAATTTTTAGTGGGAGTGTAAGATAAACTGTGTAAGTGAAGAGCGTACGGCTAGACTTGATATTTAATTAAATTAGAATATAGCTACAAAAGTAGCTTATATTCTAATTCATTAAATGAGTTTCTAATATTTGATAAGTATTAAAACCTTCAAGACCTAAGTAGTATTCTAAAGAATTTAATAGATTGCCCAGTTTAACAGGTCCAACTATTTCTGAACCAGTTACTGTTACGCCATATCGTTTAGCCTCTGATTTAACAAATTCAAAAACCCTATAAATTGGTGTATTTACACAATCAAACATATTTACTGAAACAACAACACCAGTATGTTCAGGAAATTTAATTCCGACAGCTCTAGTTGTAGAAAAACCACCACTAGGTGCTCTAACGCCTTTAGCTATGCTTTTTGCAATACTTAAATCCTCTGTGTTCAAGAAAACATTGTAAGCAGTTAATCCTTCAGCTTCTGCACTTACTATTGTAGCGCCAGCTGTTTCACTTAATAATCCATCTACACTTAAATCTGGTTTACGAGACTCATATTCATCTTTTCTAGATGCATCATCTTTTATTTCCTTTAATAAGTCTCTAACGCCTTCATACTGTCCTTTACGAATAAAAGCTAATGCTTTTCTTTGTTCAGTTTTAGCATTATCTGCAGCGAAAAATACGGGAACTTTAGTATATTCATGGAATTCTTTTCCTATTTCAAAAGCTAGTTTAACACATTCATCAACAGTTATATTTTTAAAAGGGAATATTGGCAAAGAATCTTGAGAACCAATTCTAGGATGAGTTCCTTTTTGTTTTCTCATATCAATAAGTTCAACGGATTTTGAACCCATTTTAATTAAAGCTTCCTTAATAGGACCTGGTTCGCCAATCATTGTTACAACTGTACGATTAAAATCTTCTTCAGGCTCATAACTTACTAGTGTAACACCATTAACTTTTCTTACTTCATCTACAACTGCTTCTATAATATCTTTATCTTTACCTTCACTAAAGTTAGGTACCGCTAATATATATTGCTTTTCGTTCATTTTCTCCTCCAATAATTATTTAAATTAAAAACTTTTTCAATCTTATACAAACGTTTGCTTTGATCAGTAAAAAATCATAGAAACTATTTAAAAAGCATGTTTAAAGAAAAAAGAAATTATCTTTTAATTTTTTCAAAAAAGGCAGTTCAATTTTGAATAGTTACATATATATGTCATTACATGAAACGCAATTGAATTATATCATTTTTTTGTAAATTCGCCATAGTAAGACCTAGTAATCGTATTGGCCTATATAATTCAATATTATTAAACAAATACATAGCTTTATAGTATATTTCTTCAAAGTCATCTCGTGGACTTTCAAGGGTGATACTTCTTGTAATGACTTTAAAATCATTGAATTTTATTTTTAAGGACACGGTTTTACCGACTATATTTCTCTTTTTTAATTCCTCTGATAAATCTCTAGAATAGTCATGTATTTTTTGTACGATTTCATCTTTATCATATATATCCTTACTAAAGGTTCTTTCTATGCCAATGCTCTTTCTGACCCTTGTGGTTTCAACATGTCTATCATCAATACCACGAATTCTGTCAAAAATAACTAGTCCTAGTTTTCCAAAATGGTATTCTAGCATTTCTTTATTTAATTGCATTAATTCCCTTACTTTGTAAATTCCCATATTATGAAATTTTTCTTGAGATTTTTTTCCTATACCAGCAATTTTTCCTATGGGTAAATCCAACAGTATACCAGGAATCATATTTTTTGTTATTATTTTTAGACCTTCAGGTTTGTTCCAATCTGAAGCCATTTTTGCAAGGGATTTATTATAGCTAATTCCAATTGAAACCGTTAATCCAGTATTTTTAAATATATCGTCTTGTATATTTTTAGCCAGTATTTCAGGCTTTATGTTTATATGAGTAATATCTATACAGCCTTCATCTATGGACATTTGTTCTATTTTATTTGAATATTTTTTTAGAATTTCAAATACTTCCTTGCTCATTTCACTATATAATTCATGTCTTGGTGGTACTATTATTATATGAGGACAAAGTTTTGTAGCTTTGAATATAGGCATGGCTGAATGTAAGCCAAATTTTCTTGCCTCATAATTAGCAGTTGTTATTATTCCTCTTTGACTTCTTCCACCAACAACCATTGGTTTACCCTTCAAAGAGGGGTTTTGTAATTCTTCAACTGATGCAAAAAATGCATCTAGATCGATATGTAAAAAATTCAAATCATCTATCATAATTTTCACCTATATGAATTATATCAGAAATAACAAAAATTAGAAACAAACGTTCGCATGGTATTAAATATTAATTTATTATATTATTTTTAAGATTACATACCCTATAATTATTTTACTAAGTAACTACTCCATCTATTTCCTAAAACCTCTCTTGCATCAATAACTATACAGAAAGCTGTAGGATCTATTTTATAAATGGAATTTTTTACTTCAACTATGGATTTTTCAGGGAATGTACATAGTAAAACATCTTTTTTATCACCAGTATAAGCGCCTTTTCCCTTTAATATGGTTACTCCTAAATATAGGGGAACGGTTAACTCATAAATCAATTCCTCTGTTTTATTGGATATGATTAAGCATGTCTTAGCAGGTTGGCCACCTGATTGTGTAATGTCAATCATTTTTCCAATTATAAATAAAGATATTATTGAATATAGTCCAGTGGAAAAATCAAAGAAGTAAAATCCTGCAAGTAAAACCATTCCATCTATTATTAGTACAGATGTACTAAGGGGTATCTTTAAATAGTCATGAACGATTTGTTGAATAATTGAAGTTCCGCCAGTGGAACTACCAACTGAAAAAACAAGTCCTATACCAAGTCCTGTAATAACTCCACCAAAAATAGACGCAAGTATTGTGTCGCCTGTAAATGTTGGAATATTTGAAATCAATTTTACGAAAAAAGGTAGTAAAAATGCGCAGAAAATAGTATTTACCGTATATTTTTTACCTAAAAACAGTAAACTCAATATTAAAAGAGGAAAATTTGATACAAAAAGAGTTGTATCAGGAGAGACTCCGAAAACGTGGTAGATTATAATACTAATTCCATTTGTACCACCAGATACTATTCCATATGGAATGAAAAACATATTTATTCCCAATGCTACTAAGAATGTTCCAACAATCATATAAGTTAGATTTTTTAATTTAAAATCCTTTAAATTTTTCATAAATGCCTCCCCAAGTAATAAATTTTATATATTATATCACTTCATTATTACAAAGATATTGTATCATAAATAACAATGAAGTAGAATATATTAATTACTTAGTCAAAGATATATCATATTAAAGTGAAACAAGACTAAAGCATATAGTATAAGTCTTGTTTTAATAACTTTACCATATGCTTTAGTTTTAATTTACTATAATATTTAATTTTTCATCGAGTATTTCGTATTCTGCCCAATTGCTTTCACCAACTTGCTCTCCATCTGTATGACAATGAGTAATATTGCTGGTTTCAATTTTAAATTTTTTACCTTTAGAGATATATACGGATTTATTTGTAATATGTTTTCCGAAATAACCTCTTAAAATTAGAAATGCTATTTTTATTCTGCTCTTTGTATTGATTAAACAGAAATCTAAAACTCCATCATATCCTTTTGCTTCAGGACAAAACTTTACTGCTTTTCCCTCATAGGGAGTATTCATAACAATACAAAAATATCCATTATTGAATATGGATGTTTTACTTTCTTCATATACTTTGAATTTTAATGGCTTATATAATATTAAGGATTTAATTGCAGCAAAAATATATACCAATTTACTTATAGGAGTATTTTTAAATATCTTTCTAAAATTTGAATAATTAACTACATATGTAATAGTTGCATCAAATCCTATTCCAGAGGAAACTATAAATTTTCTAACTCCGTTTTCATTTGTAACTTGAGATAAATCATGCTTTAAGATTTTACTTGGCTTTAAAATTTTATTTAAATATTCTTCGTTACTTGTTTTATATCCAAAAGACCTTACAAAATCATTTCCAGAGCCAATTGGCACAACACCTAATGTAACAAAGTTAATATTTTCAAGACCATTAATGACTTCGTTTAAAGTACCATCACCACCAACAACAGCTATGGTTATAGGCTTATCTATAGTATATGTAATATCCTTAGCAATTTCTGTGGCATTTTTCGTGGAATTAGTTAAATAATATTTATATTCAATTAGATTAGTATCTAAAATATTTTGTAAATTGTCCCAAACCTTTTTTGCTAAACCAGCAGATGCATTTGGATTAATTATAAAATGATACATAAAATCACTCCATTTCCTAAATAGTATATACTATTTATAAAAAAATTGACAAAAAAAATTACTAAACATATAATATGTTAGGGTGCTAACAAGGGGTGAACAATGAAAAATAAACATTATGGTAAAAAAATTAATATAATTTCAAATAAAATCAAATGGGGATTTAATCAATTAGCTGAAAATTATGGTGTAACGGGAGTACAGACCAGAATTTTACTGTTTATAGTGGAAAAGAGTAAGGTTGGAGAAATCTTTCAAAAGGATGTAGAAAAGGATTTTAATCTAAGTAGGTCAACTGTAACTGGTGTATTACAATTATTAGAGGAAAAAGAACTTATAATTAGAACTGTGTCTAAAGAGGATGCTAGACTGAAAAAAATAGAGGTAACAGATGAAGGTTTTAGAGTTCAGAGAAAATTAAAAGTTGCCCTTTTAGAATATGAAGTCAATCTTGTCAAGGGTATAAGTGAGGAAAAATTAAAAATATTAGTTGAAGTTCTAGGAAGTATTGAGGAAAATATAGAAAATATGGAGGATAAATGGTAAAAAATATTTTAAAGTCTTTAAGAGAATATAAAAAAGATAGTCTTTTAACACCATTTTTTATTTCAATTGAAGTTGTGTTAGAGGTTTTAATGCCATTTATGATGGCGTGGATTATAGATGATGGAATAAATAAAAAAGATATGAATTTTATTATAAAAATAGGAATTATACTTATTGTTATGGCATTTATTTCATTGATATCAGGAGTTTTAGCAGGCAAGTATGCAGCAAGTGCATCTGCAGGATTTGCAAAGAATTTGAGAATGGATATTTTCAAAAAGATTCAAGCATTTTCATTTAAGAATATAGATTCATTTTCTACATCTGGACTTATAACAAGGATGACAACAGATGTGACAAATATACAAATTGCTTACCAAATGTTGATTAGAACGGTTATAAGATCACCACTTATGTTGGTATTTTCATTGACAATGGCATTTAGAATAAATTCCAATGTAGCTATGATATTTCTATTCATAATACCATTTCTTGCCATAGCATTGTATTTAATAATTAGAAAAGCTCATCCTATTTATGAAAAGGTATTTGATGAATACGACAATTTAAACAGGGTTGTACAGGAGAATGTTTCAGGAGTAAGAGTTGTAAAGTCGTTTGTTAGAGAGGACGAAGAGATTAAAAAATTTGATAAAATGTCATCTTATATATTCAAATTATTTAAAAATGCAGAAAAAATAGTTGTTTTAAATAACCCGATAATACAGTTTTCGATTTTCACAGTAATTATATTTATAGCATGGGTTGGTGCAACACAGATTATTTCAGAGTCTATGACAACGGGACAGCTTATGAGTTTAATAACATATGCTTGGCAAATACTAAATAGTCTCGTTATGTTTTCGTTTCTTTTTGTATTGATAATAATTGCAAGAACATCTGCAGAGAGAATAGATGAGGTCTTTACGGAGAAACTAGACTTAACAAATAATAATAACTCAATAAAGAAAGTTGAAAATGGGAAGATTGAATTTAATAATGTATATTTTAGCTATATTGCAGAAGAGGATAAATGTGCATTGAAAAAAATCGATATATCCATAGAATCAGGAGAGACAGTTGGAATAATAGGAGGAACGGGTTCAGGTAAAACTACTTTAGTACAGCTTATTCCAAGACTATATGATGTCACTAGTGGAAATATAAAAATAGCTGGTATTGATGTTAGAGATTATGATCTTGAAACATTAAGAGATTCTGTAGCAATGGTATTACAGAAAAATGTATTATTTTCCGGAACTATAAAAGAGAATCTAAAATGGGGAAATAAGGATGCAACAGACGAAGAAATAGTTCGAGTTTGTAAATTAGCACAAGCTCATGAGTTTATTATGTCTTTTCCAGAAGGATACAATACAATATTGGACCAAGGTGGAACAAATCTTTCAGGAGGACAAAGACAGAGAATTTGTATAGCAAGAGCATTGTTGAAAAATCCAAAAATCCTTATATTAGACGATTCAACATCGGCAGTTGATACAAAGACAGATGCTTCTATAAGGAAATCATTTAGAGAGGATTTACCATCTGTTACAAAGATAATAATAGCTCAAAGAATAAATTCAATAGAGGATTCAGATAAGATAATAGTTTTAGACAAAGGTAGAGTAGTGGCAATTGGTTCACCAGAGGAACTTAAGAAGACGAATAAAATTTATCAAGAAGTTTATAATTCTCAACAAAAAGGAGGATTATCAAATGAAGAATAGTAGCTGGAAAGTAGCAAAAAGACTTATGAAATATGTTATGGGAATTTACCCAATACAAACGGTAGTGGTAATTATATCCGTGTTTATAAGCTCCATATCATACTTAGTTGGACCACTTTTCATAATGAGGATAATAGATGATTTTGTAATACCTTTAATAGGTAAACAAAATCCTGATTATACAGGACTTGTAAATACAATAATACAAATGGCTACATTTTATTATATAGGAGTAATAGCAAGCTATATATCAAGTCGTTTAATGGTAAATATTGGGCAAGGAGTTTTAAAGAAGATAAGAGATGACCTATTTACACATATGCAGTCATTACCAGTAAAGTTTTTTGACAAAAATAGTCATGGAGACTTAATGTCACTATACACAAATGACGTAGATGCATTAAGGCAGATGATAACACAGAGTATTCCAGATGTGCTTTCATCATTGTTTACGGTAATTGCAGTGTTTATTGCTATGATTTTAATAGACATACCATTATCTATATTAGCTGTATTTATGGTGGTAATAATGGTATTGGTAGCAAGAATGATAACATCTAGAGGTGGTAAATACTTTGTAAAACAGCAAAAGGATATAGGAAATCTAAATGGATTTATAGAAGAGATGATTAATGGTCAAAAGGTTATTAAGGTATTTAATCATGAAGACGAAACTGTTAAAGATTTTGAAAAAATAAATAATATTTTGGCAGAATCTGCAACTGAAGCAAATAAGTTTTCAAATATAATGATGCCAATAGTGAATAATATTGGATTTATGCAGTATGTATTAACTGCATTTGTTGGAAGTATTTTAGTTATTTATGGAATAGGTACAGTTACAGTTGGAACAATAGCATCCTTTTTACAGCTTTCAAGATCCTTTGCAATGCCTTTTGGTAGAATGTCAAACCAAGCCAATTTTATAATAATGGCATTAGCAGGTGCTGACAGAATATTTGAAGTAATAGATTTAGAACCAGAAGTAGATGAAGGCAAAGTAACATTAGTAAATATAGAGAAGAAAAAAGATGAAATAATAGAAGTAGAGCATAGAACTGGTAATTGGGCTTGGAAAGTTTTAGATGGCGAAGATTATAAATATGTTGAATTAAAAGGCGATGTAAGATTTAAAGAGGTAAGCTTTGGATATGATAGTAATAAAGTGGTATTAAAGGATATAGACCTATTTGCTAAACCAGGACAGAAAATTGCCTTTGTAGGTTCTACAGGAGCAGGAAAGACAACAATAACAAATTTAATAAACAGATTTTATGATATACAAAAGGGTAAAATATTATATGATGGAATTGATATTAAAGATATTAAAAAGAATGATTTAAGAAAGTCATTAGGAATGGTTCTACAGGATACAAATCTATTCACAGGTACAATAATGGACAATATAAGATATGGTAGGCTGGAAGCAACAGATGAAGAGGTTATTATGGCAGCAAGACTTGCCAATGCCGATTCCTTTATAGAACTTTTACCAGATGGTTACAATACTATGCTTACAGATAATGGAGATGAATTATCGCAAGGTCAAAAACAGTTATTATCCATAGCTAGGGCAGCAGTAGCAGATCCACCAGTATTGATATTAGACGAGGCAACTTCCAGTATAGATACGAGAACAGAAGCAATAGTTCAAGAGGGAATGGATAGCTTAATGATAGGAAGAACTGTATTTGTAATAGCACATAGACTTTCTACCATAAGAAACTCCAATGCCATAATGGTATTAGATCATGGAAGTATAATAGAGAGAGGTGACCATGAGGACTTGATAAAAGATCATGGAACATACTATCAACTATATACAGGAGCGTTGGAATTAGACTAGAGCATAGGATAGAATTTGTTAAGGTGGTATGTTTGAAGTAAACTCCCACCTAAATATTTTAAGAAGATTACCAGATAAAATCCTATATTATAAAAAATATCCAATATTAATATTGGAAATAAAATAATGATAATAGTCTGTATAAAAATGACCTTGTAGAAATCATAGATTTTGTTGTATATAAGTTGGTTGCTTTAACTCTCGTAGCAAAATCAAATATAAATTAGAGGTTAATAATGGAAATAAAGAATATAAAAATATTTACCGATGATGAAAAAAACGATAGTATTTTTATAACGACAATAAAAACAAAGAATGATTTAATACTAGTAGATACTGGATATCCTATGATGATGAAATTAATAGATGATAAATTAAAAGAGATAGACTTATCATTGGAAGAAGTAACGGAAATTTGGATTACACATCATGATCATGACCATATTGGATCATTAAATAGTATTAAAAATAAATATCCTCATATAAAAGTTAAATCAAGTTTAGAAGAAGCTGAGAATATTCAAGGTGAGAGAACTAGCTTAAGGTTGGAACAGGCAATATTACAGCAGGGATTTTTATTAGAGGAAGAAAAACAAGAGGGAAAGAACTTTCAAGAATATCTAAGAGCTGTAAATCCTTGTAAAGTAGACGAAACACTAGAGGATAGGGATAAACTACTAGATGGTCAGGTATTAGTTGTAAATACACCAGGGCATACAAAGGGACATATATCATTTTATATACCTGTTTTCAAAACATTAATAGCAGGAGATTTACTAGTTGTAGAAAATGGTAAGTTATCAGTTCCTTTTCCAAAATTTGCATTTAATTTAGAGGATACAAAAGATAGTATAAGAAAAATTTCAAAATTACAAATAGAGAAAATCATATGTTATCATGGAGGAGAATTTGTAGATAGGCCTGAAATAATGGAAAAGAGGCTATTAAAAGTCATAGAAGAAACCAAATTGAAATAAATTGAACAGAGTAGGAAACTACTCTGTTTTTTGTATAATTAAATATAGTAAGTCTAGTGTATTGAACAGTTTAATCAACTAATATAATATGAACATCATTATAATTAATGTTATAATAAATGGGATATTAACAACAGGAG
>CAYFSP010000016.1:31128-33350 GCA_964345925.1 uncultured Gallicola sp. | reverse complement strand
GTGCACCCCAAATGTTAGACATTTATGATAACATAAATAAAAAACATAAGGGGTGTTTTTCTATGTCTAAAAACAATAAATATACAGGAGAATTTAAAATTAAAGTAATAGAAACTATGAGAAGTGAAAATCTAACTTATTCAGAAACTTTAAATAGGTTTAATATTCCAAGCCATTCAACTATACTCAGTGGGTATGTTGCCATAGGGTTGGTTCCAGAATAAATTCCTACATCAGATCCACAGATTCCTACAGTTTTAACTTTAATCTTTACTTCATATTCTTCGTGAATTTTTACTTCTTCAACATCTACTACTTCAATTACATTTGGTTCGTTAACTCTAATAGCTTTCATTTTCTTCTCCTTTGTTTTTCTTTATATCCTCAAACAATATAGTTTCTTGGTTTTTTTGTTCATCTTCCACTAAATCGTTAATTAAAAACATTTCTCTATGTTTTAATATCAAATCTGATGCATTTTTTATACCGCCATAAAGATGAATTTTATTACTATTACATAATTTTTCAAAATCCTTTTCCTTTATATATGATAGTAGTTCATAATGATTAGTGTATGTATTTTTTAGATGAAATTTTTCATATTTTAATAAAAAAGCCCTGAATCTATGATAGTCATGAAATTCCTCATTTATAAAATTCCATATACTTTCCTTTCCAACAGCTTTATAGATAATCTTGTGAAAATCGTTATCCAACTTTAAAAATAATTTTGTTTTTTCCTTTATATCCAATTTACACTCGAAAACATCCTTTTGCTTAAGCAAATTCAAATCAATTTTTAACGAACTATATTCATGTAAATCTTCCATAAAACTTTTATATACCATTTGATCGATAGATTCTCTAATATACAAACAATCATATATTTTAGATATTTCTATCAAGCTAATATATGTTCCTACCTTTGGTTGAACATTTATTAGGCCTTCGTGTTGTAACCTTGCAATCGCTTCTCTAACAGGCGTTCTGGACACGCCGAAACGCTTTGCTATATCAGCTTCCTTTATATAACTTCTTGGATAATAATTTAAACTAATAATATCCGATTTTAATATTTCATAAATCATTTTTACCTCTTATATACATCATTAAGCTCTACTTTCTCGCTATTTCAGCGGTTATATATTTTGATCTTCTTCTTGTATACTTGAATTACAGCATTATATTATATATATATAAACCTTAATTAAATTATTGACAATTTTTACATATATCCACCAATTAGACCATTTGTATTAAATGGCAAAATAGAAATTCTAACATTTGATGTATACATGAGTTTTAGTTTCTATTGTTCTCAGATTTTACTATTTATCCTAATATAGCATTCATATTATTCTGTGATATACTAAATTTATTAAGGAGATGATTTCTTGAATAATATTGTAAAAACATTAACTATTGCTGGAAGTGACGCAAGTGGTGGAGCTGGTTTAGAAGCTGATTTAAAGGTATTTACTGAATATGGAACATTTGGAATGGCTGTTGTTACAACTATTGCTACAATGGATCCAAACAATGGGTGGAAACATAATGCTACAACCTTACCTACTGATTTAGTTAAGGAACAATTGACTACAGCTTTGGCTGGTGACAATCAAATCGATGCAATGAAAACTGGAATGATAGGTTCTGTTGATATTGTTGAACTAGTAAGAAAGACCATTCTAGATTATGATTTGAAAAATATAGTTATTGATCCTGTTTTAGCTTGTAAAGGTGAAGATGATTTACTAAATCCAGATACTGCTGAAGCAATAAAAAATCAACTGCTACCAATTGCAACTATTTGTACTCCAAACTTAATTGAAGCTGGTATTTTTTCAGGTCTTGGAAAGCTAAACAGCATTGAAGATATTAAGAAAGCTGCAAAGATAATTTATGATATTGGTTCAAAACATGTTGTTATAAAAGGTGGTAAAGCATTAGAAGGAAGTAAGGCCATTGATATTTACTATGACGGTAATGAATATACCATTTTAGAATCCGATAAGATTTCCCCTGCTTATAACCATGGAGCTGGTTGTTCATTTGCTGCTGCAGTTACAGCTGGTTTAGCTAATGGACTATCTCCTAAAGAATCAATTATTAAAGCTAAAGATTTTGTTTCTATGGCCATTAAACATGGTTTCCAATTTAATAAATACGTTGGTCCTGTTTATCACAGCGCATATAGAGTATTTAAATAAAAAATAAAGTAG
>CAYFSP010000016.1:0-31028 GCA_964345925.1 uncultured Gallicola sp. | reverse complement strand
TATTATATTTGATACCATTTTCTTAAGCATTTTTATTTCATGTAAATTATTATTTATTTTACTCTGTGTATTCCAATCGGAAAAAATATTATCAAATGCTATATCAAAGATTCTATCGAAATTAGTCATTTTTGAATAACCCCTAAAGTCGATATAGATATCCTTTAATTCCCTTTGTAATATATTTAATTTTCTTACAACATCTTGCATTTCTCTTTCTGCATCATTAATTTTTCCATGTTTTATTAAACTCGAAAATGTTTCTCCACCAAAAATATCCCAAATACCCCAATTTCTAGCTGATGAATATTTATCTTCTGCTCTTTCTAAAGCTATGTACGCTTCTTTTGCTGCATCTTTCGCTTCATTTAATTCCCTTATATCCATAATATCTCCCTTAATGTATGTATAATGGTTTTATTTCACCATCATACATACTAGTACACAATCTTCATCAGTTTTATTTATACACCAATGCTCTTCACCTTTTGGTATCAATGTACACATACCTTCACCAATGGTCATCTTATCTTCTCCACTTTCCGTATAGACTTCACCTTTTAAAAAATATGAGTACTCATCTTCTAAATGGGATCCTGTTCCTTCTACTGGGACTCTTTGTCCTGGTAGTAAAGTTATTAAACTAAAACTAATCTCCGAATAATCACCTGTTAAATTAAATAAGTTCTTCATCTTATACAGGGGTAATCCCCTTTCTTCTATATCCTCTACTTTAAAAACATCCATTATATCTTCTCCCTTAATTTCGGATCTAAATAGTCCCTTAATCCATCTCCTATAAAATTTGAACCTATGGCTATCATAAATATTGCAAGTCCTGGAAATGTTGATATCCACCAATAATTAAATGTTGCAACACCATCACTTACCATGGAACCCCATTCCGGTGTTGGTGGTTGAACTCCAAGTCCTAAAAAACTTAATCCGGAAAACATAAGTATTGCATTTCCTATATCCAAGGTACTCATTATTATTAAAGGTCCAAAACTATTTGGCAATATTTCCTTTACTAGTATTCTAAAATGTGATGCTCCCATTAATTTACTGGCAAGTACATAATCGTTCTCTTTTACGGATATGACCATACTCCTCATCAATCTTGCATAGTTTGGCCACCATATTACAGCCATTGCAAGTACTGAGTTAGTTATATTTGCACCTAATGCAGCCGCTATTACCATTGCTAATACAAGAGGTGGAAAGGACTGAACCATTTCACTAAAACGCATTAATATATCGTCAAAAACGCCGCCTATATATCCTGCTAATCCTCCTATAACCGTTCCTATTATCAAGGAGATTGCAACTGTTATAACACCTGCTGAAATAGACAATCTACTACCATATAACACTCTACTGAACACATCTCTACCAAGGCTATCCGTTCCAAAAAAATACTTCATACTTGGAGATTGAAACCTGCTGGACATATCCTGATATTTTATTGGATCATATGGTGATATTATAGGAGCTATTAATGCTATTATTATCCAGCCAAAGAATATTACCAGTCCTAATTTGAACATAAAATTCTTCTGTTTAAAAACTGTTTTTATAAAATTCATTATTCCTCCTACTAATGTCTAATTCTTGGGTCGATTATTCCATATAGAATATCTATTATGAAATTTATCGTTACATATACTACTGCTATTAAAAGGGATACTCCACAAATTGCCGGAAAATCCAAAGTCGTTGCTGAAAGATAAGCATATTGTCCTATTCCTGGCCAAGAGAATATCTTCTCCACAAATACCATTCCTCCAAGAAGATTGGAAAAACCTAAGCCTGCTACCGTTATTACCGGTATCAGAGTATTTTTTAAAGCATGTTTCAAAATGACTCTGCTTTCCTTCATACCTTTTGATTCTGCAGTTCTAATGTAGTCCATTGACTGTATATCCAATAGGTTACTCCTTGTTTGTCTTGAAATTAAACCCATTGTAAAAAAACCAAGTACAAGAGCTGGTAAAGCTATATGCTTTAATGAATTTAAAAGCATTGGCATATCAAACCACATTATTGCATCTAACACGTATAAGCCTGTACCTCCTGTTGGACTAAATACTCTTGGGTCTATTCTTCCACCACTGGGAAAAAGCCCTAGAGTTCCAGAAAATAATGTTAATATTACAAGGGCAAACCAGAAGCTTGGCAATGAAACACCAGCTATTGAAATAGTTCTGAGTATATTATCAATCGGTTTATTTTTAAATACGGCTGAAAGTACTCCAAATAAAATTCCAAGAATAAGTGCAAATATCATAGCAAATATGGATAATTCCAAGGTTGCTGGAAAATACTGTTTTAAATCTTCCACCACTGGTCTTCCAGTTCTAATAGAAGTTCCCATATCACCCTTTAAAAGATTCCCTAAATATTTTCCATATTGTTCATAGACCGGTTTATCTAGTCCCCATTTCTCCTCATATGCTTTGACAATTTCAGGATCCGCTAAAGCCGTTTGACTTAAATTTGCCGCTACTGGATTACTTGGAACCATATTTGATATAAAAAATACCAATACTGATACACCAAAAAGCATTAATATTGTCAACAATATACGTCTTATTATAAAACGTAACATTTTTACCTCCTACTAAAACAAGCAAGGATAAACCTTGCATGTTTTTATTTAATCTTTAAATCCCCTAAATATATTTTACACATATCACTATAATTTACATTTTCTAATCTATCAGATCTATATGCATATGTTTTTGGAGACTGTAGTATAAATGCAAATGGATTGTCCTCTTCAAATTTCTCTTGGAACTGCTTAGATAACTTTTCTCTTTCGCCTTTATCCGTCTCTACAAATATTTTATTACTTATATCTATTAATTCTTTATTGTTATCATCAATTGCCCATTTACTCCTATTTCCATAAGTACTTCCATCTTCCCCAGTACCTGGTAAAAATGCAAATTGATTATTTATATCGAAGTAGTCCGGTGACCAGAACATTATATAGAAAGGCATTGAAGCATCTCTCATCTTCTCATAAACCAATGTGGTTTCCAATGTTTCAATTTCTACATCTATATTTATTTCAGACAGATCCTCTTTAACCTTCTGAGCTATTGTAGTCCATTCTAACCCTTCTGAATTATTATTGGCAACTGTTAATTTCACTTTAAATCCATCTTCAAGTCCTGCTTCCTTCATTAAGGATTTTGCTTTATCCAAATTTCTATAGTCAACTTTTCTTTCAATTGCTCCTGGGAAACCCTGTTGAACAATATTTAACGGTAATTTAGAACCTTCACCTGCTAATGATAGATAATTTTCATAATCCAATGCATATCTTACAGCCTGTTGTACTTTTGGATTTGCCATTTCCTTGGAAAGACTTTCGTCCCTACTCATTACTAAGAAGGTTTCTAAAGCCGTTTCTCCAGTTGTAATCTCAATATTTTCTACACCCTTAATCTGTTTAGCCGTCTCTCCATTTAATCCTAGAGAAATATCTATTTCACCACTTTTTAATGCTGTAATCTGTGCATCGACATTTTCCATTTCCCTTATAATAATCTGGTCTACATTAGAGCCTTCTCCCCAATACTTTTCATTTTTCTCAAGTACTACCTGCTCTTTTGGAACCCATTCCTTTAGTACAAATTGACTAGAACCTGCTGAATTTGAATCAAGCCATTTCTTCGCATCGTCATTACCTGAATCTGAACCACCATTTTCCTTAACTAGTTCACTGTCCAATATTGCAAAGGCATTTGTCGTCAACTTACTTAAGAAGGATGCATCAGCTTCTTCTAAAGTAAATTCCACTGTGTAATCGTCTAAAGCCTTTACTTCTGTAACTACTTTAGCATTTGCATATGCGTTACTTTCCGGCATATTAAGTAATCTAGTCACCGACCATTCCACATCTTTTGCAGTCATTTTATTACCACTTGAAAAGACTACATCATCTCTCATTTTAAATGTATATACTTTTCCAGTTTCATCAACTTCATAACTAGTTGCAACATCTGGTACAGGGTCACCTAATGTTCCACTGTCAACTCTATATAACATATTGTACATAGCATATGAGATCATGTTTGCATATGGTTCATACATATGACCTGGATCCAATGTAACCAAATCCGTTAAAGCTCCTATTACCACAATATTTTCATCTTTACCTGATCCAGATTTACTTCCTGACTTACTTCCACTACCGGAGTTTCCTCCACATGATGTTAAAAACATCGCTATAGTCATAGATACTAATAATATTTTCAATATTTTTTTCTTCATATTAACTCTCCTTTTTATCAAATAGATGACAAGCAACATAATGTTTTTCATCTATTTTTTTCAATTTTGGTTTTTCTTTACACCTGTCGTGAACTTTAGGACATCTTGTACTAAATACACATCCTTTAGGAGGATCTGTTGGACTAGGTAAGTCTCCCTTTAACACAATTCTATCCTTTTCTTCATCATCTATACTGGGTATTGCAGAAATCAATGCTTTAGTATATGGATGAGCTGCCTTTTCATAAATATTATCTGATGACGATAACTCCATTATCTCTCCTAGATACATTACAGCAATCCTATTACATATATGTTTAACAACATTTAAATTATGGGATATAAACATATATGTTAATTTAAATTCATCTTGTAAATCCTGTAATAAATTTATTACTTGAGACTGTATAGAAACATCTAATGCTGAAACGGCTTCGTCACATACAATGAATTCAGGCTGTAGCGACAGAGCCCTTGCTATTCCTATTCTCTGTTTCTGTCCTCCTGACATCTCATAAGGGTACCTGTTATAATACTGTTTTGAAATACCTACCTTATCACAAAGATAATCAATTCTTTCATTTCTTTCTTTAGAGGAATAAATTTTATGTATTTCATAAGGCTCATTTAAAATATCTATAACTTTTTTTCTAGGATTCAAAGAACTTGAAGGATCTTGAAAAATCATTTGTCCGTCTTTTCTAAACTGTTTTAACTCATTGCCTTTTACAGTTGTAATATCCTTGTTTTTAAAAATTATTTTCCCACCTGTAATATCATGTAATCTTAAGATGGTTTTTCCCAAAGTGGATTTTCCACTACCACTTTCACCTACTACACCAAAGGTTTCACCTTTATATATATTAAAATCCACATTATTAACAGCTTTTAATTTTACTTTTTTTCTATCTTTCAGCCTTATATTATAGTATTTCTTTAAATTTTCAACTGAAAGTAAAATATTTTCATCCATTAAATATCCCAACTTTCACTATCATATAAAAAACATTTCGACAGATGTTCTTCATTTACTTCAAACATATTAGGAGAATTTTCTAAACATATATCCTTAACATATCTACATCTTGGTGCAAATCTACATCCTTTTGGCATACTGTTTATATCTGGAACGGATCCATCTATGGATTTTAATCTGTCCACATCATCTGTCAACTTAGGAATTGATTCTATCATTCCTTTTGTATAAGGATGTCTAGGATTTTTAAATATTTCCACCTTATTACCTATTTCTACAATTTCACCTGCATACATTACAATGACCCTGTCACAAATCTCATGTACTATTCCAAAGTCATGAGTTATTAATATAATACTCATATCATTATTCTCTTTTATTTCCTTTAAAAGTTCTAAAATTTGAGCTTGTACCGTAACATCTAAAGCCGTTGTAGGCTCATCTGCAATAAGTATTTTAGGATCACATGCCAATGCCATGGCAATCATTATCCTCTGTCTCATTCCACCAGACATTTGATGAGGATATTCATAAAATCTCTGTTCAGGAGAAGGTATTCCACAATCTTTCAAAAGTTTAACACCTTTTTCCCTTGCTTCTTTCTTTGTCATATTTTTATGTAATAACAAGGATTCAGTAACTTGATATCCAACTGTTAATGTTGGATTAAGACTTGTCATAGGCTCTTGAAATATCATAGATATTTTATTTCCTCTAATATCTATCATTTCGTCATTGCCACATTCTAAAATATTTTTATCTTCAAATTTAATAGTTCCTTGAACTTCAGTAATATTCTTAGGTAATAGTTTCAATATGGATAATGATGTAACAGATTTTCCACTACCACTTTCACCTACTATTCCCAATGTTTCCTTTTCCTTTAAATAAAAACTAATATTATTTACTACTTTATTTTTATTTTTACCAAGTTTAAAAAATACTGATAAATTTTCTATATTTAATAATTTACTTTCCATAAACTCCTCATTTTTATTATTTCTCACTATTATACCATTTCGGGGAAGTTTATTCAATTAAAGCAACATATACTATTGTTTATTATATTCAATTAATTTTATTTCTATACATAAACACAGTATTTTTATGCAAAAAAATAGAAGTAGTATATTATAATAATCTTACAATAACTACTTCTATTATTCGATTCTAAATCCGAACCAACATTCCGTTTTTGGCTCTGTCACCTAGTACATCATACCCTTCATAAATATTTTTGCTTTTTGGTATTGCTTAAATAACTTGTAACTTAAAACTTTGTAAATCTTTGTTTCTTTTCTAAATCTTTAATACTATTCAATTGTACTTATTTAGTTTTCAATAATTGAATTAAATCATTCACATTGGATTGTCTATATTTAATAGAACATTATCCTATTTTTATCATTTCCTCAACTAAAACTTAAAAAGATAAATTTTAGTTGGTCCAGATTTAAAATCTAACAAGTATAACTTGCTATTAATATTATACCCAGATATTATTTTTTAAACAATTATTTTGCAAGTTTTTTAATATTTATATTAAATTTTAGTAATATTATCCTATTCTTCTTGCAATTTCGTTACATTTCTTATATATTTTTTCAACTTCCATACCAATATTATATTTTCCATCTTCAAATAGTATTTCTCCATTTATCATGGTTAACTTTATATTGGATTTACTTCCGCTATACACAATATTTTTGCTTATATTGTTTAATGGTTGCATATTTGGTTGTTTTAAATCTACTACTATTAAATCTGCTAACTTTCCTTCTTCAAGAATATCACAATCATAAAGTCCCATTGCCAATGCACCATTTGTTGTAGCCATTTTCAATACTTCATTTCCATCTACTACTGATGCATCTCCTGTTTTTACCTTTGTAAGCCCTGAAACCAAGAACATCTCTCTAAACATATCAAGTGCATTATTGCTCGCTGGTCCATCAGTTCCAACTGCTACTGGAATATTTTCGTTTAAATATATATCAATACTAGCAATTCCACTAGCTAGTTTAATATTTGAAGACGGATTTGTTACAATAGTAAGTTTTTTATCTTTAAATATTTCTATATCCTTCTCGTTTAAATGAACACAGTGATAACCTCCACCACCATTATCATAAACTCCTAAGGAATCCAGATACTCTGTTGGTGACATTTTATTTCTACTGTAACAGTCATCAACTTCTCTTTTTGTTTCAGAATTATGTGTCCAAACTGGCGCATTATATTTTTGGGATAGTTCTACTATTTCCTTTAACAATTTTTCAGAAGTCGTATATTCTGCATGAAATCCAATCTTATATGAAATCAAACCATTGTATTTTTCGTTATTATTAAATTTCAAATAGTAATTTTCTACTTCCTCTATTGACTGGCTAAAATCGTTTAATGCTCCTGCTATAACAGTTCTAAATCCACTATCTACAGAAGCTTTTGCAATTTCATCTGGATAGAAATACATGTCGAAATTTGAAGTTATACCACTGGATAAATATTCTAAAATTGCCAGTCTTGATAGCCAATATACATCTTCACTTTTCAACTTTGCTTCCCTTGGAAATATTTGGTTGTTTAGCCATTCTTGTAATGGCATATCATCTGCTGCTGAACGTAAAAATGTCATTGCAGAATGGGTATGAGCATTTTTAAATCCTGGCATTATTAAATTTTCCTGTAAATCAACTTGCCTATCCCAAGAAATATCACTTTCTTTACTAGGTCCAATATATTCTATTCTATTTCCTACAATCCAAATTTCATCTTCCAATATTTTCATATTATCCTTCATTGTAAGAATTTTACCATTATAAAATCTTGTATTCATTATCTTTTTCCCTTATCGTAAATTTCACCTAAAGCAGCTGGTGCTCTATTTTGTTTTGAGAAGAATACCAATAGTAATAATGTTAATAAATATGGCAATATCATTATTAGATCAGAATAGCTACTTGGTAATTTCAACATTTCTATTATTTCATATCCTGTTGACTTTGCAAATCCAAATAATAGACATGCTCCTAATGTTGGAACTATCTTCCAGTTACCAAATATTAATGCTGCTATGGACAAGTAACCATAACCTACATATATATTATTTGAAAAATTCGCTGATATGGAATATGCAAAACTAATACCTGCAAGACCTGATAATGCTCCTGAGAACATTACAGCAAAAAGCCTTGTTCTATTAACATTTATACCTGCTGCATCTACAGAGTTAGGATTTTCTCCACATGCTCTTAAATGAAGTCCAAACCTAGTCTTATAAAGTATATACCAAGTTACAATTGCTACAGCTACAATAATTATTTCAAAAGGATACATCCTTGTAAAAACCGCACCTATTATTGGAATATTCGAAAGTACTGGTATTGTAATCCTATCTGAAACAGCTAACACAAATTTATCTGATGGACTATTAAAAATACTCTTATTTATTAATTTAGTTAAAAATGACGTTAACGCCATTGCTAGAATATTTATTACAACACCGGAAATAACTTGATTTGCTTTGAATTTTATACATAGTAATGCATGTAATAATGAATATAGCATTCCAACTATCATCGCTGTAATAATTGCAATATAGTAAGCTTTTCCTGTAGAAACCCCTAAGTTTTGTGTAATATAAACAGCAACTAACGCACCACCAAAAGCACCAAATCCTTGTAAGCCTTCAAGAGCTAAATTCGTTATTCCACTTCTTTCACTGTATATACCACCAATTGCCATTATAAAAAGTGGTAAAGCAAAGGATAAACCATCTATTATTACTCTATTCATCAGTCTTTACCTCCTTCTTATCATCTTCCAACCTTTGTTTTGCAACTGATAATCTATATTTTACATAAACACCACATGCGCTGAACAGTAGTAGCAACGCTGTTATAACAGAGGCAATCTCTTGGTCAATTCCCGCTTGGGAACTCATATAAGCACTTCCCTCACTAATAATATTGATTACGAAGGATGCAAATAATATTCCAACTGGGTTACTATTACCAAGTAATGCAACTGCTATTGCATCAAATCCCAATGACGGTAACACCTTTGGTTGTATTGAACCAAAGTATCCTAAATAATAAGTAACTCCTGCAAGTCCTGCTAAAGCACCTGAAATTAACATTATTGTTACAATTCTATTTCCCACTGGTATTCCAATATATTTTGCTCCACCTCTACTAGATCCTACAGCCTTAATTTCAAAACCAAGAATTGTCTTGTCTATAATAAATTTAACAATATATACCACTATTAAAGCAATAATTATTCCTAAAGGTATATCCATTTTAAAATTACCTACTCTTGTTCCCATAAGTGTCAATCTTGATTCCTGTGTTATTGCAAAGGACTGTCTTGAAACTGGATCCATATACCTTGTATTTATGAAAAAACTTGTAGTAAATTGAGCTATATAGTTTATCATTATAGATGAAACCACTTCATTTATATTGAATTTATACTTTAAAAAACCAATTATTCCACCAACTAATGCACCAACTACTATTCCTATTAAAATAACTAATGGTTTGGCTATAAAAGGATTTAGATTTGCATAACCAACTGTTATTGTTGCAACAAAACCAGCTGTTAACATCTGTCCTGCAACACCAATGTTAAACAATCCACCTTTTAATGCTACCGCCACTGCCATAGCTCCAAATATCATAGGTGTTAAGGAGTTTAAAAAACTCATAAAGTCCGTTATCATACCCTTTCCACCTGCATACCTTAGCTTAGGAGCAAGTCCTGAACCCTGTAAAATATTGTATAATGCAGATAAAGGATTTTTCCCAAGTGCAAACAATATAATTGAACCAGCTATTAAACTTAGAACAACGGAGAATACAGGAATGGAAATTCTTTGTCTTTTTTCTCCACCTAATATGGTTACGAAAAATTTTCTTATTGATTTCAACTTTCCTTCACCCCCATCATATATGCTCCAACTTCTGTACTAGTCATATTTTTTGCCTCTTCTACTTTTAGTAATTCTCCATTGTATATAACTCCAATAGTATCTGCTAAATTCATAACTTCCTCTAATTCTAAAGATATTAAAAGAATTGCCTTTCCCTTATCTCGCTCTTGAATTATGTAGTTATGTATATTCGTTACTGCTCCAATATCAAGACCTCTTGTAGGTTGAACGAAAATAATCAAAGGAGTATCCTGTTCTATTTCTCTACCTATTATTACTTTTTGTTGATTACCACCACTCATAGAGCGAACTATGGTAACACCTTCCTGTCCACTTCTAATATCATATTTATCTATTAATTCCTTACCATATGTTTTAATCTTACCGAAGTTTAAAACTCCTTTTCTAGAAAAGCCCTCTTTAAAGTAATTTTTAGATGATAGATTATTATTTAGATTAAAATCCATTATAAGTCCTACATCCTGTCTGTCTTCAGGAATATAAGATATGCCTTCCTTATTTCTATTCCTTATGGAGAAATTTGTAATATTCTTTCCATTTAGAATAATTTCACCTGATTCCACTGGTAACATTCCAGCTATAGCGTCTGCTAATTCTATTTGACCATTTCCAGAAACGCCAGCTATTGCCATTATTTCTCCACCTCTAACATTAAAGGAGATATTCTTTACGACATTTATATTCTCTCTATTCTTTACATTTAAATTCTTTACTTCTAGAATAGTATCTTTAAATATTGGATCATTTTTCGTTAAGGTTAGCTCAATATCCCTACCAACCATTAATGTGGACATTTCTTTTGTTGTAACATCCTTTGTATTTACAACCGACACAAGTTTACCTCTACGTAAAATTACACATCTGTCGGCAACTTGTTTTATTTCTTCCAGCTTATGAGTTATTAAAAATATTGTCTTTCCAGATTTTTTAAGCTCTAATATTATCTTTAAAAGATACTCTATTTCCTGTGGTGTTAAAACTGCAGTTGGCTCATCAAATATGAGTATTTCAGATTCCCTGTATAGCATTTTTAATATTTCTACCCTTTGCTGAATGGATACGTTTAAATCTTCTATTCTTTTGGTAGGATCTACATCTAACCCATATTCTTCTGATATTTTCAAAACTTTTTCATTTGCTGTTTTCATATCCACATAGGGAATTACACCTAGTATTTTTTTCTTTGGCTCAATACCCATTACAATATTTTCTGCAACTGTATAATTTGGCACAAGTTTAAAATGTTGATGCACCATTCCAATATTTAAATCAGTTGCATCATTAGGACTTTTTATACTCTCTTTTTTTCCATTTATAAAAATTTCACCTTCATCAGGCTCATACATTCCAAAAAGCATACTCATCAAAGTGGATTTACCTGCTCCATTTTCCCCTAATATTGCAAATATTTCGCCTTTTTTCACCTGTATTGTCACATTGTCATTTGCCACTATCCCTGGAAATTTTTTTGTAATATTTTTCATTTCAACAATGTATTCTGACATATTAACCTCCATTTTTAAAGAAAAAGACTGCTTAAAAGCAGTCTTTTATTCTATTAAAGTCCTGTAAATGCTTCAGTTGTTTCTTCACTAAAGTTTGATGGAGGAACAATTTTACCCTCTTTAACCTCTGTAAACACCTTATCAAGTTCTGTTATTGTTTCAGGTTTCAATTGTTGTCTACCTTCTTCTTTTACATATCCTGTTGAATCCGTATCAGCCTTTAATAATGCATTTTCACCTTTGAATTTACCATCTAATATATTTGTCAATTGCTTATCTACGTTCATACCCATAACTTTTAAAGCAGAAGTCAAAATAATATTTTTATCTCCACTTTTACCATCATTAAATTGGTCAACATCACAACCTATAACAAATATATCATTAGCTTCTTTAGCTGCAGTAAATACTCCATTACCTGAGTTTCCTGCTGCAACGAACATAATATCAACACCTTGTTCTATTAATGCATTACCTACAACTTTACCTGTAGCTTCGTCGTTAAAGTCCCCTATATAGTTTCCGCCTACTTTATTCTTTGTAACATCTGTACCAGCATATGAAGGAAGCTCAACTATTTCAGCCTTTGCATCTAAATGTTTAATAGCATAGTTTACACCTGCTTCAAATCCATATTGGTAGTTAACATTTGATGGGAATGCAATACCGTTTACTACTGCAACCTTACCTGTCTTAGTCTCTAAAGCTGCTGCAACCCCTGCAAAGAATCCACTTTCCTGTTCAGCAAACTGCATTGCATAAACATTGTCAAGTTCCATATCCTTTGGTTCTTTAGGATCACCATCATTTGGATAAGAATCCACTAAAATAAATTTAGTATCAGGGTTTTCCTCTGCTATTGGACCAATTCCTGCAAATTGGAAACCACAAGCTACAATTACATCATAGTCAGCTACAATATCAGCTACCTTTTTTACAGATGCTGCAACATCACCTGATGTTTCTTGAACTGGAGTTACATCTCCACCATTTTTCTCTATAAAGGAAAGTATTCCTTCGTAGTTATCTTGATTAAATGAGCCATCATCAACTCCAGATGGACTTGAAACTATTGCAATCTTTAATTCTTTCCCTGTTGAAACTGCACCAGTTCCATCCTTAGCCTTATCCTTACCTCCGCCACAAGCTACTAATGTTAAAGAAGCTATTAATAACATTGCCATTAATAAAATATTTTTTTTCTTCATCGTTTCCTCCTATTGGTTTACTATATTAAGTAGACTTTCTTTATACGGTGGTCTACAAATACCCTTTTCAGTTATAATCGCAGTAATAAGTTTATGATCTGTAACATCAAATGCTGGATTATATGTTTTTACATCCTTTGGTGCCATGGGTTTCTCATAGAATTTCGTCTTTATTTCCTCACCATCTCGAAGTTCTATTTCAATATCATCTCCTGTTAAACATTCCATATCAAGAGTTGATGTTGGGCCAAGTACATAAAATGGTATATTATAATATTTCGCTAGTATTGCCACACCACTGGTACCTATTTTATTTGCTACATCACCATTAGCAGCAATTCTGTCACAACCTACAAGACATGCTTGAATACTTCCATTTTTCATAACTATGCTAGCCATATTATCACATATTAAAGTTGTATCCACACCTGCTTTATTTAATTCATAAGATGTTAGTCTTGCACCTTGTAACAAAGGTCTTGTCTCATCTACAAAGGCTTTAAATTCATATCCTTCTTCCTGTCCTAAAAGTATTGGACCAAGTCCTGTACCATAAAGAGATGTTGCCATTGGTCCTGCATTACAATGGGTAAGTATTCCGTCACCTTTTTTCAACAAGGAAAGTCCAAGCTTTGAAATCTCCTTACACATTTGTATATCCTCTTCTTGGATTTTAACAGCCTCTTGTTCAAGTAATTCAACTATTTCAGAAATTTTCCTACTTTCATTTTTCTTTACAATATCTTCCATTCTGTTAAGTGCCCAAGATAAATTTACCGCTGTAGGTCTAGATGAGTTTAAATAGTCTTTATACTCAGTAAATTTCTTTAAAAATTCATTGTAATCAGTCGTATTTATATTTTTAGCAAGTATATAAATAGAATATCCTGCACAAATTCCTATTGCAGGTGCTCCCCTTACCTTTAATTCAAATATTGCATCAAACATTTCCTTCGGAGTTCTTAACTCTATATATACTTCCTCATTTGGAATCTTGGTCTGATCTAAAATTACCACTGATGATCTATCATCATTTAAATAAACATTATTTGGTTTCATACTCCATCCTTAAATCTATATTTTAAATCCTATTTTAAACGCTTTTGATTTAAATGCTTTTTCATATTCTGAAAGTTCAAAAAATTCTATTTCAGGAAAGCTTACATATTTTTTCTCAAGTAACGATAAAGCTGGCTCAAAAGGACCACATCGACTGCCTTTTATAGTGATTTCGTTTACTACAAAATAGCTTAAATCAATTTCAATATTACTTGCATAGGTACTTTTTACTACTATTGTTCCCTGTTTTCTAGTAATTTTTTTTGCAGTATCAAACCCAGTTGGATTTCCTGTAGCTTCAACTACCAATTCATATGTGTCATTTACATCTGTTGTAGTCTTAGCAAAACTTTTAAATGGATTTAATTTTTCCTCATGTTTCCCAATTACTGTCAAGTCAGCTCCTGTTAAAGCTATTACTTGTGAAATCATAAAGGAAAGTCTACCATCTCCTATAACCGCAACTTTAGTACTAGGCTTTATATGAACTCTATCGAGAATTTCTACAGCCGCTGCCAATGGTTCCGTAAACAAAGCTTCTCTATCGTCTAGACTATCTGGAATTATATGAAGCAATCTATTATCCCAAACCAAGTATTGTGCAAAAACACCATCATGATTATCTATACCTATTACTTCTCTTGTTAAACAATGTTTTTCTCTATTTGTATTACAATATATACAGTTTCCACATCCTCTGTTAATATCTGCAACAACTCTTTTTCCCAAAAGACTTTTATCTTTAGACTTTTCAACTACCCCTACGAATTCATGACCTAGTATTCCTTTGAAATCCGGTTTATAACCTTTTAAGATCTCTTTATCTGTATTACATATACCTGCATATTTAATTTTTATTAAACTTTCATTTTCCTTTGGTTCAGGTATTTTGTAATCCTCAACGTAATTTAATTTTGCTCCATCATAGTATAATGCTTTCAATTATTATTCCCTTCCTATTTCTATTATGGATTCCCTAATCAATTTTTTAAAATCTGGTGCCACTCTATCTGCCGTTTCAGAAACCTCTTCATGGGTTAAAGGATTTTCCGATATACCAGCAGCCATATTTGTAATACATGAAATACCACATATCTTCATACCCATATGCCTTGCAACTATGGCTTCACATGCAGTGCTCATGCCAACTGCATCAGCTCCAAGAACCGCTGCCATTTTAATCTCTGCAGGACTTTCAAAATTAGGTCCTGTTAATTGTAAATATACCCCATTTTTAATGTCTATACTATTTTTTTTGCTAACATTTATTATTTTATCCCTTAAATCCTTTGTATAAATTTCTGTCATATCAGGAAACCTAGTTCCCCATTCATCTATATTCTCTCCAATTAATGGCGATGGTACAAAGGAGCTTATTTGATCATCTATTATCATAAAATCTCCAACTTTAAAGTTTTTATTTACACCACCTGATGCATTTGTTAAAAATAATATCTCGGCTCCCATTTTATACATAAGTCTAGTTGGTAAAACCACTTCTTCCATTTTATATCCTTCATAATAATGAACTCTACCTTGCATTATTACTACAGGAACTTCTTCTATATATCCAAATACGAATCTTCCCTTATGTCCAAGTACTGTTGAGATTGGAAATCCTTCAATTTCGTTATAATCAATAGTTTCTTTTATATCTATAGTTTCAGCAAAGTCACCAAGACCTGAACCTAGTATTAATGCTACTTTTGGTTTAAAAGGAACTTTATCCTTAATGCTATTGAAACTTTTTTCTAAATTCAAATATACATTATTCATATCTTTACCTCTTTTCTATCATTTATATCTATATAAATTTTATCAATTATACAATTAATATACAATTATACAGTATATCTTTAGCATATTTTTATATTAAAAAAGGATAATACCTTATTTGATATTATCCTTTTAATCCTTTTCATTTGATATTACTCGAATATAATCCGTCATAATATTTCTTAATTTAACTAAATCATCTAGTGAATATTTTTTCATGAGTTCCCTATTTGTATTTAAAATGGATTCAATATCATACTTTTTATGTTTATTATTGAACTCTTTTCCCTTTTCTGTTAAAAATAAGTTATAAAATTTCCTATTTTCTTTATTTAATTCCCTATATATTAATTCATCCTCTTCCAGCACCTTTAATCTTTGAGATATAAATGCAGGTGTTTTATCCCATTTACTTGCAAGAACATTTGCGGTTATTCCAGGAGTTTCATATATATCTGAAACCATATGAGCATCTATCATGGAAAGGGTCATTTCAGTTCCATAATTTTTCGGTTTAAATATGTATTTGTGATATGAAATTACAAAATCGTATATATAATTATTGAATTCATTTAACTCTATATATAATTTATCCAGTTCTTCTTCATCTAGTCCATTTACATCTTCTATTTCAAATATACTCTTATCTATCAAAAAATCACCTCCAAAATAATATTCCTCTGCTACAAATATATCATTAAAATATGAACAGAGGAATATATTATATTATTTAAATATTATGTTTTGCTTTTAATTCCCTTTTTAATCTATTTAGATTTTCTTCTAATTTGTGCAAAGGAAGTCCTGTATTAATTCTTATAAAGTTTCTTCCCTTATCTCCAAAAGATAGACCATCATTAACTAAAAATTCGCAGTCTAAATCTAGGAATTTTATAAATTCTTCATGAGAAATTCCAGTTCCTTCAAAGTTAACCCATACTAAGAAGCTTGCTTGTGGAAACATAACCTTAAATTTACCTTCATATTCTTCAAAGAATTTCTTTACAATATTGTTATTATTTCCTATAACAGTCTTAGCTTCTTCAAGCCAATTAAGTCCTTTTTCATAAGCCGCTCTCGTTGCAACTAAACCTAGTACATTTGCTCTTTCAAGTCCAATATTATTATTGCTCTCTATAAATTTACTTCTTAACTCTTCATTTTCAATAAATATATTTGAGCATTGTAAACCTGCAATATTAAAGGTTTTTGATGCAGCAGTACAAACTATAGCCCTTTTCCCAATTTCGTCATTTAAACTACCTAATACTATTTGTTTACTTCCGTCATAAATAATATCTGAATGAATTTCATCTGATACTATTAAAATATCATTTTTTATTACAATTTCTGAAATTCTATCCAATTCTTCTTTAGACCAAACTTTTCCACCTGGGTTATGAGGACTACAAAGTAATATCATCTTAGCCTTAGGACTAGATGCTAATCTCTCAAGTAATTCAAAATCTATAAAATAATCATTATCCTTATATATTAAAGGGCATTCAGAAATTTTTCTATTTTGACCTTCTACTACTTCAAAAAATGGATGATAAACTGGTGTGAAAATAATTACTTCATCACCTTCTTTTGAAAAAGTACCAACTGATGTTGCTAAAGCTGATACAACTCCTGGCGTAGTTACTATCCATTCTTTTTTTGCATCATATCCATGAAAATTCTTGAAGAAATCTGTGACAGCTTTTAAATACGAATCTACTGGTTTTGAATAGCCTAATGTTTCAGTCTGTATATATTCACATAAGCTCTCACTTATTTCTGGACATGTTAAAAAGTCCATATCAGCAACTGACATAGGAACTACATCCTTTCCAACATTTGGATTTCTATTATCCATATTCAACCATTTACTTGAACCCGTTTCTCTTCTATTTAAATATTTTTCAAAATTATATTTCATTTTTTCCCCTCTCTTGTGAAATATCATATAATATTTCCCTTTGTTCCTTTGTCCAACCCATCAAACCACCAGTATGAACAAATAAAATATTATTTTCCTTGATATTTCCATTTTCTATTTCATTAATTAATCCCTTAAATGCTTTTCCAGTATAGCATGGATCGAAAATAACTGACTCTAAATTTGCTATATCATAGTAGAATTCTATTTCTTCCTTTGTAGCTTTTGCATATCCCTCACCAATATAAGAATCATTTATATCCATACTACTAAAATCTTGAATATCTTCATCTAATTCCTTTAAAATATTCATTATTATATTTTCAAATTCTTCAGTTGACTTATTTACAGAAAACCCCAAAATTCTTTTATTATTGCCTTTTAAGTAGTTTCCATACCATAAGCCACCATATGTTCCACCAGAACCAACAGCAGTAGAGATTAAATCAAAGTCTATTCCTAATTTCTTTTCTTGTTCTACTATTTCATCATAAGCATTTAAATATCCATAAGTTCCAATATCATTAGAAGCTCCAACAGGAATAAAGTATGTTCTTTTACCCTTGCTTTTCAATGCTTCTTCAAGTTTTTTTATTTCATCCTCTAAAGATGAATCCTCTTTAATAAAATGAATATTTGCTCCAAGTATATAGTCTAAAAAGAGATTTCCCTCTATATCATCTGGAAAGCCATTTAATATTAAATGACATTTAAGACCAAGTTTTGCACAAGCAGCTGCAGTCGCTCTACAATGGTTGGATTGTAAAGCTCCTGTTGTAATAATTGTATCAGCTTTTTTCTGTAAGGCATCATAAAGAGAAAACTCCAACTTTCTGATTTTATTTCCTGAAGTTTCAGTACCAGTTAAATCATCTCTTTTTAAATATATATTTTTATTATATTTCTCACTTAATTTATCTAGTTTAATAATTTTTGTTGGTAAATTAGCTAAATCAATTTTTTTCATAAAAACTCCTAAGATTTTACTTTTTTAGTAACCCAGTCTTTTCCTTCGACTATTTTTGTAACCATCATTGAAGCAATAGCATCTCCTGAAGCATTTAACATAGTTGCTGGTGGATCAACTAAAAATCCTATAGTAACTATTAATGGGAAAGCCGTTGGTGGAAACCCAAATAAGGACACTATTAACATTTCACCTACAAGTCCACCACCTGGTGCTCCTGATAGTACAAAAGCTGCAAGTATGGAAACTACAATAGCCATAGTATATGTTCCAACGCCTGCAAAAGGCATATCGAATACACCAAACAGGAAACTTATTTTAACTATTGAAGATATTACAGAACCGTCCATATGCATTGTAGCTCCCATTGGAAGAACTATATTACTAATATCGGATGGAACACCCATCTCATCACAAGCTTCTTTATTAACTGGCAATGTTGCAACAGAACTCTGTGTTGCAAATGCAGTTACAGCTGGATTTATAATACTTTTTGCCATTCTCTTAACTGCAACTTTTCCTCCAGAGTAATATGAATACACTGGAAACATTGTAAACATATATAAGAATACAAGTGGATAGTATATAATTAAGACTTTTCCATAGTCCTTAATCAACTGTGGCCCTAAATCTCCAATTAAATTAGCAAAATAAGCTCCTAATCCAATTGGTGCATACATCATTATAAAACTTACCATCTTCATAATAATATCGTTTAAATTTACAAAGAATTTTCCTACAGGACTTTCATCTCCACCATACATTGACATTGCAAGACCAAACATAATTGCAAATATAATAAGTGGCAACATATTGGATTTATCTAGTAAATCTCCAAAGTTTGAAACGGTTAAAGATTCAACCAACATTTGACCTGCTGACTTAGCTTCCTCCATTGCCTCTGGAGCCTTTAATACAATATCCGCTGTTGGTGGAAATATATTTACAGTTATTAATACAAATGCTGCTGCAATTAATCCTGTAACTATAAAAACACTAACTGTAGCTCCTAAAATCTTTCCTAAACGTTTTAAGTCAACCATACTGCCTACAGCACTAGTTATAGAAACGAATACCATTGGAACAACTATGGTAAACATCAAATTAAGAAATATATCTCCTAGAGGTTTTAAAACCATTGCGTCTTTTCCAAATACTACACCTATAATAGCACCTATAAAAATACCTCCAAGTAGTATTAATGGAAAAAATCTGTTAAAAAAACTTTTTTTCTTTGTCATTATATTTATTCCCCTTTATTTATTCTTAGTTAATCCACTTAACTATTAAGCTAATTATATAATTACTAATAAATTATGTCAATACAAACGTTTTTATGTTTTCAAATAAAAAAGAGCAATTATACAATTGCTCTTTTTTATATATTACTCATTATTACTATCTTCAAAAAGATCCAGTAATTCCATAGT
Source organism: uncultured Gallicola sp. (assembly GCA_964345925.1). Taxonomy (GTDB): domain Bacteria; phylum Bacillota; class Clostridia; order Tissierellales; family Peptoniphilaceae; genus Miniphocaeibacter. The sequence continues at coordinate 10,951 of CAYFSP010000016.1, read as the reverse complement.
AAGTTTTCCAAACATAGGATTATTTCTCTGACGTTCTCTTTCCATGTCTATATATATGTCTTCATGTATTCTTCCTGGTTTGGATTTCATAAATATTACCCTATCTGCTAAATACACAGCTTCATCTACACTATGTGTAACAAATACTACTGTAATCTTATGCTTTTCCCAAATTTTTAATAATTCTTTTTGTAATACTATTCTAGTATAAGCATCTAATGCTCCAAAGGGTTCATCCATTAAAAGCACTTTCGGATCATTTGCCAAAGCTCTTGCTATTGCTACTCTTTGTTGCATTCCACCTGATAACTCATAAGGATATACTTTACCAAAATCCGACATATTTACCATATCTAAGTAATGATTTGCTATATCTCTTCTCTCGTTTTTGTCCTTCCCTGAAAATTTAAGACCTAAGGCAATATTATCTACTACATTTAGCCATGGCATTAATGAATAATTCTGAAAGACCATTCCGATTTCCTTACTAGCCGTTACTATTTCTTTATTATTATAAATAATTTTGCCTGAAGTCGGTTTTTCTAAACCAGCAATCATTCTTAATACAGTGGATTTACCACATCCAGATGGTCCTAAGAGACATACGAATTCAGATTCTTTAATATCTAAATCAATATTTTCTATTGCTACGAAATCTTTTTTATTTTTAGTAGTAAATGTTTTTTTTAGATTTTTTAATTTTAAGTAGTCCATAATATATCCTATCTGACCCTGCTTCCCCAAGAAAAGTATTTTTGGCCAATAACTTTAAAAATACCATCTAATATAGCACCTACTACTCCTATACAGATTATTCCTGTTATAACTAAATCTATTCTAGCTAGTTCATATGCATGTGTTATTAAATAACCTACTCCAGAAACACTACCAGGTAACATCTCTGCTCCAACAAGACATCCCCATGCTGTAGCCATACCCATTCTTAATCCATTTAATATTGTTGGAAAAGAAGCTGGTAAAAGAATTTGAAAAAAGATATTTTTCTTACTTGCTCCTAATACTTTAGCTGATTCTATTAAAGTTTTCTGTACATTTCTAACTCCAAAGATTACATTACCTATTACTGGAAAAAAAGTTCCCATGGCTATTAGAAAAATCATAGATAATTTATAATTATCCCAAAGTACAAAACTTTCTCCATAATTTAACCCTATTAAAGTTGCAATACTACTAACTCCAAACCAACCTAGTATTAAAGGTTGCCAAGCCAAAGGTGGAACTGGTTTAAATAGATTTATAAAACTTTCAAATAACACACTCATGGTTTTTGAATATCCTATTAGCAAGCCTAAAGGAATGGCAATTAAAACACCTAATCCATATCCAATCAAAACCCTAACAAGACTGAATCCAATATTTTTAGGTAATGAACCAAGGCCAATGAAATTATCAAATGCATGTATAAAATTATTGGCTATATCGGAAACAGGTGGTAAAACTGCTGAGTTATTTACTATCTTTGAAAAAAATGACCAAATTATTATTAATATTATCGGAATAATTAATGGATATATCCATTTCTCTAAATGTTTACGCAAAATTATATATCCTCCATTTCTATTAAATATAATTTAATTGCTTCTTACCTTGTTTGCTAAATCAACTTTAAAAATATCATCTTTAGCTTTTTCAAAGTCATTATCTTTTAATCTACCTTCAAATTTTCCCATATCCTTCATAGCATCATAATAAATACTCATACCTTCCATAAATCTTTCAGTTGGTTCTGTTGAATATTTTATTAGTGACTTAGGAAGAATGTCTTTTTCTACTCCAATTGTATCAGCTAATATCTCTCCAGTTTTTTCTTGATTTTCATTTGCATAATCACATGTATAAGTTGTTACTTTTAATAAAGCTTCCATAACTTCTGGATATTTTTCTAATATGTCATTTCTAACCGATAGTACACAACAAGGGAAATTTTCCCATTTACCTTCTGGTAAATCATTTAATGTAGCAATAATTTTTCCTACTCCAGTATTTTCAGCATTTTGTGGATGTGGTGCAGGTCCAGCCCATATTTCCACTTGCTTACTCGATAATGATGGAACTAAATTTTGTACTCCTTTTAAATCTACAAGCAAAACATCTGCATCCACTTTTGAAGGATCTTCTGTAACATTTAAACCAGCATCTTTCATTGCATACTCAAGTACTACTCTTGGACTGCTTACTGCTGAATGGTATCCTGCTTTAATCGGTTGTTCTGAAGATTTTGCATATTCTACAAATTCCTCAAAGTTGTTATAAGGACTATCCTTTTGTGTCGCAATTGCTACTCCATCAGATTGAATTGGAGCAAGTATAGATAATTCAGTTCCTATATCATAAGCAGTTAACATTGCGGTACTTGAAGTAAATCCTATATCTAAATGATCCTGTCCCATTAATGTTGCAACTTCTGAACCACCTTTTGTAACTACTTGCTTTAATATAGCTACTGTTTCACCCTTTACTTTTAATTCTCCTTGAGATTTGTCTATAGGGTCTATTCTAACTTCCTCTTTTTCAAATAGATCTGGTGATATAAATGGTAAATACATAATTCCTGTATGCATTTCATTTCCCCAAGATACGTTTAAAGTTGGTATTTCTTTTTCCTTAACTACATTTTCAGTAGCCTTTTGTTCCGACTTTCCTCCAGAACTACATGCTGTCATAGTTATTGTTAAAACCATGATAATTAAAATTTTAAATATTTTTTTCATATATCCTCCTAATATTTTATTAATTTTTACAAAATAAAATATGCATATATTAAAACCTCATATTTTAATATATACATATTATCTGTAAATATAATATCACTAATAATATATAATTATTTCAAATAAATGTCAAATAATATCAATAAGTAGTATAAAAAAAAGCAATTTTACAATTGCTCTTTTAATATATATTTGATTTTAATCGTCTCTAGATTCCATTTTAATTATTTTATCTTGATATATTTTATGAAGTTCTTTCTCAGTTATCTCTGTGCTTCTCTTATCTAAAACAATTTTTCCACGTTCTAACATTATTATTCTATCAGAGAATTCCACAGCGTCCCTCATATCATGAGTTATCATAATCGTTGTAAGCTTTTTATTCTTTATTAAGTCCACTGTTTTATTCATAACAACTCTTGAAGTCTTAGGATCTAACGCCGCTGTATGTTCATCTAATAATAACACCTTTGGATGTTTCATTGCTGCCATTAAAAGTGACAATGACTGCCTTTGTCCTCCTGATAACAAATCAACTCTACTATTTAATTTATTTTCAAGTCCTAAGTCCAAAGTTTTTAACTGTTCCTTATAATAATCGATTCTATCTTTTCTAATGAGTTTTTTTAAATAAAATTTTTCATTTTTCTTATCTGCTAAGGCCATATTTTCTAATATTGTTAAGGACGGTGATACTCCCATAGAAGGATTTTGATGTACTCTACCGATATATTTAGCTCTTTTTTCCTCTTTGAGCTTACTAATATCCTCTCCTTCTATTTTTATTACACCATCATCGGCTTCTAAGGATCCTGCAATTAAATTCATCAATGTTGATTTACCACATCCATTTGAGCCTATAATGGCAGTTGCTGTATTATCCTCAAAGTCTATAGCAAAATTAGTAAATATATTGTTTTCAAAATCTGTACCCACATTAAAACTCTTGTATAAATTTCTTACTACTAACATTATATTCGCTCCTTGCTACGCTTTCTAATTTGCCAATTTGCATAACCATTGTTATATGCAATAAATAAAACTACTATAATTCCTGTAACCATTTTAAAGTCAGATGGTTGTAGTCCCGCTTCTAAAGCTATGGCATTTATAGCTTTATATATTATTGCACCCATTAAAACCCTTGTTGTACCCCTTATATTTCTATAACGAAATATTGTATCACCAATTATTATTGATGCTAAAGCAATAACTATTGTACCCGGTCCCATTTGCATATCAGCAAACTTTTGTGACTGTGTAAGCAATGCTCCTGATAATGATACCAATCCATTTGATAACATAAGTCCAATAATAATATATTTATCTGCAGACTCACCTAATGATCTTACTAACGATTTATTGTCTCCTGTTGCAACTAACATATATCCTGATTCTGTTCTCAAATACTTATCTACTAAGACCTTTACTATTGTTACTATTACAATCATTATAAGAATTCTATCTATATATTTATTTCCAGTTGTAAAATAGTCAAATACAACCTTTGAACCCGATAAAGGTACATTTGCTCTTCCGTTTAACCTTAAGTTTATGGAATAGAAAATAGTCATATTTAAAATACCTGCAAGTAATGGTTTTATTTTAAGTTTTATACATAATAATGCAGCTGTTAGCCCTGTTAATGTGCCTATAAAAAATGTTCCTATAGTACCCAGTATAGGATCTACCCCCATAGTTGCAAATTTAGCAAATAGCAATGCTCCAAATGGAAATGTACTATCTACTGATAAATCTGCAATATCCAGTATCTTGTACGTCAGATATACTCCTATTCCTAAAATAGTGTATATAAGACCTTGTTCAATGGTAGTGTAAATTAAGTTCAAAAAAACTCCCCCTATTTATTTTTCAGCAGATACTTCTGTTGCACCTTCAAAAACTTTAGACTTTCCATCAAGTCCTAAAGATTTTAAAGTTTCTTCATTATAACTCTTAATAATAGTCTTTGATTTTTCTACTGGAATATCCTTTGGAGATAATCCATCAACTAATATTTTCTTTGCCATCTCTGCTGTTTGTTTTCCTAATTCAAAGTAGCTTATTCCGTTAGAAATAAGAATGCCACCTTTAACATGAGCTTCTTCAGCCCCTACTGTTATCAATTTATTTTCAATTGCTATATCAGAAATTATCGAAATACTTGAAGCAATCATATTATCAGTAATCGTATAAATTCCATCTAGCTCTTTTACTTTTGACTGTAATGCCTGTGATACATCATTAATGCTGTTAACTCCAATATCAACTAATTTTATTCCCAACTCATCTTCAAATGATTTGGCTTGTTCAACTTGTATTCTAGAATTGTCTTCACTTGTATTATAAATAATTCCTATATTTTCTACTGAATCATCTATCTCCTTAAAAAGAGAAAGTTGCTCTTTCATAGGTGCTTCATCTAGAGTTCCTGTTAAGTTTGCTCCTGGTTTCTCATTTGATTCTACTAGTTTCGCTTGTACTGCATCTGTTACTGCAGAGAACAATACTGGAATATCATTATCTGATGTGGCCTGTTGTGCTGCTTGAGCTGTTGGTGTTGCAATGGAATATATTATATCTACCTTATCTCCAGCAAATTTTTGTACAATTTGTGAAGCAACTCCAGGATCTCCCTGTGCATTTACATAATCTATTTTGGAAGCAATTCCCTGTTCTTCTAACCCTTCTATAAAACCTTCTCTTGCATCATCAAGAGCAGGATGTTCTGCTAATTGAGCAATTCCAATAGTATATTTCTCACCATTTGAATCCGTACTTCCCTCTGTTTCGGTTTTTGTACCACCCTTACTTGTACAACCGATTAAAGTTATTGATAATAACGATAATATTAAAATTATTTTTGATAATTTTTTCATTTCTTCCCCCTCATTTTGTAGTGAGTAGGATATTTTCTATACAATTGAGCTTTTATTTATCTTTTTTTAATCTAAAATATTATTATTAAAATATATCTTTTGGACAATTACCATATAATTTTAATTAAGTCATAAAAAATCCCTCATGAAAATACACGAGGGATTGCTCAATTATTTATTTTTTCCCTACTATGCTACTATTCTACATTTTAATTTACATAATTCTACATAATTCTACAATTCTACAATACTTCTTAATACTAATATTCTACTTATTTTATAAGACAAAGTCAATCTATCTTAATTTTTTGTAAATGAATTATTTTCCTTTTGTAAATTCTGCATCCTTTAACACAGGTAGATCTTTGCTTAGTCCTAGAGCTTCTAATGTTTCTTCGTTGACTTTCATAGTCTTAGTCTTACCTAATTCCACTGGAATACTGCCTGGATCTTTTCCATCAACAAGTATAGCTTTTGCTATTTCCGCAGCTTGCTTACCCATATCATAATATTTAGAACCATTACTTAAAAGTATTCCACCATCTACTTGTGATTCTTCTGCACAAATTGAAATCATATTTTTTTCTTTCAATGCATCACTTACTAGTTCAACTGAAGAAGCAACTAAATTATCTGAAACAACATATAATGCATCAATGTCTGTTAATAAAGTCTGTAAAGATTGAGACATATCATTTATACTGTTTATTCCCTTAGTTTTAACTTCAAGCCCAACTTCAGGAGCAATTTTTTCAACTGTTTCTACTTGGATTCTCGAATTATCTTCACTTGTATTGTAAATTATTCCTATTGTTTTTATTTCTGGATCAAGTTCTTTATATAATTCCAACTGAGCTTTAACATCTGCTGCATCTGAAACTCCCGTCACTATTCCACCTGGTGCATCGTTATCTTCAATTAATCCAGATTCTACAGCATCAGTTACTGCTGAAAATACAACTGGCGTATCCATAGATGCATTTGTTACCGCATTTACAGATGACTGAGTTGTTGGAGTTGCTATAGAGAATATTAAGTCCACCTTGTCACTTAAGAACTTTTCAGCAATTTGTTGACCTACTCCAGTATCTCCTTGAGCATTTTGAGTATCGATTTTAGCTTTAACGCCCAATTCTTCCAATCCATCTATAAATCCTTTTCTAGCATCATCTAAAGCCTGATGATCCATTAATTGATTTATTCCTATTTTATATTCTTTCCCTGTAGTTTCCGCCTTGCCCGTGCTCTGTGTTTTATCTTTTCCACCAGTACAACCTGTTAATGTAATTGCAGTAATAACTCCTAAAGCCAATAATTTTTTTGATAATTTCATTTTCTTCCTCCATATAATAAAAAACCCATATTAAATTATAATAGCTAAACCACTTCTACTTTTCATAATTTTATTTTGATGGTACAACTAAATTTACTTAGTTATTGCAGACTATTGTTACTCCTAACTGAATTTACATAGTAAATCCTTAGTAATTGTGATGCAACCTATTACTCAAGAATAAAGTAATAGATTGTAATTGTCTGGTTAAGTCCTAGTCCAAATTTTATATTTGGTTAAAGGTCATTTCGCAGACTTCGTTTGCCAAAACAAGTTTTGGACTTCAATGCATCTGACCTACCTACAATTTACTTCATAAATTGGGTTAGGTCATTAAAAAAAGCTTCCATCCCTAAAGGGACGAAAGCTATATTCCGCGGTACCACCCAAATTATGACATAAGTCATCTCTTGTATTTTATAACGGAAATTTCCGGACAAAACTACTTAGTTTCACTTTGTCTACTTAAGAGTGAATTGTAAAACTTCATTTTATTAACTTTCACCAAACGTTAACTCTCTCGAAAAAATTCATTTTACCTGTCTCTATCGAAGTATTTATTTTATCTATCATAATATGTGAAGACTATTTTGTCAAATAATTTTACTCAAAAGGTATAACTCTGTGACCTAATCCTATAGCTAATTCATTTAAGTGAAGTAAACCTACAGATATAAATATACAAACAGCAATATGGTCTTCTGACCTTGCTATTCCAATCTTTCCACCAACATTAAATCCTGAGGCCTTTTCTGTAACCTGCACCAAAGCTTCTTTTGTTGCACCTAAAACAGCTCCATCATTTACATGACTATCGGTTATTAAATTATTTTTTTTAGCACTTACAAGAGCTGATTCCAATAGTTTTGGAATGGAGTTTAATATATTTCCACCAATATTTACGGCACATGTCTTTATTCCAATTTCATTAAATTCTTTTTTTAATTTTTTTTCTATATCTATCGATTCCGTCAATGCAATTTTAATTGCAGCAGTTCCTATGTCTTTACTAGTTTTCATATTTCACCTCTAAAAAAGTATAGCATAATATTTTACAAATACTAATCTAAATAATATTATATAGATAATATTTGAAAGGAGCTACTATGTATAAAGAGGATTGGTTACTACGTCAAATTAGAGAAATGATAAATTTTCTAATATTTCTACTAGCTGGAAAAAAGGTCAATATTGAAGAATATATTTCATTAAATAGCATTGATGCACAAGAACTCCATAAAAATATTCAAATACTATTAAAAAACAAAGAAATTTCCAAAGCTGAATCATTAATTTTTGAAAATATTGACATTCGTAATAATATATATGGAATTATAGCTTTAGGATTTTATCAGAATTTAAATATATATTCAGATGAAGAGCTTGTAAATATGGGATATAGTAGAGAAAAACTACATGATGGTTTGTTGAAAATTCAAGAAATATATGGATACAATGTGTTCCAATAACTTTAGCTAAATATAATTAATTGAATTTTAATGCAATAACATATATAATTATATACAATAATTTACAGAGGTGGAATATGAAAAATATAGCAATACTAGGTTTTGGCACTGTTGGACAAGGCGTTTATGACATATTGTTAGAACGCAGGGATAAAATAAAAGAAATTATTAACCAAGATTTTTATATTAAAACAATTCTAGTAAACGATATTAATAAGAAAAGGGATATTGTAAATGGAATCACTTTGACAAATGATTTTAATATTGTTCTAGACGATCCTGAAATCGATATTGTAATCGAGTTAACAGGTGCTTTAGAAGAAGGATTTGAATATATATCAAAGTCTTTAAAAGCAGGTAAAAATGTAGTATCTGCTAATAAATCTGTCGTATCTAAATACTTTAAAGAATTACATTCAATAGCTCTTGAAAATAATGTTAAATTCCTTTATGAAGCAGCAGTAGGTGGAGCAATTCCTATTATAAAACCACTTAGGGAAGAGATAATGTTAAATGATATAGATTCTTTACAGGGTATTTTAAATGGAACTTGTAATTATATACTTACAAGGATGTTTAAAGAAAAATTATCATATAAGGAAATTTTAAAAGATGCTCAGGATTTAGGATATGCTGAAGCTGATCCAACTGCAGATGTTGAAGGTTTAGACACTATGAGAAAGCTAAGAATACTTAGTTCCATAGCTTTTGGTTTAGATATTACAGAGGAAAATATAGATACATTTGGTATATCCACAATAGAATTATGTGATGTGGAATATTTACAAAACAACAACTCAACTATAAAATTACTTGCAACAGCAAACTTATCCAAAGAAGGTTATACTGCTTTTGTTGAGCCTACAATAGTAACAAATGACGACTATTTTTCAACTGTAACCATGGCATTTAACTCCATATCCTTTGAGGGTTCCAATGTTGGTCCACTTAAGATGTTTGGCTCTGGAGCTGGAAAATTACCAACAGGTGATGCTGTTTGTAGAGATATTATAGATATATTCTTAAACAATACGAGTATTAAAGATTTCCATTTAAAAGATGGCAAAAATTTAAATCATGAATTAATAGGAAAGTACTATTTAAGAACGGCAATAAATGAAAAACTATTTAAAGAATTAATCGATAATCACAATATAGAAACAATTGTAACAAAAGAAAATTCAAAGATAATAGTAATAGATAATATTGGCAAGTTCGAAATAATAAATATATTAAAGAAACACAATATAAATGAAAAAGAGTATTTTATTGCTAGAGTAGGATATTAATATAAATCGTTTAAAATAATTACTAAAGTCAAAAGACACAGAATAAAATCTGTGTCTTTTTTACAAAAATTTTGAAATCAGTATTGAATAAAATTTCTAATATACTATATTTTAAATTTGCCATTTTAATTTAATAACTCTTTAAAAATATAATAAATTTAAAGTGAGAAATGTAGATTTAATAGATAATTAGTTCTAAATATTATTTTTGACGTATTTTTGACATTTAACATATTACATTAGATAAGTACGTATTTTCAACATTGAAAAATAGGGTATAATGTACTCATGGAGGTGCATTATGACTAACCGTATAAAAATGATGTTAGACTTAAGAGAAGGTTTTTATGTGTTTGACGAAGATGTAAATCATGTATTCTATGAAATGAGTGATGAATTGGCAAATACTATGTTTAAATCATATTATAAATCCGTTGACTTTGAGTCCGATACATATGAGGATTTTCAAAATGAAATAAGCAATGTCTTTAAAGGTTTATATGGTGAGTTTATGCCTAATTTGTCATCTGTTATAGAATTGGATGATAAGATAATTGGCGGGTTGCTACTTTGCATTTTCAAAAATGAGCCAACAATTACTTACTTATTTACAGCCCCAGAGTACCAAAGAAAGAATATAGCTTCAAAATTATTAGCAGCAACATGTTTTAAACTTATACAAGAAGGATTTGATAAACTATACCTTTACTTGAATTTAGATAATATAGCTGCATATAATCTTTTTGATAATTTTGGCTTTAATGAAATAAGTAATGATAATTCAAAATATATAAATTTGGAGGATTACGAATGATAGTTACAACGGAAAATTTCGATGAATTAGTATTAAAATCAGATATACCAGTGGTTATAGACTTTTGGAAGGAAGATTGTGTACCATGTGCTGCTTTAGAGCCTATTATTGATGAAATAGCGAAAGAAGCAGAAGGATTTAAGGTTTACAAGGTTAATGTAAAGGAAAATAAGGAATTAGGTAGAAAATACGTTATCTTCAGTGCTCCAACTACAATGATTTTCAAAGAAGGTAAAATGGTTAAGGCAATATCAGGTTATCAAGAAAAGGAAACAATTGTAAATATAATTAAAGAATATTTATAGACAAGTTATTATTTAGAATTTTTTATATTGTCCATAGTAAATAAGATTAATAAAAGGAATGAGTTATAAAAAAACTGGCCATGTGAAATCTTTTCTGTAAATTAGATTTTTCTATAACAAGATAATTTGT
>CAYFSP010000015.1:24941-33567 GCA_964345925.1 uncultured Gallicola sp. | reverse complement strand
CTATCATCTGGACCAAAGATTTTTTCACAAACTTTTCCATAAATAAATCCACCAACGATAAGTAGCGCCATACCTAAAATAAATAATAACATTATAACCTCCTTATAAATTCGATATATATACATAATATCTATTATGCACATTACACAAGGAATTATGACATTTAATATGGTCATAACAAGTGATTTAAATCATTTTGTTGAAAAAAACTCATTTTATATATATTATTATAGGTAAGAGTTTATAAGGAGAATTTATGGATTTACATAAGAAAAGAAAATTTACAGTATTTTTACAAATGTTGGCAACAATATTTTTGTTCTGGATACTGTATAGATTTGCAAAGAAAGAATTGGATTTAAAATACTTGATTATATCAATAATTGTATATATTGGCGTAATGTATATAAGATTTTCCGTTTTAACAAAAAACTTCTATGTGCAAAAATTTAAAAAAAACAAATATTTAGATATATTTAAAAGAATAAGTCCAATTATAGCGTTTTTCATAATAATGTATTTGCCATCCAATTATGGCATTAATGCCATAGCAGGTGGCCTTGTATTTAACTTAGGTACTGTAATTGAAGAAAAATATACCAGGTATTTTACCCAAGTAGAATATGATGACTATATGGAAAAGAAAAAGCAAAAGGAAAAGAAAAAGAATAAGACAAAGTAATTTTATGATAGGAAAGATGGGAAACCATCTTTTTCTTAATTGGAGGATAGATGAATACAATATTGATGAATATGTGCATGGTTCATGATTTATCAAACAACTCTGTTTTGGTTTTAGATAAGTTTAAAAAAGAGGGATGGGAAGGATTAACATTTCCAGGGGGTCATGTGGAAAGAATGGAAAGTTTAGATGAGTCTTGTAAAAGGGAGATAAAGGAAGAAACAAATTTAGAAATAGATGAATTAACTCTCAAGGGAATCATTCAATGGTACAAAGTTGAATTGGACGAAAGGCATGTAGGTCTTCTGTACTATACAAATAAATTTACTGGAGATTTAGTAAAAAACAATGTAGAGGGAAATTTGAAATGGATTGAACTGAAAGAATTTTTAAAAATGGAAAACAAATCCGATTCAATGGACGATATAATGAAAATATATATGGGAGAGTTTAAGGAGATAATATACTACTTTAAAAATGATGATCTAGAGAATGTAGATTACTTACAGTAAGGAGAATAAGATGGATAAACTAAAAAAAATTAAGGATTTAATAGAAAAAAGCGATAATATAGTTTTCTTTGGTGGTGCAGGAGTTTCAACTGCTTCAGGTATTCCAGATTTTAGGTCGGCAACGGGGCTTTATAATCAGAAGAATGAATCAAATTTTTCGCCAGAGTATATGTTAAGTCATGAGTTTTTTGTAGATTATCCTGAAGATTTTATGAAATATGTAAAAGAAAATCTCATATATGAAGATGCTAAACCAAATGATGCTCATAAGGGCTTGGCTAAACTTGAAAGAGAAGGTAAATTAAAGGGGATTGTAACTCAAAATATTGATTCATTACACCAAATGGCAGGAAGTGAAAATGTAATTGAAATTCATGGTAATTTAAGGGATTTCTACTGTACAAATTGTGGAAAGAAATATGACATAGAGGATATGAAAAAGTCGGATTATAATATTTACTGTAATGATTGTAAAGGAATAGTAAGGCCAGATGTTGTGTTATATGGTGAGAATTTAAACAACAACAATATAAATCATGCTGTAAATTTAATTGCTAACGCCGATATTTTAATAGTAGGAGGAACCTCTTTAAAAGTATATCCAGCTGCTTCCTTTATACAGTACTACAAGGGAAATAAATTGATATTGATAAATAAGGAAGGAACAGATTACGATAAAGTGGCTAACTATGTTATTTATGATGATATTAGCAAGGTGATTAAATATTTATCCCATATCTAGATATTGGATATTAATATAGCTAAATGCCTTGATTTCGTTGACATTGTCAAAGGTTATAAGATATAATTTTAATAGTTAAATTGATGAAAATCCTCTCGACTGAGAGGGTTTTATATATTTGGAGGAAATATGATAAAAGTTGAAAATCTTGTAAAGGAATTTAAAATTGAAAACAAAGTTTTTAAAGCTGTAAACGATGTTTCGTTTTCCGTTAAACAAGGTGAGATTTATGGAATTATAGGACTTAGTGGTGCTGGTAAATCCACACTGGTCAGATGTTTAAATAGACTTGAAGAACCAACATCAGGTACGATAAAAATAGATGGTAAAATAATTACATCTCTTTCAGAAAAGGAATTACTTGAAGAAAGAAAAGACATAGGAATGATTTTCCAATCATTTAATCTATTTGATCAAAAGACTGTTTATAAAAATATTGCATATCCTTTAGAACTATTAAAAATGCCGAAGGATGATATAGATAAAAGAGTTAATGAACTTTTAGAGTTTGTCGATTTAATGGATAAAAAAAATGCATATCCATCAGAGATATCAGGAGGACAGAAACAAAGGGTTGCTATAGCAAGAGCAATAGCTACATCTCCAAGTTTACTTCTTAGTGATGAAGGAACTTCAGCCCTTGATCCAGCAAATACAAAACAGGTTTTAGATCTATTAAAAAAAGTTGTAAGGGAACTTGGAATGACAATTGTAATGATAACTCACCAAATGGAAGTAGCAAAGGATATTTGCGACCGTATTGCAGTAATGGAAAATGGAAAGATAATCGAAGAAAATACAGTTGAAGAATTATTTAGAAACCCTAAAAATAAGAGAACATTATCATTTATTGAAAATTTAAAAGAAAATGACGATGATTTCCTTTGGAATCCAGAAGATTTTAAAGGAAAGCTTATTAGACTTACCTATGATGACAGTACATCAAAAGAACCTGTTCTAAGTGATATTTTCAAAAAGTTTGATTCTTCAATAAATTTAATTCAAGGAAGAATAAACAAGGTAACGGATAAATCCATAGGATATATGATTGTGGAGGTTATTGGTGACTATAAAGAACTTGGTGAAATACTGGATTATTTAGAAAAAATGAATATTAAAGCGGAGGTGCTGTAATGACTACGGATCAAATAATAGATATAGTAACCCCTGCAATGATAGAAACATTATATATGGTTGGATTGTCTTCACTAATAGCAGTATTGTTGGGGCTTCCACTAGGAATTATTTTAACTATAACAAGAGAAGATGGAATTTCACCATCACCATATATTTATAATGTACTAAGCACAATAATAAATGTATTTAGAGCCATACCCTTTGCTATTTTAATGATAATGTTACTTGGTTTATCAAAGATAATAGTAGGTAAGATGATAGGACCAACGGCGTTTATAGTGCCTCTTACAATTGGAACCATACCTTTTGTAGCAAGGATAATGGAAGGCTATTTCCTTGAGATGGACAAGGGGTTAATAGAAGCAGCAAAAGCAATGGGATCAACTAACAGACAGATAATTTTTAAAGTTATGATTCCAGAGACAATGCCGATGATAATATCTGGTGTTACAATGACGATTATAAATATAATTGGGTATTCAGCTATGGCAGGTTTTATAGGTGGCGGAGGACTTGGACTAAGTGCTTTTAAATACGGTCACCAAAGGGATATAAAGGTAATGCTTTATGTTCCAGTAATAATATTGGTTTTAATTGTAATGATAGTTCAAGGAACTGGAAATTACTTAAATAAAAAACTAAATAAAAAATAGGGGGAAATTATGAAGAAAAAGATTTTAGCATTATTGCTATTAATAACTGTGATAGCAGTTGTTGGATGTAATTCTAATAAGGATACAGCAAAAGATTCCACAGGTGGAAAAGCTGAAACTAAATTAGAAGTAGTTAAAGTAGGTGCAACATCAACTCCTCATGGAGAGATACTAGAAGCTTTAGAAGAGGATTTTGAAGCAGAAGGAATTAAAGTAGAAATTGTAGATTTTACTGATTATGTAATTCCTAATAAAGCATTGGATGCTGGTGATATAGATGCAAACTTCTTTCAACATAAACAATATTTAGAGCAAGAGAATAAGGAAAAAGGATATAATATAGTTGTAGCAGGGGATATACATTCTGAGCCAATGGGAGTTTATTCCAAAAAGTATAAATCTTTAGACGAAATACCAGAGGGTGGAGAAATTGCTATACCTGATGATCCAACTAATGGTGGAAGAGCATTAATTCTTTTAGAAAAAAATGGTCTTATAAAATTAGATGACAATACAAATTTAAGTGCAACAGAGGCTAATATTGTAGAAAATCCTAAGAATTTTAAATTCACAGCATTAGAAGCAGTTAATATTCCTGCAGTATATGGTGATTTAGATGCTGCTGTTATAAATTCTAACTATGCTTTAACAGTTGATTTAAATCCTTCAAAGGATAGTATAGTTATGGAAGGAAACGATACGCCATATGTAAATATAGTGGCTGTAAACGAAGCAGATAAAGATAAAGGGAGTATAAAAAAACTTATAAAGGTTTTAACATCTGAAAATGCTAAGAAATTTATAGAAGAAAAATACGAAGGTGCTGTAGTTCCAGCATTTTAATATGTTAATATATAAAATAGCAAGTATATATGCTTGCTATTTTATATTGTCATCAACTTTTGGAGGGAATTATATGGAATTGGCTTTAGAAATAGTAAAAGTAATTTTTCCAACTTTTTTATGATTTTTATAGGTTATTTATCTACAAGATATAATCTTATGTCATAATCTTTTATAGACGAAGGTAATAAACTGGTGTTTAATGTTTTCATGCCTCTTTATATGTTTATAAGTATTGTAAATGCAACATCTCTTAAGAAAATAAACCTTTATGTGCTATTATTTGTAATAATTATATATATTTTTGTCTTTATAATAGGTATGTATTTGTTGAACAGGACTAGAAGAACAAGAGAGGTTAAGGCTACTGTATTACAATCCTTTGTTAGACCAAATATGTTATTGTTTGGTATTGCCCTTGCAACAAATTACTATGGAGTAGATACGGATATTAGTCCATTAATTTTATTAATAGGATTTTTAGGACCTATAACTAATATTTATGCAGTTTTAGGGTTTGAAATATATGCTATGACTGGAAAGATTAGCATATTTAAAATAATAGTAAATATATTAAAGAATAAACTAATACTGGCAGAATTGATAGGTCTTATATTTAAATTATTAAACTTACCATTTCCAACTATGATAGCTAAACCATTGACGGATTTAGCAAATGTTACAACACCATTAGGATTACTGTTTATAGGTGGAGGTTTAATTATAGAAAAAAACAAAGAGTTATCAAAAAATGTCTTTCTTTCATGTCTTGTTAGAAATTTTATAGTTCCATTAGTGGGAATTACAGTAGCTATATTATTAGGATTTAAAGAAATGGATTTATTTGCAGTTATAATTGCAATGTCGGCACCGGCAGCGGTTTCAAGTTATGTTATGGCTGTTAATTATACAGGACAAGCTCAACTTGCTTCTAGAATAATTATGTATACTACATTATTAAGTGGAATAACATTATTTGTGGAGTTTTATATTTTATCATTATATAATTTATTGTAGGTGAAAAATGGTAGTAGAAAAATTGGATTTAAATTTAAAATACAATATAAACAAAATTAAAACATTTTTAAATAAACAAAATTTAAAATTTGATAAAGTAGATTCTATTTATGCAAATATTAATGTGTATGGAAATATAATAGCAACAACAGGAAGGTATAAAAATATACTAAAATTAATAGCTGTTGATGATGAACATAGAGGAGAAAATTTAACAAATGAACTTATATCAAAAGAATTAGAAGAAATATTCTTGGAAGGATATAACGGCAGCTATATATTTACAGAAAGTAAAAATAAATCAATATTTTCTGACTTTAATTTTAAAGTAGTCATGGATACGGGTGAAATCATATTACTTCAAAAGGGTAACAATGATATTGATATAGTACTAAAAAATTATGAAGACATTAAAAATGAAATAAGTTCATTTAATGTTGGAACAATTGTAATGAATGCAAATCCATTTACTTTAGGACATAAATATTTAGTGGATAAAGCAGTTGAAAAGGTGGACAAACTATTGATATTTGTCGTAGAAACCGACGAATCATATATTTCATTTAGTGATAGACTTTATATGGTTAAAGAAGTTTTAAAGAAATATGAAAATATTTACATTTTGCCTTCTACAGATTATATTATATCTAGTTCAACATTTCCTACATATTTCTTAAAGGACAATTCTGCAGTACATAAAGAATATGCAAAACTGGATATTATGATATTTAAAAAATACTTTATACCTTTTTTTAATATTTCTACTAGGTTTGTAGGTGAAGAAAATATAGATGAAAGTACGAGAATTTATAATAATATTATGAAAAGTTTATTAAAAGATTTTATAGATGTTGAAGAAATATCTAGAAAAGAATTTAATGGAATAGAAATATCTGCATCAAGAGTAAGGGAATTATTGGAGAAAGGTGAATATAATCATATAAAAAATCTTGTACCAGAAAGTATATATGAATTTTTAATAGATAAATATGGAAAATCGTTTAAAGGCGCTTTTGGAAAAGTAAATTTACATGAATATGAAATAGAAAATAAAAATAAGAAACCAGTATTTATAAAAAGCATTGAAGAAATTAAAAATCATATAGAAATAAAAAATAATATAACAGTAAGTTTTCATCACCATTTAAGAAATGGAGACTATGTACTCAATATGATAATGAAGCATTTACACGATTTAGGAGTAAAGGGAATAACTTTGGCATCATCTTCATTTTTTCCATGTCATGAGCCAATAATAGAGATGTTTAAAGATGAAACCATTATAAGATTACATGGAGATTATTATTCAGGTCCCGTAGTAAAAGCAATAAGTGAAGGGAAATGTAAAGAACCTGCAATAATTACGACACATGGTGGAAGACCAAGAGAAATATTAGAAGATGAACTAAAGATAGATATTGCTTTTATAGCTGCTCCTTCTGTTGATAAAAAAGGCAATGCAACAGGTTCACAAGGAAAGTCTAATTGTGGAGTTTTAGGATATGCTGTAGCAGATTCATTAAAAGCTTCTAAAGTTGTATTAGTTACAGATAATATAGTTGATGAAATAAATCAAAAGGAAATAGATTCTACTAATGTTGATTTGGTTTTGGAAGTAGAGAGTATAGGAGATCCTAAAGGAATAGTAAGTGGTACAACACAGATTACAAAAGATCCAGTAGGAATAAAAATTGCACAAAACTGTGTAAATGTTATGGAGAATTCAGGCTTTTTAAAGGAAGGATTCAATTTCCAAACAGGTGCTGGGGGAATATCTCTTGCTGTAGCAAGTGAACTAAAAAATCTTATGAAGGAAAAGAACATAAGAGGAGGATTTGCTTCAGGAGGAATAACAGATTACTTAGTGGATATGTTAGAAGAAGGCTATTTTGAAAGACTATACGATGTCCAATGTTTTACTGTAGGTGCAACACAGTCTATAGTGAGAAATGAAAATCATTTAAAAATGACAGCAAATGAATATGCCAATATTAACAATGAGAACAATATAGTCAATAAATTAGACTTTGTTATTTTAGGAGCAACAGAGATAGATTTAGATTTTAATGTTAATGTGACTACAGGTTCAGATGGATATATAATTGGTGGTTCAGTAGGTCATGCAGATACTTCTGCTGGATCGAAAGTTTCAATAATAGTAAGTAAATTAGTAAATTCTAGAAGGTCTGTAGTAGTGGATAAAGTAAGAACAATATCTACTCCAGGAGAAACTGTAGACATAATTGTAACTGATAGAGGTATTGCAATAAATCCAAAAAGAGAAGATTTAATTAAAAGACTATCGGAAGTAAAAAATATTGATTTAGTTACTATTGATGAACTATATAAACGTGCAATTGACTTAACAGGAGTACCAGCTAAGAAAAAATTAGGGAAAGAAGTAGTTGCTATTAGTAAGTATAGAGATGGAACAATTTTAGATTTGATTTACAAAGTAAATTAGGTTTATACACATTTGTGTTTAAATAAATAATATTTAGAAAAGAAGAAATAATGAAAGACGTTAAGATTTTAGGCATGAGCTTACCAGTTATTTCAATTATTGCAGTAGGAATAATAGTAGCAGTAGCACTGGGAGCATTGCCGACAGGAATGATAGGTGCATTTTTATTTTTAATGGTATTTGGAGAAATACTAAATTTAATTGGAAACAATACTCCAATTGTAAAGACTTTTTTTGGAGGAGGTCCAATAGTTGTAATACTTATAGGTTCATTTTTAGTCTATAAAGATATACTACCAGAAGTAGATTATAAAATCATAAAAACTTTTATGACTGATGGAGGATTTTTAGACTTTTATATAGCTGCATTAATAACAGGTTCAATTCTAGGAATGAATAGAAAATTATTGATTAAAGCTGCTATAAGATACTTACCATGTATCATTGGTGAGTAATTGCTGCACTAGGATTAGTGGCATTATTTGCTAGAATCGGAGGTTATACTTCAGGAGAAGCTATTGCCTATATTGGTATTCCAATAATGGGTGGTGGAATGGGAGCTGGTGCTGTACCAAT
>CAYFSP010000015.1:0-24841 GCA_964345925.1 uncultured Gallicola sp. | reverse complement strand
TACAAGAAGCTTGTGCTGGTTGGTATCAATTTGTAGCTAAAAACTTCACTTCAGCATTATTACTTGGTATAGGTATTGGGTATACTGAACTAAAGCCTATTCTAGAAGCTTTAACTCCAGCATATTTTGGACTTGTTTTATTAGTAGTAATTGGAGCGATGTTAGGTTCAGGTATAGTAGGAAGGTTAGTAGGATTCCATCCAATAGAAGCAGCTATTACAGCAGGACTTTGTATGGCTAATATGGGTGGAACAGGAGATGTTGCAGTTCTTACAGCATCAAAGAGAATGGAATTAATGCCATTTGCCCAAATCTCTTCAAGACTTGGGGGAGCATTTATTATATTTTTAGCATCAGTATTAGTACCGATATTTTTCGGCTAGGAGGATAATATGTCTAATATTTATGAAGAAGCATTAAAGAAACATGAGGAATGGAAAGGTAAACTTTCAGTAGAATTAAAGGCTAAATTAGAAGATAAAGATGATTTATCAATAGCCTATACACCAGGTGTAGCAGAACCTTGTAGAGAAATAGCTAAAGACAAGGATAATGCATATAAATATACTTGGAAAGGCAATACAGTAGCAGTTATTTCAGATGGAACAGCAGTATTGGGATTAGGCGATATAGGTCCTGAAGCATCATTACCTGTAATGGAAGGAAAATGTGTACTATTTAAAAAATTTGGTGGTGTTAATGCAGTTCCAGTTGTACTGGACACAAAAGATCCTAAAGAGATAATAAATATAGTTAAAGCAATTTCTCCAACATATGGTGGAATTAACTTAGAGGATATATCTTCACCAAGATGTGTTGAAATAGAAAGAACACTAATTGAGGAACTGGATATTCCAGTTTTTCATGATGACCAACATGGTACAGCTATAGTTGTAACAGCAGGATTGATAAATGCATTAAAAATTGTGAACAAAAAAGCAGAAGATATTACTGTAGTTGTTTCAGGAACAGGAGCAGCAGGTTTTTCCATTATACAAATGATAGAGCAATTAGGTGTGAAAAATATTTATGCATTTAATAGATCAGGTGTTTTAAATAAAAAGAAAATGGAAGAATACAATTTTGTAAAAAAAGAAATTGCAGAAATAACAAATCCAAAGGAAGAAGATTTAACTTTGGAAGAAGCTATGGCTAAAGCAGATGTATTTATAGGAGTAAGTGGACCTAAAGTAATAAATAAAGAAATGGTAGCTTCTATGAATGAAAACGCAATTGTATTTGCTATGGCAAACCCAGAGCCGGAAATTATGTACGAAGATGCAGTTGCAGCAGGAGCTAGAGTAGTAGGTACAGGTAGATCAGATTTTCCTAACCAAATAAATAATGTACTTGCTTTCCCAGGACTTTTTAAGGGAGCTTTAGAAGCTAAATCTAAAAAGATTACAGAAGAAATGAAAATGGCAGCAGCAGTAGGAATTGCTAAATTAGTTTCTGATGAAGAATTAAATGAAGAGTATATAATACCTTCAGCTTTTGATGATAGAGTTGCTGATGTAGTGGCGGAAGAAGTTGCCAAAAAAGCAGTTGAATTAGGAGTTACAAGATAAGAAAAAAGGACATTCGTTTAACGAATGTCCCTTTTTCTTTTATTATTTTAAGGTTTGAAAATATCTTATTATCTCTGTACTCTTCCTGAAGCATCTCCACCTGCAAGGTTTTCAACTTCATCTACAGTTACTAAGTTAAAGTCTCCATTTATTGTATGTTTTAATGCTGATGCAGCTACACCAAATTCTAAGGCTTCTTTAAAATCTTTTCCGTCTAGTAATCCGCAAATAGTACCTGAAGCAAATGAATCACCACTACCAACTCTGTCAACGATTCTTACATCGTATCTCTTTGTACGGTAGAATTCTTTGCCATCATAAGCACATGCTGACCAACCATTGTCTGAAGCTGAGAAGGATTCTCTTAAAGAACTAACTACCAATTTGAAACCAAATTTATCTATCATTCTTTTAAATATGTCTTCATATCCTGATAATTCTAATTCTCCAGTAGTTACATCTGTATCACCTGGTTTAAATCCTAATGTTAAATGTGCATCTTCTTCATTACCAATACAAACATCAACATATTGCATTAAATTTGTCATAACTTTTTGTGCTTCTTCTGGTGTCCATAAATTCTTTCTGTAGTTTAAGTCAACAGATACTGTTACACCATGGGCTTTTGCAGCTTTACAAGCAGCTTCTGTTAAATCTGCAGCTTCTTTGCTCAATGCTGGAGTGATTCCTGAGAAATGGAACCATTTAGCATCTTTAAAGATTTCGTCAAAATCAAAATCATCTGCAGTTGCTTCACTTATTGAAGAATGAGATCTATCGTATACTACTTTAGAAGGTCTCATTGAAGCGCCAGTCTCTAAATAATATATTCCTACTCTCTCTCCACCTCTACTAATGTGGTCAGTGTGTACACCGTAACTTCTTAAACTATTTATAGCAGATTGTCCTATTGGATTATCTGGTAATTTACTAACAAAATAAGCGTCATGTCCGTAATTTGCAAGTGATACTGCAACATTTGCTTCTCCACCACCATAGTTTACATCAAAAGATTGTGATTGAACGAATCTTCTATATCCAGGAGTGGATAATCTTAACATTATTTCACCTAAAGTAACAACTTTTGCCATTTATAAAATCCCCCTAATTATTTTCTTGCTTCTTCAACTTTTTCTACAAATTCTTTTGCAGCTTTTGTCATATCTTCACTGGAGCCTTTTGTTAAATTGCCACCAACTCCAACGGCAATACATCCATTTTTAATCCATTGGTCAACATTATCTAGACTTACTCCACCAGTTGGCATTAACACTGCTTGTGGTAATGGTCCTTTTATAGCTTTTATAAATCCAGGTCCAAATGCACTACCAGGGAATACTTTAATAACGTCAGCTCCTGCTTCCATATCTGTTATCATTTCAGTTAATGTCATGCATCCTGGCATATAAGGTACTTGATATCTATTACATAATTTAGCAGTGTCCAAATCAAATGCAGGACTTACTACGTATTTTGCTCCAGCTAATATAGAAGCTCTAGCTGTTTCACTATCAAGAACTGTACCAGCACCAACTAATAATTTATCACCGAACTCCTTAGTCAAGTCTTCAATAACCTTATTAGCACCAGGAACGGTATATGTGATTTCAATAGCATCTACTCCACCATCCATACAGGCTAAAGCAATTTTTGTTGCTTCTTCGCTATTTGAAGCTCTAACTACAGCAACAACCCCAACTTTTTCAATTCTTTGAATTACTTCATATTTTCTCATTATGACCTCCATATACGTTTCATAATATAAAAGCAAGATAAAATATTAAGAATGATGATAAATATGGCTGAAATTGTTCAATCTGTAGAGAGAACTTTAAATATATTGGAAATAGTTTCAAATAATATAAAGGGTATTGGTATTAAGGAAATAAGTGAAGCGACTAATTTACACAAGAGTACCGTTCATAGACTTTTACAATCACTAATTCATAAAGAATATGTGGAACAAGATGAAGAATCTGGAAAATACTTTATTACTTTTAAACTATATGAATTGGGAATAAAAAAACTAGAAGATTTAGACTTGGTTAAAATTGCTAGGCCGTATGTAGAGGAATTGATGAAAGAGGTTAATGAAGTTGTTCATCTAGTCGTTCGAGATAGAAATTATATTGTCTATGTAGACAAGGTTGAAAGCAACAATACTATTAGAATGGTGTCTACAGTAGGTAAAAGATCACCTATGTACTGTTCTTCTGTAGGAAAAGCAATACTTGCTTTTAAAAATGAAGAGGAAGTAAAAAAAATTTGGAATGATTCAGATATTAAAAAATATACTGATCATACTATTACGGATTACGATCTATTTTTAAAAGAGTTGGAAAAAATAAGAACAGTAGGATACTCAGAGGATAAAGAGGAGTATGAAGTTGGTGTAAGATGTGTAGGAGTTCCTATTTTTAATATAGATGGAGAAGTTGAATACGCCATAAGTGTTTCGGCCCCTTCTAGTAGAATTACAGATGAGAATTTAGAGAGTATTGCAAATTATACTAAATTATATGCAAGTAAAATTTCAAAAAAAATAGGATATAAAAACTATAAAGGTTAAGATATTATTACGATTATGTTTTATTATTGTTCTATGGATAAAAAACCTATACTATAGTATAGTAAGTAAAAATTTAACTTAAGGGAGATAGTATGAAGATAAAATGGAATGAAAATGAAAAGACTAGAACGGTTTATAATATTGTATTTGCTGTTGTAGCAATATCTTTCTTTTTCTTACTATATAATTTTGAAGAGATTAGAAATAGGATAGGTTGGATATTTGGTGTATTCTATCCAATAATAATAGGAGGAGTATTTGCTTTTCTTTTAAATATGCCTTTATCATATATGGAAAAGAAATTTGAAAAATTTAATTTTTTTAGCAAATTAAAACCTAAAACTAAAAGAAAGTTAGTGACAGTATTAACGTATTTAATATTTTTGATGTTTATTGTACTTTTTTTCAGTATGCTTATTCCTCAACTATATGAGTCAATAAAGACTTTAATAAATTCTGCAAGTGATTTTTTAAAGAGTAATGATATTTCTAAAATAGAGGAGCTTTTAGATAGATTTAAAATAGATCCTAATATAATAAATTTTGTAACAGAAAAAGCAAGGAATTTCACTAATAGTATAGTTAGCATTATGGCTAATTTCTTACCGGTTTTGAAGAATTTTGCAGCAGGATTTGTTTCTACAACTATTAGTTGGTTTATTGGATTTGTAGCTTCTATATATATAGTTTATGATAAGGAAAATTTTGGAGCGTTGGCAAGAAAGATAACATATTCTATTTTACCTATGACATATGCCAATAATATTAGTAGAGTTGTGTCTAAAATCAATACTACCATGAAAGGATATATTGGTGGACAAATATTAGTTGTTTCCGTCTTAGGTGTTATAGTGGCTATAGCATTGACTATATTAGGAGTAGAGGGAGCAATTGCCATGGGATTTATTATTGCAGTTACGGATTTAATTCCATATATTGGTCCATGGATAGGATCGGCTCCAGTTTTTTTAATGATATCTGTACAGGATTTTAATAAGGCTTTAATTTTTATTGTAATCATTTTAATTGCACAACAAATAGAGGAAAATCTATTAAAACCTAGAATACAAAGTGATAAACTTGGAATTTCTGCATTTTGGATATTAGTAGCAGTTATAGTCGGAGGTAGTCTTTTTGGTGTAGTAGGTATGATAATTGGAGTACCTATATTCGTTGTAATATACCAGCTTATAAAAGAAGTATCAGAGCATAGTTTGAGAAAAAAGGGACTTCCAGTTGAGACAAAGGATTATATGGAAGATATTTCCAATAGAGACGATAATAAATTGGATCCAGATAAAATGCTGGATATGAAAATAGACAATAAATAATTGGAAGTGAAAGTTTGTAATAAAACTTTCACTTTTTATATACCTGAAAAATGTTTTCATGTTATAATTAAGACAGTTTAATATATATTATATATAGGAGGGGTTTTTTATGAAAGATTATAAAACGGACAAAATTAGGAACTTAGCATTAGTAGGGCATAGCGGAAGTGGTAAGACTAGTTTAACTGAAGCTATGCTATACCATACAGGAGTAACTACAAGAATAGGTAAAGTAGAAGAAGGTAATACCGTTTCTGACTTTTCTAAAGAAGAAATTAAGAGACAATCTTCAATCAATACTTCAATAGTACCTATTGAATGGAAAGATACAAAGGTAAATCTTATAGATACTCCTGGATATTTTGATTTTCAAGGTGAAGTATTTTCAGCCCTTAGAGCAAGTGAAGCGGCTTTAATAGTTATAGATGCTGTTAATGGTGTTGAAGTTGGTACTGAGAAGGTTTTAAGTTATACAAAGAGTATTGATTTACCAAGGATAATATTTGTAAATAAAATGGAAAAAGAAAATGCGAAATTTGCTAAAACGGTTTCTGATTTGCATATAGAATACTCTAAAAGAGTAATACCTTTTACACTAACATTAGGTGAAGGCGAAGACTTTAAAGGATTAATAGACGTTTTAAATAAAAAAGCGTATGAATACAATGGTTTTGATAGAAAAGAAGTTCCTATACCAGATGATAGAGTAGATGAAGTTGAAGTTGTCTACAATGAAATATGTGAAGTAGTAGCTGAAACAGATGAAGATTTAATGGAAAAATATTTCTCTGGTGAAACATTTACACATGAGGATTTAATGAGTGGAATCACTGCAGGTTTACTAGAGGGAACTGTAGTACCTTTAATTGCTGGTTCTGTTGAAGCGGGA
The DNA here is from genome assembly GCA_964345925.1 of uncultured Gallicola sp. Lineage (GTDB taxonomy): Bacteria > Bacillota > Clostridia > Tissierellales > Peptoniphilaceae > Miniphocaeibacter. Next base: position 18,484 of record CAYFSP010000015.1, on the reverse strand, counting down.
ATGGGACTTGATATATTATTTGATAATATTATTGAATATATGCCATCACCTGCAGACGAAAGAGCAAAATATGGATTTAGACATCAAGATGATGAGTTTAGAGAAGTTTCAGTAGATGCTCCAATGGCAGCAGTGGTTTTCAAAACTATAGTTGACCCATTTGTTGGAAAAATATCTGTATTTAAAGTTATTTCCGGTAAAGTTACAAAAGATGCGGAAATATTCAATGTTACAAAGGATAAAGTTGAAAAATTAGGCGGATTATTCTACTTAAGAGGAAAAGAACAAATAGAAGCAAAAGAAATAGTAGCAGGTGATATTGGTGCAATTTCTAAATTATCTTCAACACAAACTGGAGATACATTGGCATCAAAAGCAAACCCAACATTATTTAAACCACTTAAATATCCAAAACCAACATTATATATAGCTATATCACCAAAGACAAAGGGTGATGAGGATAAAATATCTCAAGCATTGGCAAGATTACAAGAGGAAGATCCAAGTCTTGTAACAAATAGAAATCAAGAAACTAAACAGTTGACAATAGGTGGACAAGGAAATGTTCAATTACAAATTGTACTTGAAAGATTAAAAGATGAATTTGGAGTTGATACAGAAATAATTCCACTTAGAATCGCTTATAGAGAAACTATTAAAGGAAAATCAGATGTTCAAGGTAAACATAAGAAACAATCTGGTGGAGCTGGACAATATGGAGACGTATTTATAAGATTTGAACCATCAGAAGAGGAATTCGTATTCGATGAAGAGGTATTTGGTGGAGCAGTTCCTAAAAATTACTTCCCAGCTGTTGAAAAGGGTTTAATAGAGTCACTTGAAAAAGGTCCTATAGCAGGTTATCCAGTAGTGAATTTAAAAGCTACATTATATGATGGATCATACCATCCAGTTGACTCCAATGAAATGGCATTTAAATTAGCTGCGCAATTAGCATTTAGAAAAGGTATAAAGGAAGCGAATCCTGTATTATTAGAACCTATTATGAAGGTTGAAATAACCATTCCAGATGAGTATATGGGTGACATAATGGGTGATATGAACAAGAGAAGAGGAAGAATTCTTGGAATGGATCCTCAAGAAGATGGAACTCAACTTGTTATTGCAGAAGCACCATATGCAGAGTTATTTGAATATGCTATAGATTTAAGATCTATGACACAGGCAAGAGGTAGTTTTAATATTGAGTTTACAAGATATGAGGAAGTACCTGCACAGATTGCAGAGAAAATAATAGAGGAATCACAAGAATAATTATTGGAGGAGCTTTTAGCTTCTCCTTTATTTTGAAAAAAATAAAATATAATGTTATAATATCATCGTAGGTATATATTTTTTTAAAAATTAAGTCAAAGAAAGTCAAAGTAGAGGTGCTTTATGGCAGGTCTTAGTAATTCTATAGAAAATTTTATTAAAAATTTACTTGAACAAACAGAAGATGGAACCGTTGAAATTGGAAGAAATGATTTAGCTAGTCAATTCAATTGTGCTCCATCTCAAATAAATTATGTTTTAACAACAAGATTTACTCCATATAAGGGGTATTATATAGAGAGTAGACGTGGTGGAAGCGGGTATATTAAAATAACGAAGCTTAAGTTTACCACTGAAGCTTCACTAGATATGATTATAAATGAAGTTATAGGAGAGAGTATAACGAAGGATATGGCCTATAATGTAGTGAATAGTCTATATGAAGATGAAATTTTAAGTAAAAGGGAAGGTCAATTAATTTTACATGCTTTAGAGGATGTTGCTCTTGCAAATGTGGATATAAACTACAGAAATATAGTAAGGGCGGATATTTTAAGGAATATGTTACTGGCTTTTCTTCGTTAAGGAGGAATATTATGAAATGTGATAAATGTAATAATGAAGCAAATTTTGAAATACATTTTATAGATAATGATAATAGGAGAACAATTCATCTATGTAAGGATTGTTATGCAAAAAATATTAGTGAATTTATGCCTAAGATGAATTTAGAAGGTGAAAGTTTTAAATATTTTCAAGAGATTCTAAGCGATTTAATAGGTACTATAATCGGTAATAATGTTAAGAAGAAATCAGAAGATGGAAAAGATTCTTCTAAAGATATAAAAACATGTTCTAATTGTGGAACAAGCCTTGAGGAGATAATAGCAAAAGGTAAATTTGGATGTAGTCAATGTTATGAGGACTTTAAAGATGAGGTTTCAGAAATTCTTTTACAGACTCAAGGTGATATGAAGCACAAGGGGAAAGTTCCTGAAAGATATGAGGGAATTATTACACTTGAAGGTGAAATAGAAGAAAAAGAAGAGATATTAAAGGAATTAATAATTAGTGAAGATTATGAAAAAGCAGCATTAATTAGAGATGAAATAAAAGCTTTAAAAAGTGATTTAGAAAAGATTAACGGAGAATTTTAATGGCTAAATGGTTGAAACTACAAGAAAATCATGAATACAATGATGTAGTTATAAGTTCTAGAATAAGACTTGCTAGAAATTTGGAGAAATTTAAATTTCCTAGCTATATTAGCAATGAGGATGCAGCTAGTGTTTTCAAGGTATTTGCCGAGGCAATTAATAAAATAGATAGTAATAAAGAATTTTCTTTGGTTTCAATGAAAGACTTGGATTTAATAGATAGTAATGTTTTAATGGAAGAACATATTATAAGCCCAGAGTTAATCAAAAATAGAAATATTTCACATTATATAATTAATAAAAACAATTTAATTAATTTAATGATAAATGAAGAAGATCATATGAGGTTACAAATTCTTTTACCTGAATTGGATTTGTATAAGGCATATGAAATGGCAGATGAATTGGATAGAAAGTTGGAAAAGGAAATAGATTTTGCATATAATAGCAAATTTGGATATTTAACTTCATGTCCAACTAATACGGGTACAGGAATGAGAGCTTCTGTAATGCTTGTACTACCTGCATTACAATTCTCCAACTATATAGATGGCTTTAAGGATTCCCTCGGTAAACTGGGGATTACAATTAGAGGTGTATATGGTGAGGGAAGTGAAGCATTAGGGAATATGTATCAAATATCCAATCAGAAAACATTAGGATTTTCTGAAGAAGAAGTAATCGATAAATTGGAAAATATTGTTTTAAAAGTAATAGATAAGGAAAGAGAAACTAGAATTAGGTTGTTAAGCAGTAAAACCGATTTTATTGAAGATAAAATATTTAGAGCTTTTGGAACATTGAAATATTCCAGAATAATCTCTGATAGAGAGGCTTTAAGTCATTTGTCATTTTTAAGAATGGGAATTAGCTTAAATCTTTACAAGGGATTAAGTTTTAATCAAATTACGGATTTAATGTTATCAATACAAAAAAACAATATGATAAGGTATGGGAAATTTTTAAATTCCAATGAAAATGATAATACTTTAAGAGCTAAATTTATAAGGGATTATTTTGAGAAGGAGGAAATAAAAAATGAGTGATAAAAACATGGGAAATGTGGATACGCTACTAAAGCTTTCATCTAATGAAAGCTATGGTATGAAGCATGATTATATAGGTACAGAACATATATTGTTGGCATTTATGAAATTAAATAGTAGAGATACTGAAATACTTGTAAATTCTGGCGCAGACTATGGAAACTTAAAAGAAGTTGTAGTAAACAGTATAGGTTATGGAAGTTCTAATAGAATTCCTGAGAACTTAACTCCTAGAGTTAAGAGATTAATGGAACAGAGTAGAGAGATTGCAAGAAGCTTAGGAAATAATTTCATTGGCACAGAACATATTTTAATGGGATTATTAGAAGATGACGATTCATTTTCAAGCTATATGTTAAATATAACAGGTGTAAATAAAGAAAAGGTTAAAAATGAATTAAAGGAATATTTCGCTTCTACTAGACAAAATCAAAATCAACAAAACAGTGCTAATAAAGATGATTCAGCAATAAATAAATTTGCTAAAGATTTAAACGAACTTGCAAGACTTGGTAAGGTTGATCCAGTAATTGGTAGAGAAAAGGAAATTGAAAGAATTATTCAGGTTTTACTTAGAAGAACTAAGAACAACCCTATATTAATAGGAGAGCCTGGTGTAGGTAAAACTGCAATAGCTGAAGGACTTGCTCAAAGAATTGTTGAAGGCAATGTACCTGAGATAATAAAGGATAAAGTAATAGTTAGTCTTGACTTAGCTGGGATGATAGCTGGTACTAAGTATAGAGGAGACTTTGAGGAGAGAATAAAAACCGTTATTGATGAATTGATCCAAAAGAAAAATGTGGTTTTATTTATAGATGAATTCCATACTATAATAGGAGCTGGTGGAGCAGAAGGTGCAATGGATGCTGCAAATATACTAAAACCTATATTGGCTAGAGGGGAATTACAAATAATAGGAGCAACTACTATAGATGAGTATAGAAAACATATTGAAAAGGATGCTGCTTTAGAAAGACGTCTACAGCCAATAGTTGTAGAGGAACCATCTGTAGAGGATACTATAAAAATTTTAAAGGGACTTAGAGATAAGTACGAAGCACATCATAAGGTTGTTATAAATGATGAAGCTATAGTGGCGGCAGTAGAACTTTCAAATAGATATTTAACTGATAGATTTTTACCGGACAAAGCAATTGATTTAATAGATGAAGCTGCATCTAAAATAAGGATAAAATTCTTTGTTGCACCGCCAGATTTAAAGGAGCTTGAGACAAAACTTGAAAAGTTACAGACTAATAAAGAACAGGCTATTGCAATGCAGGACTTTGAAAAAGCTGCGGAGATTAGAGATAGAATTAAAGGGATAAAAGAAGAGTTAAAAAACACACAAGAGTCTTGGAAGATGAAGAAGAGAACTCATGAAATGGTAGTTGGTTTTGAAGAAATAGCAAATATCGTTTCAGACTGGTCAAATGTACCAGTGACTTCAATGACAAAAGAAGAGAGTCAAAAATACTTGAATTTAGATAAAAGCCTAAAGAAAGTTGTAATAGGACAAGACCAAGCAATAGATTCTGTATCCCATGCAATAAAAAGGGCTAGAGTAGGCCTTAAGGATCCGAATAAGCCAATTGGTTCATTTATATTTGTAGGTCCTACAGGAGTAGGTAAAACCTACTTAGCAAAGTCTTTAGCAAAAGCATTATTTGGTGAAGAAGAGGCTATGATAAGAATTGATATGTCCGAGTATATGGAGAAACATTCAGTTTCAAGATTAATAGGTTCTCCACCAGGATATGTTGGTTATGATGAAGGCGGTCAATTAACTGAAGCTGTTAGAAGAAAACCATATTCAGTAGTGTTATTTGATGAAATAGAAAAAGCTCATCCAGATGTGTTTAATGCTTTATTACAGGTGCTTGATGATGGTAGGCTTACTGATTCAAAGGGTAAGGTTGTGAACTTTAAAAACACCATACTAATAATGACATCGAATGTTGGTGCAAGTAGTTTGGATAGAAAGAATACAATGGGATTTGCAACTGTAGAGGATGTTGAACAAGAAGAATATGAAAAAAACAAAGAGATAATTACAGAGGAATTAAAGAGAACTTTTAGACCTGAGTTTTTAAACAGAGTTGATGATATTGTTGTATTTAGCAATTTAACAGAGAAGGACATTAAGAAAGTAGCTAAGATTATGCTAGATGAAATGGTCGAAAGACTTGCTAAACTTGAAATAAAAGTTTCCTATGATACTAAGTTGGTGAATTTAGTAAGTAAGGAAGGTTTTGATAAAGTTTATGGAGCTAGACCTTTAGAAAGGGTAATTAGGACAAAGATCGAAGACCAACTGGCAGAGTCGATTTTAAGTGGAAAAGTAAAAAGAGAAGATAGTATTTTGATTTCAAGATCAGGAGAAGAAGTAACTTTTGAAAAGCAGAAAGAAGAAGTACTAACAACTAAATAGTGATAAATAAAGGCTTTAGATTTCTAAAGCCTTTATTTTTTATTTATAAAATATTAATCTTTGTACTATAATAATATATATAATTTAAGTAAAAACTTGGAGGATGGTATGAATAGATATATTTCTATTGTTATACCTGCATATAACGAAGAAAAAAATATAAATTTAATAGTGGAAGAAGTTCATAGAGTATTTTCATCTATAAAGGTGGATTATGAGATTATTTTTGTAGATGATGGTTCTAAAGATGGTACTTGGAAGTCCATTGAAGAAATATCCAATTTAAAAAATAATGTTAAAGGGATAAAATTTTCTCGAAACTTTGGCAAGGAATCTGCAATTTTTGCAGGATTGGAATTTTCTAAAGGCGATTGTTGTATTGTAATGGACTGCGATTTACAACATCCGCCAGAGACAATATTGGAAATGTATGAATATTGGGAAAAGGGATATGAGGTTGTTGAAGGAATAAAACTGGACAGAGGTAAAGAGAATAGAGTATATAAATTTTTCTCTAAATTATTTTACAGGTTGATGACCGTTGCAACAAAAGTTGATATGGAGAAAACTTCAGACTTTAAACTATTGGATAGAAAAGCAGTAAATGCAATTATAGAGCTTCCAGAAAAAAATATGTTCTTTAGGGCAATGTCCTCTTGGGTTGGGTTTAAAACCATAACTGTAGGTTTTTATGTACAGGATAGAGTTGAAGGAAAAAGTAAATGGTCGACTTTAGGGTTGATAAAGTATGCAATTAAAAATATTATTTCATTTACAACAGCACCTTTACAAATTGTAACATTTTTAGGAGTAATATTTTTTATATTTGCAATAGTCTTAGGAATACAGTCACTGTGTAAGTACATACTTGGACAGGCTTTAGGTGGATTTACTACAATAATTCTTCTTCAACTTATTACAGGTTCAATTACTATGATGAGCCTAGGAATAATTGGAGCATATATTTCGGCAATATATGATGAGGTAAAAAACAGAAATAGGTATATAGTGGAAAAATCAACAAATATTATAAATGGTAGAAAATATGATTAATTTTTTTAAAAAATATAAGGGTATAATTAGGTATTTAGTAATTGGAATACTTACAACTGTTGTAAACTTATTGGTCTACACCATATTGGAGAAATATTTAAAGGTAAATTATAATATTGCAAATATACTAGCTTGGTTTTCAGCTGTAATATTTGCTTTTTTTACAAATAAAATATTTGTATTTGAAAGTAAAAGCTTTAAGGGAAAAATACTAAAGAAAGAATTTGTAGTGTTTTTTGCTAGCAGAGTAGGTACAGGTGTTTTAGAAATAGCATCATTACCATTAGTCGTAAATATAGGAATAGACCGTATATTTTTTAAGACAAAAGGTCTTGATGGAAAATTTTTAATAGGTACTTTTGTGGTGATACTAAATTATTTTATTAGTAAATACTTTGTATTTAAAAAGGCTAAGGACATAGGAAAGAGTAGGAAATAGAGGATATATGAAAAGTAAAAAGATATTTAGATGTAAGGAATGTGATTATGAAACAATTTCATGGACAGGAAAATGTCCTAATTGTGAATCTTGGGGCTCTTTAAAAGAAGTAGAAATAGTTGAAAATAAAACGACTGGAAAGAAAAATGAAAAAGTAAAAACAGCTACGAAATTAAAAGATGTAGTCATAGATAGCAGTAAAAGAATTTTAACTTCTATGGAGGAATTGAATAGAGTTCTAGGTGGAGGTATAGTTAGGGATTCAGTAACTATACTAACGGCTAGACCTGGGGCTGGTAAATCCACATTATTTCTAGAAATGGCTTATGATTTAGCCTCTAAAAATATAAAGGTACTGTATATTTCAGGTGAGGAATCAGAATCACAAATAAAGTCTAGAGCATTGAGAACAATGGACGAAATACCATCAAATATTTGGATTGTATCCACAACTTCAATGGACAATGCTTTGGAGAACATAAGGAGTATTAATCCAGATATTATATTTTTAGACAGTATTCAAACATTTACTTTAAGCGAATACACCTCAAGAGCCGGCTCTCCTGTACAAACGGTGGAATGTGCAAATATATTGGTGGATATTGCAAAAAATAAAGATAATCCAAAAGCTGTATTCATGATAGGACATATGACAAAAGCAGATGAAATGGCTGGTCTTAGAACATTAGAACATTTAGTGGATACGGTTATATACTTAGAGGGAGAAGTGGACGAACCTTTAAGGGTGTTGATGGCTACTAAAAATAGATTTGGTAGAACTGGTGAAATTGGACTTTTTAATATGGCAGAAAATGGAATGAAAGAAATAAAAGATATATCAAAGCATTTTGTAACGGAGAGGGAGTCATTAGTACCTGGTTCTTCATTATCCATGATTAAAGAGGGTTCAAGAATGATGGTTGTCGAAATAGAATCACTTGTTTCAAAATCTTTCTTACCGTATCCAACTAGAATAGGGGATAGTTTAAGAAAGGATCAACTTAATACATTGATTTCCATTTTGGAACAAAGAGGTGGAATCAATTTATATGATAAAAATGTAATTATAAAGACAACAGGTGGCATAAGACTTTCAGAACAATCCGTTAACTTATCAATAATTATGAGCATAGTATCTGCAGCATACAACAAGGGAATCGACAATAAGACGGTGTTCATAGCAGAAGTAGGACTTACTGGAGAATTGAAGAGAGTTCCTCAAATAGACAATAGAATTGAGGAGTTAGCAAGACTTGGATATAGAAAGGTATACACATATAAGGGGAATATTAAACCTATAGATGGAATAGAAGTAGTTCAGTGCAGTAATTTAAATGAAGTAATAAATAATGTGTTTAGGTAGGATTATATGGAAATAAAATATATAGATTTTGGGACAACTCAATATTATGAATCTTTAAAATTAAGGGATGTGGTTTTAAGAATTCCTTGGAATAGAAGTATAGATGAAGATGATTTAACTCTAGAGGATGGACATGATATTTTAATTGGTGGATTTATTGAAAATAATCTAGAAGGAGTTATTGTTCTTCACCCTATAAACAGTAGTAAAATTCAAATAAAATATTTAGCGGTATATGAAGAAAGTAGAGGACTTGGAATAGGTAGAGAGTTGGTATTAGAAAGTGAAGAATATGGAAAAAAAAATGGATATAGGGAAATATTTTTAGAATCAAGAGATAATGCAGTGAATTTTTATGAAAAATTGGATTATGCTTTGGCTGGTGATTTCTTTATGCCTGAATTTGTTTCAATTCCTCATATTCCAATGATTAAAAAAATTTAATTCTAAATAAAATGAAAAAGACAATATAATTAATTTTAATTATAGGTATAAATATACATAATTAAATAAGAATATTAAATAGACATCCAATAAAAGATATTTATATATGTATATTTATAGAAAAAAATATTTAAGTATTGGTTGACTTTAATTTTTAAAAATGATAACATATTAAAAATATTAACAATATCAAATGCAGTGATAGAGATAGAAATAATTTAGAGGCTTTTAGAGAGTTAACAATCGGTGAAAGTTAACAGTCAAAGATTATTTAAATCACTCTAAATGCAGTTTCCCTGAATATGTAGGGGAAAACGGTTAAAGTCGTTATTTTTATAAAAGTGGTGAAAAACACAAAAAGGGTGGTACCGCGGAATAATCTTTCGTCCCTATGCTTATGCATAGAGAAGAGAGATTTTTTTATAATTTATATTAAATGAAAGGATGGATAGAATGGAAAAATTATTAGTGGCTAAATTAAACAATGGAATGGATTCATGTTTAAGAGTCCTATCTACATTGAGGAACAGACGAGTCCAAATCAATGGATTTAATTTAAAGGAGAATAATTTGATTTTAAATATTGATGAAAACGTATATAATGATGTTGAGTTGTTTCTATCCAATCTTGCGGATATAAAAATACAATAAATTTAAGGAGGATATTATGTTTTACGAAAAAGATGGAGATTTAGGTTTATTTACAGGGAAAAAAGTTGCAATTTTAGGTTATGGTAGCCAAGGACATGCTCATGCTTTGAATTTAAAAGAAAGTGGAGTAGATGTTATGGTGGGTTTAAGAGAGGGTTCTAAATCCATAGAAAAAGCTGAAGAAAATGGTTTAACTGTTAAATCTGTTGCAGATTGTACAAAAGAAGCTGATCTTTTAATGATCTTACTACCAGATGAAAGACAAAAAGATGTTTATGACAAGGAAATTGCACCATACTTAAGAGAAGGACAAGTTTTAGCCTTTGCTCATGGTTTCAATATACATTTTAATCAAATAGTTCCTCCTTCAAATATAGATGTAATAATGGTTGCTCCAAAGGGACCAGGACATTTAGTTAGAAGAGTTTATCAAGAGGGAATGGGAGTTCCAGCACTTATTGCAATTTACCAAGATGCTTCAGGTAAAGCAAAGGATATTGCTTTAGCATATGCTAAGGGAATCGGTGGACTTAGAGCTGGTGTTATTGAAACAACATTTAAAGAGGAAACTGAAACAGATTTATTCGGAGAGCAAGCTGTACTTTGTGGTGGTACAACAGAACTTATTAAAGCTGGTTTCGATACTTTAGTAGAAGCTGGATACCAAAAAGAAATTGCGTATTTCGAATGTTTACATGAATTAAAATTAATTGTTGACTTAATCTATGAAGGTGGATTTGAAAACATGAGATTCTCAATTTCAGATACAGCAGAATATGGAGATTATGTAACTAGCCATAGAATTATAACTGAAGAAACAAGAAAAGAAATGAAAAATATTTTAAAGGATATCCAAGATGGAACATTTGCTAAAAATTGGATAGAAGAAAATAAAACGGGAAGAAAATACTATAATAAAAGAGTTGAAGAAGAATTAGCTCATCCAATTGTTGAAACTGGAAAAGAGTTAAGATCTATGATGAAATTTATAAAAAAATAGTTTTAAAGAATAAGGTGGCTTAATGAATAGTGATAATATAAAGAAGGGAAATGAAAGATCTCCTCATAGATCTTTGTTAAGAGCTTTAGGAGTAGATGAAAATGATATGCAAAAGCCATTTATAGGCGTTTGTAATATGTTTAATGAAATTGTACCAGGACATATTCATCTAAGACAGATAACGGATGAAGTGAAGAAAGGTATTTACATGGAAGGTGGTATTCCATTTGAATTCCCTTCAATAGCAGTATGTGATGGTATAGTTATGAATCATACTGGCATGCATTTCAGCCTACCTTCTAGAGAATTAATAGTTGACACTATAGAAGTAATGGTTAAGGCTCACAGATTTGATGGTTTAGTTATTGTACCTAACTGTGATAAATCGGTGCCAGCAGCATTAATAGCAGCAGCAAAATTGAATATACCAACAATAATAGTTAGTGGAGGACCTATGTTAAAAGGAAAGACCACTAAAAGAGATGTTGATTTAATATCCAGTTTTGAAGCAGTTGGAAGTGTTGCCAACAACCAGATGGATTTGGAAGAATTTGAAGAGATAGAAAAAAATGCATGTCCTACTTGTGGATCCTGTTCAGGAATGTTCACTGCTAATTCAATGAACTGTATTACAGAATCATTAGGTATGGCATTAGAGGGAAATGGTACTATTCCAGCTGTTTATTCTGCAAGAAAAGTACTTGCTAAAAGATCTGGACAACAGATTATGAAATTAGTAGAAAAGAATATTAAACCAAGGGATATTATGACTTTAAAAGCATTCCAAAATGCTTTAGCAATGGACATGGCCTTAGGTTGTTCTTCAAATACTGTACTTCATCTACTTGCAATTGCAGAAGCGGCAAAGGTGCCTTTAACATTACAAGATATTGATAAAGTAAGTACTATAACTCCTAATCTATGTAAACTTTCTCCAGCGGGAACTGATTATATAGAAGATTTATATGCAAGTGGTGGAATTTATGCTGTACTTGATCAACTTTCAAATAAGGATGGAATAATAAATAAGGACTGTCAAACAGTTTCACTAAAATCTATGGGAGAGTTAATTGAAAATAAATTCTTTGGTGGAGTTATAAGAACTATTGAAAATGCATATTCACCAGTAGGTGGTATAAAGGTTTTATTTGGAAATCTAGCACCGAATGGTGCAGTTGTAAAAGCATCAGGCGTACTTCCAGAGATGATGACTGCAAAATTAAAAGCAAGGGTTTTTGATAGTGAAGAAGAAGCCTATAAACAAATATTAAAACTACAAATAAAACCAGGTGATGCAATAATCATAAGATATGAAGGTCCAAAAGGTGGTCCAGGCATGAGAGAGATGCTTTCACCAACAGCTGCATTAAATGGAATGAAATTAGATACTTCCGTAGCATTAATAACAGACGGTAGATTCTCAGGCGGTTCAAGAGGAGCGGCAATAGGTCATGTATCACCAGAAGCAGCTCAAGGTGGTCCAATTGGAATAATAGAAGATGGGGATACAATAATAGTTGATATACCAAATGGTGTATTAAAAGTAGACCTATCCGAAGAGGAGATTTCAGATAGACTCAGTAAATTCCAACCTAAAGTGAAAGAGGTAGATGGTTACTTAGCAAGATACATGAATTATGTATCATCAGCTGATAAGGGCGCTTGCTATATTAACGATTCCTATTTAAACGATTAAGGAGATATTATGAAGGGTTCAGATTTTTTATTAAAATGTTTAAAGGCAGAAGGTGTTGATACTGTTTTTGGATATCCAGGTGGAGCGGTTATCCCTTTATTTGACGCTCTATATAGAGATGGCACCTTTAATGTTTATAGAACAAGTCATGAACAAGGTGCAGCTCATGCTGCCGATGGATTTGCTAGAAGATCTGGTAAAACAGGTGTATGTATAGCAACATCTGGACCTGGAGCAACAAACACAATAACGGGAATAGCAACTGCATATTCAGATTCAATACCAATGGTTGTAATAACAGGTCAAGTTGGACAACATCTACTAGGAAAGAATTCTTTTCAAGAAGTTGATACAACAGGAATAACAATGAGCATAACAAAGTACAATGTACTTGTAACAGATCCTTATAAAATAGGTGAGGCAATACAGATGGCTTTCAATATTGCAAGAAGTGGAAGACCAGGGCCTGTAGTTGTAGATATTACAAAAGATGTTATGGAAAAAGATATTGAAGAATATGAATATAAATCCTTAGGAATCGATAGAGACGATAGACATTTAGAGTATATTGAAAATATAAAAAAAGCATGCGATTTAATTAGAAATGCTAAAAAACCTATTATATATGCAGGTGGAGGAGTTATAAGAAGCAATTCTTCAGATTTACTTGCTAAACTTGCAGACAGCTTAAATATACCTGTAATGAATTCCATAATGGGTATGGGTGCATATGATATGACCAATGAAAAATCTTATGGAATTGTGGGAATGCATGGTCAAAAAGAAACAAATATGCAAGTTTACAATGCTGATGTAATATTAGGAGTAGGAGTGAGGTTTTCGGATAGAGCCATAGGTCATAGACGTGGGTTTAGTAAAAATGCTAAAGTTATTCATATGGATGTTGATGGAACCGAATTCAATAAAAATATAGAAGCATCTGTAGAAATTTTAGGAAATTTTAATGAGATACTAGAAATAATGATAGATGAATTAAAAGATGTTCATTTTGAAAATGAGTTTTCTCACGATAAATTACCAGAATCTGAAAAAAACTTTTTACCTAGACAATATATAGAAAAAATAGAAGAAATATTTACAAGTGAAGCTGTAGTTGTAACAGATGTAGGTCAACATCAAATGTGGACTATGATGTATTGGAAAGCTAAGTATCCAAGAAGAGTTATAACATCTGGTGGACAAGGTACTATGGGATTTGGTGTAGGAGCAGCAATAGGATCGAAAATAGCGGATAAGGATACTCCAGTTGTTCTAATAACAGGAGATGGTTCATTTAGAATGAACCATAACGAAGTTTTAACATTAAGTACTTACAATATACCAGTAACCATATTCGTATTTAACAATAATACATTGGGAATGGTAAGACAATGGCAGGGTATTTTTGAAGAAAACAGATATTCTCAAACAGATATTTATGATTCTTTGAATCTTGAGTACTTATCAAAAGCATACGGTGTAAACTATGGTGGAAAGATAAAAAACTCAGAGGAATTAGAAGAATCACTAAAAAAACTAGACCTTAAAAATGGTATAAATATTATAGAATGTATAATAGACCATGATGATTGGGCTTATCCAATGGTTGCAGCAGGAGCTAGTATAAATAATATAATAGAAAGATAAAAACTTGTAGCTAATAGCTACAAGTTTTTTTATTTATGAAACCCGCAAGTTTTTTACTAGTAGGTTTATTCATATAATTCTGGTAAGAATTTTTTTAAGCTTTCTGGCATATTATCAACTAAGTAAGTGGATAATTCTTCAGAGTTTAAATCTATTTTATTTATAATCCATTCTAAAACTACACTGGAAAAACCATATACATGAAAATCTACAGAAAACATCAATTCTTTATTATTTAAGATTATCTCATTATTATGAAACATGAATTTTAAAAGATTTTCTTTTGTTTTATTAAAATAAAGTCTTGAAAATTGATTATTCTGATTTAAAGATACCATTTGTTAATAAAATTTTTGATTTCTCATCATTTCTATATAAGACCAAAACAGGTAAAAAGGTTGGGAAAATCAAAAGACATTTAATAGCCATTTAGTGATATAATTTTAGTAATGTTACTTTATGGAGTATGCTATGAAGAATTATAAATCCTTACTGAAATATGAAATTTTTGCAGGAATAAAAGAAGAGGAAATTGAACCTTTGTTTAATTGTCTTGGAATAACTATTAAGGAATATGATAAAGATGAATATATATTTTTCAACAGTAATAAATTGAATAATATAGGTTTAGTCAACAAAGGTGTAGTACATATGATTAAGGAGGATTATTGGGGAAATAAATCTATCTTTATGATTATGAAATCAGGAGAAATTTTTGGTGAAAGTTATATATGTAGTGATGTATTGACTAGTAATGTTTCATTTTATACAAGTACTAGTTGCGAAATTATATTCCTACCTTTTTCAAGAGTGTTAAAAACCTGTGAAAGATCATGCCAATTCCACAATAGGTTAATAGAGAATATGGTCAAGGAAATTGCCAAAAAGAATATACAGTTTATAGAAAAAATAAATATACTAAGTAAAAGATCCATAAGGGAAAAAATTATGACTTATTTATCCCAATTAGCTCAAATTACAGGGAATAGTAAATTCATATTACCATTGGGTCGAAACGAATTATCGGAGTACTTAGGTGTTAATAGAAGTGCTCTATCTAGGGAATTATCTCAGATGAAAAAGGATAGAATCATAGATTTTAATAAAGATATTTTTGAAATATTGTAAACTTGAAAACATAAACATTTGTTGCTTATGCAACAGAGTGTTTATGTTTTTTTATTTATAATTTAATTAGAAATAATAGATTGAATTTTAAACCTATGGAGGCGAATTATGTATAATTTTAAAATCAATGGCAAAAATTATAGTTATGATAGAGATATTTCTCTACTTAATTATCTTAGGGATGTTTTGGAGATTACTTCTGTTAAAAATGGGTGTAATCAAGGAGCATGTGGAACTTGTTCTGTAATAATAGATGACAGGGTAATGAAGGCTTGTGTAGTAAAACTATCGAAAATAGAAGGAAAGTCAGTAATTACAGTTGAGGGACTTACAGATAGGGAAAAGAAAGTATACAGCTATGCTTTTGGTAAAACAGGAGCTGTTCAATGTGGTTTTTGCATACCAGGTATGGTAATTGCAGCTAAAGGTCTTCTTGACAAAAATTTAAGTCCTACAGGAGGAGAAGTTAAAAAGGCTATAAGAGGAAATATTTGTAGATGTACAGGATATATAAAAATTGAAGAGGCAATTTTATTAGCTGCGGAAATATTTAGGGAAAATAAAGAAATCCCTGAAGAAAAATCTAAAGGAAAAATTGGAGAGGACTTTATTAGAGTAGATGCAAAAGTTAAAACCCTTGGAATTGCCAAATATGTTGATGATATAGTAGTTGACGATATGGTTTATGGAAAGGCGATAAGGTTACCAGTTGCAAGAGCAAAGATAATATCAATAGATAAAACCAAGGCCTTAAAAGAACCAGGAGTGTTGGCAGTTTATACAGCAGATGATATTCCAGGAGAAAGATATATTGGCCATTTACAAAAAGATTGGCCTGTTTTAATAGCAGAAGGAGAAGAAACAAGATATATAGGTGATGCAGTTGCATTAATAGTAACGGAAACCAAAGAACAATTAGAAGATGCAAGTAAATTAGTGGAAATAATTTATGAAGAATTAGAACCGATTATAAATCCTTTTGACAGTATGAAAGAAGGAGCATATGAAATACATGGGTTAGGATTTAATCAATTTGGAAAACATTTTACTCCTAAAAATAATATTTTATATAATCCAATATTAAAAAGAGGGAATATTGATAAAGCATTGGAAGATGCAGATTTTATATCAGAACATGATTATTATACTCCTTTTACAGAACATGCATTTATGGAGCCAGAATGTGCTATAGGAATTCCAAATGGCGATGGAATAAAGGTTATTACCGGAGGACAAGGAATTTACGATGAATATAGAGAGATTTCAGAGGCCTTGGGCCTATCAAAGGAAAAAGTAGAGATTCAATCAGCTTATGTTGGTGGAGGATTTGGTGGGAAAGAGGATATGAGTGTTCAACATCACGCTGCAGTTATGGCTTATCTTTTAAAGAGACCAGTTAAAATTCTTTTATCAAGACAAGAAAGTATTAACATACATCCAAAAAGACATGCTATGTATATGCATTTTAAAGTTGGATGTGATAAAAATGGTAAAATATTGGGAACGAAAGCTCAAATAATATCTGACACAGGAGCATATGCTTCCTTAGGGGGACCTGTTTTAGAAAGGGCATGTACCCATGCTGGTGGACCTTATTATTATGAAAATGTGGAAATAGAAGGAAAAGCAGTCTATACAAATAACCCTCCTGCAGGAGCTTTTAGAGGATTTGGAGTTTCACAATCCTCCTTTGCAATGGAAGCATCATTAAATGAATTAGCACAAAAAGTTGGAATTAGTCCATGGGAAATCAGATATAGAAATGCTGTTAGACCAGGTCAAACCTTACCTAATGGACAAATAGTAGATGAAGGTACGGGGCTTATAGAAACATTAGAAGCATGTAAGGACTATTATTACGAATACTTAAACAAAGAAGGCTACTATGTAGGTATTTCTTCAACACTGAAAAATGCAGGATTAGGAGTTGGAGTAGAGGATGTTGGTAGATGTAATTTATATATAGACAAGGAAAAAATCCATATAAGATCTTCAGCAGCTGGCATTGGGCAGGGAATTCAAACGGTTTTAACACAAATAGTATGCGAAACTTTGAATATTGAACCTGAAAAACTTATAATAGATCAACCCAATACTGCTATAACACCGGATTCAGGTACGACAACGGCATCTAGACAAACTGTTTTTGCAGGTGAGGCTGCAAAAAGGGCTTCTTTGAAATTAAAAGAGGATTTAAAATTATATAGTTTAATTGAATTGGACAAGAAAGTTTATACTGGTGAATTTTCATTTGATTCTGATCCACTAGGTTCCAGTAAGAAAAATCCAGTAAGTCATGTTGCCTATAGCTATGCTACACAAGTAGCTGTTTTAGATAAAGATGGAAAGGTAGTTGAAACATTGGCTGCTCATGATGTAGGAAAGGTGATAAATCCAAAAAGTATTGAAGGCCAAGTAGAAGGTGGAACCTTAATGAGTATGGGGTATGCACTTACTGAAGATTTTCCAGTTGAAAAAGGAATACCAAAAGTTAAGTATGGAACTTTAGGATTATTACGATCTACAGACGTTCCGAAAATAAAATCCGTATTCATAGAAAAGAATAAAGAGAATTTAGCCTATGGAGCTAAAGGTATAGGAGAGATTTCATCTATTCCTTTTGCAGCAGCAATTCAAAATGCATATTATAATAAGGATAAAATATTTAGAACATCATTACCGCTAAAAAATACATTTTACAAAAAAGGAAGTAAAGATGAAACCAAAAATTAAAATTACATTAGTTGATAAAAAAGGTGATTATAATTGTCATAGGGGTCATAAAGTGGGAGATTTTTTCGACTTTGATAAGGATAGAGGAAAATTATGTCCAATGGCTATGCATGTAGCCTTTCCCTATATAGATATTTTAAGATATGGAGGGGAAATTCCTAAGGGTAAAGATGGAGATATTAGATTTTGTTGTCCAGATTGCGATGTAATAAATATATTTAAGTTAGAAAAATATTAAATTTTTAATTATTTAATTATGTATGAAATTAGTATAAATTTTTAAAATTAAATTATTGATTAAAAAGTTGATTATTTCCCATCTCTGTATTAAAATTATGGTGTACGTAGAATTATATACTATGCAGGAGGATTATAATGGGAAAAGAAAAATTTGAAAGAACGAAACCGCACGTAAATA
>CAYFSP010000014.1:0-34172 GCA_964345925.1 uncultured Gallicola sp. | reverse complement strand
TTTTTTATCTTATCATAGAAGGCTTTATTTACAGACTTTTTTTCACAGGCTCTTATTTATACTTTTTTTAACTCTATAGAACTAATTTTTTTCCTATCTATTAGATCATATATATTGTTTCCCTCTATTTCAACTGATGATATTAACTGTTCTAAATCATTATAAATAAAGTAATTGCCAGAGTTTTTATCTACGAACAAAAGATTTCCCGACATATCCCAACCAATAATATATTTATGAAAATTATATATTATTTCAACATCATAGCCTTTTTCTATGGCTTCAACTATATCTTTAAAATCATATTTAATATTTCTATTTTTAGATATTTCCATATATTCCTCTTTTAAAACGGTGTATATATGTTCATCTAAGTAGTTGTCACCTTTAAATACCTTTGACTTGAAACATGCCTCCTGTTTAAATCCAAGGCTAAATAACAATTTATTTATTTTATCATCTATATAGTTTATACTCGTTTCCACTCGTCTAATATCATGATTTTTAAATATATAATCAAGTAGAATATGACCTGCATCTGTAGCAAAACCATAGTCTTCATATTTTTCAAAAATATTTAAATGTATATCCAAGGTTTTATATTCCCTTTTTTTTATTACAATATAACCTACGAATTCATCGGTTTTTATATCCATTATTCCAAAGGAATTTGAAATTGTCCCCTCTCTATTTACTACATTTTCTATGGAATCAATTGTTGGAAAATATATTCTATTTATATTTTCTTCTATTTCATTGCTAATTTTCCAAATAGTATTTATATCATCATGGTTTAAATCACGTAGGTATGTTTTTTCACCTACTATTATTTTAATATTTTCCAATTCTAAAGTATTGTTATATAGTGTAACATCGCCAAATGTTTTTACTGTTCCTTTATTGTATACAATTGCACCTTCATTTCCCACTGCATAAATTTTTTTCCTTCTTTCAGAAAAATATCTTCTCATCGATTCCCGTTGCTCTAAAGTATTTCTATAATGTACCTCTATTTCAAAATCATCTATAAATCCAAGTCCATTATAATAATTATATTCGTAATAATCGTCATCTGGAGTTAAATGATATTCTTTAAACTGAACCATTGCGCCAGCTGATGCCCCCATTATAATGCCCTTGAAATTCCTTATATCATCTACAATATTAAATTGTTCCAGTCTCTTCATGAGTTTATCAGGATACCCACCTTGAAAATAAATAATATCGGAATTATTGAGCTTTATTTTTGCAGTTTCTCTATTATCTAAAAAATAGTTTAAAAAATTAATATTATCTTCTACTATTCCATAATCTAAAAAAGGTTCTACAAGTTTTTTATAGGCTTTTCCTCTTTGAAATTTAAATTCATTATTCCATTCTTCTGGCGTTTTAATATAATCTTCATGAAAGGAAAAAGGCACTATTAATACTTTCATCTTTCTATTTATATAATCTTTTAAATAGGGTTTAATAAAATTTTCATTAAAATTATCTAAATTAAGCAATATATTCATAATATTCCTCCCTTCATAATTATAGCCTATATTCATTAAATTCAAATAAAAATACCCATGTATTTTCTACATAGGTATTTTCATATTATATATTCTATTGTCTTATAGCATCTGTTATGGATTTTACAAATTCATATACTTTATCTGGAGCGTCTTTACCGTATTTATCGATTATTTTAACTATTGCAGTTCCTATTATTACACCATCTGAAATTTCAGATATCTCCTTTGCATGTTCTGGAGTACCTATTCCAAATCCTATTGCTATTGGTTTATCGGTATACTTTCTTACAGTTTCATACATTCCCTTTAAACCATTATCAAATTTATTTCTTATTCCCGTTACTCCCGTTGAGGACACCAAGTATACAAACCCCTTTGCATCTTTTGCAAGCATCTCTATTCTATTTTCCGATGCAGGCGATATTAATGTAATTATAGAAATATTATTTTCATCGGCAAACTTCCTTATTTCTCCTTGTTCCTCATAAGGCATATCAGGAATTATTATTCCGTCTGCTCCTACTTCCTTGCATTTTTTAAAGAATTTATCATAACCATATTTAAAAATAGGGTTTGCATATGATAGAAATACTATTGGTATATCTATTTTTTTTCTAACCTTTTCTACAAGTTCAAAAGCCATTTCAATATTCATTCCATTTTCCAATGCTTTTATATTTGCATTATGGATAACTTCTCCTTCTGCATTTGGATCTGAAAAAGGTATGCCGATTTCTATTAAATCAGTTCCAGCTTCTACCATCTTATATATTACTTCTTCACTTATTTCCACTGTTGGATGACCAGCCGTTATATAGGATATAAATGATTTTTTTCCCTTTAAGCCATTCTCTATTCTATTCATGTAAATTCTCTCCTCTATATCTTGCAATTGCTGCTACGTCCTTATCTCCTCTTCCTGATAGACATACTATTATATTGTCATCTGGCGTGTATTCCTTTGCTATCTCCAAGGCTTTTGATAATGCAAAAGCAGATTCTATTGCGCATATTATCCCCTCTTCTTTAGCTAAGTATTCAAAGGCTACAACTGCTTCCTCATCTGTTACAGGTACATATTCCCCTCTTTTAATATCATGTAGATATGAATGTTCAGGTCCTATTCCTGGATAGTCAAGTCCTGCTGAAATAGAATATACAGGCGCTATTTGACCTTGAGAGTTTTGAACAAAGTATGATTTCATTCCATGAAATATTCCAACTTCTCCTGTAGTAATGGTTGCTGCATGTCTATCAGTATCCACTCCAAGACCTGCCGCTTCACAACCTATTAATCTAACGTCCTTATCGTCAATAAAATCAGCAAACATTCCTATTGCATTACTTCCACCACCAACACATGCTAAAACCGCCTTTGGCAATTTATTCTCTGCAACCATTATTTGTTCTTTAGCCTCTTTACTAATAACGGATTGGAAAAATTTTATAATTTCTGGATATGGATGAGGACCAACTGCTGAACCAAGTACGTAGTAAGTATCATCAAATCTACTAGCCCATTCTCTTATAGTTGCATTAACTGCATCCTTTAATGTTTTAGTTCCCTCTTCTACTGCATTTACCTTAGCTCCTAGTAAATTCATTCTATAAACATTAAGAGCTTGTCTATCAGTATCCTCCTTACCCATGAAAACTTCACATTCCATTCCAAACAAAGCTGCTATTGTCGCCGTTGCAACTCCATGTTGTCCAGCTCCCGTCTCTGCAATAAGTCTTTTCTTTCCCATTCTCTTTGCTATTAATACTTGACCAATAACATTGTTTATCTTATGAGCACCAGTATGATTTAAGTCCTCTCTCTTTAAATATATCTTTGCTCCACCAATTTTTTTACTAATATTTTCTGCATAATATAAAAGTGATGGTCTGTGAACATAATTAACTAAAAGGTCATTATATTCTTTTAAAAATTCTTCATCCTTCTTACATTCTTCAAAGCATTTTTCAAGTTTTTGTATTTCTTCCATTAGTACTTCTGGCATATATTGACCGCCATGTATTCCGTATCTTTTACTCATTTCTTATTCTCCTCACAATGTTAATAATCTTTTCCTTATCCTTCTTGCCATCTGTTTCAACTCCTGAACTAATATCTATACAGTAGGAGTCTATTTTTATTGCTTCATCTAAATTGTTTTCTGATATTCCTCCAGCTAAAAAAAATGGTTTTGGAATATTTTCTATATTATGCCAATTAAATTTTTTACCTGTTCCACCTTTTCCATTATCCAGCAATAAATAATCTACATCATAATTTAAATTTACATCCGACTTACTAAAATCTACTGCTTTTATTATTTTTTTATTTGTAAGTTTTTTTAATCTTTCTATATATTCATCATTTTCGTGCCCATGTAATTGAATATAGTCGATTATATTTAAATTACATATATTCATTATTTTACAAATATCTTCATCTACAAATACACCGACAGTCTTTATATTGTTATTAAGTCTTTTCTTTAGTTCCACTGCTTTTTCTGATGTAACTTTCCTATTACTCTCTGCAAATATAAAGCCTACATAATCTGGTTTTGCAATATTTACATAATCTATATCATCAAAACTCTTTAAACCACAAATCTTTACTTTACTCATATATTCCTCTTAAAATATCCAATTCCTTTTTCTTATTATTAGATACCATTAGAGTTTCTCCTATTAATACACCATTTACTTTATTATTTTCAAGCTTAATAATATCTTCTCTAGTCTTTATTCCACTTTCTGAAATATATATAATATCATCTGGTACAAATTTTCTTAAATTGATGCTATTGTTAATATCAACTGAAAAATCTTTTAAATTTCTATTGTTAACGCCTATTATTTTAGCTCCTGATTCCAATGCTTTTTCTATTTCTTTCTCATTGTGAGCTTCTACTAGTACATCTAATTTTAAAGTATTGGCAATATCCAAGTACTCTTTTAACTGCTCTAAGGACAATATGGAACATATTAAAAGTATTGCATTTGCTCCAATGAATTTTGATTCGTAAACTTGATACTCATCAATTATAAAATCTTTCCTTAAAACTGGTAACTCCACATTATTTGTAATTTCCTCTAAGTACTTATTATCCCCTTTAAAGAAATATGGTTCTGTTAACACAGAAATAGCTGATGCTCCTGCAATTTCATATTCCTTTGCTATTTTAATATGGTCAAAATCCTCTGAAATCATTCCTTTTGATGGAGAAGCTTTCTTCACTTCACATATAAATGATAATTCATCGCCCTTTAATGCATCATATAAAGATCTTTTTTTAATATCTACATATCTTAATAATTCCTTTAAATAATTTAAACTCGTCTTGTTCTTTAATTCCTCTACTCTATCCTTTGTTTTTAAAACTATCTCATCTAATATCATATTAATTTTCCTTTGTTAGTTTAATATAGTCTTCCATTTTCCTATAAGCCTTTCCAGACTTAATTATATCCCTAGCTAAATCAACAGATTTCTTTAAAGAAATCTCTGGTTTAGCAATATGAATTGCCGCTCCTGCATTTAAAAGTACAGCGTCCATTTTAGGTCCTTCTTCACCTTTTAAAATACTTCTAGTTATAATTGCATTCTCTTCTTTAGTTCCACCAACCAAATCCTCTTTTTTACATAATTTAAGACCTAAATCCTCTGGATTTATTATATAATTTTTAAAATTTCCATTGTTTATTTCACAGACTGTAGTTAAAGAACTTAAGGATATTTCATCTAAACAGTCCTGTCCATATACAACCATTCCATTTGTTACACCTAAATTGGATAAAACCCTTGCCATTGGTTGTACAAGTTCTTCTTCATAAACACCTAGTAACTGCATACTCGCTCCTGCTGGATTTGCCAAAGGACCTATAATATTAAAAATAGTTCTTATACTCAACTCTTTTCTAACAGGTGCTACAAATTTCATAGCTATATGGTAATTTTGTGCAAATAGAAAACAAAAACCAATTTTTTCTAAGATTGTTTTACTCTTCTCTGGGGAAACGAAAATATTTGCACCTAATGCTTCTATTAAATCAGCTGCTCCACATTTTGATGAAGATGACCTATTACCATGTTTAGCTACAGGAATTCCCGCTGCTGCAACTACAAATGATGCTGTCGTTGAAATATTAAAAGAGTTTGCCTTGTCTCCACCAGTTCCTACAATTTCTAAAACCTCTTGATCATTTAAAAGTTTTATACAGTGATTTCTCATACCTGCTGCTGAACCAGTTATTTCATCTATAGTTTCCTTTTTAATGGAAAGTCCAGTTAAATATGCTGACATTTGAATATCTGAAACATTTCCTGTCATTATTTCCCCCATGACTTCCCTTGCCATTTCCCTAGACAAATCCTCATTATTTGATATTTTTATAATTGCTTCTCTTATCATTTTCTACCTCTTATAAATTGATTTCTTCTATTTCTAAATTTAATACTTTACCATTTCATCACCAGACCTATCCGTAGATTAAGTTCTAGTAAATTATTAAACATGAGGTTTTTTATAAATGGATTGAAAAGATTTCTTCTGCATCAATCTCAAAAGAACATGATTCATTAACCAAAATAAAAAACCGCCCTCGACAATTACTGTCAAGGGCGGTATAATTTCCGCGGTGCCACCTTGTTTAGCTTAATGCTATCTCATGAGAGTACTATCATACTCCTGACAACTTACGTATGTCTTACGTCATAGAATACTAGGTAAAAACTTTTCACTATGCCCTCAGTGGTCCATTTAATAATCTGCGTTCTGTCGTTTCTCACCTACCCGACTCTCTTTAAGTGCTAACAATTATTTTTATCTCCACATCAATGGTTTACATACTATTAAATTATTTAAATTCTACTATGATAAAGTTCTTTTGTCAAATTTATTGTTTTATATTTATTAAATTTATTACTTAGTTGTGTAAATAGCTATATGAAAAATCAGAAATTTTTATTTTTCTTCATATAGCACCTATCTTTAGTAGATTATTTCAAAATTGGTAAATTCCATTATTACAATAGTCTTACAGTTTATTTAAGCCTTTTATAAATTCATATATGCCATTCTTATTATCTTTAAAGACATTTGCATCTTCTAATATTTTCATGAAAATATATCCCACTTCTCTTTCGACTAATTCGTCTATATTTTCATTTTTAATATTTTTATACTCTTTTATTCTATCAATTAATAATTTATGTTTTTCTACTACTTCTTTATCTCTTATTAGTCCTTGTAATATATATTCTTTTACTATTTCCAATTCCTTATTAAGTCTACCTGGTAATATTGCATAACCCATGGCTTCTATTAAACCAATATTCTCCTTTTTTATACTATGATAATCTTCTCTTGGATGAAAATATCCTAAAGGTTTTTCCTCTGTTGTTATATTATTTCTAAATATAATATAAAGCTCATAATTTTCTTTTTTCTTTCTAACTATTGAAGTTATCGTATTATGTCTTTCACCATTTGTGTTGGATAGGATATTTGATGATTCACTTGAATACCCCTCCCAAAACTTCAACACTTTATTTCCAACTTCAACTATATCTTCTTGATCGTTAGATACTATTTTCATTGTTGCCATTGGCCATTTTAATATTTCTATTTTTGTATTTTCAAATCCCTTAATATTTACTTTCTTCTCTGCTTCTGCTTTAAATAATGGAAATTCATAATTTCCACCTTGGTAATGAATATGACTTAGTATTGATCCACCTACTATTGGTAGACTTGCATTAGAACCTATGAAATAATGTGGAAATAAATTTACAAATTCTATTAAATCCACAATGGTATTTTCATCTACTACCATTGGTCTATGCTCTTTTGAAAACAGTATACAGTGTTCATTATAATAAACATATGGTGAATACTGTAAATACCAAGATTCTTCTTTTAAATCTATTGGTATTATTCTTAAGTTCTTCTTTGAAGTATAATTAATATTTCCAGAAAACCCTTCATTTTCCCTACATATCATACATTTCGGATATGATGATTCAACTTTGCTTCTTTCAAGTATATCCTTTGGGTCAATTTCTGGTTTCGATAGATTTATACATACTTCAATTTCTCCATATAATGAATCCACAGTCCATTTTCTATCTTTTTTTATTCTATCATCTCTTATGTAATTTGTTTTCCTACTCAATTTATAATAATAATCTGTTGCATTTTTAGGAGATATAATATATTCGTCATAAAATTTTTTTATGACTTCAGACGGCTTAGGAGTTACTAAATCCATAATCTTCACATCGAATAAATCCTTGTATACTATGCTATCCTTTATTATTCCTTTTTCTATTCCAAATTTTAATAAGGAATTTAGAATTTCTTCTAACCCTCTTTTATTTTCTTTTTCTATATTTATAAATTCTTTTTCATTAAATAAATCCAAAAATAAATTTGCTGTATAGTTTTTATCTCTTCTATTCAACAACCCATATTCAATAGCGTATTCCAATAAATCATTTATATCGTCATTAAACATCTTCCACCACCTGTTATTACGTGAATACTCATTATTTTCCCCTATAATAAGGAATTTTCTTTATATACAATTATACCTTATAAATTATCCCATACATACTTTGTGTTATAATAATCTTATGTTTAAGGAGGAATTTATGAAAAAACTAAAATTTTTAATTCTCTTTTCTCTACTTGCTTTAACATTTGTAAGCTGTAAGAAAGAAGAGAATAAGGCTACGGATAAACAACAACCTACTGAAGTAGTCAAAGAAGAGATCTACTCTCCTATTGATGGTAGTAAATCAACAGAAAAGGATAATAAAAAAGCTATTATTGGTGTAATGATCGATAACCATCCAGGGGCAAGACCTCAATCTGGATTAGAGGATGCTGGAATTATTTACGAATTTAAAGTTGAAGGTCATTTTACTAGATATTTAGCATTATTCCAAAACGCAAATACTAAACAAATAGGACCTGTTCGTAGTGCAAGACCATATTTCGTTGAAGCTATTTCAGAATATGACGGTATATATGCTCATTTCGGTGGTAGTGACGAAGGTATTAGAACTATTGGAAAATTAAATGTGGACAATTTAGATGGTATGGAATTGGAAAATAAAACATTTATTCGAAATAAAGAGGTGAAAAAAGTTGCTCCTCATAATGCATATACCTCTATTAAATTGTTAAATGAAGCAATCAAGGATAAAAACTACAAAGAGGAAAGAGATTTTTCCGGTTTTAAATTCGATTTAGAAGGTAAAAAAATAGAGGAACAAATGATTAAAGGCGATGAGCTTAAAAGTGTAACCATACCTTTTAACTCCGAATATATTGTAGGTTTTGATTATAATGATGATTCTACATATACAGTTTCTAGAAATAGTCAAAAATTCATAGATGAAGCTACAGATAATGAAGTTTCAGCAAAAAATATTATTATTCAATATGCTGATAGCAAAGTGGTTGGCGCTGGTGGAACTCTTGCTATTGCTACAATAGGCGAAGGAAAAGGAAAGTTTATAACAGATGGGAAAATAATAGATATTACATGGAGTAAAGCATCACCAACTGCTAAAACCATATTTAAAAACTCCAATAATGAAGAAATTATTTTAAACCCTGGCCAAACTTGGATTGAAGTAGTTGATACTACAACCAATATAGATTTCAAATAAAAAAATTAGGCTAATGCCTAATTTTTTTATTCTATAACTTTTGATTTCATTTCATTAAAATATTCTACATTCATTTCATCAGTATTTCCATAGCAAACATTTACTAATGCCAACAGTATTTCAGGCAAATTCAAATCGTCTTTATATGCTATATAAACGCTCTTCCATTCTGGATTAAATTTATTTTTATATTTTCTAAGGCCTTTGAAACCGTATATTTTATTACCGTATTGATATGCTAAGTTTACAAGTTTTTCCTTGTTTCCAGAATAAAGTTTATTTCCAACATTTGACAATGGAGCAATTCCTAAATCAAAATATTTATAATCATTTTCCTTTGCCCATTGCAGTATTGATATGAACAACATATCCATAATTCCTTCTGTGTTTTCAAGTCTATGTCTCATAAGGTCTATAGATAGCATATCACTACCTTTAATTGGTAACATATTAGCAAAGCCTTCAATTCTTCCATCTTCATTTTCTATTACAAATACTGGTGCCTTCTTAATATACTCCTCTTTAAATGCACCTAATGAATACTGCATTTCACCTCTACCATCTAACCATTCATCAGAAACCTCTTTAAGTGAAGATACAAACTCATCTGTAAAGGGAGTGTTAACAATTCTAAATTTTAATCCTCTAGGCTCCATACTGTTCATAGTTTTTCTAAGTATCTTGTTTCTTTTACCCTCTAAATTAAATTCTTGTACATTTACAATTGCATCTTCACCAATTTTTAAAAATTTAAAACCCTCGTCTATATATTCTTCTAAATTATTTCCTAAAATTTGATAGAACGCTACTTTCATTTTGTTTTCTGTAGACCATATAATCAATTCATCTATTGCATCTTCAAAATCCTCTTTTTCTCCAGTTGGATCTCCAAGTATTAAAATTTTATCCTTATATGGTCTATATAAAAACATTACCGTTTCAGCCTTGTTTAAAAAGTAATTCTTATCGTCCATGTAGAATAAATGCGTATATTGATTATACGGATATTTCTTATGGAATTCATCAAATTTCGCTTTGCCTTCCTCATCATTAAGCTGAAAGGTTATATGTTCTCGAGATATACCTGCCAATACGGATAATACGATTATTGCTATCATAGGAGCAAATATAACATTAAACGTATTATTTTTTATATAGTTTAAAGAATATTTTTCTATTCCATTTATAAAGTCCACTTTATGAGTAATATTGAAAATAAGTGTATATGCAATGAATATTCCAATAATTATCATAATATTTTTAAATAGTTGTTTTCCTTGTATTCCATCTGTTGAACCTTGAAAATATCTTGCATTCATAACTAGAAATACAGCTATTAAAAAACAGATTGTCGCTTCTAAATGATTTCTTCCCTTTATTAAATATAGTATTGTAGCTGAAGATAACAGTATTACACATAGATGATGTGCCACCTTTACAAGATTCTTTATTCCCGATGACAGTACCACTAAGAGTATTCCTATTACAAGGGTAAACCGCTTGTTAAACACAATCATATAGTATGGAAACAATCGTCCCATAACTCTAAATTTAACAAATATTCTCGGCATAGCTACTGAAATTATTATTACTCCTGTAACGAGTACACAAATAGCAAGAACTGAAGCAATGACATTTGCTTTTTGTAATGATTCCTTTCCCTCTTCCTCTTTAGGAGCTGTAATAAGGAATAGTAAACTGACAACCCAAGGAATTATCGTATAACAGATTCTACATATTAATAGACTTAATATTATATTTGGCTCACCATATCCCATGGTTTTAAACAAGAACATAGATGCTGCTTCAAATGATCCAAGACCTCCTGGAATCATACTGATCATACCTATTATCGTTGCTAGAACATACACAATACAACTTTCCATTAAAGATATTTCCGGCTGATAGAACTTTATTGTAAATGCAAAAAATAAAGCTGCTAAAAACCATTCAAAAGTTGACTGTAATGTTAAATAAACCCTTAACTTTCTCTGTAATCTTGAAAAAACTGAATCTTCATCCTTTGTGAATCTATTTTTAGGAAATTTATCACTCATTATAAATAATAGCACTACTATGAACATAAGGACCATAAGTGGAACCAATTTATACTGTTTTATTTGAATTAATCCAATACTAGCTGGAAACGCCAGGGAAAACAAACCAATAATATCCGAAAATAGAACTATAAACATTATTCTGTTTACTACTTTCCTATCAACATCGAATTTATCGTACAGAAATTCTCTAATCGTAAGTCCTGCTACACCACCAAAACCAATAAAGTTATTAAAGGACTGAGATATCCAACCAATTCTAAACACTTCAAATTTTGGCATCTTCATATTGTAATAAGTTGCTAGAATAAAATCATAAATTGCAGCAAAACTAAAACAGAACAGTCCCAATCCTGCAAATTTAAGTTTATCTAAGCCAGTCATATTTTTTGCCATTTCACTTAACTGACGCCTATCAATGCCCTTTACCTCTTTTACAATTACATATGTAGTCAATACAATTATAAGGGTTATAAGAATTGTCTTGATTATTTTTTTATATTTATTGTAAAAGTTTTTTACACTCTCCATATATCCTTCTAAAATAATTATCACTTACTAATATATTATCATATAAATAATTGTTATTATGTTCAAAAAAAATCTTAAGAATATCTTAAGATTTTTTTATTAGGAGGCATTTTTACTACATTTTGCTGCATCTATTGCAAGTACTATCATCAAACAGTATAATTTGTTTTTCTCGTCTACAATGTCTAGCACATAAGTATCCGTCAGTCTAAATATTTCTTTTTTTACAGTCATAATCAAATTTCCATTACCATCTCTTACATCATAGTTCCAGTCAAAAATATCTCCACTAACCTTCCAATCGTTAAAATCCAAATTGTATCTATCTTTAAATAAAGTAAGTTCCTTCCTTATTTCTCCAATACATTCATCATTTTCATAAATTTCAAATTTAGGTAAAAATGTTATTACCCTTTCTTTTACCTGTCCTACATATTCATAATTTTTATTATAAATCTTTAATCTATGTCCCCAAGACAATTGTCCTTTGACTTCAAAAACCATATTTCCATTTTCATCATATATATCAAAACTATCAAACCAGGAAAAAAATCTTTGTTTAAATAAAAGTTTCATAGTACCTCCTCATATATTTTGCATTTTATATAATAATTATAACATGGATAATAAAAACAGAGTAGTTTGTATCACCACTCTGTTTACTTGATAAATATTGTATTACTCTATTTCTATTTGACATGCTCTCATAGCTTCTAAAGCCCTTAAATGACTTTTCTTACTTACACCGGCACAACAGGAAGCATCTACTATTATAGAAGTTTCAGGTAGAAATGTCTTTATGGATAACGCATTGGAAATTACACATATATCCGTACACAGTCCAACTAATGTTATAGAGTCAATTTTTTCTTGTTCATTCTTTTCCACTAATAGCTTTACGAGTTTATCTGAACCAAAAGTTACCTTGTCTATAATTATTCCTTTAACTAAATTACTTATTTCATTATGTATATTCCATCCATTAGTATTTTTTATACAATGTTCTACTGGTAGATTTTTACCTTCCTGTGTTTCTAAGTAATCTTCTTCATGACTATCCCTTGTAAATATTATATCGCCATTGAAATTTTTAATCTTCTCTACAACATTTGGAACAATTGCTACAGCTTCCGGCGTTCCTAATGAACCATTTATAAAGTCGTTTTGCATATCTACTACTATTAATACATTATTCATCTATACCTTCCTTTTTTGTAATAAATAAAACCAATGTAATAACAACAATATTTAAAAGATTTTCTTTTTCTGCATTTATAATTTTATAAAAATCCTCTTCAAATATTATTTCAGCAATTTCTTCGTCTTCAATATTTGTTATTATATATCCATCTTTAAAATGCTTTAATTTCCAACCTAATAGATCATAATAGTAAGTATTTTTAAAGAGATTTATCTCCTCTCCAATACTTAATATCAAACTGTCTTTTTCATAAATTTCATAATTTGTTATTCCAAAACAATTTATAAATCTTATAGTTCTTAGTAAATCATTATTCTTATTGTAAAGCTCTAAAATATTATCAATATCCTTCTTGCCTATAATATTTATCTCTAAATTATTATTCTCATCCTTTACATCATATCCTGTAAATAATGATTTATTATTTTCTCTTACTATATAATCCATA
Source organism: uncultured Gallicola sp. (assembly GCA_964345925.1). GTDB lineage: Bacteria > Bacillota > Clostridia > Tissierellales > Peptoniphilaceae > Miniphocaeibacter. The sequence continues at coordinate 20,746 of CAYFSP010000014.1, read as the reverse complement.
ATACCTTCCTTCACTTATATGTATTATAACAAAAAAGATGAATTAAAATCTTTTCATTTTAATTCATCAAAAATCTATACTAATATTCTTTTTATATAAAATAGTCGACATGGTTATTAAAATACAAATTACTGATATATTTATAATTTGAACAAAATTTCCAAAGTAAGAATTTAAACCCATTGGTATAACATTTATTATAAAAGTAAATATCATTACTAAAAATGTATTTATACTCTGCTTTACGAGTTTAGTTTCACTTTCAAAATTATAGTTTAAAAATTTCAAATTTATTCTAATACCAAGTATCCCAATAAATACAATATTGCTTATTAATATTAAAATATATGTAATTATCTCTATAATGGATATTTTCATAAATAATAAAGAAATTATATATATGATTACAGCTGGGCTTACAATTGTAAAATATAGCAATATCTTACTTCCATAGAACTCTTTATTTCCAATTGGAAAAGTCTTAACTATCCAATTTTTCTTGCCCTCAAAGGATATGGATACGGCAGTTGTACAAGCCATAGATATAACTATACTCATTATATAAGGATAAAATATAATAATACTATTTAAATTTCCAATACCTAAACCTTCAATGATTTTGCTTTTTGGCAACACCATAATGGAAATGGACAATATTATTGCCATTATAGTTCCCATAAATGTATTTATAGCATAAATTCTTGAATTTGTATAAATTTTAAAATCCTTTATAAATAAAGCTTTTAATACTGAATTCTTCTTAACCTTAGAAAGATTTAAACTCTTTCCATGTTTTTTACCACCGTTTATATTTATACTCAAGTATTTATGATTTACAAATAATACGGATATATAGTAAATAATATAAGAAATAAAAATATAGATTATCGACAATAAGATATTTTTATTGTCAAAAATACTTTTAATCCATTTTAATGGAAAAATAATATTTATTGTTTTATTTATAAGATTTTTTATCATTAAATTTATATTTAAAACTTCCATATCCACTGAGCTCATTCTAAAGGAAAAGTAAAAACTTCCAATTAATACAGCTATTACAATAATTATGGAAATTACATTATATAAGTAATTATTATTTTTCAAACCTCCAACAACTCTTGTTAATATGGTGTTTATAAATACCGATATACATATTGAAATTATTGGTGTAGCTAAAATTAACATAATCCAGTTAATAATATTAAGTAAAGAAAAGTCTACAAATATAAAATAAACAGAAATAAATGGTGTAATTATAATAAATGATATTATTACATTGAATAAATATAATATTATAAATCTACTCTTTACAATATCTAATACCTTTATAGGATATGTTAGAAAATTATCCCTATTTTTAAAATTATACAATTCATCTCTAGACTTTAAAAAGCTAGAAATTAAAGATGATAAAAACAACACTAAAAAAGCAATAACTGGAATAAAATCACCTAAGTTCATCTTTACAAACATCATCGATTGAAAAACAATTAAAGTAAAAGCGTATAAAAAAACTAAGATAATTCCAAAAAACATACCTTTATTGTTTTTTATATAATTTTTTATATTCTTTAATGAAAATTGTGACTTAAAATAATATTTAACAAGAATTTCTATATTACTTTTCATAATAGTTCTCCATATAAATTTCCTCTAATGATTTACTTCCTACAATATCCTTTGTATCACCTTTTTCAATAATATTTCCATCTTTAATTATAATAATATCCGTACATAAATTTTCAGCAACCTCTAATATATGTGTTGAGAATAGTATGGCACCACCATTTTTACATAATTCCTTCATAATATTCTTTAGTACAAAAGTTGCGTTAGGATCCAGTCCAACAAATGGTTCGTCTAAAATCAATAGTCTAGGGTTATGAATTAAAGCTGCTATTAGAACAATCTTCTGTTTCATTCCATGGGAATAAGTGGAAATATTGTCATCTAAAGCATTTTGTAACTCAAGCTTATTGGCTAAATCCTCTATTCGTTCCTTCCTTATATCAACTGGAATATTAAATATATCTGAAACCATATTTAAATATTCAAATCCAGTCAATGATTCATATATATCTGGATTGTCTGGAACATAGGAAATAACTTCCTTACATTTAATAGGATCTTCCTTTAAACTATTTCCATCTATTAAAATATTTCCATTTTCAAAATCATTAATTCCAACTATACATTTTATCGTTGTTGTTTTTCCAGCACCATTATGTCCAATGAAACCAACTAATTGACCTGATTCAATATTGAAACTAATATTTTTTACAATCGGTTTATTCTTTTCATATGATTTAATTAAATTCTTTACTTCTAAAATATTTTTCATATGTATCATCCTTTCTATTGTTATATATATTATAATACAAACTTTGTGGTTTTTAAAATTTTTATTGATTTTCAGATTCTTTTAATGATTATGATATATATTAAATTCATAATATATTGTATTTCCTCATTTTTATTAAAAGAATTATAGTATATAATCATTATATAATTTAAATTAAGGAATTGATTAAATGACTAAACGAAAAATAATTATTACAAATATTATAATAGCAGTTCTAGTACTATTACTATCACTTTTTATTATTGATGGTAAAAAAATATACACCATACCTAAAAAAAGTATAGTTCAAAAAAACGAAGAAACTATTTTTAAAAATTTACCATCTACAAATAATATTGAATTTATAAAAAAACAACGATTTAATAATAACTCCATATATATTTATAAGATTGATGATGTTTACGGAATAATTACTTATGAACATAGTATGTTTTTAAATCTATCCTCCGTTTCTTCATTTACAAATAATATAAGTACATTAGATGGATATGAATCCGTTGAAAGAAACCAAGTTTATGATAATAGCTATTCTATTATAGAAAAAGATAATAAAATTAAAATTGTAAATGAATCAAAAATAAATAGAAATTTTTATATTAATATAATCAATGTAGTTGTAACAATTTTAATTGTTATATTAATATATATATCATTTTTTATTCATAGGAAAAAATTTATGAAGGATAGTAATAACAATTAAAATTAGAAGGAGACTTTATGGATAATATATTTAAATACTTGTTCTGGCGTGGAGACATTACATTGGACCAATCCGAATTTAATAATATTGATGCATTAATTCTTGCAAGGCTATCATACTTTCCCTTTGATGATATTCTACCTTCAGAACATAATAAATTTATAACTATAGAAGAAGCTTATAATCTATCTTTTTTAATTAAAGACTTAGATTCTAAACTTGTACTAAAAAATGATAAACCTTTATTGAAAATCTTATCAAAAAGCGAACGATTTAAAAATATGAAACTATATGGCTATGTTAATGATATAGATTTAGAAAAAGAAAAGCAATTTTCAGCAATTACAGTAAATACTGGGGATGGTCATTACTTTGTAGCATTTAGAGGAACTGATACTACTTTAGTAGGATGGAAAGAAGATTTTAATATGAGTTTTATGGATACTGTTCCAGCTCAAATAGAGGCTAAGAACTATCTTGAAAATGTAATTAATAGAACAAATTCTCCTATTAGGGTTGCAGGTCATTCTAAAGGAGGTAATTTGGCTATTTTTTCATCAGCCTTTATAAATGAAATATTGCAAAATAGAATTGATAAAATATATAATTTTGATGGTCCTGGACTAAATGCTAAACTCGTTGAAAAGGATTCGTATATTAAAATATTGCCAAAAATTCATACCTTTATGCCTCAATCTTCAATAGTGGGAATATTACTTGAACATAAAGAGGAATATAGCGTTGTATACAGTTATGAAAAAGATTTAAATCAACATGATGTATATAGTTGGAAAATTGAGAGAGATGATTTTCTATATATGGAAAAAACATCTGCTAGTAGCGTCTTTGTCGACAATACATTAAGAGAATGGATTTCAAGGGTAGATGACAAACAAAGAGAGCAATTCTTTGATGCAATTTATAAAATATTAGAGGAAAGCCATAGTAAAAATGTGGACGTTTTAAACTTAAGTTGGGGGAAATTAGCATCTACAATAATATTTTCTCTATCTGATTTAGATGAAGAGGTTAAGAATATGGTTATAAATACATTTCGTATTTTAGCAAAATCTGCAAGTAATAATTTAGATATTTTCCCTACTAGATTCCCTAAAATTTTTACTAAAAGACCTGAAAGATAATAATATAAAAGCTGGTATAAGATAAAAATTCTATACCATCTTTTATTTATATTTATTTAATATTTGTATTTTACTCCAACTATTTGGAAGTAGATTTCTATAAGGCATTTTCATAAATCTATCATCGATTAATAAAACTGACCCTCTATCATCCTTATCCCTAATTACTCTACCTGCCGCTTGTGAAACCTTATTCATACCAGGATATATATAAGCATATTCAAACCCAGTATTCTCCTTTTCATCATAGTAATCCTTAATTAAATTTCTCTCTATGGAAACTCCAGGAAGTCCAACTGAAACTATTGCAGCACCAATAAGCCTTTCTCCTACTAAATCTATACCTTCTGAAAAAACTCCTCCTAACACTACAAAAGCTATTATTTCCGAATCATATTTAAATTGGTTTAGGAATTGTTCCCTGCCAAGTTCCGTTAAATTTGAATCCTGTTTAACAATATCCTTATCCTCTTTATTAAATCTGTCATATACTTCATTCATAAATTTATATGATGGAAAGAATAACATATAATTTCCCTTCCTATTAGTATAATTTTCCAAAATTCTTGTAATTTTTTCATAGTTTTCTTCTCTGTCTTTATATCTTGTGGAAATAGGAGCTATTCCTACTTTTAAATTCTTAGGATCAAAAGGTGAGTTTAATTTCATAAAGTAATAATCATCTTCCTCTGCACCAATAATATCTGCATAAAATGGTATAGGAGATAATGTTGCAGAAAAGAATACAGAAGATTCTGCTCTTTTTAATATATTTTTAAAAATTGGAGAAGTGTCTAGACAATTTATTTTAAATAGAATATCATCGTCTTCCTCCATAACTAAAACCCTGTAATTTTCGCTAAAGTAATCAGAAATCTTTAAAAATCTAGAAAAGTCAAAATATAGTTCCAGAACATCCTCATAATACAGTTCATCTCTTTTTTCAATTAAAAACTTTTCCATAGTGCGCATTGTAACCATTAATTCAGTTAGAAAATCATCCTCTAAACATTTTGAAATATAATATTTACCATTTTCTTTTAATTCATAAAAATCATCTATTATATTGTAGACTTTTAACAACCTATTTTTAATCTTATTTTCTGATTCATCTAAAATATTCTCCACTTGATGAATTTTTTTCATGGATATTTCAGTACTGTACATACTTCTTCCCCTGTCAACAAGATTATGTGATTCATCGACTAAAAAAGTATAGTTTTCCACCGTTCCTTCAAAAAATCTTCTTAAATATACAATTGGGTCAAAAACATAATTATAATCACATACTACTAAATCGGAATAAATAGCTATATCAAATTGAAACTCCAAAGGACATACCTTATGTTTCTTAGAATAATCTATAATGGTTTCCATATTAAAAATTTCTTCATTTTCATAAATATCTATAATGGCGTCATTAACTCTATCATAATGTCCCTTGGCAAAAGGACAATCCCTAGGATTACATTTCACTTCATCATTAATGCAGATTTTATCCTTAGCGGTTATGGTTACAGCCTTAAAACGAAGTCCTCTATCCATTAATTTATAAACTGCTTTATTGGCTGCCTCCTTAGTTGTCGTACGAGCCGTCAAGTAGAAAATTTTATCCGTAATCCCTTCACCTATGGCTTTTATAGAAGGAAAGAGAGTTGACATAGTCTTTCCTATTCCAGTAGGCGCTTCTGCAAATAAAACTTTTCCATCTCTAATGGCTTTATAGACACCTACTGTCATTTTTCTTTGACCTTTTCTATATGTTATAAAAGGAAATTGTAAAGTTTTAATATGTTCATCTCTTTCACGTCTAAATTTTAAAATCATAATACTAAAATCTAAGTAGAGATCAAGCAATTTAAAATAGAATTCCTTTAGATCATAAAATGAAAACTTCTCTATAATTCTTTTAATATCATTTGTTTCAACATGGTAGTAAGTAAGTTGAATATCAATTTCATCTATATTATTTTTTACACAATAAAAATATCCATAACATTTTGCCTGCGCCCAATGTAATGGATTGGAATTATATTTTAACTCTTCCAAATTTCTCGTTGTAGATTTTATTTCATCGATTAATACTTCTTCACCCTTACAGTAAATTCCATCTGCCCTTCCTTCAACTTGAAAAACTAAATCCTTGTACTCGGTTTCATTTTTTAATATAACCTCTTTTTCATAATGAGGTCCATACTGTTTTTGAAGTTTTTGATGAATTTTTTGACCTTCTTTCATTCTGCTTGTACTAGCAAATGAATTGTCAATATCACCACTACGCATTACGAAGTCAATTAAACCATGAACGGATAATTTTACTTTCTCCATATTTACTCCCAGCTTTCTATATAATTAAATTCTATCATATATTTAAAAATATCTTAAAGTAATTCCCTTTATAAAAAATATAGGGACATTAAGAAACCAGTTGACATTTTTCTGTCCAGGTGTGTAATAATAATTAAAGATAGTTAAATAATTAATTATCAAAGAATTTAAAATATTACAATACTTTAGGAGGTATTTATGGGTAACTTTAAAATTCCAGGAGATATAGTTTTCGGAAAAATTCATTTTCACATTTATCTACATTGAAAGGAAGTAAAGCTTTAATAGTAACTGGCGGAAGTTCAATGAAAAAATTTGGTTTCTTGGATCAAGCCAAAAAATATCTTGAAGATGGTGGTTTCACCGTAGAAATATTCGAAGGTGTTGAAGAGAACCCTTCAGTGGAAACAGTATTAAAAGGTAAAGAAGCAATGTTGAAATTTGAACCTGATTGGATAGTAGCAATCGGTGGTGGTTCTCCTATGGACGCTGCTAAAATCATGTGGGTAATGTATGAATATCCAGAAGTAACATTTGAAGAACTACTAGAAAAAGGAATTCCAACATTAAGAACAAAAGCAAAACTAGCTTGTATACCATCAACATCAGGAACTGCTTCAGAGATAACAGCATTTTCTGTAATAACAGATACAAAAAATCATATTAAATATCCATTGGCATCACCAGAAATGGTTGCAGATGTAGCAATAATAGATCCATTACTTCCATCAAAAATGCCTAAACATATAACAGCAAATACTGGAATGGACGTATTGGCACATGCAACAGAAGCAATAGTTTCAACAGCTGCTAGCGATTATACGGATTCCTTAGCAATACAAGCAATAAAAATGGTATTTGAGTATTTACCACTAGCATACGAACAACCAGATAATTTAGATGTTAGAGAAAAAATGCATAATGCATCAGCAATGGCAGGTATGGCATTTACATCAGCATCATTAGGAATAGTTCATTCATTAGCTAATAAAATTGGTGGAGTATTTGGTGTTACTCATGGTTTAGCAAATGCAATACTACTTCCATATGTAATTCAATTCAATAGAAAAGCAACAAATAAATATAATTGGATAGAAAAAGAATTGGGAGTAGAAGATTTACCTACAGCAATTAAAGAGTTAAACACAAAATTAAATATTCCTCTATCATTTAAAGAATGTCAAGGATTCGGTCTAGAAGATGAAAGCAAATTCTACGATATTCTAGATGAAATGAGTAGAAATGCTCAACTTGATGCATGTACAGCTACTAATCCAAGAATTACAAATAATGAAATGATGAAAAAAGTTTATGAACATGCATATAAAGGATATGATATAACTGATTAATTAGAAAACCTACTTGAGACAAACCGACTTAGGGTTAATTGATGTGTTAAATCATAAGATTATAGATTTGGAAAAATAAAAAAACAAAGCTTCTATCTTAAGATGGAAGCTTTGTTTTTAATTTATTCCCATATTCCATATATTTCTTATATGTTTTACTATTTCCCTATCTGCTACTTTAGGGTAATCGTATTCTAATTTCTCTGAAACGAATAGACCTTCTTTTCTAAATAGCATACAAGCATTAAATAATGATGTCCATAGTTTATCTATTGTAGGTGAAGGATATATCTCTAAAAACTTTTCATAATGAGCAGTATCTAAATAAGTTTTTATATCCTTGTAATATGAACCTATGTTTACGCTAAAGTCATATTGTGAACCTATGTAGTATGATGTCATAATTCTAAGTTGTTCTTCTAGTTCTTCAAATAGATTCATTCCATATACAACTTCTCCGTTATGTAATCCCCTTGCAAGTTTTAATGCAATTATGAAAAATTCGTTACAGCATCTAAAAAATTCTTTTTGAGTTGGCTTTAACTGTCTATATTTTACATCTGTTGTTTTAGCATTTCCAACTAATAAATTGTTTTTATCCACATGAATTTTACAAAGACTATCTACATCTATATATGATTGAACTTCCTCATATTTAAAAAATGTAATATCAACTATTGTCATATCACTTATTACAGAAACATATCTTAGTACATTTCCAAAATAATTATTTCTTAACTTTAATCCATCTTCTTTATGAAGTATATAACTATTTTCTAAGACTTCCTTTATATCTTCAAGTAATCTATACTCGTCTAAGTCCTTTACTCCTACTATTATCTTAATAGGCGCAAGACTATCTCGACTTGCCAATAGATTTACACGATCTCCTGTTTCCAACAGACATACCATATTCTTATTGCTGTATAGAATTTTCATCATTGTACTTAAAACATTATCTCTATTCATTTATTTCACCTTCATATATTTCTATAAACTTTGCTATTATTTTAGCCGTTAGTCCCCAAATTACAGGATTTGTATTCTTATACATATATATTTCTCTATTAATTTTCCTAAATTTATATTTATCACCATTTGGTATTAAATCAAATGGAAAATTCTCATCTATGCTATTTATTAACACATTGTTAAAAATCTCTGGTTTATTTTCCCTAAAATATGAAATGGGATATGTAAATATATATTCTACCTCATCATTTGTAGTAAAGTCATCTATACTATATTCCCTTATTCCACCAACAAAAATTCTTATCTCCGAATCTATAAATTCATTTAAATATCCTAATTCTCCGTATATATTTATTTTTGAACCATTGATCTTTAATTCCTCTTGTGTTTCTCTCTTTGCTGCTTGTAAAGGCGTCTCCCCTATTTCCACTTTTCCACCTGGTAATGACACCTCTCCAGGTTGAGATATGTTTTCACTTCTAACTTCAAATATAATATGCATTTCATCTTTTATTTTTATTATGGGAATTAAAATACTATATCTTTTCTCACATAGAAGATTTCTAGGTTCTTCCTTTTGAAATACTCTTTTTATATCCATATTTTCACCTATATACATTCTAATTTAAATATAGACCATAATCAAATAAAATCACAAAAAATAGCTTTTTATAGTTATTGTTTTTCTATAAAAAGCTATTTTGTCTATTTTATTTTACAAATAATTTTAATTCTTTATTCTCAACGGATATTATTACATTATCCCTATCTTGAACTTCACCTTTTAATAACATTCTACCTAGTTCTGTTTCAATATATTTTTGTAAAAATCTTTTTACTGGCCTTGCTCCATATTGAACATTGTAAGCTCTTGCCATTATCAATTCCTTAGCAGTTTTATCAAGTGTTATTGTAATTTGTCTATCTTCTAGTCTTTCTTCAATATCCTTAATATTATGATCTACTATTTCATATATTTCATTTTCTGATAATGGTTTAAACATTACTATATCATCAACTCTATTTAAAAATTCAGGTCTAAATGTTACTTTCATTTGATTCATAACATTATCTCTTGCATCTTCTGCTATTTCTCCATCATTGTCAATTCCATCAATTAAATATGAAGAACCAATATTTGAAGTCATAATGATAATTGTATTTTTAAAGTCCACTGTTCTACCTTGATTATCTGTTAATCTACCATCATCTAACACTTGTAAAAGTATATTGAAAACATCAGGATGAGCTTTTTCTATTTCATCAAAAAGTACTACTGAATACGGTTTTCTTCTAACTGCTTCCGTTAGTTGTCCACCTTCTTCATATCCAACATATCCTGGAGGAGAACCTACTAGTCTTGATACGGAATGTTTCTCCATATACTCTGACATATCTATCCTAACAAGATTCTTTTCATCATCAAACATGGCTTCTGTTAATGCTTTTGCAAGTTCAGTTTTACCTACACCTGTTGGTCCTAAGAAAATAAATGAACCTATTGGCTTATTAAATGATGCAATTCCTGAACGAGATCTTATAATGGCCTCAGTTACTGCTGTAACAGCCTCATCTTGACCTATAACCCTTTTATGAAGTATATCGTCCATATTTAAGATTTTATCTCTTTCTGTTTCAACTAATTTATTAACTGGAATACCTGTCCATTTTGAAACAACTTCTGCAATTTCCTCTTCTGTAACCTCTTCTTTTAACATTGAATCATCAGATTCATTTTTTGCAGTGGCTTCAGCTAATTTTGTCTCCAACTCTGCAAGTTTTCCATATTTTAGTTGAGATAGTCTTTCAAAGTCATATTTTCTTTCAGCATCGTCCATTTGTCTTCTTACTTCGTCAATTTCTTCTTTAAAGTCCTTAACTTGGTCTATACTCTCTTTTTGTTCTCTCCATTTTTCGTAATTAGAATCATATTCATTTCTTAAATCCTGTAATTCTTTTTCCAGGTCTTCAAGTCTTCTCTTACTTAAATCATCCTCTTCTTTTTTTAATGCTGCTCTTTCGATTTCAAGTTGCAATATTCTTCTATTCTGTTCATCTAGCTCTGCCGGCATAGAATCTATTTCAGTTCTAACCATTGCTGATGCTTCATCCATTAAATCTATTGCCTTGTCCGGTAAGAATCTATCGGATATATATCTATTTGACATAGTAGCACAAGCTATTACTGCATTATCTGAAATTCTAATTCCATGATGAATTTCATATTTTTCCTTTATTCCCCTTAATATTGAAATAGTGTCTTCAACTGTTGGTTCTGAAACATATACCTTTTGGAATCTTCTTTCCAATGCACCATCTTTTTCAATATATTGTCTGTATTCATCTAGAGTTGTTGCGCCTATTGTTTGAATTTCTCCTCTAGCTAACATTGGTTTTAACATATTGGAAGCATCCATTGCTCCGTCTGTTTTACCTGCTCCAACTAAAGTATGAATTTCATCTATAAACAATATTATTTGACCTTCTGAATCCGTAATTTCTTTTAATACAGATTTTAATCTCTCTTCAAATTGACCTCTGTATTTTGCTCCTGCAATCAATGAACCTAAGTCCAATGCAAAAACGGTTTTATCCCTTAATGTTTCCGGTACATCATTATTTATAATTCTTTGAGCTAAACCTTCAACTATTGCAGTTTTACCTACTCCAGGTTCACCTATTAACACAGGGTTGTTCTTAGTTCTTCTAGAAAGAATTCTTATAGCATTTCTAATTTCGTCATCTCTACCAATAACAGGGTCAATTTTTCCTTTTCTAGCTTCTTCTGTTAAATCACGACCATATTTTTCCAAGGCTTCCATAGAGCTTTCTGGATCATCTGTATCTACTTTTGAATTACCTCTAATATCCTTTAATGAGGATTTAAAATCCTTTAATGTAATATGGAATTTAGAAATAATTTCCATACTAGGAATTCTTTTTTCATCTAATAAAGCCATATAAATATGTTCAACGGAAATAAAACTATCTCCCATTTTTTTAGCTTCGTCTTCAGCTTTTAATAAAATTCTTTGAAAAATTGTTGAAGGATAAATATTAGAACTACTATCCTGTCTTGGCAATTTGTCCAATTCGTTTGTTAAAGCTGTCGTATAATCATTAATATTAATGCTCATTTTATTTAAAACCCTTTGAATTACACCTTCTGTATCTGCAACTAAAGCATAATGTAAATGTATATCATTTACCTCAGGGTTACCATTTTTTATTGCTATATTTTGTGCCTCTTGAATAGCCTCAATTGATTTTTGTGTAAATTTATTTAAATCCATATTATTACCTCCCTACATAGATCTTTTTAATTCTTCATATAATTCTTTTTGTTTATCATTTAAATGACTAGGGTTTTGTATTTGTATTTCAAGGAATAAATCTCCTTTATGACCCTTCATATCCCTAAATCCTTTTTTAGATAATCTTATTCTTTTTCCAGATTCAATTCCCTTAGGAATATTTACTTTTATCTTTCCTTCTAATGTTTCAACTATTATCTTTCCACCTAAAGCTGCATCCCAAGGATAAACATCTATCTTTTTAATGATATTTAAACCTTCTAAAGTATTTTTCTGATCCAGTACATTTATTTTTATATAAATATCTCCATCTAGACCAATTTTTTCACCTTTTGTTTTAATCTTCTTACCAGGTAAAATTCCTTTTGGTATTTTCACATTTAATGTTTTGTTTTCACCATTAACATTTAAATTCAATACCTTATCAGCTCCATTATAGGCTTCTTTTAAACTAATTGAAATCTCCGTATCGTATTTTTGTCTTTGTGGTTTTGTCCTTCCTCCAAATCCAGAGAAAATATCCCTTGTACTTCCAGAAGATGATCTTCCTCCACCTCCACCGAAGAACATATTGAAGAAGTCTGAAAAACCTCCACCATCTCCTGTAGATGTATAAGTGTAAGACCTGCTATTACCTCCACCAAAGTTTCCAAAATCGAATCCATATTGTGATGGATCAAAATTTTGACCACCAGAAAAATTATAACTAGATCCAAATTGATCATATTTCTGTCTTTTATCTTTATCGCCTAAAACTTCATAAGCTTCATTTATCTCTTTAAATTTTTCCGCTGATTTTTCATTTCCTTGGTTCAAATCAGGATGATGTTCCTTTGCTAGTTTTCTATACGCTTTTTTTATTTCATTATCAGATGCTGTCTTATCAACACCTAAAACTTTATAGTAATCTTTATATTCCATAATATCCTCCATACAAAAAAATTGTGTAAACGGATTAAAATACAAATTATAAATTAATATGTTGATCCTTTTACAAAATTCAATCTTTGACTTTCTTTGACTTTATATTTATTATACTACTTTTTTTTTAAGAATACAATAGTTTTTCCAATAATTATTAAGTTTTTGTAATATTTGTCTTTAATATTTTCCATTTCTTATTCTATACCCTTAATTTAAAAATATTTTCAAAAAAAAGAATGAACCAGTTAAGTTCATTCTCAAAATATATTATTTATGCTTTATTTACAGAACCAAAGATTTCCATTTTTTCTTTAACTACATTTTTAATACCTTGTGTTCCAGGTGCAAGTATTTTTCTTGGATCAAATCCTTTACCTTCTAAATCCTTACCTGCTTCAATGTACTTTCTTGTCTCTTTTGCAAATTCCAATTGACATTCTGTATTAACATTGATTTTTGAAACTCCTAAATTAATTGCTTCTTGAATCATCTCTGTTGGTATTCCAGTTCCTCCATGTAGAACTAATGGCATTTTACCAACTTCTTTTTGAATAGATGCCAACACTTCAAAATTCAATCCTTGCCAGTTTTCAGGATAAACACCATGAATATTACCAATTCCTGCTGCTAAAAAGTCTATGCCTAAATCAGCAATCATCTTACATTCTGCTGGGTCTGCAAATTCTCCAGTACCTACAACACCGTCTTCTTCTCCTCCTATTGAACCAACTTCTGCTTCAACAGATATTCCTTTACTATGAGCAAGTTTAACTATTTCTTTAGTCTTTTCAACGTTTTCTTCTATTGGATAATGAGAACCATCAAACATTACTGATGTAAATCCAGCATCTATAGCCTTTTGTGCTCCTTCATAAGAACCATGATCTAGATGAATAGCTACTGGAACTGTTATATTTAAACCTTCCATCATACCTTCAACCATTTTTACAACAGTTTTATAACCTGTCATATATTTTCCAGCACCTTCTGAAACACCTAAAATAACTGGTGATTTTAATTCTTCAGCAGTTTCTAAAATAGCCTTTGTCCATTCTAGATTGTTTATATTAAATTGTCCAACTCCATAATGACCTTCTAAAGCCTTGTCTAACATTTCTTTTGCTGAAACTAACATTTAATTGCCTCCTAAGTTAATATTATATTTTACCACTCCTATTGTATCATAATTTTTCATCTAGATAAAATTGAACTTTCCCGTTTTCCTACAATAATATAATTTTATTAAGCTTATAGTAAATACTTTTAAAATATATCCATATGATATAATTAAATAAAATATTATATGGAGAATAAGATGAAAGATTTAAATATTACAAGAAAAAAAATCGACGAAGTTGATGAAAAATTAATAAAATTATTTGAGGAAAGAATGACTTTAGTAAAGGATGTTATAGAGTATAAAATTGAAAACAATATGGATATATTCGACAGCAGTAGAGAGAATTTGATTATTGAGAAGAATCGTAAACTTTTAGAAAACAATGATTTTATCGATTATTTAGACAGTTTTACAATTTTCTTAATGAAAATTAGCAAAAATATGCAAAGGGATATATTAAATGAAAATGGAAATAAATAATTTTTTAAATAATATTGGTACATTTGATTTAGTGAATAAACTCAATATAAATAAAAGTATGAAAATTATTTTAGGAAGTTCTTCTCCAAGAAGAATTGAGCTAATAAAAGAGATTACAAGTAAATTTCAAGTAGAAAAACCTATTGTAGACGAAAAATATATTTTATCAAAATCTTTGGAAAAAAATAAATACTTGGGTTTCTTAAAAAATGCATTTACTTCTTCAGCAAATATAGCTTTAGAAAAAGCAAGAAGTATATACAAGGAGAATATTCAATCTTTAATTATATCTGCAGATACAATTGTTGTAACTGATAGAAAAATCCTTGGTAAACCAGAAGATAAGGAAGATGCCTTTTCCATGTTATTATCTTACTTAGGTAATTATCATTATGTAGTAACAGGTGTTTGTCTCTACATTGATGAAAACAACTACGATTTATTCTATAATGTTTCAGCAGTAAAATTTATTGAAAAAACAGATTTTGCCGTAGATTATATTGAAAAATATGTACTATCTGGAAGACCTATTGATAAAGCAGGATCATATAATGCCCAAGAGTTATCAACATCATTGGTTGAAGCAGTATTTGGTGACTACAACAATATTGTAGGACTTCCTGTAACCGAGATTAGAAGGAGATTAAATGAAAATTTTAGTTAGTTCATGTTTACTTGGATGTAAATGTAGATATGATTCCAATATACAAAAACCAAACGATATTCATAAGTTAATTGAAGACAATTATATTGTTCCCTTTTGCCCAGAACAAGCAGGGGGACTGGAAACACCAAGAAAACCTTGTGAAATTGTAAATAATAAAGTCTTAAATAAAGACGGTGAAGATAAA
Source organism: uncultured Gallicola sp. (assembly GCA_964345925.1). Classification (GTDB taxonomy): domain Bacteria; phylum Bacillota; class Clostridia; order Tissierellales; family Peptoniphilaceae; genus Miniphocaeibacter. The sequence goes on along the minus strand of CAYFSP010000014.1, from coordinate 5,201 downwards.
ACTGAAGAATTTTTTCTTGGCGCAAATGAAGCTTTGAATATTTGTAAATTATTTAATATTGAGTATGCAATTTTAAAATCAAATAGCCCTTCTTGTGGCTATGGAAATATTTACGATGGAAGCTTCTCTGGAAAGTTAACAAATGGAAATGGTATAACTGCAGAATTACTAAGCAAAAATGGAGTAAAGATATTAAATGAAGATAATTTCAAAAAATTTCTTCATAATAAATAATAATATATTTCAATTATTTATAAGAAGATAACTATATTGCGAAAGCTAATTGACATTCATTATCAATAACCCTATAATATTAATTAGATATTAACTCATTAATTACACCCCTTGTAATTAAATATCTAGTATGGATCCCCTATCCATAGAGATTAAAAGCAGACTCCCCTGTCTGCTTTTTTATTTAAATCCATGTCAAAGTATAAAACTCGAATAAAAAACTTTAGTTATATTACAATTTACTATTTTCATTACAATATTTTATAATTTCATATTTATTTCAATTTATTTATATAGTAAAATTACTTATTTTATTTATTATAAAATAACTTACTATAATTTGACTTTAACGGTGCCTTGCTTATAAATATATTATTAAGTAGTCTATATTTTCTCTTAAAATAAAAAATAACTGTATTTTTCTACAGTTATATATCTTTTATCTCAAATGGACTGTGTATTATTTTATCGGCACCATATTCCACTAGCTCTTCTTCCTCTCTAAATCCCCAAGTAACTCCAACTGCATAGACATCTACATTCTTTGCTGTTTCCATATCTGTTGAAGTATCACCAAAATATGCTATATCCTTTTTTTCAACTTTTAGTTTCTCCATTAATCTATTCATCATAAATGGATTAGGCTTTTTGTTTTCATCATCCTCTACTCCAATAATATAGTCAAAATATCCTTTACCAAAATTATTCTCCAATACAATATATGCTGCTTTTTCTGGTTTATTTGTACAAACAGCAAGTAATGCACCTTTAGATTTTAAATATGATAGAGACTCTCTAACTCCATCATATACTTTTGTAAAATCATCATCTATACTATTATAGCTATTTAAATATGCATCATGTAGATCATCTGTCATCTTTTTCTTTTCTTCATCATCCATTTTTATATTATCTCTTTTTATTATATGATCTATGGCTCTTTCAGTTAATACCCTTGCACCATCACCTACTAGATATTTAAATAATTCAATTTCTATCGGCTTATATCCTAATTTTTTTAATTCTTTGTTGAAACATTCTGCTATTGTTACAAGGCTGTCAATTATTGTACCATCTAAATCGAAAACATACGCTTTATACATTTTACTCTCCTTTAATTGCCAAATAAAATACTCTCCAATAATATATAGTAATACAAATTATGGAGAGTATTAATATTTTTTTATTTATAAACCGAATTATACATTCCTATTCCTACTGCTATTGTTAGATTCAATGAGTCCACATCTTCACTTTGTTCTATTATTACCTTCTCTATATTATCCCTTATATATTCTCCACCAAGTCCAGATCCTTCATTTCCAAATATTAAAGAAAATGGTCTTTCAATTTTTGTTTGAGATAAATTTTTAGAGTTTTCTTCTAACATAAAGGCATAATTATTGTTGTTAAATTTACTTAAATATTCATCTATATTTTCAAAATATTCAAATCTAATACCAAACAACGCCCCCATACTACCTCTTACTACTTTTGGATTGAATATATCGCAAGAATTTCCTATTAGCGCTAAATTTCTAATATTGAAAGCAACCATAGTTCTCACTATGGTTCCTAAGTTTCCCATATCACTTATATTGTCTAAAACAAGATGATTTCCCTCTTGAATTTCTTCATGATATTTTTTGAATACCCCTGCAACATAAATTTTCTTCTTATTGCCAATTCTCTCCAATGTTTTAGGTTCAAAGTAATATGGAATATTTTTTTCTTCTAACAATTTAATTATTTTATCCAATTCGTTAAAGTCTTTTGATAATATGACTCTTTCAACTATTTCATATCTATTTTTTACTAGCTCAAAAGTTGGAAAAGGTCCTAATGTATATGAATAGGAATAATCTTTTTTATATTGTTTTAACTTCTCCATATTTCTCCTAATTGCTAAATACCCACATGTTTTTTACTTCATTTTGGAATGTTGTAAAATCCCATAATTTTTTAGTATTCTGTAAATTATTTGGATCATATATTTGTAATTGTCCATCTTCATGACCTACTATTAACATAACGTGAGAAATTGTAGTAAATGTACCCTTACCAACGGAAATTATTATTGGATTTCCTTTATCTAGCTCTTTTATTATCGAATTATTGCTCTTTTCTATCTCTTTTATGTTAAGATTATATTCTTTTGCAATAAACGGATAAATATTCCAGTCTGTTCCATAATCACCAACATTACCATTTTTAGTTGCCAATGTAGCTACTTCACTTGGTAGTATTCTTTCTCCTGTCATCCCTGATAACATCATTGCCAGTGACGTTGGTGCACATCCTGCATTACCTATATTACCTGTACCATAATCCTGATAACCCCATTTTTGATCCCATTGAATATAGTAAGGGTAGTCTAGATTTTTATATATTTTACTTGGATATTTATCCTCATAGGAAATATTAGGATCTGCATATTTAGCTACGAAATTTATTGTGTCTGGGTTTGTACCAGCCATCTTTAACAATTCTTCCCTTATATTACCAACATTATCAAGAATAACTTGAGCATTTTTATTCGTCTTTTTTGCCTTTGTTATATTCGCTATCCATCCTTCACGGTCAGTTGCTTCTACATATTCCACTTTTTGATCATCTATATCATTATTCTTACTTGTACTAGAATCTCCTGTTCCTATAAGAGTAAAGAATCTATCACTACTCTTTTTATCATCTCCTAATGATACTAAATTCTTAACTAACAATATTAAAAGGATAAGGAAAACTACTAAGAATATTCTATTTCTAAGAACTTGTCTTTTTCTCTTCTTGCGTGCATCTTTAGATGTTTTTCTTTTATTCATTCGTCCCTCCTAAGTGAATATTGTACTACATTTTCATGAAATTTACCTTAAATTTATATATTGTATCATTTTTGAAACTATTCGTTTTATTCAAGATTATAAAGAGTATCGTAATTTATCTGTTTATTGAATAATTCCTTGATTTTTTTATTATTGCCCTTACCTTCAGCCATGGCCCACATTAGCTTTACAACTGTAGCCTCTATTGTCATATCAAATGACTCCATAATATTAAGCTCTCCCTTTAACCTTTGTCCAACTTCATAAACCATTAAGTCAGACCCTTCCATTGGAACTTGAGTTGTAATTACAATAGTCTTTTGTTCTGAATATAATTTTGATAATCTTTGAAAATTGTCGAAAATATGTTTTGGTATTCCACCAACACCATAACTTTCAATTATTATACAATTATATTTTTCGAAAATATAGTCTAAAATATCTCCTTCTATTGTAGGAATTAGTTTTAAAAGAAAAACTGAATTATCTAAGTTAAAACAAAAATTTGGTCTTTCCGCTTTTTCTTCATTGTATATAAAACGCATAATTCGCTGTTCATGAATAGTAGCCAATACTGGATAATTTAAACTTGAAAAAGCATCATATGATTTCGTCTTTTCCTTTCTTCCCCTTGTTCCAGCAATTACCTTACCGTTAAATACTATTACTACATTATGAGATTTATTACTACAAGCATATGTAATACTATCTGCTAAATTCAATTTAGCATCTGTAATTTCATTGCTTATGGATTTCTGTGCTCCTGTTATAACAATTGGCTTTTTGGAATTCTGTACTAAATATGATAATGCAGCAGCAGAATATGCCAATGTATCAGTTCCATGGGTAATGACAAATCCATCGTAATCATCATAGTTTTCTTTTATGGACTTAGCTATTTGAATCCAATTTTCCACTCTAATATCAGTACTATCAATATTTAATAAATCTATTGTATCAACTTCTATATTATCCATTTTGATATTTAAATACTTTAGTAAGTCACTTGAATTAATTCCTGGTACAAGTCCATTTTCCGTACTTACTGACGCTATTGTTCCACCTGTGGAAATAATTAAAATCTTTTTCATAAATTCTCCTAATCAAATAATATTTTTTTAGGTTGTCTATTTTCAAAAATATAAACACCATTATATCCATAGGATTTTAACAATTCACAAGCATCAAAAACACCTGCACCAATATCTTGTTTCCTATGACCATCTGAACCTATTGTAATAATCTCTCCACCTAATTCCCTATACCATTCCAATACGATTGGTTTTGGATGCATATATGAAAGTCCCGATCTTATTCCAGCAGTATTTATTTCAAAACCCTTGTTATTCTCTATTAAAAACTTTAGTATTTCAATAATTATTTCCTTGTTGTCCTCAATTGGTGAAACTCTATCAGGACTTGGAGCGTATCTATCAATATAGTCAATATGTCCAAGGGAATCAAAGTTTTTTGTCATTTGAATAGCTTTTAACATTTCACTATAATATAGTTTAAATAAATCCTTTGAAGAATATCTTTCGTAAAAATTTGCAAAATAAATATCCTCTTCCTTAACACAGTGAGTCGATCCAATAATGAAGTCAAAATCAAATTTGCTTGTTATCTCATCGTTTAAAATAGCTGTTTCAGGTTGAATGCCAACCTCTATTCCATAAAGAATTTTAATCTTGTCAATATATTTTTCTTTTAATTCCTTAACTCTTTTAAAATATCCTGGAATATCTGTATTATCTCTATAATCATCTGTAACTTTAATCAAATCCATATGATCTGTTACAGAAATATATTTTAATCCTAAATCTATAGCGGCTTTTATATTTTCTTCAATAGGAGTTTCCGAATCAAAAGAAAACTCTGAATGATTGTGCAAGTCTATCATAAATCCTCCCTAAAATAATGAATATTTTTCCTATATCAATTATACATTATTTTATAAAATATATAATCTCTTTAATAATTAATATATTAATGTATTAAAAACCATTTTAAATTAATTCCATTATAAAGTCTTCTTTTATGAATATTGATAAAAATCTTTTTCTACTGTAAAATTATTTAAATGGTGATTAAAGACTAACTATATGAAGTCAAGTAAATAATAAAATAATCTAGACAAATAAAAAC
>CAYFSP010000013.1:10165-34955 GCA_964345925.1 uncultured Gallicola sp. | reverse complement strand
AAATCAAAAGCCGAAATATTTTATAAATATTCCGGCCTTCTAATTTAATTATTTTGATCCTTCTTTAATTGTTCCTTGTTTATATGCTTTAAATAAATCTCTTAAATCCTTTATTCTTTCTTCTATTTCCTTTCCTTCATCCATATCTCCAACTAATAATCTTTTAGGAAATCTTTCTGTTATATGAAGCTTTGGAGTGTATGCACCATGAACTGATTCCATGACTTCATAATTACTATGTTCTGCCAAGGCTAAGTAATGGGAGTTAAACATTAATGTATAGCCTGCTATTCCCGTTTTTGGTTGGTATGCTTTGGAAATTCCTCCATCGATTACATACATTTTACCATTTGCAGAAATTGGTTTCTGTCCATTCTTATGCTTAACAGGTATATGACCGTTTATTATATGAGAAGTATCAGGATTTAATCCGAATTCCTCAAATATTTGGTCAACATATTGCTCCTTCTTACTAAGTCTAAAATATGGATCTGATATCTCTTTACATATAGGTAAATCTCTTCCTATGAAGAAATTTTCAAATGTGGACATCTTGTGCTTTCCAAAGAGAGGAGAGTTAGGACCACACCACATATACCAATAAAGGTCTAAAGCCTTTTGTCTTTCTTTGGAATTCATAGATCTTTGTAAGTAGGAAGGCTCTCTTGCTTTTTCATCGAAAAAATCTAATAATGCTCTTCCAGAATATATTCTTCCATCGAATTTGAATTTTTTAAATGTTCCATCTTCATGCATTGGAATACATCCGTGAAATAATAAATTTGAATTTGTAATTTTATATACTGACCCTTTATCCAATAGGAATTTTAAATGGGCTTGCATTTTTTCACTATGTTTAAAAGAGTTGTTTAAACTATCTAATACTTCAAACTCCTCTTCGGTTAATTTTAAAGGATCGTTTTTATCTATTGTTGGGAAATTCGTATCTAGTAGAGGATATTCTTTTCCATCTTCTGCTAAGAATACATTTCTATCATAATCAATATTTTCCAATGTTGTTCTATGTCCCATGTCATAATCGGGATTTCTCTTTATGGTTTGAGATGCTAATTTAAATTGTATTATGGATATTGCCTTATGCATTTTTGCAGTAGCGTATTTATTTATACTATAACATTTTGTCTCATCTACTATTTTAGGCATAAATCTTTCACATGGGTCATCTTTATAAACTTCTGTAGCAAAGGAATAAAGTGGTCTTAAATTGATTCCATAACTGTCTTCTAGCGAATCAAAGTTGTTATATCCCAATGCAATACGAACTACATTGGCTACTAAGACCCTGTTTCCCAAAGCAGCTCCCATCCATGTAATATCATGGTTTCCCCACTGTATATCTATATTTGGATGTTCCATTAAAACATCCATTATAATATCAGGTCTTGGACCTCTATCATAAATATCTCCAACTATATGTAAGCAGTAAACTGAAACGTCTTGTATTATATGGCATAGAACCTTTATAAATTCTTGAGAAGCATCAATTTGTACAATAGTATCTATTAAAGTATCAAAATAATCTTTTTTATTTAATTCAACATAGTCTATATGGAGCATTTCATCAATTAAATCCCTAAAATCCGTTGGCATCTTACTTCTTATTTTAGCTCTTGAGTATTTTGAAGTTACTCTTTTTAAAAGTCTTAGTAAATTGAAAATTGTTTGTCTAACCCATTCATTTGTAAAACTTTTAGATTTTATCATTAAAGTTATAAAATTGCTCGGCTCATAAATTAAGTTAGATAATTCGTTCATCTCTTGCTCAGTTAATTCACCATCAAACTCCAAGGAAATTTTTTGTCTTGTATTTCCAGAGGCTGACCTTAAAATTCTAGTAAATGACGTGTACTCACCGTGTAAATCACTTAAAAAATATTCTGTTCCTTTTGGCAATACTGAAATAGCCTTTAGTTTAACGATTTCACTAATGACTTTCTCTCTTGTATTATATTCTTTTGACAATAACTTCAGATACTTAAAATTATCCATTGTACTCCTCCTTATATATATCATATATAAAAACCGATAAATTGAAAAGTATAAATGAAAATTAATATAATTTTTTATCCATTATTAAATATTAATACATAAACATTTAGTGTTTGCTAAAGTGCTATGAATAAATATACATAAATAACAAAAGTGAAAAAATGATAATTGTTGATATTTTAACATTAAATGGGATAGAAAAATATTTGTGACTAATAAAATAACATTTATTTTAAAAAAATATAACTTTTACACTAGTAATGTTCAGAATTATTTGTTATAATATTAAACATTATTATATGGAGAGATTGGAGTGGTAAAATGAAAAAGAATTTTATTAAATTATTATCAACGTTTCTAGTTATGTCCTTTTTGTTAACTGGATGTGTTGGTGGTAAAGATGCAAAAAAAGATACAAGTGCTGGTGGAAGTTCAACTAGTGAAGAGATTTTAATAGGTGGAATTGCACCATTGACTGGAAATAATGCTATATATGGAAAAACTGCTACTAATGGAGCAAACTTAGCCTTTGAAGAAATTAACAAAGATGGTGGTATCCTTGGTAAGCAGGTTAAGTACGAAGTACTTGACGACAAAGGTGATAACACAGAAGCAGTAAATGCGTATAATAAAATTGCTAAAGATGTTGTTGCAATAATAGGAGCTATTACTTCAGCACCAACTGAATCCATAGCTGATTTGGCAAAAGAAGAAGGAATGCCTTTATTAACTCCTACGGGAACACAATTTGGTCTTACTGAAGGTAGAGAGAATGTATTTAGAGTTTGTTTTACAGATCCTTTCCAAGGAGAAATATTAGCAAAATATTCATCAGAAACTATAAAAGCTAAAAAAGTTGCTATATTAAAAAATAGTGCTTCAGATTACTCAGATGGTATAGCAAAAGCTTATGCTGAAAAATCTAAAGAGTTAGGTGTAGAAATAGTTGCTGAAGAATCTTATAAAGATGGAGATACAGATTTCAGATCTCAATTGACTAAAATAGCATCTTCTAAACCAGAAGTTGTTTTAGTACCGGATTATTACAATGTTATAGCTTTAGTTGCACAACAAGCAAGAGAAGCTGGAATAGATGCTACTTTAATAGGTGGAGATGGATGGGACGGAGTTGTTGAACAATTAGACGCTTCCGCTTATGGTGATGTTGAAAACGCAGCATTCTCAAATCATTATTCATTAGATGATACAAATGAAAAAGTTCAAAACTTTATTAAAGCTTATAAAGATAAATATGGAGAAAATCCTTCTTCATTTGCAGCGTTAGGTTATGATGCAGCTTATCTTTATAAAGAAGCTATAGAAAAAGCAGGTAAGACTGATAAAGAAGCTATAGTTAAAGCAATGCAAGACATAGATTTTGCAGGTGTTACAGGAAACTTAAAGTTTGACGAAAACAACAATCCTGTTAAGTCAGTATCTGTTATAAAAATTGTAAATGGTGAATACAAATTGGATACAGTAGTATCACCAGAATAGAATAGGGTTTTAAATTAGCCATCTCTCAAGAGATGGCTTTTATTAAGACGTAACTTAATTTTTGAAGAAAATTGTTAGTACGTCTAATGCAATCTGTTACCCAAGTTTAGAATAAACTTGATAGAAACAGTCTGCTTTTAGTAAAGGAGAGAATTTATGAAGGAATTAATACTTCAAATTATTTCAGGGTTACAGTTAGGAAGTATATTTGCCTTAGTAGCATTAGGTTATACCATGGTTTACGGTATAGCTAAATTAATAAACTTCGCCCATGGTGATATTTTAATGGTAGGGGCATATGTTGCATTGGCGACTACTCCAACGTTGGCATCCATGGGATTACCAATATGGGTTTCAGTTATACCTGCAATAATATTTTGTGCTATTTTAGGAATGATTATAGAAAAAGTTGCTTATACTCCACTTAGAAATTCACCGAGGATTTCTAATCTTATAACGGCAATTGGAGTTAGTTTACTGCTTCAAAACGTTGTAATGAAATTTATAGGAGCTGATCCAAAGCCATTTCCAAGAGTTTTTCCACAAAAACCATTTAATGTGCTTGGAATAAATATTAACTTTAGTTTTATAGTTACAGTTCTTGTAACGGCTTTATTGACATTTTTATTACAGATGTTTTTAAGGAAGACAAAATTTGGTAAAGCTATGAGAGCAACTAGTGAAGACTACGGTGCTTCAAAACTTGTAGGAATAAATGTAAACCACACAATATCATTAACATTTGGTATTGGTAGTGCACTTGCAGCAGTTGGAAGTATTTTATACTTATCACTTTATCCACAATTGGCACCTGATATGGGATCCATGTTGGGTATAAAGGCCTTTGTTGCAGCAGTACTAGGTGGAATTGGAAATATTCCAGGAGCAGTACTAGGTGGAGTTATTCTAGGTCTTGTTGAGTCCTTAACAAAAGCTTATATATCTTCACAATTAGCAGATGCTTTTGTATTTGGAATATTAATAGTAGTATTACTTGTTAAACCAACGGGTATATTAGGTAAAAATACTAAGGAGAAGGTGTAATATGACTAATACTAAAAAAATATCATATGTATTAACAGTTGCGTTAGTTGGATTATTATACTTTTTAATATTTGTATTCAATCAAAATGGAACATTAGGTACTTATGAATTAGGGATAATGAATTTTATTTGTATTAATATTATCTTAGCAGTAAGTTTAAATGTAGTAGTTGGTTGTTTGGGACAAATAACATTAGGCCATGCAGGATTTATGTCCATAGGAGCTTATACTGCTTCATTATTTATGAAAGCTGGTTTTCTAGAAGGATTACCTGGATACTTAGTATCGTTAATACTTGGTGGAATCGCAGCTCTTGTAGTTGGTATATTAATAGGTATTCCAGGGCTAAGACTTAAAGGGGATTACTTAGCAATTATAACTTTAGCATTTGGACAGATTATAAAGACTTTAATAGAGTTCTTTGATTTTACAGGTGGAGCACAGGGATTAACAGGAATTCCAAGATATACTGATTTTACAACGACATTTGTAATCACTGTACTATCTGTAATATTTATGTATTCCATAATGACATCTCGTCACGGTAGAGCTGTACTTGCTATAAGAGAAGACGAAATAGCTAGTGATGCAGTTGGAGTTAATACAACATATTATAAAGTATTTGCCTTTGCTTTATCTGCAATGTTTGCAGGAATAGCAGGCGGAATGTATGCTCAGAACATGGGTAATATAACAGCAAAATACTTTGACTATAACAATTCTATAAATATACTTGTAATGGTTGTACTAGGCGGAATGGGTTCATTTACAGGAGCAACATTATCAGCAGTAGTGTTAACAATATTACCAGAATTCTTAAGATCCTTTGAAGATTACAGAATGATAATCTACGCATTGGTATTGATTATAATGATGATATTTAGACCAACAGGACTACTTGGAAGAAAAGAATTCCAAATATCTAAAATAATTAATTTTGTAAAGATAAAAATAAAAGGCAACGAGGATAAGGGAGGTAAATTGAATGAGTAATATAATCTTAGATGCAAAAGACATTTCAATTACCTTTGGTGGACTTAAAGCAGTAACGGATTTCAACTTGAAGTTAAAATCAGATGAATTGCTAGGCTTAATAGGTCCTAACGGTGCTGGAAAAACCACTGTGTTCAATATATTAACAGGGGTATACAAACCGACATCGGGAACATATATATTCGATGGAAAAAAGATAAATGGAGAAAAACCATATAAATTAGTTCAATATGGAATGGCAAGAACTTTTCAAAATATAAGACTATTTAAAAATATGACAGTACTTGACAATGTTATAGTAGCAAATAACTTCAATATGAAATATGGTTACTTAACTGGAACATTAAGACTTCCTGGATATTGGAAAGAGGAAAAAAAGGCCAAAGAAGAAGCTATGGCTTTACTTGAAATATTCGACTTAGCAAAATATGCGAACTATATGGCTGGAAATATGCCTTATGGTAGACAGAGAAAACTTGAAATTGCAAGAGCGTTATCAACAGGTGCAAAAGTACTTTTCCTAGACGAGCCAGCAGCGGGAATGAATCCTAAAGAAACAGAAGAATTAATGGAAACAATTAAATTTATTAAGGATAAATTTAAAATAGCAATAGTATTAATAGAGCATGATATGAAATTGGTTCTAGGTATTTGTGAAAGATTAATAGTACTTGATAGAGGAATAATGATAGCAGAAGGCAATCCAATAGAAGTAGTTAACAAGAAAGAGGTTATAACTGCTTATCTTGGAGCAGATGATGACGAAGAGGAGGATGAATAATGGCATTATTAGAAGTTTCAAATTTAAATGTGTACTATGGCAATATTCATGCTTTAAAGGGAATTGATCTAGTTGTTAATGAAGGGGAGATAGTTTCATTAATCGGTGCTAATGGAGCAGGAAAAACGACAACATTGCAGACAATATCAGGACTACTTCGTTCAAAAGCGGGAACAGTTACATTTAATGGTAAGGATATTACAAAAGAAAGAGCCCATAATATAGTAAGGCTTGGAATAGCACAAGTTCCAGAGGGAAGAAGGGTGTTTTCAAATCTTTCTGTAAGTGATAATGTTAGACTTGGTGCATTTACAATAAGGGATTCCCATGAGAATTTAAAGGCTGATAGAAAGAATTTCTATGATGTATTTCCAAGGATGAGAGAGAGAAAGAAACAAATAGCAGGGACTCTTTCCGGAGGAGAGCAACAAATGCTTGCAATGGGGAGAGCATTAATGTCCAGACCAAAATTATTGGTACTAGATGAACCATCAATGGGGCTTTCACCATTATTTGTAAAAGAAATATTCAATACAATAAAAAAATTAAATGAGCAGGGAACAACAATTTTACTAGTAGAACAAAATGCTAAAATGGCGTTAAAGATTTCAGATAGAGCATATGTACTAGAAACTGGTAGAATATCCATAGAAGGAGATGCTAAGAAATTAGCGGAGAACTCAAGGGTAAAACAGGCTTATTTAGGAGCGTAAGAAGAGCAGTAGCTCTTCTTTTTTTCTACCTTAATTGCCCCCCTAAATAAGGGCAATTCAAAAAATAGCTAAATATTGAATACAAAATTTAGCTGTACTTTTTAGATTATAAAAATATAAAGTTCTTAATTATAATTGTTCCATCTATAACCAAGAACCTCTCTTGCATCTACAACTATACAGAATGATTCAGGGTCTATTTCAGAAATTTTATTTTTTACATCAACAATTTTTTTATCTGGGAAAGTACATAGTATTACGTCCTTATCCTTTTTTGAATAGGCTCCATATCCCTTTAGAAGAGTTACTCCAAGTTGAAGATTGTTTATAAATTCATCGGTTAATTCTTCGGTTTTATTGGAGATAATTAAAGTTGTTTTCGCAGGAGTACCACCTGATTGAACAATATCAACTAATTTTCCAATAATGTATAAGGATATAATAGAATATAATCCAATGGATACATTAAAGAAAAGAAATGATGATAATAAAATTGAACCATCAATTATCATAATTGCATTACCATAGGAAATATGAAATTTATCATGTAATATCTGTTGTAAAATTGATGTTCCACCACTGGAACTTTCACCTTTAAAAATTAAACCTGCACCAAGTCCAACGAATACACCGCTAAAAATTGCAGCAAGCATAGGATCGCCTTTGAAAGCTGGAATAAAGTTAAACACCCTTAAGATTACAGGTAGTAAAAAAGAACAAAAAATAGTGTTTAAAGTATATTTTTTTCCTAAAAATATTAAACTGAGTATCAGTAGGGGCACATTGGAAATCATCAAGGTAATATCAGGAGTTACACCAGTTAATTGATATATTATTACACCTATACCATTCATTCCACCGGCCACTATTTTATAAGGCAAGGCAAAAGAATGCAACCCAAGGGCAATAAAAAAAATTCCAACTATAATATAAATAAAATTAATAAAATTACGATTATCTCTAAAGTTCATATAATCACTCCCTATAATTATTTCCATAGAAATTATAACATAAGAAGTAAAAGCTTGTAATATAATAAACAATATTGTTTATTATATTAGATAAACGCATATAAGTACTTAGATAAAAAATATGTATTAAATTAAAAGTGATAAAGTAAAAATTACTTATATAATTCCCATAATAATAGTTTTGTATTATTGTATTCTACAGTATATATTAAATTAAAAATATTATAAGCATATCTTTTTATATGCTTATAATATTTCATGTTTTAAAATTTTCCTATAGTTTATAAAATATATAATTATTGATATTAATAAAGGTATTGAGAATATAATAACCATTTCTTTAAAATAGAATGGAAATACGGCATCTCTATCTTTAAAAGGATTGAAGTTCTTAATTTTAACAGTATAAAAAATAGTGAATATCGTAAATATTGATACTAAAGATGCTGTTGTACTTTTTTCAACTTTACTTACAATTGAGTAAATAATAAAATTTAAAAATAAAATTGTAATAAGTGAAAATGCAAGTAGCACAATGGTGTATCCTAAATAAGTTATGTTAGAATTAACAACAAAAAATGTAAAAAAAGACACCATTCTAGAGTCAAAAAATAATGGAAATTCAAATAGATCATACATCATATAAATGTGAAATAATGTTACCAATATCCAAAGTATTAAAGTGGTGAAAATTATTACTTTAAACTTCCTATTAAAGAATTTTCGTCCAATTTTCATTGTATAAATTGATTTTAAAGTATTATTTTTATTATCCATTAAAAGGTAGGGAATTATTAAAATTGTAATTAAATTCCTGTGGTAAATATAATAGAGAAAAAAGCTTGTTCTGTATTATTGACTATACTATCGGTAAGAATGGTATTATATTCCTTATCAGTTGCTAATTTTACATAATCTTTTGTAGTAATAATTGAAATATCACCATCTATCTCAAGGGGGGATTCCAAAGTACCATTTTCTTCAATATACCTTCTTGTTTCCATTTCGTTATCATAACTATATAATAATCCATTGTAAACATTATAAGGCCCGTCATAGGATACTTCATTGTCTATAGCAGCTACATGATCCTCCTGTTCATATTTATCGGTATTTAAATATTCTTCTGCCGATTTATACCCAGATCTATCTTCAATAGGAATTTTTTGAAATTTTTCCTCTAAATATTTTAATCTATTTTCTTTTTCACGTATTAAAATTTTTTCTAAATTACCATCTACTTTATTGCCGTTTTCCTTTATTAATTTTGGTAGAATATTTAATTCTGACCTTGAAAAGTCCATAACTTCATTTTTTATAACTTCTTTTGTAAAATTGAATTCATCAAAATATCCAAAAAACAAAAGAACGGGTATAATAACAATTATTAATCCTATGGATATAGGGTTAAATAATTTTTTTAATTCATATTTCATCATTATCCAATCTCCTTTCTTCCCTTATACTTACTTGAAAAATAGTATATGAAAGTAAATATTAGGGTATATAGGATTAAAATTTTACTTTCAAAAAATTTCCAAAAACTATTTATTTCACCATACATAAACCAATGAGAAGAAGTAAATAGTAACTTTACTGGATTGTAGGATATTATATACAAAATAATATTATTTAAGGATTTATTCATAACAATATAAAATATTAGTATTGTAGCAAAACTAAGTAGTATTGCACTATAGGAATTTTTTATAAATAATCCCAGTATTAAGGAGAAGAATATATAAAGAAGTCCTATTAGGAACATGAATATTAAGAAAGCTATAAGATACGTTTTAAAGGTAAAATTAAGCCAAGGTATAAAATATTTTACTCCTGTTAAATGGGTTTCAGTATTTATACTGGAGTATATTGGACTGTCCCAAAAGGTCGAAAAATTATACTTTAAAAACCAAAATAGGTACAGGGAAATCACTATTATAATAAACCCTATTGTATAGGAAATGATTATTGAAACTATTTTTGTTCGCCTAATCTTCAATCCCTTTTTACTAGTATATACCTCTTTAAAAGTATTATTCTCATATTCATAATTCTGTGATAAAAAAGAAATTATAAAAGCAAATAGTATTAATTCAAGTAAGGCTATCATACCTAGATTTCCAAATGTCTCTGTGGTAAAACTATAATCTTCACCAGGTAAGGCCAAGTCATTAGCATTTTTATACTTGGAAATTTCATCAGCTTTTTTTTGAACTGTATAGCTATATTTTAAAAAAATTTCTTGTATTTTTTTATTTGTAATGGAATATATGGAAAATTTACCTTCATATTCCTTTTTCATATTTATATTTTTAAAGTCAAAGGGTTTTTCTTCTAAATGAGTATAAATATTTTTTAAAATGAGGGTATCCTGTATTAAATCTTCCTCTTTTTCATTTTCTACTGTGATAATATCGTTGTCATTTAAAACATTATCTATATTTTTATAATTTTTATTAAATTTTGTTCTGTAATATTCAACAGAAGTTTTTTCGTTTTTTAAATATTCAACTTTATATTTTTCTATATTTTTACTATTATTTTCTGTACCAATATTTGCACCATAATTATTATATTTTGATATATCAGATGCAGGAATATCCTTATTAAAAACGACTAGTATATTAATGACCACAAATATTAATAAAATAATATATGTGGACTTTAACTGCCAAATCTTCTTCAACTCATATTTAAGTAAAGTCATTTTCACTATCTCCATAAATATAAAGAAAAACATCTTCTAAATTTGGTTTTAAAAAATTTGTATTTATACTATTTTCATCAATATATCTAATATTCATTAGACTATTTTCAGGTTTAGATGAAAGTACCATATATTTTTGGGAAAATTCATAGAATTCATTTTCTGTCATTGTTTTTTCAAAGACTTTACCATTTAATATTTCAATTAATTTTTCGGGTTTTTCATTATATAGCAATTTTTTATCTTTTAACATTATTATTCTATTTGCCAAATTTTCAACATCTGAAACTATATGAGTGGAAATGATGATAATTTTATCCCTAGAGAGACCGGCAAGAATATTTCTGAAACGAAGCCTTTCTTTTGGATCAAGACCGGCAGTTGGTTCATCTAGCACAACGATTTTAGGGTTATTTAACAATGCTTGAGCGATTCCAACCCTCTGTACCATTCCACCAGAAAATTGCTTCATCTTCTTATTTACAACATCTTTTAAACCAACTAGTTCCAAAAGTTCTAAAACCTCTTTTTCACCATCTTTTTCCTTCATTCCCTTTAACACTGAAAGATATGTTAAATACTGTTTAGGTGTCCAAGATTTATAATAGCCAAAATCTTGAGGAAGATATCCTAAAATACATCTATAATTTTCATCAAGGGCTAGAATATCGTCACCATTGTATAAAATTTTTCCATCATTAGGAAATAGCAGCGTTGCTATCATCTTTATAATAGTCGTTTTTCCAGCCCCATTAGGTGCGAGAAAACCATAAATTCCATTTTCTAGTTCTAAATTAATATTTTCTATAGCTAGAAATTTTCTATATTTTTTTGTTATATTTTCTAAAGTTAACATATTATATCTCCATTATAATTTTATTGTTATTTAATTTCCTATTCATATCCACTAATAAAATAGAGATCAAAACAATGAGTATAAGTATATGAACAATTACTGGAACTGACATATATAGATGATATAAATTTATTTTCAATCCATTTAAAACAAAGGGTATTACCATATATATCAAGCTTGTAATTAAAGTCTTTGGATGAATTAAATCTCCTTTTGAAATATTTAAAACAATTAATAAGTATATTCCAAACACGGTATTTGAAAACATCCATATATTAAAAAAACTAAAATCAGGGAAAAACATACTAAATAATATAGCGATTATTATGTTAATAGCCATGGTTTTAAAAATACTAATAATAGCATTAAAAATATAAATGGTATTTTTAGTAATAGGTGTAGTTGAAATTAAATCCAATATATTATCTTGGTAATCGTAAAGATAACAGTAACCTATGAAAATGCTAAATATGAAAGGTGAAGAAAAAAATATTAAATTATAATAACCCTTTATATTTTCTTCTAAATGAGCAGATGATTCAAAAGTAAGTAATGAAAAAACTGATACCACAATAGTCATTAATATAAATAAAAGTAATTCATTCTTTAGCCTAGAAAATCTTAGTAATGATTTGAATAATTCAAAATTACTTTGTCTTTTAAATTTTGTATCTTCATATTTTGAAATAATTTTATCAATTTTATTATTCATGGAAGAACTCCTTTCTAATTGTTTTAATCATTTTGTAATATCTTGTTTTAATTGTTGATTCTGAAATCCCTTTTAATAGAGAAATTTCTTTAAAAGTTAAATCCTTAATAAATTTTAAATAAAAAAGTTCTAAATATTTACTATTACTGGATTTTAAATATTCTTCTATTTCAAAAAATAAATTGTCTTCCTTATAATTAAGAGGTATTTTGTCATGGTTATCATCTAGGTTTAAGAATTCAAATTCCTTTAGAGGTGTAATCTTTCTAATATGATCTATTATTTTATACTTTGTAATTTGATAGAGATATGTTCTAAAGGAAGATTTTTTTGAATCATATCCTTTAATGGTTAAGAGCATACCAAGAAAAACCTCTTGAGTTATGTCTTCAGCTTCATTCTTATCAAATACTCTAGAGTAAATATAATTTAATATTTCATCATAATATATTTCTATTAATTTTCTTGAAGATAAATTATCTCCTTTTAATATCTTAGTAATTAACTTTTTTTCGTTAACCATTTTAACACCTCTTATAATGATATTCGCAATATTTTATAAAAAAGTTTGTTTATATTTATTACATATGTTTAAAGTAAAATATTTGGGTATGTATAGTTTGAAAAAAATAATACTAATTAGTAATAATTTAGAATACAAGGAGGATAATTATGATAAGAAAAATTAATAATGAATATTTAGGACAAAGTGATTTAAGTTGGTTAAGAAGTAGGTTCCACTTTTCATTTGCTGAATACTATAATCCTAACAATATAAATTTTGGTAAATTAAGAGTAATCAATGATGATTTAGTAAAAGCAGGTAAAGGATTTACAACTCATCCTCATAGAGATATGGAAATAGTATCATATGTAGTAGATGGTAAATTAACTCATGCAGATAGTATGGGTAATGAACATACATTGTCAAGAGGACATGTACAATATATGAGTGCAGGAACTGGTGTATTTCATAGTGAAATGAATTATGGTGACGAAACTTTAAGATTCTTGCAAATTTGGATAATTCCAGATAAAAATGGTTATGCTCCAAATTATGGTGACTTTAGATATGAATGGGATGCTAGAAGGAACAAATGGCTTCATATAGTTTCTGGTTATGAAGGAGATGCAGAAGTTAAACTTCACCAAGATTTTAATATATATGTAGTTGAAATAGATGAGGGAAATGAGATAGAATTTAAAGTGGAAGAAGGTAGACAAGCATACCTTGTTCAAATCGAAGGAAAAAGCGATATAAATGGTGAAGAGATGAACATGAGAGATGGTATGGAAGTAGTTGAAGAGGAAATAACAATTAAAGCCAAAGAAAAATCACATGTTATCTTACTAGAAATGAAAAAAGAATAGTTATAGGGGGATATTTGTGAACATGCTGGAAAATGTGTAAAAGGGGACTCGGAAACATTTAATTTAGATAGAAAGCCATGGATACTACCGGAGGATGATAGAGTTGAAAAAATAATGAAAGTTATTGATACTTGTCCTTCAGGTGCATTAAAGTACAAAATAAAGGAAGAAGAATATATAAAACCTTAGGAGATTTATATGATAGAATATAAAAAAGAAGAAAAAAGATTTGTAGCTTATGATGGAGATAAAGAAGTTGGTGAGTCAACATACTCTCAGTCCTTGGAAAATTTAATAATAATAGATCATACTTTTGTTGAAGATGAATACACAGGTCAGGGAATAGCAGGAAAATTAATAGAAAATACTGTAAATTACGCAAAGGAAAATGGAATAAAAATAATACCATTATGTCCAACAGCTAGAATAATGTTTGATAGACATCCTGAATACAAAGAAGTGGAATACGGAAAATAATTTAATAAGATTAAAGATAGACTCGAATGAGTCTATCTTTTGTGTTTCTAACAAAGTACATAGTTATGCTATAATTTTCATATATAGAAAAGTTATACGGTAATAGTGAGGAAGGTATTTATGAAAGATTTTTTTAAAAGAAAAAATATTACTTTAAATCCTAAGGTATATCTTATAGATGCAATGGGGGCAATGGCATTTGGTCTATTTGCATCATTATTAGTAGGTACGATACTAAATACTGTAGGACAGGAATTTGGAATAAAATTTTTAACGGAAACGTTGTGGCCAATTGCCCAAAAGGCAACTGGACCTGCAATAGCAGTTGCAATAGCATATTCATTGAAAGCACCTGACTTAGTTTTGTTTTCGTCGGCAGTAGTAGGGGTAGCAGGCTATGAACTAGGCGGACCAGTAGGTGTTTACATAGCTACAGTAGTAGCAGTTGAATTTGGAAAGATGGTTTCAAAAGAGACAAAACTGGATATAATTGTAACTCCAGTAATAACCGTTTTAGTTGGAGTAATGCTATCGAGCTTCATAGGACCATCAATACAGTTTGTAATGTTAAAAATTGGAGAAGTTGTAATGTTTTCTTCAACTACACATCCGTTTATAATGGGAATATTAGTTTCAGTAATAGTTGGTATAGTGTTAACACTGCCTATTTCATCAGCAGCATTATGCATGATGCTAAACCTTTCAGGAATAGCAGGAGGAGCAGCGACAATAGGATGTTGCTGTCATATGGTTGGCTTTGCAGTAATATCCTTTAAGGAAAATGGAATAGAGGGATTGTTTGCACAGGGAATAGGAACATCCATGTTACAGATGCCAAATATTGTAAAAAATTGGAAGATTATGATTCCTTCAATAATTTCATCGGCAATACTTGGACCAGTTGCAACAATTTTATTTAAAATGGAGAACACTCCCCTTGGTTCAGGAATGGGAACAAGTGGATTAGTAGGTCAAATTGGTACATTTAATGCAATGGGAGTAAATTATTCTAATTCATATATAATAATGGGAATATTAATGTTACAAATAATTTTACCAGCTATATTGTCTTATATTGTCTACAGGGTTTTATACAAAGCCAATTGGATAAAAGATGGAGATTTGAAATTACCAAATTAATTAAAATATAATATTTTATGTTTTGGAGGTCATATGAATATAGATAAACTATTAAAGAATCTAAAAATTAGAAAAATGAATGGGTATTATTTTGAAAAAAGGGAAGAAATAGTTTGTTTTTTACGAGAGTTTATAGAGGCAGGAAGTAAAGTAGGCTGTGGTAATTCTGAAACTTTAAATGAATTAGGGATATATGATTTCTTAAGACGGGGAAATTTTGAGTTTTTAGATAAATATTTAGTTGGTTTAAGCAGAGAAGAAAAAAGAAAAATATATCTAGAAAATTTTAATACAGATTATTTTTTTACATCATGTAATGCTATAACAGCAGATGGAGAAATATTTTTTATAGATGGAAATGGAAGTAGGGTTGCACCTATTATATATGGGCCTAAAAAAGTTGTTATAATAACTGGTATAAATAAAATTGTTGATACTGAAAAACAAGCAGTTAATAGAGCTAGACAAATAGCAGCACCCTTAGATGCAATTAGATTAAATAAGAAATCACCATGTGTGAAATTAGGAAAATGTATAGACTGTAAGAGTGGGGATAGAATTTGTAATTCCTTTGTGAAAATTTCTAGCCAGTTTGATAATAAAAGAATTCATGTTCTTATTGTTAATGAAAGTTTAGGATTTTAATAATAGATATTAATTTACGTAAATGTATTATATACTAAATAAAGTTATATATGAATGGAGAATTTCATAGCAGTTATAGGAATAGATTTAGGAACATCTAATAGTGTAGTTACATATTGGAACGGAAAAGAATGTAATATTATAAAAAATGAATTAGGAAGTAATTTAACGCCTTCTGTAGTAAGTGTTGATGACAATGATGATATATTATTTGGAGATATTGCAAAGGAAAGGCTAGTTGGAAATCCAGAAAAAACAGCGGCATCATTTAAAAGGTATATGGGAACACAAAAGGTGTATAAATTAGGAAAATATAATTTCACACCGATTGAGCTTTCATCTATAATTTTAAAGAGTTTAAAACAGGATGCAGAAAACTTTCTCGGAGAAGCATGTGATGAAGCGGTAATTTCTGTACCAGCATATTTTAATAATAAGCAAAGGGAGGCTACAAAAACTTCTGCAGAACTTGCAGGATTAAAGGTTTTAAATTTAATTAGTGAGCCTACTGCTGCTGCAATTTCCTACGGTCTTAGTGATGAGAAAGATTCAACGATTTTAGTCCTTGATTTAGGAGGAGGAACCTTTGATGTCTCTCTTTTAGAGATATTTGAAGGAATTATACAAGTCAATGCAATTTCTGGAGATAACAATCTTGGCGGAGATGATTTTACAAATGCATTGGTAGATGATTTTTTAAGAGAAAGTGGATTGAATGTAGAGTTGTTGGAATTGGAATTCATTTCAATATTGAATAAAAAATGTGAATATTAAAAAAAACAAATAATAAATGATGATTTTAAAAATTTTACAATTGAATATAATGAAAAAGAATATAAATATGAACTCAACATGGAAAAATTTGAGAATTTATGCAAATTCTTATTGGATAGAATGAAAAATCCAATAATTAGAGTTCTAAAAGATAGTGGAATATCCATTAAAGATATTGATAAAATAATTTTAATAGGAGGATCTACAAAGTCTGAAATAGTAAGAAAATATATTACTAAATTATTTGGAAAATTCCCATATACAAATATTAACCCTGATGAATCAGTTGGAATAGGAGCAGGTATTCAAACAGCTTTAAAATTAAGAGATGAAGAATTAAAAGAAATGATATTAACTGATGTTTGTGCTCATACTTTAGGAATAGAAACTGTTTCTACTAATCACGAATTAATTATAAATGGGAATTTTTTTCCAATAATAGAAAGAAATACTACTATTCCCGTAAGCATTGAAAAAAGATTTTATAGGGTATATGATTCACAAACTCGAATTGCTGTAAAGATATTTCAAGGAGAGAGCAACAAGGTAAAGGATAATTTATTTATTGGAGAATTAATAGTACCTATTGAAAAGAATGAAGATAGTATAGATGTTAGATTTACCTATGATAATAATGGAATTTTAGAGGTTGATGTTAAAGTTGTAGATTCAACTACTAGGAGAAATTTAATAATTGAGGAAAGTCCTGGTACTTTAAGTAAAGAAGAAATTAGAGAGATTTTAAAAAAATTTGAAAATATAAAAATTCATCCTAAAGAAAAATCTGAAAATAAATATCTTTTAGAAAAAGCTAAAAGAATGTATCAAGAAAGTTTAGGAGAGAAGAGAAAGCATATTGGTTATTTAATAAATAGTTTTAAGCTGCTTTGGAAAAACAAAAACCTAAAGAAATAGAAATAGTAGCAAAAGAAATAAATGAAATATTAAATGATTATGAAAAGGAAATATTTTAATGAGTATATGGGAAACATTAGGAATAAAACCTACAAAAAATAAGTTGGAAATAAAAAGAGCTTATTCAAGAAACTAAAAGAAATCAATCCTGATGATATATTTGGGTTTCAAAATTTAAAAGATGCCTTCGATAGAGCAATGGAGGAATCTGATTATCTATATGATTATAATATATATAATGAGGAAACATTAGAAAATAAGATCTATAGTTTTTATGAAATAATAGATGATTATGATCTTATAGAAAACAAAGAAATCTGGAGAAATTTATTTTCAAGTTATACTTTAGACGAATTGGCAAGAGATCAAGATATTATTTTAGAATTCTTTTCGAATAATTTTGGCGGGTTACCAAAGGATATAAGAGATTATATTTACAATGAACTTGATATAGAGGGATACCAAGGTTATTTAATACATGATGAATTAAAAGAAGAAATGAAAAATGTACCTAATTTTGAATTTAATAGAACAGATATTCCTTCGAATAAACGACTAGATTTTTATAAAAAAAGGTACGAATATTTTTTGATGAGTGCTAATTCTGGTTTAAGTAGTGAACCAGAGGAATTATATGAAAAATTATTGGAGTATGGATTTGATTATTCAGTGGAAGTAATTAGACTTCAGCACATATTTACCAGTGAAATAGAAAGAGGGGAATTGCTAAAACATGGATTCAAATACTCACAGGAAAAATTAAAAGAAATTATTCAATATGGACAAAGCGTATCTTTAAATGTATATACATTATTTTTCAAATCATTTAATGAGATGTATATTAGTGAAGAAGATTATGAATACTTACATAATATTAAGCTTCAAGATGTTTTAATAGACATACATATTTTTAATTTCATACTAACATTAATTTTGGAAAGTGCAAATAAATACGAAGAATCTGTTATTATAAAAAGCTCGCTTCCATATAATTTTGTAATGGCTATAGATCCAGTGTTATTTAAAATTGGAAAGAAAGTAAGGAAAAGAAATAGAAGTCTTTTTGCAAAAATTAGTAGAGGGCTTTTATTTATATTTATAGGAACGATAATTATATTTGCAATAATAGCGGCTTCTAGAGCCTTTAGTAAAAAAATTGTAAAGCCAGTGGAAGAAGAAAAAGAATTTACAAAATATTTAACTGAGCAAGAATCAGCGTTTTTAGGTGGATATGTAAAGGATTTAGATGTTTTTGTTATGAGATATTGCTTTGATAATTCAAAAAAAGAGCTAAATCAAAAATTTTCAAAAGACTATTTTTCTACAGAAGCAAAAGAGAAATACAAAGAAAATATTGAAAATCCAGTAAATATTGACTTTACATATTTTGATTATAAATATGACTACGCATATGCTAAGTTTTCTTTAGAAGATTTTCGTAGTACCCAAATTGAAGCTATATACAATGAAGATAATTTAGTACTTGTTTTAGTACGAGATGGAGATAAAAAAATCGATACAATTTATGGCGAGGGTCGGAGTGAATTAACAGAAGAACTGAAAGAGGAATATGAAAAATGGTTTAGAAGTGATAAATATGATACATTAAAATTTTTAGGGATGAAATATTTTATAATAGAAGATAAAAGTTCATTGTTAGAAGAAGGTGAATATTATTTATCGGATAAATTCAAAGAAAATATTTTAGAAGAACCATATAATATGGTGGATATAGGTTTTTCCTTTGGCTACACATCAGTTATATCAGATTATGAAAAAAACAAACGATATGGAATTATATTTTCAGATGACAAATCAAAAGCAATATTTGTATTATTTGACAAATATGGTAGAGCAGATGAGATAGTTAATGAAGAAGAAGTATATAAAAGTCAAGCTATGAAAAAACAAATAGAAGAAATAAAAGAAAATGCCATAAAATTAAGAAAATAATAAAAGAGCCTTAATGGCTCTTTCATTATTTTTATGTAAAATTTAACTATTATTTGATATTATAAGTTATAAGGTTAAAGGGAAGGTTATTAATGGATATTTGGGACATACTAGAAATTTCTCCTACAAATAATAAAAAGGAGATAAAAAAAGCATATGCTAAAAAATTAAGAGTAACTCATCCAGATGATAATCCTGAGGAGTTTCAGAAATTAAAAGAATCCTTTGATACTGCTATATTAATTAGTGAGAGTATTGAAGGAGATTTTTTTGATGAAAAAAACTCAACAGACAAAATTATTGATATATCAAAGGATTTTAAAGATATTATTAATTTATCTTACTGGAAGGAATATTATTTTTATTATAATGACTTATCAGACGTAGAAAAAGAAAAAAGTCTTAAAAATTTGGGAAAATTTATTTCTAGATACTATAGATCTATACCAAAGGATATTTTAGAATTTTTAGTAGACCAATTCAATTTGTTTGAAGATGATCATTATAAATTAGAAAATATTAAACAGGTTCCAGATTTTGAAATTTATTTTATAGATGGACTCAACAGTAGTGAAAATGTTGAATTTTTTAAATTAAGATATGAAATTTATTTTAGATATACATATGGGTTTAGCAATTTGAATGATTTGAGTAAACTATTAGAAAAGGCCGAAAAACTATATAGACAAGATTTCGAATTAAAGGTTCTAAAAGTATCACTGGGTATATTTATAGATATAGAAAAACAAATAGGTTGTAAAATAGAATTTAATAATGCAATTGAATTCTTTTTTAATATTATACCAAGAGAAGAAAAAATATATGATTTCTATAGAGAGTTAATGGATTTTTTACTCGATGGTTCAACGGAAAATATAGATAAAATATATAGTTACAATGACTATAGATATATACCAGACTATTTATTAAATTTCATAAAGGGCTATGTGAATTATATTAATGAAGACTATGATTTAACCTATGATTATTGGTTCAATAAAAATAATAGAATATATCCTGAAATATTAAAAACTACATGTAAAAAATTAATGACACGAAAAAATGGTGAAATTAATGAAAAAAATAGAGAAATTATCGATCAAGGAAATATTACTGAAGAGGAAAATATTACTTTAGAGGATATTAGTAAAAACTATGCTTTAAGGTATGATATAAATAATTGGAAAAACATTTTAGAAAAGAATGGTTCAATTCTTCATATTTTGGATGAAGTGCTTAATATATTGGAAAATTCATATAAATACCTTCCTAAAAACATATTGGACTATATTTATGAAAAGTTAGATTTGGATAATTATATTGGAGATAAAGTGTCATATACATTGCTTAAAGAAATTAAGAACATGCCTGATTTTGTAGATTATGGAGATAAAATTCCTATAGAATTTAGGAATGAATTCAATATTAAAAGATATGAATATTATAATAATTCAACGGATATTATTAATCAAAAACTTGCTAATAAACAATATATAGAGTTATCAACTATATCATATGACCACAGTACAGAATTAATTAGATTGAATCAGTTACTTTTTAGAGATATTTTACAAATGTACCATACTAAGTATTTGTATAATACAGAAAAAAAGCTAAAATAAATAGAAAAGAGAAATATTGAAAATAATACAGTAATACTTTTTAAAGCGTTTTTAAATATTCATAAGAAAAAGGGTAATATAGAAAAAGATGTACTTACTATTATAAATATGGAAAATGAAAATTTAATAGTTAAAGAGGAGTTACTAGGATTTATTAAGGCATTGGCATATGATAAAGTGGAAGATGGAGATGCTTTTTTTAGTTATTTTAATAGACTGCCAAAATACTTAAAAGATGTATATTATGGGAAAAGTTGTTTTGGAAAGATTCAGAAAAAAGATGAAGAAAGAGAACAATAAATTACTTACTATAATTAATGTTATTATGTGTAGTATTTGTTGGGATTAGTTTTTTAGCTCATTTAGGAAAAAGAAACTATAAAAAACCAAGTGCAGATGTGAAAAGCCGAATAAATATTAATGGGTATGAATTTAATCAAAAATCGATTGATAATTTAAAGAAGACAACAGAAAAATTATTAAGAGTAGAAGATTGGTTTGGAATATATTTTTTAAAAAACAAGTATTATGAAAGTAATTCAAGAAAGAATTTTATAGAAGATCATTTCACTGAAGATGCAAAAAAATTGTATATGGATAAACTAAAAGATGATAATCTAGATGAAAACGCCGATTTGGTGCTAACTGTTAAAAATGATTACACTAAGCGTGAAGAAGATAATATAAAATATTCAGGCATATATAAAGATGAAAATTTAATAATAGTTTTAGAAAAAACAGAAGATGATAAAATTCAAAAAGTATATGGAGAAGGCTGGACTGAACTTTCTGAAGAAATAAAACAAGAGTATATTAATCTATTTAATGAAAATAATGTAGTTAGGAATTTCTAAGAAATATAAAGACGTTATTAAAAAAAGAGTATTGGAATGAATATTATGAAAAAATCAATAAAACCATAGATATTATACAAAACAATTTAATCAATAATTTAGAAAAGTTTGTATATTCAAATTAAAAGGTAATTCCCAAAAACACAGTAGATTATATAATAGAAAAATTTAATAATAAAAGATATGAATATTTTACAAATAGTACGATTGGTTACAACGGGGAAATAAACGATAAAATGTATAATAATTTAAAAGAATATGGATTTGATTATTCTTTAGAATTAATTAGGATTTAGCAAATATTAGTAGGAGAAATATTTAATTAAGATTAGGAAGAAAAAGTTGTTACTAGAACAAGACAGATTGCAGCAGTAAAAGATGCAAAACGGTTAAGGAAGAATACACGTGTATAAAACTGGGTAAATGTATAGACTGTAATCATGAAAACAGAATCTGTAATTCATTTGTAAAAATAGCAGGTCAATTTGATAAAAATAGAATTCATATAATATTTGTAAAAGGTGGTTATGGTTACTAGAAAACTATAATAATTAGTCTGGTTAACTAATTTATTGTAGATAGAAATTAATAAAATAAAGGTGAGATTTTATGAAAATTTGGGAGATTTTAGAAATAAGTCCATCAAAGGATAAAAAGGAAATAGAAAGGGCTTATAATAAAAAATTAGGAGAAGTACAGGGAGAGAACAAAACAGAAGAGTTAAGAGAAGCTTATAGTAAGGCTTTAGAATATGCAGAAGATCCAAAAGAAGAAATGAAAATAATGGATTTAGCAATTTCAAAAAAATATGAAAATATACTTTCTAAAGAGTATTGGAAAGATTACCATGATAAATATGAAAAAACCATGGGAATAATAAAGAGTAATTTAGTTAAGAATTTAGAAAAATATATTAATAATTATTACTTTGCTATACCAAAAGAATTGCTGTTTTATATAGTAGAAAAATTTAATCTATTTGAAAAAAATATAGAAAAAATTAAAGAATATGAAGATTTACCAGAATTTAGTATTTTCTATATATTAAATAAATCTGATAAAGAAAATATTGAGTTTTATAGAATTAGATACGATATATATTCTAAAATTCATAGTGGAATTATGGATTTAAAGGAATTAGGAGAAGATTTCTCTGTAGCAGAAAAAATATACAATGGTGATGATGATTTAAAACTTTTAAAAGTTGCATTTGGACTATTAAAAGATATTGAAAAAACAAAAGGTGATCCATTAATATTAAATTACAGTAAAAAATATTTTAATGAAGTAGAAAAGAATAAAAAAGAGATATTCTGTTTTTTTGAAAATACTATAGAAAAACTTGAAAAAGACGAATTAAACTCTTTAGATGAAAAATTTTATACATTTGAAAATAGTGACTATTTACCGGATTACTTAAGTAATTTTATAAAGGGATATGTAAAATATAAAATAGGTGAATATGAATTTTCATATAATTATTTATTTGAGAACAATGAAATACCAAAGAAAATTATGGATATTTCAAAGATGATGTTTATAAATAAATATGAATTATTGGATAATGGTACTAGAAGTAAATTATTTAATAGAAAAAATTTCAGTATTTATGATTTAATAGATAATTATAAAATTGCAGTTGATTTAGATAATTGGAAAAATTTATTAAATGATATAGATGAAGATGATTACAAAGAAATGAAAAAAATTGTAGCAGATTACTTACCAGATAATTTTATGATAATTCCAAAGAAAGTAGTGGATTATATTTATAACTATTTTAAAATAGATGAAATTAGTACATTTGAACTTACAAACGAGAAAAAATACTTTATTAAGAATATGCCAGAATTTGATTTTTCGATAAATAGAAACCAAGAACATTACAAAAAGAAATATGAATACTATATACTTAGCTCATTAAAGGATAAGGAAGAAGAACAGGAAAAATATTATAAATCATTAAAAACTGAAGAATTTGACTTAGACCTAGAGTTAATAAGATTACAAAATATATTTACAAAGGATATACTATCAAATTTAGGGGAATACAAGGACTTTGATGAATTAAGAAGTAAAATTGTAGAGCTGGAAAGATATAATAGAAAAGAAATAGAAATATACAAAATATTTTTACAATCCTATGACTATAAGAAAATTGAAGAATTTGATTACAGTAATTTTTTAAAGATTGATGTTAATGGACTTTTTATAGATGAACAAGTATATAATTTTATATTAACAATAGTATATAAAATAATAGGTAACGAAGAAAAATATGAAGAAAGCAAATTTAAATTATCATATTTCTATAATAAAGCAGCAGTAGATGTACTAGTATTATTAAAGAAGTTAAAGATAAAGAAAAAAAGCAAAAAGGGAAATAATAATTATAAAACAATATCCATAGCCGTTATAATTACAATTGTAATATTATTTACATTAATGAAGTTTTTAAAGTAGAAAATAATCTTAAATAGAAAAATTATAGAAGGGAAATATCCCTTCTATTTTTGTACAGAGATACATCAATTGGGAAGGAGTAAATTGTAAATTTGATCTTTGAAAATTTAATTAGAATATAGGAAATAACCATGAATATTTATTTAGATATAGTATCATACCATAATTATGTAAATAAATGGCAAAACAAGAGCTAATAAAGTAAATTGTAGTAATTGTAACTATATTGTAAATTATTCTTAACCATATTGTAACCAAACTGTTAGTATTCTGTAATCTATAAAGGTGTTT
>CAYFSP010000013.1:2696-10065 GCA_964345925.1 uncultured Gallicola sp. | reverse complement strand
GTAAAAGAAAATATGAAGGTAACAAGAATTTCAGGAGCTGACAGATATAAGACTGCAGTTGAAGCAAGTAAAGAAATCTTTAAAGAAGGTAGCAAATTTGTTGTAGTAGCAAGTGGTGAAGGATTTGCAGATGCATTAGTTGGTGGAACACTAGCATCTCAAATTAAAGCTCCAATACTTTTAGTAGGTAAAGATAAACTTTCTAAAGAAGTTGAAGAAGAATTAATAAGACTTAACCCAGATAAAGTGTTTTTACTGGGAGGAACAAATACAATTTCTGATAATGTATTTTATGAAATAGTTAGTTTAAAAACAAATGTGAAAAGACTTTATGGTAAAAATAGATATGAAACAGCAGTTAAAATAGCTAATCAAAGATTTGAATTTGCAACAGAAACATTATTTATAGATGATTATGCAGCATTTAATGGAAATGATTTTGCAGATGCTTTATCGGCTGCGCCATTTGTTGGACAACAACAATGGATGCGCTTAATTCCATATGTAAAGGGTGGAAAACCAGCAGGGATTGTTTTTGGAGGAACTTCATCTGTACCTAAAATGGTTGACAATGAAATAAGATATTCAGGTAAGGACAGATATGAAACAGCAATTAAAATTGCAGATGCATATAAAGATGTACTAAAAAAGGATATAGATAAAATAGTTCTAGTAGATGGAACAAAGTATCCAGATGCATTATCATCAGCATCGGTAGCTTCAATGAAGAATGCGGCAATACTACTTACAAATCCTAAAAACTTTACAAAGGTAACTAGTGATTATATTCAAAATAACAAAAACATTAAAGAAGTTATTATTGTAGGTGGAAATAATTCTGTATCTGAGGGAATAGAGGAAATAATAGAAAAATTCCAATTGGAAAAAACTGTGGATAACACAGAAGAAAAAGAGCCAACAGATATAAATGAAACAATAAAACCAATAGAAGAAATAAATACTGCAGTTACAGAATAATTACGTAATAAAAAATAATATAAGAGTTTTGTTCTAACTACGGGATCAAAATTTTTATATAAAAATTCTCCTTTTAATAAGGAGATTTTTAATTTTTCCATAAAAATAGTAGAAAAATTAAAAAAAAGCAAAAAAACTTAAAATTGCCACCATTTTGCAATGTAAAAATTGCAAAAAGATGTTATAATAGTACATGTAAAACAGAGATACCTCATTTCCCCATATATATATAAAGCCTCCTACATGTTAGGAGGTTTTTTCTAAGCAATTTTAATGATTACAAAAAATAACTTGGGTATAAAATGATAAGAGCGTATAAAAATAAATTTATTATAATATTATAATAGATGGAGGAAAATATGGAATTATTAGTTATTTTATTTGTTCCTTTTTTAGGAACTACTTTAGGTGCTGCTTGTGTTTATTTTATGAAGGGAAAAATGAACTCAACTTTGCAAAAGACATTACTAGGTTTTGCAGGAGGAGTAATGGTGGCAGCATCCGTATGGTCATTGCTTATTCCGGCAATGGATTTGTCGTCACATATGGGTAAATTATCTTTTATTCCGGCAGTTGTTGGATTTTTGTTAGGAATTGGATTTTTACTAATTTTAGACGAGACAATTCCTCATTTACACATGAATGAAGATGAACCAGAGGGACCTAAAACACAACTTAGAAAAAGTGCTATGTTAATCTTAGCTGTTACTTTACACAATATACCGGAAGGAATGGCTGTAGGTGTTTTATTTGCAGGATATGCATCGGGCAATGCTGCAATTTCTTTTTCTGCCGCTTTATCATTAGCCATTGGTATTGCAATTCAAAACTTTCCAGAGGGAGCAATTATTTCGATGCCTTTAAGAAATGAAGGTTTTTCAAAGCATAAATCATTTTTATATGGAGCAGCTTCTGGAATTGTTGAACCTATTGGTGCTGGAATTACAATACTTGCAGCAAGTTTAGTAACACCTATACTACCATACTTACTTGCTTTTGCAGCAGGGGCTATGATATATGTCGTAGTTGAAGAATTAATACCAGAAACTGTTGAAGGTGGCCATTCAAATATGGCAGTTATAGGATTTGCATTGGGTTTTTCAATTATGATGGTTTTAGACGTGGCTTTGGGATAGCTTAAATACCGACTAATAGTAGAGTCGGTTTTTTTGTTTCTTATACTATTTGTATAAATATTTATATTAGAAGGTTATAATATTATGAAAAAAATGATTTTATAAATAAAGCTAAAGAATATACGAAAGATGTTTATAGCATTTACAATAATAAAATTTATGTTCCTATGCCTGAATCAAGAGACTTATTTTTACCAGTTACAGTAGGTTGTACATATAATAAATGCCTTTATTGTGGATTAAATAAAAATATTCCATTTAAAAAATTAAGCTTAAATGAAATAGAGGACAATTTAAAAAAGTTAAAATATATAAATCAAAATAATAGAAGAAAAATTAATAAAATTATTTTACTTGGAGGAAATCCGTTTGTTTTAAAGACTGAATTTTTAATTGAAATATCTAAAATGGTATTAAAATATTTTCCTTATGTAGAATATATTAGTTCCTTTACAAGAGCTGATGATATTTTATTAAAGTCTTTAGATGAACTTATATTATTAAGAGAAAATAAATATAATAATTTATCTATAGGAGTAGAATCTGGTTCTGATGTAGTTTTAGAGTTACAGAAAAAAGGTGTTAGTTCAAAAGAAAATTTACAAGCTATGAAAAAACTTGAAGATGCTATGATAGATTATTCTGTATACATTATGATAGGTTTAGGCGGGGACAAGTATTCAAAATTAAATGCAATTGAAACTGCTAAACTTCTTAACAAGGTTAAACCGTTTGAAATTGTAATTGTAAATCTTGTTTATTTTCCCAATGCTCCTCTTATTGAATTAGTAAAGAATAAGGAATTTAAAAGGTTATCTCCTTTACAGTCATTGGAGGAAGAATATTTGTTGTTATCTAATTTAAATATGGATAATACATTATTTAATGCTACTCATAAAAATAATATAATTCCATTAAAAGGAAGACTACAGGAACATAAGGATATATTATTAAAGAGGATTTTAAATAATATAGATGAATATAAAAAATAGTTTTAATATAACTAATAGTTAAATATGATAATGAATGTACAATTAATATTAATAAATTTGTGAATTTGAGATATTCGAGAAAATATCAATTCAAATAACCAATAAAATATTAAAATATAAAAATTATAAATAGGCATATAATATAATTTATTTAACTAATATAATTTATTCTGGTATCATGATGTTAATATTAATATTTGGATAGTTATTGCGAAGCAAGCTAAACCTATTTACTGGTATATGACCCCGTATATAGGTTTTTTTTATTTTTTTTGGAGTGTGCACATGAAAATAAATAAAATACTAAACAACAATGCTATTATTTCAATTGATGAAAATAAAAATGAAATAGTTGTTATGGGAAAAGGCATAGCCTTTAAGAAAAAAGTTGAAGACTATATAGAAAATGAAAAAATTGAAAAGACATATATATTTTCTCCGGAAAATACAAAGGAAATTATTAATTTATTTTCTAGTATTCCTGAAATCTATATAGAAATTACAACTAATATTATTAATTTAGCAGAAACAACCTTAGGTAAAGAATTAAGTAAAAATTTATATTTTTCTCTAACGGATCATATATATAGTGCTGTATCTCGTTTAGAGGAAGGTATTTCCTTTACTAATCCGCTTATTTGGGACATAAAATAATTTTATATAAATGAATATGAAGTTGCATTAGAGTCCTTAAAAATTATTTATGAACAGATAAGAGTAAATTTACCTGAGGATGAAGCAGGCTTTATAGCCTTGCACTTAGTAAATGCTCAGTTAGATCAAAATCATAATATTATTTATGATATTACTGGAATTATTCAAGAAATTTTAAAGATTACTAGACTTCATTTCGGCATTGAATTTGATGAAGAATCTATAAATTATTATCGTTTTATTACACATTTAAAATTTTTCGCTCAACGAATTTTAAATAAGACAAATTATAAAGATGATAATATTAACGATTTATACAATATTATTAAAAATAGTTATCCTAAATCATATTCTGCAGTAGAAAAATTGGAGAGTTTATTAAATCAAAATATAAATATTCTTTAAGCAATGAAGAAGAATTGTATTTGACAATTCATTTAGAAAAAGTTATTAATCAGAAATAAGGAGGAAGATATGAAAGATTACACTGATTTATCGAAATTTATTATTGAAAATATTGGTGGTAAAGAAAATGTAAACAATGTTGTACACTGTATAACTAGACTAAGATTTAATTTAAAAGATGAAAGTAAAGCAAATACTAAAGCATTATCAAATCATGATGGCATCGTAAAAGTTTTACAAAGTGGCGGTCAATATCAAATTGTAATTGGAAACGAGGTTTCCGACGTATATAAAGAGATTGTTAAGCAAGGTGGATTTGGTGATAATGTTAGTGAAGATAATAACAATTCTAACGGTTTTGTTGCAAGGGCAATAGATATTATTTCATCTGTTCTTTCTCCGTTACTGGGGATTCTTGCTGCAACAGGTTTAATAAAAGGTTTACTTACAATATTAGTATTTGCAAAGTTACTAGATGCCGAGTCTGGAACATATCATATACTCTTTTCCATAGCCAACTCTGTATTTTATTTCCTACCAGTATACTTAGGTTATTTAAGCTTTAAAAAATTTGGAGGAAATCCTTTTATAGGGTTAACTATTGGTGCTATTTTCTGTTATCCTGATATTGTAAACTGGGGTAAAGACGTTGAAGTTATTCAAACTCTATTTGAGGGAACATTTTTCCAGTCGAGCATTAAAGGAACATTTTTAACAATACCTGTAATAATGATGAATTATACATCAAGTATTATTCCTGTTATTGTAACTTCCTATTTTGGTGCAAAATTAGAAAAATTCCTACAAAAAATTATACCTAATGTTTTAAAAATGTTTATGATACCTATGCTTACTCTTTTGTTTATAGTTCCATTAGCATTTTTAATAATAGGTCCTATTACAACTTGGTTAGCTCAATTAGTTGGATTAGGAGTTAATATTGTCTATAATTTAAGTCCAGTTGTTGCTGGTATTATAATTGGTGCATTTTGGCAAGTTCTTGTAATTTTTGGACTACATTAGGGACTTTTATCTATTGCTTTAAACAATTTAACAGTAAATGGTTTTGATAAATTGATTTCACCTTATTTTGCTGCATCATTTGCTCAAATTGCAGTTGTACTTGCTATAATAATAAAAACAAAAGATAAAAAAATAAAACAATTAGGATGGCCTGCCTTTATTTCCGGTATTTTCGGTGTAACAGAACCAGCAATTTATGGTATTACCCTTCCGAAAAAGAAACCATTTATATATTCTTGTATTGGAGCAGCTGTAGGTGGGGGAATAATCGGATTTTTTGAAGTTGCCTCCTATAATTTCGGAGCAATAGGAATATTTGGTTTAACAACTTATATTAATCCAGCTACTAAAAGCTTCACTTATGTTATATATGCGTCAATAGGAGCTATAGTTGCAATGATTATATCCTTTATAATAACTTTCTCTTTATATAAAGATGATGTAGTAGTAGATAATACAGGGGATAACTTGAATATTTCAAATAAAAGATTAATAAAAGATATTACTTTATATTCACCTTTAAAAGGAGAAGCTATTCCATTATCTGAAGTTAAAGATGAAGCATTTTCTAGTAAAGCTTTAGGAGATGGTATTGCTATAATTCCAACGGAAGGAAAGTTATATTCGCCATTTAATAGTCATGTTGAAATGACTTTTCCTACAGGTCATGCTATTGGATTAGTAGATGAAAATGGAGTGGAAGTATTGATACATATTGGTATGGATACAGTTCAATTAGAAGGAAAATATTTTAATTTAAAAACCGAAACTGGTAAAAAAATAAAAAAGGGCGATTTATTAATTGAATTTAATACAGATAGTATCAAGGAAGCAGGATATGATATTACTACACCTATAGTAATTACTAACACTGGTGATTATTTAGACATTGTTTCTATAAAAGATTCTTTTGTAAATGATGGAGAAGAAATTATAAAGGTTATTAATTAGGAGGATTTATGTTTAAAGAAGATTTTTTATGGGGTGGAGCTACTGCTGCTAATCAATTTGAAGGAGCTTGGAATGTTGATGGAAAAGGACCTAATATTTCCGATCATTTAACTAGAGGAAGTAAAACAACTCCTAGAATTATTACTCCAATTTTAAAAGAGGATGGAGACTATCCAAATCATGATGGTATTGACTTCTACCATAGATATAAGGAAGATATAAAACTATTTGCTGAAATGGGATTTAAAACCTTTAGACTTTCTATTTCTTGGTCTAGGATTTTTCCTAAAGGTGACGAAGAGAAGCCTAATGAAGAGGGTTTAAAATTCTATGACAATGTTTTTGATGAATTAAAAAAATATAATATAGAACCTATTGTTACAATATCCCATTATGAAACACCTTTTTATATTGCCAAAAAGCATGGTGGCTGGAAATCTAGAAAATTTATTGACTTCTTTATAAACTATTGTAATGTTATATTCAATAGATATAAAGACAAAGTTAAATACTGGTTAACATTTAATGAGATTAATATGACTATGGCAGGAATAGGATCTTACTTAAGCCTAGCTATTGTTCCTAATGAGGATACTGTCTTAGTTAAACAAAGAGTACCTGTTCAAGATAGAATACAAGCCTTACATCATCAACTTGTAGCATCTGCTAAGGCTATAATACTTGCTCATAAAATAAATCCTGATTTTCAAATAGGGTGTATGAATATATATGCTCCTCTTTATCCGTTAACTTGTAACCCTAAGGATATTGTACTTGCTCAGTATCATAATAATATTAACAATTATTATTGTTCAGATGTACAAGTAAGAGGTGAATACCCATCATTTGCAAAAAAATTCTGGAAGGATAATAATATAGATTTAAAAATTGAACCAGAAGATTTAGGACTATTAAAAGAAGGAAAGGTTGATTTTTATACATTGAGTTATTATATGAGCTCCTGTGTATCCAACGATCCTAATGCTGAAAACTCTGAAGGTAATTTCCTATTTGGAGTTAAAAATCCATACTTAAAAGCAAGTGATTGGGGCTGGCAAGTCGATCCAGATGGTTTAAAATATCTTTTAATTGAAGTTTATAATAGATATGAAGTACCAATTATGGTCGTTGAAAATGGTTTAGGTGCATTTGATAAATTAGAAGATGGAACAGTGCACGATGAGTATAGAATTGAATATTTGAGAAAACATATCTTAGCGATGGAAGAAG
>CAYFSP010000013.1:0-2596 GCA_964345925.1 uncultured Gallicola sp. | reverse complement strand
GTTGACTTAAGAGGATATACTCCGTGGGGATGTATAGATTTAATATCTGCTTCAACTGGAGAAATGGCTAAACGTTATGGATTTATTTATGTAGATAAACAAGACGACGGCTCTGGAGATTTAAGTAGAATAAAGAAAGATTCCTTTCACTGGTACAAAGAGGTAATATTGAGTAATGGTAAAAACTTATAGTTAAAGTATTTAAAAATCTACTAGATTTAATTGTGGATATCAAAAAAACTAGATTATTTATAATCTAGTTTTTTGTTTTTGTGAATATTTGTTTTTTGTTTTGACAATATTAAAACCAATAGTTCCAAATAAAATAGCGATTATTCCAATAAAATGGTAGTAATAAAGTTTTTCTTCAAGAAAAATTACACCTGATACTATACTTACCACTGTTGATACATTATTAAATAATCCAACTGTACTTGCAGGAAGATTTCCCAAGGCATATGTTGCCAGCAATGATGTAATCAACGAAGAGCATATTCCTAAGTAAACTATGGACAGTACAAAGGAAATACTTGTAAATGGTAAAAAGTATTCTTTAATATTTCCATTTATTAAATGATCTCCTATAGATATTATATTAAATACTACAAAGCTTGTAATACTCATTATATAGACAATGGTTAAAGTATTATAATCTTTCGTCAGTTTCTTTACCATGACATTGTATGTTCCAAAGGAAACAGCGGATATGAATATGAAAATAATTCCTATAAAATTATAGTTTTCAACATTTTTACTGTTCATTAAATTAATATATATTACTCCTATGACGGATATTGCCATAAATATCTTTTTTGCAATACTTAAATTTTCTTTTAATATCATCTTTGCTATTATTGCCGTTAGTATAGGTGACATTGCATATATGATTCCAGATTCAGAAGAAGATATATATTTTAATCCTAAAGTTTGAAATAGAAAGAATAAAACAGGATAGACAATGCTATAAGGTGCAATCTTTTTCCAATCACCATCTTTAATTTTAATGCTGTCGGGTTTTAAAAGCCTATATACCACAAGGGCAATTATAACAAAAAGAAATCTATGGGCAAGTAAATTAAATGTATTTGTACTCTTTAATGATATTTTCACCAATAAGTAGGAGAATCCTATTATAGTAGATTGTAATATTATAGCTAAATAAGCTTTGCTTTTGTTTTTCATAAAACCTCCTTATTATTTAGTATAATCTAAAAAATAAAGATATTGTAATATTATCAATAAGATTATACAATATCTATGAAATCATTATAGATGATATTTCAAAGATATTTATATTTTATTATATAAATTGAGAAGGAGGAATGTACTATGTTTAAAAAGGGTGTATTGGATAGCGTTGCATACTGGGAGGTTTGCAATATATAAATTATTAAACCTCCCATAAGAATCGAGAAACTAGATTTTTAGGAGGAAAAATGAAATTAAAAGAATTAGGATTTACAGATTATTATAAAGAGGAAGAAAGATTATATAAAAATTTTCATATAGGAAGAATATTTTCGCAGTCCAAGGGAATTTATAAAATAATGACTGAAAATGGAGAGGTTACAGGAGAAATATCAGGAAAGTTTAGATATAATATAGAATCGGAAATTGATTATCCAGCTATTGGAGATTTTGTTGCATTAGATAGAAATAACAACGATGAAGGCAATGGTATGATTCATTATAGATTTTCCAGAAAGACGGCTTTTATAAGAAAGTCAGCAGGAACTTCCAATAAGAATCAAATTGTTGCAAGTAATATTGATATAGTTTTTATATGTATGTCTTTAAATAATGATTTCAATATAAGAAGAATTGAGAGGTATTTAACGGCTACATGGGAAAGTGGTGCAATACCTGTAATATTACTGACTAAGTCGGATCTTTGCGATAATATTGAAGATAAGATAGTAGAGTTAAATGATGTTGCAATAGGTGTTGATATACTTGTAATATCAAAAGATGATTGTAAAAGTATCGATGAAATTAAAAAATATATTAATCTTGGAAAAACCGTTGCATTTGTAGGGTCTTCAGGAGTTGGGAAGTCAACTATTGTAAATTTGTTAGTAGGAGAGAATGTATTAGATACCAATGGACTAAGAAATGATGATGCTGGAAGACACACGACAACTCATAGAGAAGCATTTCTACTAAATGGTGGTGGAATTGTAATAGACACTCCAGGTATGAGGGAATTGGGTTTAGAGAATGTAGATTTAAAAAAGAGTTTTTCTGATATTGATGAACTTGCAAAACTTTGTAAATTCAGAGATTGTTCACATACCAATGAGCCGAAATGTGCTGTACTAAAAGCAATTGAGGAAGGTGAACTTTCAGAGAAAAGGCTTCTTAGCTATAGAAAATTAAAAAAGGAAGCAGAATATAACGGACTTAATTCTAAGGAACTGGAAAAAAAGAAACTAGATGGTATGTTTCATGAGTTTGGTGGTATGAAGAATGCAAGAAAACTACTAAAAGAAAAGAACAAAAGAAAATAATAGGGAGTGTAAAATAAACTGTGTAAGTGAAGAGCGTACGGCTTCACCTACACAGTTTTTGTATTCTATATGATAAACTAAATAAAAGT
>CAYFSP010000012.1:0-41780 GCA_964345925.1 uncultured Gallicola sp. | reverse complement strand
GTATTTCTCTTAATAATTTTCCATTAGAATCTAGTTCACCTTCAGACACCCAATCTCCTTCTATAAACTCACTATCTTTTAAACCAGCATTGCTTTTAGCTCTTATTTCAAATGAAACTCCGTTATAATCTTTTTTATCATTTTCAATTCTTTCTTTAAAAATTAATATATTATAAAATGGTAGAAAAGTAGATTTTCTACCTGCTATATAATAAACATATATTGTTCCAGGATTGTTCTTATATTCAATATTTCTATTTAAAAAATTTCCACCTGTGGGATAATAACGTAGCTTTAATCCTGAATCACTTATTACCTCTTCGTTTTTTAATCCCTGTGCTTCTACATATTTATCAATACATTTATTAGCAAGATGTTTATATATAGATAATTCTAAAAGATTTAATGATATATAGACCAATAAAATTATAAAAAATATTTTTGCCTTTTTATACTTAACCTCATTTTTCATAATATTCCCACCTAGAATTCAAAGAAATAAATTAAATCATCCTTATCACTATATATGGAAATATAATCAATTCCTTCTACTTTCTTAGAAGTCCAATAATTTTCTTCACTATATAAGTTTTTATATTTATCTCTTGAAATATCGGATACAATAGATCTGCTCTCTATAGGTATATTACTATTTTCAAATTTCTTCCAATTCTTTGACTTTAAAATCTTTTCCTTAAAATTTCCTTTATATGGTTTTATACTATACATTTTCCCGGAATATGTTCCGCCTCCCATACTGGAGAACTCTGAATTGTTTTTTTTGCTAAAAGCATAGTTACCTTCCTTGGAAATAATTTTTTTAGTTTTATCAAGTAAGGAAATTTTAATA
The DNA here is from genome assembly GCA_964345925.1 of uncultured Gallicola sp. Lineage (GTDB taxonomy): Bacteria > Bacillota > Clostridia > Tissierellales > Peptoniphilaceae > Miniphocaeibacter. Next base: position 40,930 of record CAYFSP010000012.1, on the reverse strand, counting down.
TCAGGAATGTTTTTAAATCTACTATTTCTAAATACTAGAATTGTTCCAAATATTATTATTAAAAATATTGACATTATAAAAATTCTTTTAAAAGTCTTCATAATTTTCTCCTAACTATTATATTCAAAAATATATTTACAATTATTATCCATATCCGTAAAGGAAAATATAAAGTTTCTTACTATTATTTCCTTATCTTCATCTAGGTAATTTGTTCTGTCTTCAAATTTCCAATAATTACTGTCTATATTTTCTAAAATAGGTTTTTCACTATAGTTATCTTTTAATTCTTGAATAGCCTCTTCTTTATTTTCACTTGTTTCACCTGGTTTATTCCATAACGGATCATTTTTAATATTCTCTATAGTTTCATCACTTATCTTAACTTTGTTTATACTTACACCATCACCCATCCAACCAAATATATTTAGTAGTTCCCATTCCTTTTTCCCCTCTTCTAAATTACTTGGTAGATTCGGTATTGAATTTTTAAAGAAGCCAAATCCTGTTAATATAGTAAAAAATATTGTAAATGCCATAATGATTATTAATAATATTTCAATTATTTTATATTTCTTCATTTTTAAAAGCTCTTTCATGAAAACTCCTTTTTTCTTTATTATATCATTAATTTATCGTTTTACAATAAATAAATATCGTTTTGCATACTTTTTATTCTTTTTTTACCTATAATTGCATAGTTCTAAATGATATAATAATTATGATAAAAGAAAATTATTATTATATTTTTTTAAAAATCCTTTAATTAAGGCGTTTATAAAAATAATAGAATAAATTATATAATTTTCTTATGAATTATATTTTTATTAAAACCCACTATATATACCATGTAAGTCTTAAATATGATACTATATATTGTGGATTTTAAATCATGTAGGAGAATAAAATGGAAATAATTAAAAGAGATGGAACAAGGGTAAATTTTGATATTGAAAAAATTATAAGGGCTATGAGTAAGGCTTTTGCATCTATAAATCAAATAGCTGATAGAGATGAATTACTTGAAATGGCAAAGACTATTGAAAATTCTGTAAGGACTAAATATCCAAAGGGTCATACTATAACCGTTGAGGAAATTCAGGATCTTGTTGAATTAACATTAATTGATCACAACCATTATGCTGTTGTAAAGAGTTATATACTATATAGAGCACAACATAGTATGGATAGAAAAGTTGTTGAACAGTTTGAAGATTTTATTACAGATAATGGAATTTTAGATATTATTAAAAGTATTCAAGACGACTATGATAGAACAAGATATGAAATAGAACAATTATATATTAAATTTACTTCCTTCGTTAAATCTGGAATGAATAATAGAGAATATTTAAAAGTTTTAATTAGAGCATCCTCTGAGTTAACAAGCAAGGAAGCACCTGATTGGGAATATATTTCTGCAAGATTTTATTCATATGATTTAAGCTTAGAAATAAATGAAGAATGTATTAAATATGATATTCATGATTTTAAAGGAAAAATAAGTTTCTTAGAAGAACAGGGACTTTATGGTAAATATATTAAAGAAAATTATTCTAATGAAGATATAGATAAACTTCAAAAATATATGGTGAAATCAAGAGATAAACTCTTTACCTATAGTTCTATTGAACTGATTTCTAAAAGATACTTAATTAGAACACATAATAATAGATTAATGGAGACTCCTCAGGAGATGTTCATGGGCATTGCAATGCATTTGGCAATTCCTGAAGGGGATAAAAAAGTTGAATGGGCTAAAAGATTTTACGATATATACAGTAAGCTACAAGTTACCGTTGCTACACCTACTATGAGTAATGCTAGAAAGCCATTCCACCAGTTAAGCTCCTGTTTTATAGATACTGTTCCTGATAGCCTTGATGGAATTTATCGTTCTATAGATAATTTTGCTCAAGTTTCAAAACATGGTGGCGGTATGGGAATGTACTTTGGCAAGGTTAGAGCTACTGGTTCCGACATACGAGGGTTTAAAGGGGTTGCAGGTGGTATAATTCGTTGGATTAAACTTGCTAACGACACTGCTGTTGCCGTTGACCAACTAGGTGTCAGACAAGGCTCTGTTGCCGTTTATTTAGATGTATGGCATAAGGATATTCCAGAATTTCTACAGATTAGAACAAATAATGGAGATGACAGATTAAAAGCTCATGATGTTTTCCCAGCTGTATGTTATCCAGATCTTTTCTGGAAACTTGCTAAAAATGATATAAATGCAAATTGGTATTTAATGGATCCTCATGAAATTATGACCGTTAAAGGCTGGTGTTTAGAAGACTCTTATGGCAAGGAATGGGAAGAGAAGTATTGGGACTGTGTTAATGATTCAAGAATAGATAAAAGGTTAATCTCCGTAAAGGATTTAATTAGACTTATTATAAAATCATTGACAGAAACTGGAACTCCTTTTGCATTTAACAGGGATACTGTAAATGAAATGAATCCCAATAAACATAAGGGAATAATATATTCATCAAATCTCTGTACTGAAATTTTACAGAATATGAGTGAAATAGAATCAGTTTCACAAGAGGTCTTCGATGAAAACGGAGATAGTATAGTAGTTACAAAAACTAAGGCAGGAGATTTTGTGGTTTGTAATCTAGCATCTCTTGTTCTAGGAAATATAGATATAAATAATCAATCAGAATTAAAATATATAGTGGAAACGGCAATAAGGGGACTTGATAATGTTATTGATTTAAATTTCTATCCTATACCTTATGCTGAAATAACAAATAAGAAGTACCGCTCCATTGGACTTGGAACATCAGGTTACCACCATGCCTTAGTAAAAGAGGGAATAATGTGGTCCGATATTGAAAAGCATAGAAAATTTGCCGATGAACTATATGAAAATATAAATTACTATGCAATTGAAGCCAGTATGAATATAGCTAAGGACAAAGGATCTTATAAATATTTTGAAGGATCTGACTGGCAAAATGGAAATTACTTTACAAAGAGAAGTTATATTGATGAAAGATGGGAAAAGCTTGAAAACAGCATTCAAAAAAATGGGCTTCGAAATGGATATATAATGGCAGTTGCTCCAACGGGATCGACTTCCATAATAGCAGGTACTACTGCAGCCGTAGATCCTGTAATGAATAGATACTTCTTAGAGGAGAAAAAAGGTTCTATAGTTCCAAGAGTTGCACCTGGATTAAACCCACAAACATTTTGGACTTATGAAAATGCTCATGAAATAGACCAGACTCATATAATATCTGCTGCTGGTGTAAGACAAAGGCATATTGACCAAGGACAATCTATAAATCTTTATATAACAACGGAATTTACAATGCGTATGATTCTAAACCTTTATGTAAAGGCTTGGGAAGAAGGGGTAAAGACGATTTACTATGTGAGAAGTAAGTCTTTAGAAGTTGAAGAATGCGATTCTTGTGCATCATAGGAGGAAGAAATGAGCGAATTAATAAGAAAAGGTCTATTTAACGAAAATGGCGATATTGAACTTAGCAAAAGAAGAATGATTAATGGCAACACAACTAATCTTAACGACTTTAACAATATAAAATATACTTGGACTTCTGATTGGTACAGACAGGCAATGAATAATTTCTGGATACCAGAGGAAATAAATTTAACACAGGATATTAAAGATTATAGAAAACTTGATGAACATGAAAAAGTGGCATATGATAAAATTCTTTCGTTTTTAGTTTTTTTAGATAGTATACAAACTGCAAATCTACCAAATGTTGGAGAGTATGTAACGGCAAATGAAGTCAACCTTTGTTTGACAATACAAGCTTTCCAAGAGGCAATTCACAGCCAATCATATGGTTATATACTAGACACCATATGTTCACCAGAGGAAAGATCAGAAATACTATACCAATGGAAAAATGACGAACATTTACTTGCAAGAAATAAATTTATTGGAGATTTATATAATGAATTCTTAGACGATAAATCAAAACTTGCATTAGTAAAAACAATGGTAGCAAATTATATACTTGAAGGTGTATATTTCTACTCAGGATTTATGTTCTTCTATAGCCTTGGAAGAATTGGCAAAATGCCTGGAACAGTTCAGGAGATAAGATATATAAATAGAGATGAAAATACTCATCTATGGCTATTTAGATCTATAATATTGGAACTAAAAAAAGAAGAACCTGAAATATTTTCACCTGAAAATGTAGAAATGTTCAAGGGAATGATTAAAGAAGGAGTAGAGCAGGAAATTGCCTGGGGTAAGTATGTATTAGGCGATAATATTCAAGGGCTTAATATGACAATGATAGATTCATATATAAGATATCTTGGAAATCTTCGTTCAACAGGACTTGGATTTGGAATAATATATCCTGGATATGAAACAGAACCGGAGTCAATGAAATGGGTAAGTGAATATTCAGATCCTAATGGAGTAAAAACGGATTTCTTTGAAGGAAAAGTAACTGCATATGCTAAGAGTTCTGTAATAGAGGACGATTTATAAAATAGTTTAGAACTGGATATATCCAGTTCTTTTTTTATATATAAAATATATATTATTAATGTTTGCTCATAATTATTAAGGGTATATTTTAAGATATAAACTTAACTCAAGGAGGATTTATGAATATTTTATTTGTTGTAGGAAGTAATAGGATGGTTCTTTTAACCAAGTAGTTGCTAATTATTTAATAGAAAAATATAAGGATGAATATAATATTAAACAAGCAAATATTTCTGAACTACCTATGTTTAGTCAAAACATAGAAAAGGAAAATTTTGACTCCGTTAATAAAAATATTGAAGACGTAAAATGGGCAGATGGTGTTGTTTTAATTACACCTGAAAACAATAGTGCAGTTCCTGCATTACTTAAAAATTATGTAGACTGGATGTCTAGAATTGGTCATCCATTTATAGGTAAACCAATTATGATAACCGGTGCATCACCTGGATATTTCGGTACTTTAAGAGCACAAACAAACCTTAGACAAATAATGGTCTCAAAGGGATTAGAGGCTTTAATCGTTCCTGGCGTTGAAGTATATATGACATCCGTTATGAAGAGAATTGAAGATGGAAAATTAAAAGATGATAGTGCAGGTTCATTAGTAAAGGGATTTGAAAGCTTTATAGAATTTACTAAAAAAAATAAATAATTATATTTTATCAGAGTAATATATTTTACTCTGATTTTTTATTTCCTAAATTAATTAATTTAAAATTTACATTTACTTAATATGGTTTTAAAGGTTATTGGAGATAATATAGTAAAGACAAAGAGTAAACAGCCTAGAAAGGAGTAAGTCATGAAAGCTTTTAAACTCACAATAAAAACAATGATTCCCTTTGTTGTGCTACTGTTGATCTTGACTATATTAAATTTGAAGTAGTACTTGGTGCTACTTCAAATTTAAAACAAATAATAAGGAGAAATAGGTGAAATGAGTCAAAATTTAATATGGCTAAAGAAATTCTTAAAACGGGAGTTTATTTGTAATTCCTTAAATGGAAGAATAGAATATGAATTCTTCTATAAAAATAATATTCTGTATTTAAAAGTTTTAGCCGACGGCGAAAAAATTATTGAAGAAAATATCATAGACGAAAATAATATTACAAATATATTAGAAAATTATAAGAAGCAAAATATTGAAACAAATTTAAATTCTGAAGAACAAATAATTAAATTACTTAGTATAACGGATAAAAAATTAAATAAAAGTCTAATAAAAAATATTTCATATAATAAATTTTTCAATTCAGAAAATCTAAAATTTCTATACAATCTAAGGTTACAAGCAGAAGGATATGCTATTTAGCAATTAAAACTAGTGGAAACACTAGATTTTTTATTTTTTTCAACAAAAATTACCATTCGCATTATCAAAATCAATATTTTTTTGTATTTTTATAAAATTTCTTATATACTTAAAAAAACAATATATTAAGAGGTGAAAGATGAACTATATAATTGACAAGGCAAAACCAGATGATGCTGAAAGTCTTTTAAGATATTTAAAAATCGTATCTGAAGAAAGTGATAATCTTGTTATTTCTAAAGAGCAGATTGATGAAATGACCATTCAAGACGAAAGTCTACTCATTGAATCATATTTACATAATGACACTAGTTTAATGATGGTTGCAAAATATAATGATGATATTATTGGAATGGGAAATTTAAAGGGAAATAGCCCTGGAAGTAAAATATCTCATAGGGTAAATTTAGGCGTTACTGTAAAAAAAGAATATTGGAATAAAGGTATTGGTACTGAATTAATTGATAGTCTACTATCTTATGCCTCAAATAATAAAAATATAGAAATTGTTGAATTAGAGGTAAAGTCGGATAATTATGCAGCTATAAGTCTTTATGAAAGATTTGGATTTGATGAAATAGGTTACTATGAAAATTATTTTAAATATGAAGATGGATATGGTGATGCTATTTTAATGACTCTACAATTTTAATATAAAAAAAGAGCCAATTGGCTCTTTTTTTGCTTACTCGTATTTCTTATTTAACTCTTCCATTCTTTCCTTACCTATATCGTATTTAAAGTCCTTTAGTTCTTTTAACTCCTCTTTTAAACTAAGTTTTTTAGGTTTTATATGATGATCTGCATGAAGTTTTTCAAAATCGTCTTCTTTTAAGAATAATTCGTCCCATTCATGATCTGTAAATTTTTGTACCACTTTCCATTTACTGTTTGAATCTTTTTTTTAAAGTACTGAACAATCATTTGCATATGATGAATTGTCATTTTTTAGTGTAATAGTATATTTGTATTTTCCTAAAGCATATTCATTTTCTATGTAAATATCTTCAAATTCAAATTTCTTTTCATAGTTACTGTAATCGGTTTTTTCATAATTATTCTCTTTTTTTAATTTTCAAAATGTTTTATAACTATTTTATTTATTAGATAATATTATTACTACATAAATTCTAAGAAATTTTCAAAAAATGTATTAATAACAGGCATTCCCTTTCCAATTTCTAACTTTACATCAATTTTTTCACATAAATATATAAGAATATTTGCAATTCTATGGTCTCTAACATAAATCTTAGATGGTCTTCCATTTTCCATAATGTGATTAATTATAATTCCAAAGGTAATATTTTCTCTTCCATGTTTTTTATCCATAATAAATTGGTCCAATATCTCTCCAGTTGATACACTGACTAATAATGCCATAGCTGGTAAAAAAGGCACATCTTTTTTATTTTCTTGAATTGGAGTTGGAAAATAGAAAATATCATATTCTAACTCTGAGTTATTTTTGGGCTGTTTTTCTAATTGTTTTAAAAGTAATTCATCTTTTAATACAGTCAAAGATCCATATTTAATAAATTCTGATATTTGCTTAGATGTATTTTTCCACTCTTTATCTTCCTCAGAATAATATCTAAATAATGTTTCACCTTTTTCAAAATCAATTTTTTCATCACTTGATATCATATACTTATACGCTTCTAAAAAGTTTTGAAAAACTTCTATCATCAACTCAGCTTGTTCCCTATTGATGAACCACGGGTATAACCCTGGTTTCATAGAGCGAAAATATGTCCATGCATTTCTTCCTCGAAATTTGAGACCTAACTTATTCATAATTTCTCTATCTTCTGGTTCAATTTCTTCTCTGTCTCCAAAATAACATGTAATACAATCCTGTGTGAAAAGCTCCATACTAGAAGGTGTATCAATATCTTGAGAAATAAGACTACTTAATTTTAAGAATGATTCATAGCCGTAATATACTCCAATTCCGTAAGTATTTCCACCTTGTCCCATTATAGATACAAATGCAGGTTCATCATAATTTGGCAACTTTATAGTTATAATATCAATATCCCATAATTTATCCCAAGGCTGTATTTCTTTAATTTCTGCTGCCAAGTTATATAAGCTAGTCCATTGTTTCAATAGCGGTTTTTTATTATCTACTTTTTTATTCGTAATAATCAGCATCTCCATATATATATTCTATTTCATTAATTTCACACCATTCTTTTGCAAATTTTAACATATAAGAATCTTTGTATTTATACCATTCTTTCTCTATATTAAAATTATGTACAGCATTTTTAAATCTTCTAAAAGCTCCTCTACCTTTAATTACTTCTAATAAAAATATTCTTATATATTCATTAGAATACGACTCACTAAAATCTTCTATAATATGATATTCATCTATCTCATATTTATTAGGAAATGAAACCATATCTTTCTTATTAGTTAAAATATTCTCTGCCAGAGATATTTCTTTTTTCTCCCAACCGAGTAAAGAAGCAATATCCCCATCTTCTCCTTCTTCAGCCATTTCTAAGAATCTATTTTCTATTTCAATAATTTTTCCTGTGCTAATATCTATGAAATAGCTATTCTCTTCAAACATCATATCCAATTGACTTACAAGTTCATAAATATTTAATTTTTTCATAATCTATCCTAATTATTTTTTATATTGATACATTGGTTATTATTTTACATTTTCTGTTGTATTTAGTATATTACTTCTTTGTAATACTTCCAAACTTTATTTATTAAAGATTAGAATTTTTTCCATTTCAAATACATTAAACTTAGTTTTATTAACCTCTATATTACTTTATTTTATTTTTTTAAAATCCAAGGAACTCCAAAATTTCATTCCCTTTATGTTTTTTTCTAATACTCCCAATTTAATATTAGGATAGCCTGTAGTCTTTAATTTAATAAATTTTCTATAATTCATAATAACTCCTTAAAATACAAAAGGGACTCTAAAGAGTCCCTTAATATTTAATTTCTCAGCCTAATAATAAAAATACAAAAATCTATGATTTTGTTATATTTTATTGGAGGGTAAAGATTTGGACAGCAGTCGATTGCTTCAAATCATAAAATACCATTCTTTGGAAAATTTTGCACTAGAGGTATATGCCACTCCTTCGCTCGTGGTGTTACGTCTTACTAGGACTTCAGTAATCTCATCTCACCAAATAGTTCCTTATTTTCCTCTATTTGTTCGCTATTTCCAATTGTTGCCATATAATTTTCTTTCATAGCATAGTCAATACTTGAAGCAAACTCTTTTAATTCGTCTAATTTAGTATTTAATGCTTCATCTAAATTCTTTCTTAAATCATCAGAGGTCTGTCCTGACATATACATGGAAAGTGCAACTTTACCCTTTGTTGGGTTTGTAACAGGTGGATCAAATTTTGAAATTGAACCAATTATAAATTGTGATAATTCATCTTCACTTATTTCAAGTTTCCTTAAAAATTCTCCAGTGTTGTTATAAACGTCTATTGTATTCTTTATATTAGGATCCCTATAGGAATAGAAGAATATATTTCCAGCATTTGTTATGGACATTCCAGTACCATAAGCTCCACCTTGGGCTCTTATACTATTGTAAAGATAAGTACTGGATAGTATATTGGAAAGTACTACATGACTTCCATTGTACTCATATCCTAATTTATTTAAATTACATGATTTTATTACATAGTTAACATTGGAAGAAGTCATTATGCCTTCATTTTTCTTATTTAATTTAAACTCTAAATTACCATTTTCATTTTTATCGTTACTAAGTTTTGAAATAAATCCTTTACTTAGTTTCAATACATTTTCTTTTTCTTCTTCATCTGTTGTTATATTAAAAATCATATTATTTCTATTGAATATTTTTTTGGAAATATTTTTTAATTTACTTTCTAATTCAGATATTCTACTCTCTAAATTCTTATCTAAATCCACAATAAAATCATAATATGATATTCCAGCTATTTTTTCATTGTACATTCCCTGTTGTGAATAGTAGCTATTGGTTTTTAAAAGTCCAAATTGATGACCACTTTCTACAACTTCACTTTCAAATTTTAACTTTATAATCTGTAGAATTTCTCTAATTCTCTTTATACTGTTGAATTTACTATTTAATGCTATTTCCTCTATTAGTTCAAACATTTTTTCAGTTTTTGCTACAACAGCTTTTGACGTTATGGTGAATTTCTTGAAATATCCTCCACCTTCTCTTTGATTGTATATTGTAGAGTGAACAGTATCCAATCCACCAGTATCAAGATATATCTTCGTATCTAAATCAGTGTATGAATATTTATTTGTATCTACCATACCTAGTAGATCACTTAAAAGAGAAATATATGGTAAGTCCTCTTCTTTTGCAAACTCTAAATCGAATACAAAGTCTATATAATTTATTTTCCCTGTGAATAATGGATGGTATAGTATTGTATATTCATCAACTTTTTCTTCAATGGAAGGTATTTCTAATACGTCGGCTTTAATATCTGAAAGCTCTAATGAAGGAATAGTATCTTTTTCCTCCTGAGTATCCTCTCTATTTTGGAATTCATTTAATATCTTATTCTCTTCTATTAACGCTTTCAATTCTTTCTCTGATAAAGAATTTTTGAATTCTTTTAATTTTTCAACAACTTCCTTATCCTTTTTAGCATTAAGTCCTGGAGTTGCCTTTAAAGAAATAATCACCTTATGATTATTATTAAGTATTTTTTCCTCTACAAATCTTTCATAATAATCAGTATTTATCTTATCCCTTAAATCCTTTAAAACTCCTTCATATTTAAACTCCGCTGTTGGATCTCCATCATATAACCAGCTATCCAGTGCAGATGTATAATAAATAATTCCCTTTGTTGGATAGTTTCCAGTCTCTCTTAAATAGTATTCCAATTTATTCAAATTGGCCTCTAATTGTTCTTTATCAATGCCATTTTTTACTAATTTTCTCAATTCTTCATCTATTATAGAAGTAAATTCATCCACTTTGTCTACTGAAGTGTTAATTGCCGTAATTCCAAGCCCAAGTTCCATTCCATCAGTTGAAAGGTCATCAATATCTTCACCAATACCCTTTTCAAGTAATGATAATTTCAATGGGGAACCATCGCCAGAAAATAGAACTGAACGAAGTATATTATTAGTATATGCTTCTAGTAAATTATATTTTTTACCTGATTGTACTCCATAAATTAAAATATCCTTATTCTCTGGATTTTCATTTGAAGCTATTGAGTACTCTCTCTTAAGTTTTCTTACCTCCTTAAAAGGAGCTTGTTCCTTTATTGAAGAATCTAGTTCTATTTTTTCAAAATTGTTTAAATACTCATCGTTTATAAATTTTAATTGTTCATCTACATCCATATCTCCATATAGATAAATATATGAATTAACAGGATGATAGTAACTATTATAAAACTCTAAAAAGTCTTCATATTTTAAATTTGGAATATTATAAGGTTCTCCTCCAGATTCATTTCCGTAAATTGAGTCTGGAAAAAGTCCTTTGGCAAATTCATAGTACATAACCGTATCAGGTGATGAATATGCACCTTTCATTTCGTTATATACTACACCCTTGTAGGTAATATCATCATTTATATCGTTTATTTCATAATGCCAACCCTCTTGTAAGAATATTTCCTTTTTTGTCTTAACAGCAGGAAAGAATACTGCATCTAAGTAAACATCCATTAAATTATGAAAATCTTTGTCATTTCTACTAGCAACAGGATAAATCGTCTTATCGGAATAAGTCATTGCATTTAAAAATGTCTGTAATGAACTTTTTATTAAGTCCATAAATGGTTCTCTCGTCTTAAACTTTCTTGAACCGTTTAAAACTGAATGTTCTAAAATATGTGCAACGCCTGTAGAGTCTTTTGGAGGGGTTCTAAAACCTATTCCAAAAACCTTATTGTTGTCATCATTCTCCACTGCCATAAGTCTAGCACCAGATTTTTCATGTTGGTATAATTTTACATTTGACTCTATATCCTTAATAAATTCTTCTTTGATTAATTTAAAACCGTGTGTCATTTAAATCTCCTTATATTTAATATTTTTTAAAATCTTACTATATTTATATCTTTCAATTATACAATAACTATATTTTTCAAGTTTAAAGTAAATATGTCTTGGAATCATAATATTTTTTCCATTTTCAAATTTAATTATATAATTGCTGAAAAAAACTCCATTTGTTTTGTAAAGTTTATAATACCCACAAATAATATCAATTTTTTTCATTGTCATATCAAAAATTAATAAAATTAAATAAAATCCGACAATTAAAACCAATGTAAATATAATAATTAAAACGGCAATATTTTTATACTTATTATAATTTAATAGAAAAAATAAAAAAACAATCAATAAAACAAAAAATAAAATACTATTTAATATTGTTTGTGAAATCAGTTTTTTAATTCCTATATCATTATCCTTTACCCTAATATTATCATTTTTAATATTAATATCGTTTTTATTAATGAATTCATATAAATATTTTATGGATTCTTCCTCTGATAAAAGCAATGAATTTTTAATATAATTATTTGCCATAACAAAATCCTTGTTTTTTATAAAACTTTTAAGTTTTTCCTCATTAAAATTCTTCATAATTTTATCCTCAATACTAGAATTATATCACTTTTACCTTAAATTATATTGAATAATGATAATTAATCTTAAATAAGATATAATAAATAGGGTATGATAGTAAGTAAGAATAAATTTGAGGTGGATAAATGAAATTAATATCATGGAATGTTAACGGTCTAAGAGCTGCTATGAAAAAAGGCTTTATGGACTTTTTTAATGAAGTAGACGCTGATGTAGTATGTTTACAGGAAATAAAAATGAAACCAGAACAATGGGAATTTGAATTCCCAAATTATCATGTGTATATAAATTCAGCAGTAAAACCAGGTTACTCTGGAACGGCTACAATATCTAAAACGGAACCATTGTCTATAACATACGGACTTGGAATAGAGGAACATGATCAAGAAGGTAGAGTTATAACAGCTGAATACGATGATTTTTATCTTGTTAACTGCTACACTCCAAATTCAAAACAGAAATTAGAGCGTTTAGAATATAGAACAGAAGTTTGGGAGAATGTATTTAGAGAGTATTTACTTGAATTAGACAAAATAAAGCCTGTAATACTATGTGGTGACTTAAACGTAGCACATAAAGAAATAGACTTAAAAAATCCTAAAACAAATAAAAGAAATGCTGGATTTACAGATGAGGAAAGAGGAAAGATGACTGAATTGCTCGACAGTGGTTTTATCGATACATTTAGATACTTCTATCCTGACCTTATAGATGAATACTCTTGGTGGAGCTACTTTAGACAATCAAGAGATAGGAATATTGGCTGGAGAATAGATTATTTCCTAGCATCACAAAAACTTGAAAAGAATTTAAAAGATGCTAAAATACTACAAGAAGTACTTGGAAGTGATCACTGTCCAGTACAATTAGATATAGAATTTTAAATATTAAATTTCTGTAAAGAAACCAAGGTTTTTAAATAGAACCTTGGTTTTTTCTTTGTATATAAGAACAAATGTGCTATAATTAAAACTTGTGAAATTTAGAAATGAGAGGAAAATTAATGAATAAAAGAAAAATAGCTATATTGTTAGCTATAGTTACAATAATTACTCCAGTGATTTCAATGGCTTCATCGTCGGATAACAAAGTAGAAAACAATACTTTGGTTCAAGAAAATGAACCTCAGTATTCCGATTATCAGTTCATTGCATTACTCGGAAAAGAAGCAAGAAGAATAGGGCAGGAAAATAATATATACGCATCAGTAATGATAGCACAGGGGTGTTTGGAAACTGGTTATGGAAAATCCGGTTTATCCAATGCACCAGATTACAATATATTTGGAATAAAGGGTGATTATAAAGGCAAGTCGGCTGATTACGAAACATGGGAGGACTATGGTGGTAATATAGTCGATATAACGGACACCTTTAGATCATATCCTTCCTTTAAAGAATCTATGGAAGATTATGCACAAACATTAGTTAAGGGAACTAAGTACGATTCAAATTACTATTCAAGCTGTTGGAAATCAAATGCAAAAACATATGAAGAGGCAACAGCATCATTAACAGGAAAATATGCAACAGATAGAAGTTACAATGAAAAGTTAAATAAAATAATCGAAAAATATAATTTAACGAAATATGATACTCCTGTAAATTATAGGGTAGAAAGGGAAAATGAAGAAACAATATCAACTGTTTCACAAAGTTTCAATATTAGTATAGAATCGTTAAAAGAATTAAACCCTAATATTGAAGATATAAATTCATTTTTAAATTTAGGTCAAAATATAATATTACAAAAGGAATATTATACAGAGGATTTCAATATACCTATAAAAATAGAATACAATATATTAAATGATTATGGTAATACAAAAGAAGGTTTTTCTGGAATAGATTTTGAAGTAATGGAAAAAGCCTACATCTATCCAACAAATAATGGAACAATCGTTGAGATTGGTGAAGACGAGGTCAATGGAAAGTATATTGTAATACAACATGAAAATGGTATATACTCCAATTATTCTAATTTAGATGAAGTAAATGTGGAAAAAGACGAAAACGTAAATGTATACAAAGCCATAGGTTCAGTAGAAATAAATAAGAATACAAATAAATCAAAATTTAGATTTTCCATGAGTACAGGAATAAAATCAAGCTTTCAAAATCCAAAATTATTTTTAGAATATTAAAAAAATCTCCTTAATAAGGAGATTTTTTAATTGATTAATAATTGTGTAATATTATACTACGCATAAATACTATATAATGAAATCACTAAATGGTAAGGAGAAATATACGAATTTTATATTATTGTTAATAAAAAATATTGTAGAACCAATTTTAACTACAATTTCGAGCATAAATATACTCAAAAAAATAGATAATTTTAAATTATATTTCATATAAATGTTTTATTGCTTTATTATTGAGGTAAATAGATTGTAAGGCTTTCATTTATTAGAGGGGTGATTACATGAATTATAAAATAGTAAATGAATTTCCAAACGATATTTTCTATAATAGAGGAGATATTTGTATTTCCATTTATATGCCAACTCATAGGTATGCTGTCGGAAGTAAAAAAGATAAAATTCTATTTAAAAATCAAATTCAGAAAGCCGAAAGATCATTATTACAGAAATATTCTAAAAAAGATGTTTTAGAAATTTTAACTCCATTAAATGAATTACTTGATGATTTTGTTTTTTGGAATAGGACAAAGGATGGATTAGCAATATTCTTAAGTAGAAATGATTTCATTATATATATTCTGTCTAGGGACATAAGGGAACTTACAATTGTATCTGATAATTTCCATATTAAACCCCTTATTAGAGTTTATCAATCTATGGATAAATATTATGTTCTAGGTGTTAATAGGGAGTATTTTAAGCTTTATTATGGAGATAGATACGGATTAAATGAAATAGAAAATTCTGAAGAAATACCAAAGGATATAAGGAAAGAATATGATTTAGAGGTTTTGGATCTATCAAAAGATGTTGAATATATGTATAAAACAGGTAGTAATAGAGACGAAATAAGTAAAGAAACAATTAAATTTTTAAGAAATGTAGATAAATATATTTTAGATTTTTATTCTAAACCAACAGAAGCTCCATTAGTTCTTGTAGCATTACCTCAATATCAAGGTGAGTTTAGAAATATTACAAATAATAGATTTTTACTTATAGAAGGCATAAATAAGGATTTTGAATCTATGAATATTGATGATATTAAACATGAATCATGGAAAATAGTCGAAAAAATTTACTTGAATGAAACAAAAAAACTGGTAAATAGATTTTTAGATAATAAAGGAAATGGACTTGCTAGTGATAATATAAAAGATATTGGTAAAAAAGTTATATCTGGTAGGATAGAAACTCTACTTCTAGAGTCAGATAAACTGATTCCTGGCAAAATAAGTTTAGAAGATGGAAAAATAATAGAAGATGATTTGGACAAAGTGGAAATAAATGATGTATTAAACGATATTGGAGAACTCGTTCTTGAAAACAAGGGAAATGTTGTAGTTCTACCTAAGGAAAGAATGCCAACAGATACTGGCATTTCAGCAATTTACAGATATTAAAATAAAAAATAATTTATAATACAATTCGGAGTAGAGATTAAATATCTCTACTCCGAAAAAATTTTAATTTCATATAAATTGTTTTATAATGGTTTAGATTTAGGTTTTCCGCCACCTCTTGGATATTTTTTATCCATATTCTTAACCTTTTTTATTACTATTAACGTTCTTTCTGAATCCTCATAGTCTAATTTGTATTCAACTATTTTTTCAAGCTTTCCACCTAATAATTCTATAGCTTTTTTAGCTTCTTCATACTCTTCACGACCTGATGGTCCTTTCATAGAAATAAAGTAACCACCAACTTTTACAAAAGGAAGACAGTATTCAACCAATGTATTTAGTCTTGAAACGGCTCTTGATATGGAGTAATCATATTTTTCTCTATATTTTGGATCTCTTCCCATTTCTTCAGCTCTGCCATGGACTGCTTCTATATTTTTCAACCCTTGTTTTTCTATTACATCATCTAAAAATTTTATTCTCTTGTTTAAAGAATCCATCAATGTAATTTTAAAATCTGGTCTTGTAAATTTTAAAGGAAGTCCTGGAAGTCCTGCACCTGTTCCTATATCTATTATTGTAGAATTTTTTATCATATCAATATATTTTAATGGCAGTATTGAGTCCAAAAAATGTTTGTAATTTACTTCAACTTCCTCTGTAATTGATGTTAAATTCAAAAATTTATTTGTCTCCACTAAATTTTCTCTATAATCTTCAAAATTATTTAATTGTTCTTGGTTTAATTCAAAGCCCTGCGACTTTAATAAATCTTCTAATTTACTCATTATTCTTCCTTTTTCTAGTCTCTAAATAAATCAATATTACATTTATATCAGCTGGACTAACTCCGCTTATTCTACTTGCCTGTCCTAATGAATCTGGCTTTATTTGATTTAATTTCTGTACAGCTTCATTGGAAAGTCCCTTTACTTCATTATAATCCTCAATAAAGTCTATTTTCTTTCTCTCAAGTTTTTTAAATTGCTCTATTTGGTGACCTTGTTTTGCAATATAACCTTCATATTTAATATGGGTTTCTACTTGCATTCTAACCTCTCTTAAAAGCTCTGGTCTTTCAGGATCAAAAACTTTTAGCATATCATAACCAAGCTCTGGCCTTTTTATTAAATCGTATAATTTATGAGCAGTCTTCATAGGACCTGAACCAAGTTCTATTAATCTATTATTATTTTCCTCTGTAGGATTTACTGGAACCTTTTTTAACCTTTCAAGTTCATTATATATGCTCTCTTTTTTAGCCTTTGTCTTTTCCATTCTTTCCTCTGTTACAAGGCCTATTTTATATCCTTTTTCCGTAAGTCTTAAATCTGCATTATCCTGTCTTAAAGTAAGTCTATACTCTGCACGTGAGGTCATCATTCTATAAGGCTCATCTGTACCCTTTGTAACAAGATCGTCTATTAAAACACCAATATAAGCGTCTGAGCGGTCAAGTATTAAAGGCTCCTCACCTTTTATTTTAAGAGTTGCATTTATTCCTGCAATCAACCCTTGTCCTGCTGCTTCTTCATAACCTGAAGACCCATTAATTTGACCTGCAAAATAAAGTCCTTCTATATCGTTATGTTCTAATGTCCTCTTAAGTATGGTTGGATCTATACAATCATATTCTATTCCATAAGCTGAACGCATAAATTTAACATTTTCAAATCCTATAATGGTTTTGTACATTTCCTTTTGTACTTCTTCTGGCAAAGTTGAACTTACACCTTGTACATACATTTCCTTTGTATCTAAACCCTCTGGTTCAACAAATACTTGATGTTCATCTCTCTCACTAAAACGAACAACTTTATCCTCAATTGATGGACAATATCTTGGACCTACGCCTTTGACTATTCCTGCATACATTGGTGAACGTTCTAAATTTTCTTCAATTATTCTCTTAGTCTCCAATGTAGTATATGTTAGGTAACAAAGTTCCTGTGGTTTATCAAATTTTTTACCAAAATTCATAAAGGAAAAGGGAACTACTTCATCGTCGCCTCTTTGTTCTTCCATAACATTTAAATTTAAGCTGTCCTTATGAACTCTTGCCGGCGTTCCAGTTTTAAAACGCCTTAATTCTATTCCTATATCCTTTAGAGAGTCTGAAAGGGATACTGAGGCTTTTAAACCATGAGGGCCAGACTCATACTGTAATTCTCCCATAAGGATCAGTCCCTTTAAATACGTTCCCGTTGCAATTATGACAGCTTTTGATTCATAAACTGCACCAGTCATAGTCTCTATACTCTTAATTTTATTATCTTCTAAATTTATCTTTGTAACTTCGCCTTCAACAAGTTCTAAATTTTCTTGATTTTCTAATACCTTTTTCATTTCCATATGGTATTTTGGTTTATCTGCCTGTACTCTTAATGAATGAACGGCTGGGCCCTTTGAAGTGTTTAACATTCTAGACTGTATAAAAGATTTATCTATTACTAAAGCCATCTCTCCACCTAAGGCATCTACTTCTCTTACTAGATGACCTTTTCCCGTTCCTCCAATATTGGGATTACATGGTAAATCGGCAATTGAGTCAAGACTCATTGTAAGTATTACAGTTTTAAGCCCCATTCTACTTGCTGCTAGAGCCGCTTCACAACCAGCATGACCTGCTCCAACAACGACTACATCTACAGGTTCTTCTCTATATTTTCTAACTTCCATTTTACTCCTTATTTTCCTATACAAAAATCTTTAAATATTTTATCTAACACATCATCCTCTATGGTTTCACCTGTTATCTCTCCAAGTATTTCCCAAGAAGTTCTAAGGTCTATTTCTAAACAGTCTATTGGAATATTCATCTCCATATCATTTAAAGATGATTGTAAATGTTCAATGGATCTTCCTAGAATATCCCTATGTCTAATATTTGTAACCAAAGTTTCATTTGAAGAAATTATTTCACCTTGTAAAAACATTTCTGATATTGTCTTTTCCAACTCTTCAATACCTTCATTATTCTTAATGGAAATTCTGATTACAGGTATATTTTCATCTATATTTAAACTATCTATTTCAAGTTTATTTTCTAAATCATCTTTATTTAAAAGGACTATTGCTTTTTTATCCTTTAAAATATTTAAAACAGTTTTATCCTCTTCATCTAATTCTTTTGAAAGATCGAAGATTGCTATAATAAGATCTGCATTTTCTGCAAAATCGAGAGATTTATCAACACCTATTCTCTCAACTACATCATCTGTGTCCCTAATTCCTGCAGTATCGTTTATTTTTAATGCCACTCCATCAATATCAATATATTCTTCAATAACATCTCTTGTAGTTCCTGGAATATCGGTTACAATAGCTCTGTTCACCTTGGCCAATGTGTTTAGCAAAGAGGATTTACCAACATTTGGTTTACCAATAATCGTAGTGTTTATTCCATCTCTTATAATCTTTCCTCTATTGGAAGAGTTATACAATCTACTAAGTCCTTCTATTATTTTTTTACCATCTTCTATCAATATGGAATTATCCAGTTCTTCCTGTCCATCTTCTGTAAAATTAATTGAATACTCCACATGGGCAAGTAAATTTAAAAGTCCATCTCTATATTTTTTTATCTCCTGTTTCAAAGAACCTTCCAATTGATTAATAGAAGCCTCGTAAGCTCTGTCCGTTTTCGCTTTTATCATATCTATTACGGCTTCAGCCTGGCTTAAATCAAGTCTGCCATTAAGGAATGCCCTTTTTGTAAACTCACCTTTATCAGCAAGTTTTGCCCCTTTTTTAAGAGTCAAGTCCAAAACCTTTCTTACCGATATTACTCCACCATGGGTATATATTTCAACAATATCCTCTCTAGTGTAAGTATGAGGTCCTTTCATAAAGGCAATTAAAACCTCATCTATTAATTTATCATCATCGTATATATGACCATAAATCAATTTTCTATTCTCTAAATCAAATTCTTCTCTATTATTAATAGGTTTGAAAATTTCTTTTCCAATTTCAAAACTAGTCTTTCCACTTAATCTTACTATTCCTATTCCTGCTTCACCTGTGGCAGTTGAAATTGCAGCTATGGTATGTTCCATTTTACTCCTCCTATTATTTCCTAATAATTATAACATACCTACTTAATAGTATCTCTTATAATTTATTTTAACCAATATCATATAAAAAACACCTTACTGATTAAAAATCAATAAAGGTGTTTTTTATTAAATTACTTTTGATTATTATCTTTTTTATTTTTTCTTTTAACTTTAATAACCACTTTTCTATAAGGTTCTTCACCTTCACTAGAAGTATAAATTCCTTGAACTCCTTGTAAAGCAGAATGTACTATTCTTCTTTCATACGGATTCATTGGCTCAAGTCTCATATTTCTATTATACTTTTTAGCCTTACTAGCCATTTTATTAGCTAATGATTCAAGGGATTTAATTCTCTTTTCCCTATAGTTGTTTGAGTCAACAGTAATTCTAATATATTCCTTAGAATTTCTATTAGCTACTAAATTTACCAAGTACTGAATAGCATCTAATGTTTCACCACGTTTACCAATAATTATTCCAATATCATTTTCATTTTCAGGAACAATATTGAATTTTATGGTTTCATTGTCAGAAAATGTTTCAATAAACGCATTAATTCCCATTTTGGAAACTACTTCATTTAAAAATTCCTTTGTCTTGGTCTTTAACTCTTCATCAACTATAAATTCTATTTTAGAATTGTCTTCGACAATTTCATCTTCAATAATCTCTTCTACTAAGTCAGTTTTTTTCTTTTCAACTTTTTCCTTCTTAATAGTCTCTTTTTTAGGAACATCCTTTTCTATTTTTTCTCTCTTAGGCTTTTCCACTTTTTTAGGAGTATCTTTAACTATCTCCTCAACTATTTTTTCTTCTTTTTTTTCAAAATTTCCAGAAACGACTTCATTTAGTAGTTCTTCTATATTCTCTTCACAAGATACTTTAACAACTGCATCTTTTGAACCTATTAAACCGAAAAAACCAGACTTTGGTTCTTCTAAAATATCGATAATAGCTTCATCCTTAGTACAATCTAGTTCTTTCAAAGCAAGGCTAACTGCCTGATCAACTGTTTTTGCAACTTTAACTGTTGATTTCATTTAGGCTCCTTTCTTTTTATTGCTGGATTTTTTCTTTTCAGCATTCTTTTTATCCAACTCTTCCTTTTTCTTTTCAATTTGCTTTTCAGCTAATTCGTCTTCTTTTTTGGAATTGTTTAAAATTAATCTAATAACAAGTTCTATAATATTACCTACTGTCCAGTATAAAGCAAGTGCTGCTTGGTAATTTCTAAACATGAAGAAAAACATTACTGGCATAACCCATGTCATTGCAAAACTCATTGACTGTGTAGGGTCTTTTGAGCCATCACTATTCTTTTTCTTCTTAGGTTGCATTAAAAGCGACATTAATATTTGAGAACCTGATAATATTAAAGGTAAAACTAATTTAGTTGGGTCTGGACCCATTAAGTCCTTTATCCAAAAGAAATTGGTTTTAATTCCCTCTACACCCATGTATTCCATAGGCTTTCTCATAACTGTAAGCAATGCATAGACGATTATCAACTGAACAATCATTGGTAAACATGATGCAAATGGACTAAATCCCATTTCCTTTTGTAATTCCATAACCTTTTGTTGATAGAGCTGTGGATCATGTTTATATCTTTTCTCCAGTTTTTTCATCTCTGGTTGTAATTTTGCATTAACCTTCTGCATTTTAATATTTGATAATGTAACTGGTAATAATGCCAATTTGTAAATCAATGTCATTATTATAATAGTTATTGCAAAATAGGATATCTGTTTTGGCTCTGAGCCAATTTGGGATACTGTTTCATAAATAAACTTTATGATTAACCCAAGAATTTTACTTAAAAAACTCATTCTTTTCTATTCTCCTAGTATTATTTTAATGGATCGTAGCCGCCTTTACTAAATGGATTACATCTTAAAATTCTCCAAATCGTCAATGCTGTAGCTTTAAAAAAATTATATTTTTTATAGGCTAGTAGTGCATACTGGGAACAAGTAGGGTAATATTTACAACAACCTGAACCCCAACGTGGAGATATATTCACCTGGTAAAATCTAATTAGAAAAATTGCCAATCTTTTCATTTAATCACCTTTGAAAACAATCTTTAACAAATGTATAGCTGATTTTTCTAAATCCAAATAGTTTAATTCATTAGTGTTTTGTTTTGGTATGACTACAATGTCATAACCATCTTTTATTAAGCTAAAATTATGTCTAAATATTTCTTTTAATCTTCTTTTAAGTCTGTTTCTTTTTACGGCATTTCCATGTTTCTTTGTAATAGAGAAACCAACACGAGATCCTTTTAATGTATTTTTCTTCACTATATATGTGAAGTTTCTATTAAAGTAGGGTTTACCCCTCTTATAAATTTTTCTAAAATCTCTATTACTTTTTAATCGTTTTTGTTTTTCCATAGTTTTCCTATAAATAAAAATATAATAGGCCATTATACAACGGCCTATGCTGAAATTACTTTTCTACCTCTTTTTCTTCTTCTCTTTAGTACAGCTCTACCTGCTTTAGTAGACATTCTGTTTCTAAAACCATGATCTTTCTTTCTTCTTCTATTATTTGGTTGATAAGTTCTTTTCATTAGTTGCACCTCCTTGAGACATTGCAATTTAAAAAAATTACAAAACACTACACTAAATTATATAAACCTAATGAAAAACTGTCAAGAAATATTGCAATTTACTATTATAACCATTAAATTTACTTAACAATTTACCATTCTAAATAATTTGTACAAATTTCTTTAAAACCTTATAAAATCAATATTCTTCGTTGTGGATAAGTTGAATAATACCCTTTTATTTGTTATAATATTTACATTGAAACAATTTATATATGTATTTTATTATTCACAATTTGTGGATAACTTGTGGATAACTACTTTATTATAGAGAATATTCATTTGAAAATGGTTTGATTCTCTATTTTTTTAGGCTTAAATTATCCAAAACCCATTATTTGTGGATAAGTTGACCCATTTGTGGATAAGTTTTTACTTTATTGTAAATTACAGACTTGTATACATATTTAATTGTTGATTACTATGTTTATAACTTGGAGGTTATATATGGACATAAATATAATTTGGTCTGAACTTTTATCAGTTCTTGAAGTCAGTATGTCCGACGTAGCTTTTAATACATGGATAGAGCCACTGGAACCTATTAAATTAACGGGCTCAGAGCTTATTATTTCCGCACCTAATGGCTTTACTAAGAAGATGATAGAGTCTAAATATGAAACGGAAGTCGTCGAAATACTATCTTTCATATTAAAAAAAGACGCTACTCTAAAAATAATTTTACCAACGGACAAAAATTACAAACAGTACCAAGTAAAGACTAAGCCTGGTGGACAACAGTATTTTGCAGATTTAGGCGAAAATAATAATGTTCCTAAAAAAGATATTGAAAAAATAAAAGCAGACCAGATGTTAAACCCAAAATACACATTTGATTCCTTTGTAAAAGGAAAATCAAATGAATTTGCATTATCGGCAGCTTTGGCAGTCTCTAAAAATCCTGCTACTGCATATAATCCACTATTTATATACGGAGGTCCAGGACTTGGAAAGACACATTTAATGCAAGCTTGTGCCCATGAGATTTTAGACAATGATCCCGATGCTAAAGTCGTATACTTAAGTAGTGAAAAATTTACAAATGAACTTATTTCATCTATTGGGGATAAAAGTACTAAAAAAAATAGTGCCTTTAGAAATAAGTATAGAAATATTGATGTGCTTTTAATTGATGATATTCAATTCATAGCGGGAAAAACTGGAACACAGGTTGAGTTTTTCCATACTTTTAACGATTTATATGCTCAAAACAAACAGATTATCCTATCTTCTGATAAACCACCTAAGGAGATTGAAACATTGGAGGAAAGACTTGTTTCAAGATTTGAATGGGGACTAATGGCTGATATACAAATGCCAGATTATGAAACTAGGGTGGCTATTTTACAGGCTAAATTAAATATGGAAAATACTCATATATCCATGGATATACTAGAATACATAGCCATGAATATAAAATCCAATATTAGGGAACTAGAAGGAGCATTAATGACAGTTATTGCCCATTCAAAATTATTAAATGAACCCAATATAGATTTGGAAAGAGCTAAAATAGCATTGAAGAAGGTTATTTCTGAAAATGAAAAAAGACCTATTACATTGGATTTAATTAAGGAAATAGTCGCAGAACAGTACAATATTAGCATTTCAGATTTATCTTCTAAGAATAGATCCAGGCAAATTGCATATCCTAGACAGATTGCAATGTACTTATGTAGACAATTAACAGACTTGTCCTTAATTAAAATTGCAAACTCATTTGAAAGAGATCATAGTACGATTATGCATGGTGTAGATAAGATATCTAATGATATTTCAAACGACGTTGCATTTAAAGAAGAAATTAGTGAACTTGTAAGTATGATAAAAAATAATTAGTCCACAATATACAGTTGATAACCATGTGGATAAAATGTGGATAACTCTATTTTGTTTTTATTTTTATGTTTTTTGTGGATAATGTTGATAAACCAATATTTAAACCAATCTTATCAACAATGATATAAATACAAATTATATCTATATTTACAATTTTATGTCACTTATCCACAGTATGCGCATACACTACTATTACTACTACTATTTATTATTATAATTTTTTATATACGGAGGAATTATGAAATTTGAAATAAATCAAAAAGATTTACTAAAACATATTAATATTGCACAAAAAGCTATATCTTCTAGAACTACTATACAAATATTAGAAGGTATTTTATTTGAGGCTAAAGATAATTATTTAATATTAACTTCTACAGATTTAGAACTTAGTATTGAAACAAAAACGGAATGTCTTGTGGAAAAAGAAGGAAAAATAGTTATTAACTCTTCTATGATTGGTAATATTGTAAGAAAATTACCAGATGCACCTATAAAATTCAATATAGTTGGAGATAATATACAAATAAAATGTATGAACTCAGAATTTAATTTAATTGGTCAAGATTCTTCAGATTATCCACCATTACCACAAAAAAATGATGAAAAGAATTTGGAACTTGAAACCAATCTACTTAAAAATGCTATAAGAGAAACTGTATTTGCAGCATCTTTAGATGAAACTAGACCAGCATTAACAGGAGTTTTAATAGAACTTTCTGGAAATGAAATGAATTTTGTAGCACTTGATGGATTTAGAATCGCTTTAAGTAAACATAAGATGAAAAGTGATATAGATGTAAAGGAAATAATTCCTTCTAGGGCTTTAGTTGAATTACAAAAAATATTGGAAGAAGATGATAAAATAATTTTAAATTTTGTTCAAAACAATATTATTTTCGATTTAGGAAATACTTTAGTCTATTCAAGATTACTAGATGGAAAATTTATTAATTATAACGATATAATCACAGATGATTTTAACTGTAAAGTTGAAATAAACAAAAAGGATTTTCAAGATTCTCTAGAAAGAGCTTCTCTACTTGCAAGAGAGGAGAAAGCCAATTTAGTAAAAATAGTAATTTCTGAAGGTAATTTAAATATAACTTCAAACTCTGAGTATGGTAATGTAAATGAAAATATTACATGTGATAAAGAGGGAGAAAATATAGAAATAGCATTTAATGCTAAGTATTTACTAGATGGCCTTAAGGTTTTGGAAAGTGAAAAATGTGAAATACTGTTAACTGGTTCATTAAACCCATGTATAATACATCCTATTGACGAAGAGATAGATTATACCTACTTAGTACTACCAGTTAGATTAGGAAGAGATTAATGGAAAAAATAAAAATAGAAACTGAATTTATAAAATTAGAACAATCTTTAAAATTTGCCAATGTAGTTTCCTCTGGTGGCTTAGCAAAGGAATTAATTCAAAATGGTGAAGTAAAAGTCAATGGAGAAGTTGAAACAAGAAGAGGAAAAAAATTAAGACATGGGGATACTGTCGAATATAATGGTGAAAAATTCATTATTGATTAGGAGAATAAGTTGATAATTAAAAATACTTATCTTTTAAATTTTAGAAATTTTGATAATTTAAATATTCAATTCTCAGAAAATACCAATATTATAGTTGGTAATAATGCTGAGGGAAAAACCAATATATTAGAAGCCATATATTTTAGTGCTAAGGGAAAGAGTTTTAGATCATCAAAAGAGATGGATTTAATAAAATTTGATAAATTGAATTCATATATAAGAACGGATATTGAATCAAATGGCGTTGATGAAAAAATAGAGGTAAAAATATCTAGGGATAAAAAGAAACAAATAAGAATAAATGAAGACTTAATCGATACTATGAAAGAACTTCGTACATTTTTTGATATTGTTACATTCACACCTGACGATTTAAGAATAATCAAGGACAGTAAAAGTTATAGAAGAAATTTTATAGATGATTTAATTACTGGATTGATTCCGTCATACAATAATTTAATAGTAAAATACAACAATATATTAAATCAGAGAAATTATCTTTTAAAATATAGTAAAAATAAAAGGTATTTTAATGAACAGATTATTGCAGTTACAAAGCAAATAGTAACAGAAGGTGCAATAATAATAAAAATGAGAAGTAAGTATATAAATACTTTAAATAAAATAAGTCAAAAGATAAATAACGATATAACTAATAATATGGATTTACTAACAATAGAATACGATGGTTTTAAATATGGGGAAAATTTGGAAAGAGATTTATACAATGAGACAATGATATCTTTAGAAAAGGATAAAGAAGTTGGATTTACAACTGTTGGTTGTCATAGAGATGATATAAAAATAGATATTAATGGAAAGAGCAGTAAGGTTTTTGCATCACAAGGACAACAGAGAACTTCAATACTCAGTATAAAAATAGCTCAAATATATCTATATTCTAAATTAAAGGAAGTAAAGCCAATAATTTTATTAGATGATGTATTTTCAGAGCTTGATATTGTTAGGGTAAAGTATTTATTAAATGTTATAAAGGATTATCAATCAATAATTACATCTACAAATTTTGATTTTGTGGATAAAATTGAAAATAAGGATTATAGAACTTTTATTTTAAAGGATAAAAGTATTAAAATAATGGACAATTGTTAATAGAAGGGAAGAAATATGACAGAAAAAAGAAATTATTCTGCTAGTGATATTAGAGTACTTGAGGGGTTAGAACCTGTAAGGTTAAGACCAGGAATGTATATAGGTTCAACTAGTAGTAAGGGGCTTCATCATCTGGTATATGAAGTTGTGGATAATAGTATTGATGAGGCATTAGCTGGCGTAGCAGATACTATTGAAGTAATAATATATGAGGATGGGTCATTATCAGTTAGAGATAATGGTTCAGGAATACCAGTTGAAAAACATCCACAAACTGGAAAATCAACACTTGAAACAGTTTTAACAATACTACATGCTGGTGGTAAATTTAACAATGATGCTTACAAGGTATCAGGTGGTTTACACGGAGTTGGTGTCTCAGTAGTAAATGCCCTTTCAGAACAATTAATAGCAACGGTTCATAGAGAAGGATACGAGTTTATTCAAGAATTTGCTAGGGGAAAAGTAGTTACAGAAATACAAAAGGGTAAAAAAGTTACTGGAACTGGAACAGAGATTAAGTTTAAACCAGACCCTGAAATATTTGAAACAGTAATATTTGAAAAAGAAATACTCATTACAAGATTTAGAGAAATGGCATTTTTAAATAAAGGTGTAAGAATAACTTTAGAGGATAGAAGAGATGGTACAAAAATGGAATTCCATTATGAAGGTGGAATTAAATCATTTGTTGAGTATTTAAATAGAAATAAAAATCCATTACATTCAGAAATTATATACGTAGATGGTGAAAAAGATAAATCATATGTTGAAGTAGCATTACAGTATACTGATAGCTATTCAGAAAATGTGTTAACTTTTGCTAATAATATTCATACAGCAGAAGGTGGAACGCATTTAGTAGGATTTAGAACGGCTTTGACTAGAGCTATAAACGATTATGGTAGAAAGTATAATATTATAAAAGAAAAGGATAATAATCTTCAAGGGGAAGATGCAAGAGAAGGAATTACTGCAATTGTTTCTATAAAGCTACAAGAACCTCAATTTGAAGGACAGACTAAAGCTAAACTTGGAAATAGTGAAAGTAGAGGAGTTGTAGAAACTACACTTTATGAAGGACTTTCAACATTTTTAGAAGAAAATCCTAAAGTTGCCAAAACCATAATAGATAAGGCACAAAGCTCTGCAAGAGCTAGAGAAGCAGCAAGAAAGGCAAGAGACTTAACAAGAAAGAGATCAATTCTTGATAATACTCCACTGCCAGGAAAACTATCAGACTGTATAGATACTAATATAGATGTAAACGAAATATTCTTAGTCGAAGGGGACTCAGCTGGTGGATCTGCCAAAGGTGGTAGAGACAGTCAGTTTCAAGCTATATTACCTCTTAGAGGAAAAATATTAAACGTAGAGAAGGCAAGACTTGATAGAGCTTTATCATCAGATGAAATAAAAAATATGATAACTGCCTTTGGAACAGGAATAGGTTCAGAATTTAATATAGATAATCTAAGATATGGAAAAATTATAATAATGACGGATGCCGATGTTGACGGTGCTCATATTAGAACATTATTATTAACATTTTTCTTTAGATTTATGAGGGAGTTAATAGAGAAAGGTCATATCTATATAGCTCAACCACCACTTTATGGAATTTTGAGAGGAACTAAAGTAGTTAAATATTGCTACGATGATATTGAATTGGAAAATGCTTTAGATGAGTTGGGAAGAGGTTCCAACTTAAAAGTTCAAAGATATAAAGGTCTTGGAGAGATGAATGCTGAACAACTTTGGGCAACTACTATGAATCCAGAGGATAGAGTACTATTACAGGTTACTGTGGATTTAGAGGATATGTTGACATTAGATGAAACATTCACAACATTAATGGGCGATAAAGTTGAACCAAGACGTGAATTTATTGAAGATAATGCAGAATATGCAGAAAATATAGATGCTTAGGAGGAATTATGTCAGATTTAATACAAGAACATGATAATATAGTCGGAAGAGACTTAAATGAAGAAATGAAAAAATCATATATTGAATACTCCATGAGCGTTATAACATCAAGAGCTTTGCCAGATGTAAGAGATGGTTTAAAGCCTGTTCATAGAAGAATTATTTTTGGAATGCAGGAACAAAGCCTTTTTCCAGATAGAGGATTCAGCAAGTCTGCAAGACTTGTAGGGGATGTTATGGGTAAGTATCACCCTCATGGTGACTATGCAATTTATGATGCAGTAGTAAGGCTTGCTCAGGACTTCAATATGAGATATCCATTGGTACAAGGTCAAGGTAACTTCGGTTCAATAGATGGTGACGGAGCGGCTGCGCCTCGTTATACAGAGTTAAGAATGGAAAAATTATGCCTTGAAATGTTAAGGGATATAAATAAAAATACAGTAGATTTTAAACCTAACTATGATGGTAGAGAAAAGGAACCAGTTGTACTTCCATCAAGATTTCCAAATCTTCTAGTAAATGGATCAGCAGGTATTGCCGTAGGTATGGCAACAAATATGGCTCCTCATAACCTAAGGGAAGTAATTGATGGAATTGTTGAATATATTGACAATAGAGAAATTACAATTGAGGAATTAAACAAGATAATAAAAGGACCAGATTTCCCAACAGGTGCTCATATAATGGGAAAAAATGGTATAGTAGACGCTTATAATACAGGAAGAGGAAAGGTAATTGTAAGAGCTGTTGCTGAAATAGAAGAAGTTAAGAATAGAGAGAGAATAGTAGTAACGGAAATACCTTACCAAGTAAATAAATCCAATTTGATTATAAAAATAGCTGAACTCGTTAAAGATAAGAGAATTGAAGGAATTTCAGACTTAAGGGATGAGTCAGGTAGAAAAGGTATGAGGATTGTTGTAGAGCTAAAGAGAGATGCCAATGCTCAAGTAGTATTAAATAATCTTTACAAACATACTCAAATGCAAGTTACATTTGGAATAATTAACCTTGCACTAGTAAAAGGTGTACCAAAAATACTTAATTTAAAGGAATTAATAGAATTATATGTAGAACATCAAGAGGAAGTTGTAACGAGAAGAACACAGTTTGACTTGGATAAAGCAGAGGCTAGAGCTCATATAGTTGAAGGTCTTTTAAAAGCTATAGACAATATAGATGAAATTATTCATATTATAAGAACGTCTTACTCAGATGCATTGGAAAAATTAATGGAAAGATTTGAGTTTTCTGAAATTCAAGCTCAGGCAATACTTGATATGAGACTTAGAAGATTGCAAGGTCTTGAAAGAGAAAAATTACAAGACGAATATGAGGAATTAATAAAGGAAATAGCAAGATTAAAAGAAATATTGGCAAATGAAGAACTTTTATTAAATATTATAAAAAATGAATTAATAGAAATAAAGGAAAAATTTGGCGATAAGAGAAGATCTAAGATAAAACCTGCTTTTAACGAAATAAATATAGAGGAATTAATAGAAGAGGAAGATGTATTAATCACTATAACAAAACAGGGTTATGTAAAGAGAATACCTGCCGATTCCTACAAGGTACAAAATAGGGGTGGAAAGGGAGTAATAGGTCTAAACTTAAAAGATGGAGACTTTGTTGAAACATTATTTGTAACATCAACACATAGTACAATATTATTCTTTACTAATAAAGGTAGAGTTTATAGTCTAAAAGCATATGAAATACCAGAAGGTGGAAGACAGGCTAGAGGACAGGCAATAATTAATCTACTTCAAATATCTAAGGATGAAAAAATACAAGCAGCAATACCATTTGAAACATTTGATAAAAACACATATCTATTTATGGCAACAAAAAGTGGTTTAGTTAAGAAAACTAAATTGGAATTGTTTAAAAATCTTAGAAAGTCTGGTTTAATAGCTTTAACATTAAAAGAGGATGATGAATTAATAGGAGTAAGATCCGTTAATAAAGATGATGAAGCTATGATAGTGACAAAGAGTGGAATATCCATAAGATTTAAAATAGGTGGAATAAGACCAATAGGTAGATCTGCACAAGGAGTAAAAGGTATAACTCTAAGCAAGGATGATTCCGTAGTTGCAATGGATATTATTGACGATAATAAATACCTACTTGTAGTTTCTGAAAATGGATATGGTAAAAAGACTACAATAGCAAATTATAAGGTTCAAAATAGAGGTGGAAAAGGTGTTAAAACATATAAAATATCTAAACGTACTGGTGATTTAATATCTGCTAAATTAATAAATACAGAAGATGAAATAATATTAATGTCAGCAAAAGGTGATATAATAAGGCTATCTGTAAAACAGGTATCTACAAAGGGTAGAGATACTATGGGTGTTAAAATTAGAGATGTTAAAAGCGACGATGATAAAATAGTAGCGGTTACTAAGTATATTGAAGAAATAGAAGATATTAAAGATAAATAGGAGGCTATTATGGGATTAAACTATAAGATTTCAGAAATAGAAGAAATTTTAAATATAAGTTTAGATGGAGATTTAGATGCTTATACAAGTGATGATTTTAAAACTGAGGTTATTAAAAGTTTAAATACTCCTAAGGATATAGTAATAGATGCTGTAGGACTTGAGTTTATAGATTCAACTGGACTTGGAAGTCTAATAAGTATATATAATAAGATTAAAAATGATGAAAAGAATATGTCTATAAAAAATATAAAATCAAATATAAAAAAGATATTTGAAATTACCGAATTAGACAAAGTGTTCAATATAACGGAGTAATATATGGAAAAAAAATATAGATTAATAATAGATAACAATCCAGAAAATATTGGCTTGGTTAGGTTGAATACAGCATTTATTGCAAGTAGAATAGACTTTGATATAGAATCAATAGAAGATATTAAAGTTTCAGTAAGTGAAGCTATAAACTATCAATTAAACTTGTCGGAAACGACAGAAGTAGAGTTTATATTATCGAATGATAAGCTTGATATATATGTAAAAAATGATAGATTAATGGATAAAAAATGCGAAGATGAACCTAATAAATTCGCTAAGATGATACTTGAAACATTAATGGATAAAGTTGTATTTGAAGAAGATAAAATATTCCTATCAAAAAATATCAAGGGTTAAATAGATGAAAGAAAATAATAAGACAAAGGAGCAACAGGAGATAAAAGACCTGTTTCTTAGCTATAGTATAAATAGAGATAAGAAAACAAGGGATATACTTATTGAAAAAAATTTATATATAGCAGAAATATTAGCTAAAAAATACGTTAATAGAGGAATAGATTATGAAGATCTATTACAAGTTGCAAGTATTGGATTAATACTTGCAATAGAAAGATATGATATAAGTAAGGGTTTTGAATTTTCTAGTTATGCTACACCGACAATAGTAGGGGAAATAAAAAAATATTTTAGAGATAAGGGTTGGGTAATAAGAGTACCTAGAAGAATACAGGAATTGTCTAAAAAAATAAATAATTCTAAAAATTATTTAAGTCAAACTTTACAGCGTTCGCCTACAATAAAGGATATTGCAGAATATTTAGATATTTCGGAAGAAGAGGTAATAGAGGCAATGGAAGGCGGTAAAGTATACGCTCCTCAATCTCTAGATGTTTCCTTTGATTCACAAAATGATGATAAAGAAGTTAATTTGCAAGATTTAATAGGACAAGAAGATGATGACTATGCAAAGATAGAATTAAAAGACTTTTTGGATAAGGCTATGGCTAAATTAAATGAAATGGAAAAGAAAATATTAATAGATCGTTATTTTGAGAAAAAAACACAGGTTTCCATAGCTAAGGAGTTAAATATAAGTCAAATGACTGTATCTAGAATGGAAAAGAAAATATTGGAGAAATTTAGAAAAGAATTAGAAGAAACAAATGCATAATTTTAAAATGATTATGAGGAGAAAATATGAAGAAAAAATTATCATCGATATTTTTACTAACACTGTTAATGATTTCAATAATGCCAGTCGTTTCAAAAGCGGAATCAAAAGTATATATATATAGAATATCGGGAAATAACAGATATAATACATCGGTGGAAGTAAGTAAAGTATCGTATAAAAAGGCAGAAAATGCAGTAATAGTAAGTGGAGAAAATTATCCAGATGGACTGACAGGAGGAGTACTTGCTTCAGTTTTAAACGGTCCAGTATTACTATCATCAAAAAATTCCATATCCCAGCCTGTAATCAATGAATTAAATAGACTAGGTGTAAAGAATATATACTTAGTAGGAGGAAATGGAAGTCTGTCAAAGAGTATAGAAAATTCATTATTGGCATTTAATGTTATAAGAATTGGTGGATCAAATAGAATAGAAACAGCTTCAAATGTAGCAGAAACCATAAGGTCTTTAAGTAATTATCAGTCCAATAAAAAGTATTTTGCCCTTGCAAATGGATCCAATTTTCCAGACGCATTAGCAGCAGGTGGATATTTATCAAATACAAAAATTCCACTTTTATTGACCGATAATAAGACTTTTTCGGCAAATAATAAAAAATTTGTGAACACATATAGCATTAAAAATGCAATATTAATAGGGGGAACATCATCAGTTTCACCTAGAATATTACCATCAAATGTAGGATATGCAACATATGCTGGAAAGAACAGATATAATACATCATTAGAAATAGCAAAAAAAGGCTTTAACAATGTAAAAACAGTTGTATTAACAAGTGGTGTAGATTTTCCAGATGCACTATCTGCATCAGTAGTATCAAAATATGTAGATGGACCAATATTATTATCAGACGTATCATCAATAGATAATGAAATGGTAAAATATATAAAAAATGGAAATATAACAAGATTAATAGTAGTAGGTGGAAAGAGTAAATTACCGGATAAACTATTAGAAGCAATAAATAAAGAACAAATAAGAGGACCAAAAGAAATAGGGGATATTAATGAGGCTCCTAAAGGTTAATAAAAATAAAACTTCACTTTTAAGTGAAGTTTTATTTTTTTAATATAAATATATATTTTATTATACTAATATTTTAGTCCTCTTCAAATACATAATCAGGACCATGTGGTATTATTTTTACCGGCATACCAACTGCTGTACTA
Organism: uncultured Gallicola sp.; assembly: GCA_964345925.1. GTDB lineage: Bacteria > Bacillota > Clostridia > Tissierellales > Peptoniphilaceae > Miniphocaeibacter. The sequence goes on along the minus strand of CAYFSP010000012.1, from coordinate 6,737 downwards.
TCTTTAGGTATATCTTGTAAAACCAATGCTCCTGCACCAATTTTACAATGGCTTCCTATAGTTACATCTCCAAGTATAGTAGCTCCAGTTCCTATTAGTACGTCATTTTCTATAGTAGGATGTCTTTTTATGTTTTTAACTTTACCAGTACCGCCTAATGTTACTCCATGATAAATTGTAACTCTATCTCCAACTATGGCAGTTTCTCCAATAACCACTCCAGTTCCATGATCTATAAACACATTTTCTCCTATAGTAGCTCCAGGATGTATTTCTATTCCAGTTCTATGTCTAGCTCTTTGTGAAATCCATCTTGCTAATGTAGTATGTCCCTTTTCATAAAGTTTTTTTGCCTTATGGTGAGACATTATTGCTCTTAAAGATGGATAAAGAAACATCGCTTCAAATAATGATTTACAAGCAGGGTCATTTTTCAATATATATTTTGCTTCAAAAATCCTTTTTTTCATAAATTTCATATTATTAACAACCTTTCTATAAGTAAAAAAGAGCCTACTTTAAAGGTAAGCTCATATAGCAAAGTAATTATATCATAAATATTAAATTTTTATTAATATAATAAAGTTTAATATAAATAATAATGTTGATACTAATAATATTGGGTGTATTTCTTTAAATTTACCCTTTATAGCCTTAACTAGAACATAGGATATGAATCCAAATGCCATTCCATAGCTTATACTATATACAAATCCCATAAATATTGCAGTGAAGAAAGCTGGAATTGCTTCTTCTAAATCATCCCATTTTATTTCTGTAAAACTTGATAGCATCATTATTCCAACTACTACCAATGAAGCAGATGTAGCTTGTGCTGGAACAAGTCCTGCTACTGGTGTTAAGAATATGGATAGTAGGAACATAAAAGCGGTTATGACTGCTGTAAGTCCAGTTCTACCACCTAATCCAATACCTGCAGCCGATTCAACAAAAGTTGTTGTATTTGAAGTACCTAGTAAAGCACCAATACTTGTTCCAATGGAATCTGCAAACATGGCTTTATCAAGTCTTGTTTTAAAACCTGTAGTCTCTTCCATTTTTTTCTCATCTTCTTTAGAAAATATTCCAGTTTTTATACCAGTACCTATAAAAGTTCCAATTGTATCGAAAACATCTGATAGACTAAAGGCGAAAACCGTCATTATAACTAGTGGAATTTTTGCAGGGTCACTAAATAGTGATAATAAACCCTCTTTTCCTACTGCTACTCCCATTGTTGATCCTAATTGTTTAAAAGCTTCAGAAACAGAAATTGCATTTGAAAAATCGAGTTTAACAACTCCCATTGGGATTCCAATAATTGTAGTAGCAATTATACCAATTAAAATAGCACCTTTAATATTTTTAATTAAAAGAACAATTGTGATTATAAGTCCTATTAATGCAAGTAAAACTCCCATATCATTAAAGGTTACAAGTTCAGGTACAACTGATGAATTAGCAACAACAGTTCCACTATCCAATAATTCATATGTTCCAGGATCAGAAGTAAATTTTAATAATCCAGCATTTTTTATTCCTATGTACGAAATAAATACTCCAATACCTGCTCCTATGGCATGTTGTAATTGTAACGGAATGGACTTTATTATTTGTTTACGAATTTTTGTAACTGTTATAAAAATATTGAAAACACCACATAAAAATACCATACCCAAGGCTTGTTTCCAAGTAAATCCCAATGTAAAGCAAACAGTATAAGTAAAAAATGCATTTAAACCCATACCTGGCGCTAAAGCATATGGCACATTAGCTACAAGACCCATAATTAAAGTACTTACAACTGCTGCCAAAATTGTTGCTAAGTATACAGCACCCCATGGAATACCTGTTTGTGAAAGCATAGCTGGATTTACAAAAATAATATAACTCATTGCAAAGAAAGTAGTTATACCGGCTAAAATCTCTGTAGAAACAGTTGTTCCATATTTCTTCAATTTAAAAAACTTTTCCATAATATCCCCCTTTTTTTATATATTAACACATCTATATTATATCATGGATATGAATAAATATTTGAATTGTAATAAACAATATGTAAATTATAAATAAAATAAAAATAGAAGCATTAATAATTGTAATATTAATACTTCTATTTTTAATAAATAAGAAAATATGGTTATTTTTTTAATTCAATTAATGCTTCTATTTCTACAGGAATATTTCCAGGAAGAACATTTACACCTATAGCTGAACGAGAAGCTACTCCTACTTCTTCTCCAAATATTTCTTGAAGTAATTTAGAAGCTTTATCTGCAACTGCTGGTTGGTTGAAAAAATTATTATCACTTGATACAAAAACAAGAATTTTAACAAATGATTTAATTTTGTTTAAATCACCAATATTTGACTCTATAACGGAAAGAACGTTTAAAATACATCTTTCAGCAGCTTCCTGTCCTTGTATTTCAGTTAACTCACCACCGACTTTTCCAATTAACATTTCTTTATCTTTATCTTGTGGACCACAACCTGAAATATATGCTAAATTGTTTCCAAATTCCTTTAAAGGTGCATAAATACCTCCTTTAGCAGGTGCTTCAGGCAGTTTATAACCTAATTTTTCTAAATTATCATAAATATTCATATTATTTTCTCCTATTATATTTGTTTTAAATTCCTATATAGATATACAAATCCTTTTAAAGCAAAGGATATATCATTATTAGGTAAAATTATATTTTCAATAAAATTGGAATTTTCTAAAAGTGTTTTAAATACATTTTGTATATGATCATTGCCTATAATCATAACTGAATTACAGTTTTTCCAATATTTTTGGCAGTTATTTTCAAGAGACTGTATAGCTCCTCCATTTATTATACCTTGTAAGTAAGATGATATAGAATCCTTGTTTTTATAGTTGAAGGTTTGCATAATTTGAGTTATATATAATGCTCTTGTAAAACCAAAAGCTTTTAAATTATTAAATCCTAAAATCAAAGATTCCTTATCTAAATAATTGCTATCCTTTATAGCTACAGGACTTAAAATAGTAGATTCTGATATAGCGTGGTATAGTTCACCAGTAAAATTTGAATTGATATCCAATATTCTATTATTATCTATTAGAATTATCTGTGTATGTGAACCAGGAATAATAACAATTATTTTTTCTTCTAGTAAATTTTCTGGAATTATAGGAAAAACTCCTATTGTTTCCATTTCTTCACCACGCATCATATTTATAAATTCAATGCTTTTTCCATCGGTTTTAACGCCAGGTATTAAATGGATATCCTTTTTAAAGAAAGTACTCTCAAATACTTTTTCAATTCCTTTTGAGAAATCGTCTAAAGAAGCAGGAGCTATTAAATGAGGTATCTCCTTTAATCCAAATTTAGATGTAATCATTCCAGAAGCGTATATTTCCGATATTTGTTTATATTCAATATCATTTGCAAGAAGAATTTCCAATAATAATTCGTATAACTTTTCTATTAATATTTTATTTGAACCTGATATGGCAGAATCTTTTGATCCAACTGGATATTTTTTAGTATCTATTAATTCTAAAGATTCATTTAAAAGATAGACTCTAGTATTAGTAGTTCCTGAATCGTAGTAAACAATATAATTTTCCATGACTAACCTATTATTTTTTTATAAATTTTAGCTTTTTTAGTAATATTATCAAAATTTTTATTTAAAATATCTTTAATATTTACTAAATTACTACCAAGTCCAAATATATTTATTCCTATTTCTAAATAATCATTAATATTATTTTCATTAATAGCTCCTACAGCTGCAAAATTTAAATGATTTAAAGGTGCCATAATTGATTTTAAATATGAAGGACCAAAGTCACCAGCAGGAAATATTTTTATAATGTCTGCACCGAAATTATAGGCATCCATTGATTCAGATGGAGTTAAGGTTCCAGGCATTGAAACTTTGCCTAGTTCCTTAGTTCTCCTTATAACATTTTCACTTACATTAGGTGATATAATGTATTCTGCTCCCGCTTCAACTGCTCTTTCAACCTGACTAGGTGTAAGTACAGTTCCAGCCCCTACAAAAATATCCTTACTAAATTCATTTTTTATTTTACTGATACTTTCTAAAGTATTTAATCCCTCTTTATCATCTTTATTGTTAAAAGTAACTTCAACACAATTAACTCCACCTTCAAGAAGAGCATTAACAGTTGGTATAATATCCTTAGAATTAACCCCTCTTATTATTGCAATTATCTTTGAGTTAAGTATTTCATTAAAAGTATTTTGCATATCATTCTCCATTTTTATATATTATGTCGTAAAACTTTACCAAGTCCAGTATTTATAAAATTATCGGATTCATTAGTAATTTCTCCAGCTAAGAACACATAGTCAAAACCTGTTGGAGATATAGTAGGGTGGACATAGTCTGCATGATTTTTAATATTATCTAAATCAAATATAATTAAATCAGCATCATAACCCTCTTTAATTCTTCCTTTGTTTTCAATACCAAAAATTTTAGCAGGGAAATATGTCATTTTATAAATAGCCTCTTCTAATGTTAAAATATTTTTATTTTTAACATATTCTTCTAAAACTTTAGCATGAGTTCCTATTTGACGAGGATGAGGTAGACCTCCATCAGGGTATATAGAGTCAGAAATTATTGAAGTGAAAGGATATTTTAAAATAGTTTCAATATCTTCTTCTCCGACGATAAAGTTGACCATGGATATGTTTAAATCCTCTTCAATAAGCATGTCAAAAGCTACTTCATAAGGATCTTTATTAAGTTCTTCTGCTATTTCACTAACTCTTTTTCCTACGAATTTTTGATTTTTATCTGTTTGAACAGTAGTAATCATTATAGAATGCCAACCAACTGAATATAGTAAATTTTCAAAATATTCCTGTTTATTTTCTAGAATGTTTTTACACTCTGCTCTTTTTTTAGGATCTTTAAGTCTTTCTATTGTTTTATCATGACCACCCTCTAAAAATTCAGGAGGTAATAATTGAACCAATTGTGTAGATCCAGCAGTCCAAGGATAAATATCGGCAGTAATTTTCATACCTTCATTTTGTGCATTCATTATAACTTCTGTAGCTTCATTTAAAAGATGACCCCAGTTATGAGGACCAACACATTTGTAATGACTTACATGTAAAGGTACATTTAACTCTTTAGCTATAGAAATAATTTCTTTTAAAGAAGTAACAAGTAAATCTCCTTCACCTCTAATATGAGTTACTAAAGGTATGTTTTTATTGCGTATAGGCTCTAATGCCTTTATAATTCCATTGAAATCATACATATTTTCAGGCATATACACTATTCCCATAGAGACACCAAAAGCTCCAGAACTTATAGCATCATTTAGGAATTCATGTAGTTTTTTATATTCTTCATCAGTCAATTGACCATCATTGAAACCTTTAACTGCCATTCTAAGAGTTCCATTTCCTATATGCATTCCAAAGTTAATAGGAAGATTTAATTTTTGCTACTTGATTTAAATATTCTGAAAAGGTTTCAAAATTAACATTCTTTGGAACAGAGCCTATTATAGGACTAAGATAGCTGCATATTTCATCTTTCCACTCATTAGGACAAGGTACAACACTTAAACCACAGTTTCCATTAATAGTTGTAGTAATTCCTTGTCTTATCTGTATTTCTCCATAATTATCTTTAAAGACAAAAGCATCACTATGCCTATGAGCATCTATAAATCCTGGTGAAACAATTCTACCTTTTGCATCAATAGTCTTCTTTGCATCTAAATTAATAGATTTTCCTATTTCTATTATTTTTCCATTATTTATAGCAATATCTCCAGTATAACCTTTTTTATTTGTACCATTTACAATAAAGCCATTTTTAAGTAAAAGTTGGATCATAAAATTCACTCCTCAATATAAACTAAAAAAAATTTTGCAATACGTTCAAAAAAATATTTTGAAATATTTTAAATTAAAAACAAAAAAATATTTTGTAAAACATTAACTTAGGAGGTTGAAAAATGTAAGGAACAAGATATTCTAGGTTTTTTTAATAGGTTTTGTAATCTATACAGCATTGATGATTTTTATTGGATGGTATATATCAAGAGGGAAATCTTCAGGATCTGACTATTTAACTGGTGGCGGAAATTTACCTATATTTCTAATATTTGGTACTATGGGAGCTACTTTAATAGGTACGGGTTCATCAATAGGTGCAACAGCCAACGGATTTAAAAGTGGTTGGGCTGGAGCAGCTTACGGATTAGGAGCAGCTATAGGAATATTTGTTTTAGTTTGGTTTACTAAAAAGGCTAAATTACGTTCTAAAGGTTTTACAACAATGACGGAAGAGGCAATGTATCATTACAATGGAAGTCAGCAAATTAGATCCGTAATGGCTATTATGATGTTCATTATAGAAATCATATGAATGGAGGAGCAACATATTTATCATTTATTACTGGAATAGATATGGTTTATGCAAAGCTTATAATGGTTTTAGGATTTAGTATATACATACTAATAGGTGGTTACTTAGCCGTTGTATGGACTGACTTTATACAGTTTATAATTATTTGTATTGGATTTGTTGCCATTACCTTTGTAGCATTGTCAAAAGCAGGAGGCTGGGGCAATATTCAAGAAGTAATTACATCTACAGGAAATGCAAGTAATTTGAGCTTTTACGGAATAAAGACTTTAGGATTGATGGGGCTCGTAAACTTGATTTTTTCAATAGCGATACCTATGGGTGGAACACCTACA
>CAYFSP010000011.1:26112-42984 GCA_964345925.1 uncultured Gallicola sp. | reverse complement strand
CTTTATACATATCTAAAATATCTATTTATTGACATATTTGTTATAAATTGATATCTTAGATGGATGATTATTATTTAAAAATTAATATTAAAGAAAGATGGTGATTATTTGAGATTTGTTTTTAAATATTTAAAAAAATACAAATTAGCACTTATTATTAACTTCATTGTTGCATCGGGATTTGTATTTACAGAAATAGGCATACCAATGTTTTTTGCAGAAGGTATTACCGCTAAATTTGGAGGAGGTAGCACAAATTATATTTTGAATTTATCCTTTAAAATGTATTTATGCGCTTTAATAGGGCTTGTTTTGCTTTTGGTTCTCGCTTTTATTACCAACAAAATAACTTCTAAAATCGTAAAGGATATGAGAAATGACCTATTCTCTCATATACAAACATTTTCAAGAGATGAGTATGAAAAATTTAATACATCTCGTCTAATAACATATATCGTAAACGACTGTTACGTTATAATGCAATTTCTAATAATGATTTTAAGGATTGGTTTTATTGCACCTTATATGATTGCCTTTAGTTTCCTATTGATTTATAAACAAAGTCCTAAACTTGCTTTTATGACTATATCAGTAGTCCCAGCTCTATTAATCGGTGTTTTTATCATAAACAATTTCACAAATAAATTGGCTAAAAAACAACATAAAAAACTTGATAATATCAATAGGAATATGCGTGAATCCTTAACCGGACTCAGAGTTATAAGAGCTTTTAATAGACAAGATTTTCAAAATGATAGATTTAATAATATAAATACGGATTATTCCAATCTATCTAAAAAATTATTTCAAAAAATGGCTTTAATCTCCCCTCTATTTACAATAATTTTTTCCATACTTATGGTAATAGTAGTTTATATAGGGACGGATTATATTAGTAAGGGTATTTTAGAGTTAGGTGCTTTATCAGCTTTTATTGAATACGTTTTTCATACTCTATATTCTTTTTTGGCACTTGCAACTGTACTTATTATGTATCCTAGATTCTCTACTTCCGTTAATAGGATTAAAGATGTACTTAATACTAAAACAACTATTAAAACTACTGAAACTCCTATTCAAAGTAGAAAAATTGAAGGAAAAATCGAATTTAAAGATGTTTCTTTTGCATATGCTGACAGTTCAAAGGAATTTGTTTTATCCAATTTGAACTTCACAATAAACCCTGGAGAAACAGTTGCTTTTATTGGTAGTACAGGTAGTGGAAAGTCAACACTTGTTAGATTAATACCTAGAATTTTTAATGTAACTAGAGGAAGTATTCTACTAGATGGATATAATATTCAAGATTACGACCTAGATGAATTAAGAAATAATATAGGTTTTGTTTCTCAGAAAGCAGTATTATTCTCTGGAACTATAAAAGAAAATTTATATTTCGGCAATAAAAATGCTACGGATAAGGATATTGAAAAAGCCATTGAAATAGCTCAGGCTAAAGATTTTATAAACAGTAAGAAAAATGGCTTAGATGAATTGCTTACAGAAGGTGGTACAAATCTTTCAGGCGGACAAAAACAGAGGCTTTGTATTGCTAGAGCATTGACAAGAAATGTACCTATATATATTTTTGACGATAGTTTCTCAGCATTAGACTATAAAACAGATGCTGTTCTTAGAAGCAAATTAAAAGAAGAAGTAAAAGGTTCTACATTTTTAATAGTAGCTCAAAGAATTTCAACGATTATGGATGCTGATAAAATATTTGTTATAGATAACGGATTTATTTCAGGAGTTGGAACACATAAAGAACTTTTATCAAACAATAAAATATATAGAGAAATAGCACAGTCTCAGTTGTCAAAGGAGGAGTTAGAATATGAATAGTTTAAAAAGACTTTTTAATTATATAAAACCTCATAAGATAAAATTCTATATTTCAATATTCTTTTCAGTACTCTATACTTTTACAAGGTCGAGTCAGCCTTTTATAATTGGTTTAGTTATTTCTAAAGTTACTACAAATGTAATTGCAGGTGATAAAATCGATTTTGACTATATAGGACTCATGGTTATTCTTCTTGTTGTTACAAGTATTTTAGACGCTATTGGGGATTATTTATCGAATTACTTCTTATCTGATGTTGTTCAAGAGAGTATGGTAGATATTAGAAGGGAAATAAACAATAAGATAAATTTACTTCCTGTATCATATTTTGATAGTCATAAACAAGGAGATTTATTAAATAAGATTACGACTGATGTTGATGCAGTGAGCAATGCTTTACAACAGGGAGCATTGAAGATTTTAACTTCAATATTAATACTTCTATTTAGCGTGGTATTTATGTTTATCCGTTCCCCATTCTTTGCATTAATTGCTATAATCATATTTCCTATATGCGTATTCATATATAAGTATATATATATAAGAAGTCAACCTATGTTTAAGGATTTACAGGATTCATTAGGTGATTTAAATGCTTATACAACAGAATATTTATCATCATATGAAGTAATACAACTATTTGGACAGGAAGAAAAGGTAACTAGAAATTTTAAAAAGATAAATAGACGAATAGATAAAGTTGGATTTAAATCAAATTTCATATCAAGTGTAGCCAATCCAGTTTTAAACCATATAATACACCTTGCTTATATAGGACTGTTTATTGTAATTTCCATTACAATACTTGGTAAGCCATTGACTATAGGCGGATTTGTAATTGCTGCTAGTATTGATATTGGTGGTCTTCAATCATTTATACAGTATATTTGGCAAGCTGCAGGACCAATACAGGAGATTACTCAACTTTCCAATTCATTTCAAGCTGCTATTGCATCTTGGACAAGAGTAGTTGATTTTTTAGATGAAAAAGACGAAATACTTGAAGTTTTACCAACTCCTTTAAATATAAAGGATGTAGAAGGCAATATAGACTTTAAACACCTGTCCTTTGGATATAGTAAAGATAATATTTTAATGAAAAATATTAATATAAATGTAAAATCTGGTGATAAAATAGCTGTAGTTGGTGCTACAGGTGCTGGTAAAACCACCTTAATAAATCTACTTATGAGATTTTATGATTTAAATGGTGGTACAATAACTGTTGATGGCGTTGAAATGAACAAATTTACAAAAGATGATTTCAGAAATATGTTCGGTTTAGTATTACAGGATCCGTGGTTATACTATGACACCATTGCAAATAATATAAGGTTTGGAAATTTAGATGCAACTGATGCAGAAGTTGTTGAAGCTGCAAAAATTGCAAATATTCATCACTATATAAATACATTGCCTCAAGGTTATGAAACAATGTTAAATGAGGATTCTTCTAATATATCCCAAGGTCAAAAACAGTTAATAACAATTGCTAGAGCCTTGGTGAAAAACCCTAAAATATTAATTTTAGATGAAGCTACAAGTTCTGTTGATACTAGACTTGAAATATTAATACAAGAAGCTATGGCAAGGGCAACGGAGAATAGAACATCTTTTGTAATAGCCCACAGGCTTTCAACAATAAGAGATTCTGACCTTATATTAGTTATGAGTAACGGATCAATTATTGAACAAGGAAAACATGAAGAGCTATTAGAACAAAATGGACCATATAAGGAATTATATGAAAGTCAATTTGCAAATGGCGTTGTAGAAGAATAAAAACTAGCGTTTACCGCTAGTTTTTTTATCTTTATTATATTACTAATACTGAAATCCCCTTCTACTTTAATTATATTAAAGATAATTGCCCATAATCTTTCTCTTCATTTTTCTTATATGCTTTAACAATATCTTCCATTTTATAAAGTAATCCATATTTTTCACATTCATTTTTAAAAATATAATTTAATCTTCTATAATCCTTTGAGTAAAAAACATATTCTCCATTATAGTATTTATTATATTTTTCTATTGTATTTGGAAATTCAACCTTAATTTTTTCAAAATAATAGTTCTTTTGTATATCCTTTAAAGTTACACCAAACATTCCATAAACAAATTTAGCACCAGCATTTTTAGACTTTTTTACAATATCTATAACATTCTCTTCATTATCATTAATAAACGGTAATATTGGTGTCATTAAAACACCTGAAAAAATGCCTTCTGATGAAAGTTTTTCAATTGATTTGAAACGATCTGAAGACAATGATGCAAAAGGTTCAATCTTCTTGGCAATATAATCGTCTGAAGTTGTAATAGTAAATTTTATAATACAGTTTGAACTCTTATTTATCTTATTTAAAATATCAGTATCACGTAAAATTAATTTGCTTTTAGTCTCTAATGAAATGCCAAAATTATATTTATATAAAAGTTCTAAAGCTTGTCTCGTAATTTTATACTTTTTTTCATAAGGGTTATAACTATCTGACATTGCGCCAATACCTATAACTCCCTTCTTTCTTTTCTTACTCAACTCCATTTCCAAGATTTCAATACAATTTTTCTTTATTCTTACTTGATCAAAATTTTCAACCCTATATTTTAAACTTCTGCTATCACAGTAAATACATCCATGATTACAACCTCTGTATAAATTCATATTGTAATCAATGCCAAACCATTTATCTCCATAAACTTTAGTTGTTGATATAATAGTCTTTGCAGGAATATATTTCATAATTCACCTTCTTCTTATTAGTAATATTTATTATTATTCTCTCTATATTATATAATAAATTATTAAAATTTATTTAATATGAATATATTAATATTTAACATTGATTCTAAAAAGAATGTATAATAGTATAAGAATGCTCGTTAAGGAGAATTTAATGAAGAATAATAATGAAAATTTAATACAACATGAAAAGCGAGATACTTTTCGTTTAAATAAATTTATAAGTGACTATAGTAATTATTCCAGAAGACAAGCAGATAGGTTAATAAAATCTGGAAAGGTTACTGTTAATGGAAATATTCCTACTATTGGAGAGCAGGTTTCCTTAAATGATAAAGTCGAAGTAAATAATACTTTGATTATTCCAAATAAAAAACCAGTTTATATTGCTTTAAATAAGCCAGTAGGCATTATATCTACAACGGATATAAATATTCCTGGTAATTTAACCACCTTCATGAATTATGGTGAAGTCATTTTCCCCATAGGTCGTCTTGATAAAGACTCCACTGGTCTTTTACTAATGACAAATGATGGTGATATTGTAAATAAAATTTTAAGAGAAGAAAACGGCCATGACAAAGAATATATTGTAAAAGTAAATAGAAAAATCAACTATGATTTCATAAGTAAAATGGAAAAAGGAGTTATTATATATAACCCTGTTAACAATAAAAAGCAAAAAACAAAACCGACTAAATTAAAACAAGTTGATGATTATACTTTTAAAATAATTTTAAAACAGGGACTTAACCGTCAAATAAGAAGAATGACTAGTGAATTAGGCTATCGGGTTGTATCCTTAAAAAGAGTTAGGGTTATGAATGTGCATTTGGGAACTTTACCTATTGGAAAATGGCGTTATTTAACAGATAAAGAGTTAATGGAAATAAATAAAGCTATAAATAAAAGAAAATAAAGGAGGATTTATATGAAGATTCGTCCGTTGGAAAAAGAAGATTTACTTAATTTACACCGACTAAACAACTTACGCTCCGTTATGTCATATTGGTTTGAAGAACCATATGCATCTTATGGTGAGCTTTTAAATCTATATAATAAACATCTTGGTGGTGATACTGAAAGAAGATTCGTAATTGAAATAAATGATGAATTTATTGGTATTATAGAACTTGTCGAAATATCCAATGTTCATAGAAATTGTGAAATTCAAATTGCTTTATTTCCTGAGTATCAAGGAATGGGTTACGCTAAAGAAGCTATGAAAAAGGGAATGGAACACGCTTTTAAATTTCTAAATATGCATAAAATCTATCTTTATGTTGACATGGAAAATGAAAAGGCAATTCATATATATGAGGATTTAGGATTTAAAATTGAAGGAAAACTCTTAGAGCAATTTTTTACAGAAGGAAAGTATAAAGACAGTTATTTTATGGGAATACTATTTAGAGATTATAAATTGGAGGTTTAATTTGTACTGCGATTATCATGTACATACAAATTTTAGTTGTGATTCTTCCTATGATATGGAAGATGTTGTAAAAGATGCTATTACATTGGGATTAAAGGAAATTTGCTTTACCGACCATGTTGATTATGGCATAAAAGCTGATTGGGATGATGAAAACCCCATAATATATAGGAACAACAAAATTGTATACAACGTAAATTATCCTATTTATTTCAAAAAGCTAGAAGAATTAATAAATAAATATAAAGATGAAATCAATATAAAAAAAGGATTAGAATTTGGAATTCAGTATCATGCAATAGACAAATTCCAAAAATTATTCAACTCATACGACTTGGATTTTATCCTACTTTCAATTCATCAAATTGGAAATAGCGAATTTTGGACAGGAGAGTTTCAAGAGAAAAAAACTATAGAAGAATGTTATGATGGTTATTATAATGAACTTTTTAAAGTAGTACAAAATTATCATGATTATAGCGTTCTTGCCCATATGGATATAATGAGACGATATGTTGATGATAAAAGTGATTATTTCGAGTATTGTAAAAAAGATATAGAAAAAATATTGAAATATATTATCGAAGATGGAAAAGGTATTGAAGTAAACACTTCTTCTTTTCTGTATAAAGTTGATGGTTTAACACCATCTATAGAAATAATAAATCTATACCATAGACTTGGTGGTAGAATAATAACAATCGGCAGCGATAGCCACGGTCCAGAAAGATTAGGATCACATATTAAATATATAAGAAAAATATTAAAAGAAATCGGTTTTGAAAATTTCTGTACTTTTGATAAAATGATACCTATATTTCATAAATTATAATATAAAAAAAGCTTAAAAATAATTATATTTTTAAGCTTTTTCATTTATTTAATTATTATACTAACGGTGGAGTTCCTTCTGCATTTCCTGCAATTGCATCTACTTGAACCAATGCACCTTTACAGATATTTGAAACACCTACTACTCTTCTTGCTGGTATTCCAATAGGGAAAAACTTAGAATAAACCTCATCAAACGCCTCTAGATCTGACATGTTTTTTAAGAATATATTTACTTTAACAATATCTTCCATAACATGGTCAACACTTTCTATTATAGCTTTAATATTCTTTAAACATTGTTCTGCTTGTTCTTTAATACCACCAGATACAATTTCACCTGTTTTAGCATCAATTGGTAATTGTGCTGATATATTATTGTAATGAGAGAAAGCTACTGTTTGTGTAGATAATGAACATTTTGGTGCATTATCTGTATTGTTAGCTTCAATTATTATTCCATGTCTATCTTCTATTTCCTGTGGTGGAGTTCCATCACCATGAGAAACTACTGCTTCAATTTGTATTCCTGCACCCATTGGTAGATCTGCAACTTCTGCTACTGTTCTAGCTGGAACATAAGCAACTGCTCTAGCTATTGCTGAATCTGGGAAAAATCTACTATATACTTCATTTACAGCTTCCATATCTGCAATATCTTTTACAAATATAGTAGTTTTTACAATATCATCAAAAGGTACATCAATACTCTCTAAAATGCTTTTTATGTTTTTTAAACATTGTGCAGTTTGAGCCTTAATACAACCTACTACTACTCTACCTGTTTTTGGATCAATTGGTAATTGTGCTGATATATTATTATAATGGGAGAATGCTACCGTTTGTGTCGATAACGCATCTATTGGTGCATTTGCTGTATTATTTGTAAGTTTAATTAAGTCCCCTGCTTGTGGAGCATTTGGAATAGTACCAACTCCATTAGAAAGCAATGCTTCAACTTGTACATCTGCATTCATTGGTAAGTCAGAAACTGCAACTACAGTCTTAGCTGGTAAGTATGTTTTAAAGAACTTTCTATAAACTCCTTCAACTACTTCAACATCCATAATATTTTTTACAAAAATAGTAATTCTAATAACATCTGTCATCTTATGGTCTATGCTCTCTACTATGGCTTTAATGTTTTTAAAACATTGTTTCGCTTGTTCCTTCACTCCACCTTCAACAATTTTACCTGTCTTAACATCAATAGGTAATTGAGCAGAAAGATTATTATAATGTGAAAAAGCTACTGTTTGAGAAGCTAATGGACATTTTGGTGCATTTTCTGTATTTCTTGCTAGTACTGCGTTATCGTTACTCATTATTTTATCCCCTTTTATTTTATATTATTTTTATTACATACATTATAAATGTTAATATACGCATTATTAATTGTCAAGCGTTTTCATGTATCATTTTATTTTTTATTATGTATATATAAGCATTTTTTAGTATTATAATTTTTTTACTGATACTATTTTCCTATACATTTCCCTATTGTTACTTACCAATATTTTCATATCAAAATAACCTAGTAAAAATATTTAATTATATAAAAAGTAGAATAAAATATAAATCTCTAAACTTAAATTGTCTAGAGATCTATATTTTAAAAATTTTTATTAAATCAATTCTTTATATGCAGCTCTTTCGGCCGTCATTAACATATCTTTTGGCATGCCCAAACGTTCTGCTATATAGAATGCACAGCTTTCTCCCGCTTCACCTATTACAAGTTGGTATGTGTGTTTTAGACTCTCCCTGTCAAATGTCATTCTTGCATTTCTTATTTCTTTATACTTATCAGCATATGTTTTTACTTCTGGATAATGGGTTGCAACTAAGAACAATGAACCACTTTCCTTTAATTTTTTAATAATTGAAATTGCTATTCCCATTCCTTCAGTTGGATCTGTTCCAGACCCTAGTTCATCCATTATAACTAGACTATTTTCATCCACCTTATCAAGTATATTTAATACATTGGTTATATGCGCTGAAAATGTTGAAAAATTATCTTCCATATTCTGTCCATCTCCAATATCGTATAAATAATTGTTATTTTTATATACTATTGCTTTAGTACAAGGTATATGAAGTCCTGTCTGAGCCATCATAGAAAGTAGCATTACGGTTTTAATACATACTGTTTTACCGCCAGTATTTGGCCCTGTAATAACAATACCTTTAATATCTTATCCTATTTCAAATTGTAAGGGTACAGCCTTGTCTTTCTCCAGTAATGGATGTTTCGCATTTTCTAATAGAATATGACGACTACTGGATATTCTAGGTTCTATTGCTTCCATATCTATACTTAAATAGGCTTTAGAAAATATAAAGTCCAACTCTTCTAAGACTTTTAAGTTTTTTTCTATCTTATATTTATTGTCTGCTATTAAAGAAGTTAATTCATAAAAAATTCTAATTTCTTCATTATATACTTCAATTTCTATGGTCATTTTTTCATTATAAAGCTTACCTACTGTTGTTGGCTCTACAAAGACAGTATTTCCTGTCGATGATTTTTCTATAATAGTACCTTGAACTTTATGTCTTTGTCCTACTTTTACAGGTACACAAATATGCCCATCCTTAACGGTACAAAAACTATCTGTCATTTTATTTTTATTTGCATTTAAATACCTAGAGGCCTTATCTCTCATTTCTCCTGTAAGTCTTACAATATCCTTTCTTCCCTTCTTTAGTATTTTTGATGCATCATCTGCAATTTTTCCTCTATATATCATTTCACCAATTTGATTTTGAATATTTCTTAGTGAGTTTAATTTTTCAGAATATGATGAAATAATATTATCACCTTCGTCACAATTATTTAAATAGATTTTAACTCTTTCTACAATTTCCAACACTCTAGTCATTTCTTCTAATTCTTCACCATTTAAATAATAACCTTCTTCTGTCTTATTTAAAATTTCATGAATACCTAGTAGAAATGTTAAAGGTGGTTTTCCATTTTTCTCAACAATATTTTTTGCTTCCGTTGTTTCCTTTAAAAATTTTCTCATTTCTTCTTCTGTTTTACAAGGCATGCTATTTATAATTTTTTCTTTTGCAAATTCCGTCATTGCAAATTCTGCCCATATTTCTTTTATCTTTCCATATCCTATAATATCTTCCATTTTAATCTCTCCTTATTTTTTATTAATTCTATATTTAAGAAGGGACAAAAAAACAGATAACTAAATAGTCATCTGTCTACTTATTTTACTATTATCAAAATTTACACACGTGAAAATAAAATAATACTATAGAATAATATTATTTCCAATATATTGAACTCACCATTTGAATAAAGTTAACTCGATAAATCATATGAAAAATAAGTACGACAAAAAACTAGTCTTAAACTTAAGACTATATACATTTTCCCATTGTCCCTATATTTATCTAACATACGACATCAAGCCACCTCCTTCGGCTAAATCATTCTATCATAATATATATTTGAGCAAGTTGACACTTTTAATATTCTCTGTTATTGTTTCCATGGAAACAATATAAAAAGAAAGGATATTTTATGGAATTAACAATACTGGAAAAATTTCAGAAATTATATGAAAAACAAGACATTCTAAGTAAATTAAACAACGATAAAATCTATTCAAATATTGGTTATTCAGAAATACATTCTTTAGTTGCCATAAAAGATTTAGATAATCCTAATTTAACTAAATTAAGTAAAGAAATGAATATGACTTTAGGAGCTATAAGTAAAATAGTAAAAAAGCTTCAACAGAAAAATTTAGTTGAAATAATAAAAAAAGAAAATAATAAAAAAGAGAAGTATTTGATTTTAACAGAAAAGGGAAATTCCATATACAATGAACATGAAGTAGCCCATAACAAATGGAAAATAAGAGATTTAAAATTTTTAAACACCATAGAAGATAATGATAGAGAAGTAATAGATAGATTTTTAGACTCCTTCAATGAGTATCTTCAAAACTTAATAGAGGAGAATTAAAATGATAATTGATATAACGACAAAGGTAAGTAACGATAAAAAAGAAAAATGGTTAATGGAAAGTACGAAGCCTCATGTACTAACTGGACATATTGGAACACATTTAGATACTTATAATAAAAGTGAAATACCTTTAGAATACTTCAAAAGCACTGGTATTTATATTGATGTTCGTGAAATTGCTGAAAAAAGAGAAATTGAAATTAAAGATATAGAAAATATTTCTATACCAGAAAAATCTTTTCTAATATTTCATACTGGAAGAGCAGATGAATATGAATATGGCAATTCTCAATATTTCAAAGACCATCCTCAATTTTCAAATGAACTTATGAATTACTTGGTAAAACAAAATATAAACTTCATAGGAATTGACTGCTCTGGAATTAGACGTGGCGATGAACAGAAACCTGCTGATATAATATTTGAAGATAATAATATCTATATTATAGAAAATCTATGTAATCTAAAATCCATAAAATCAAATACATTTGATGTGTATACAATGTGGTTAGAAGATGAAGAAATGACAGGCCTTCCATGTAGAGTATTAGTTGATACAAAATAATTATAGAAAACATAAACCTATTTTCCAACAAAAAAAGAAAGTCTTTATAGACTTTCTTTTGGCAGCCCCATGTGGAATCGAACCACAAACTCACCCTTAGGAGGGGTGTGTTATATCCGTTTAACTATGAGGCCATGTTCGGTTCAATGAACATAATTGTTTAAAAATTTAACAGCAATTTCGTATTATTTCCAATATCTGAAAATAGTCTTTTTATTCTCGTACCTATTCCAGCCTTTTCATAATCCTCTTTAACAATTAAATCAACATTATATACTTTATCATTATTTGTTTTAATTGACAAGAGCCCAACGGAATCTCCTGACTTCAATGGAGGTTTAATATTAAGTTCAATCTTATCTGTTATAGTTATTCCTTCTGTTTTATCAAATAAAATATCCTCTACTTGTTTAGGATAAACTTCTATTTTTCCCCTATTTATATTATTCGCCTTTAGTTCTCTATATACTTCCTTATCATCAACTACTTTTCCATAATAATAATTTGCTGATATATACTTTATTATATTCTCAGCTATATTTCTTCTATCGTCATTGGATTTAGCTCCCATTATTATGGCAATAAACCTTCTATCTTTTAAACTTTCATTTTCTAAAGGTTTAAACGTTGATACTAAACAGTATCCTGCTGTACTGGTAGTCCCTGTTTTCAAACCATCAACTCCTGCTATTTGTCCAAGAAGTGGAATTGTACTGGTCTTAGATAATTCCAGTTCTGGTATATCCAAATTAGTACTGGAAGTTATTTCCAAAATTTCTGGATATGTATCAAGAACATATTTTGACATTGTATACACATCGTTTATGGACATAATATTCTCTTCATTTGTACTCGTATCTGGAAGACCAGAAGCATTTATAAACTTTGCATTTTTAAGTCCAATTTCAGAAGCTTTTTCATTCATCTTTTTAACAAAATCAGCCTCTGTACTAGAAACCTTTAATGACAATGTATGCGCTGCATCATTGCCAGACACAATTAACAAACCTTTCAAAAGCTCTTCTATAGTTACAGTCTTACCTTCTTTTAAATTCATTGAAGATCCTGGTGCTTCCATATCGGCTGTTATCTCCACCGTATCCCCTAAATTCAATGTACCATTAGCAATTGCTTCCTTAGTTAAAATATATGTCATAAGCTTTGTAATACTAGCTATAGATACAACTTCATCCTCATTATGAGATGATAGTATTCTATCTCCATCATAATCAGCTATAACATAGCCTTTTGTCGCTTCCTCTAAATTAGGAAATGATGCTAATGCCATATTCGGTAATAATATTAACATTATTAGTATAGACGATAATATCCTCTTTATTCTTTTCATACAACCACCTTATATAATCAATAATTTATCTATCCTATTCATTATACAATAAATATATAATTTATTGTGTTTTGTAACTGTATTGTAATCTTATTTTATAAAATAGAAAATTCTCCTAAATAACTAGGAGAATTTTAAATTATTTACTTATTTTTTCCACACCATTCATATATGGTCTTAATACCTCAGGAATTGTTACAGATCCATCTTCATTTTGGCAATTTTCAAGAATTGCTGCAAAAGTTCTTCCTACTGCAAGTCCTGAACCATTTAATGTATGAGCAAATTGTACTTTACCATTTTCATCTCTATACTTAATATTAGCTCTTCTCGCTTGGAAATCCAAGAAATTACTACATGATGAAATTTCAACATATCTATTATAGCTTGGCATCCAAACTTCAATATCATAAGTCTTTGAAGATGAGAATCCCAAATCTCCAGATGAAAGTATTACCACTCTATAAGGAATATTTAACTTTTGTAATACCTCTTCTGCATCTCTAGTCAATTTTTCTAATTCGTCTGCACTGTCTTCAGCCTTTGTAAACTTAACTAGTTCAACTTTATCAAATTGATGATTTCTTATTAATCCTCTAGTGTCTCTACCAGCAGACCCTGCTTCAGCTCTAAAACATGGTGAATAAGCAGTATAATGAATTGGTAATTCCTCTCCAGCAATTATTTCATCTGCAAATAAATTCGTAACAGGTACCTCTGCAGTAGGTGCTAAGAATAAGTCCTTACTTGGAACATGGAACATATCGTCTTCAAATTTTGGCAATTGTCCCGTACCAAACATAGCTTTTCTATTCATCATAACAGGAACCCAAACCTCTTCATATGTTTGGTCAATAGTGTGTAAATCAAGCATAAAGTTAATTATAGATCTTTCAAGTCTTGCTCCTAAGCCCTTAAAAACAGAAAATCTTGAACCTGAAATCTTAGTAGCTCTTTCAAAGTCTAAAACATTTAAACTCGTTCCTAGATCCCAATGTGCCTTAGGTTCAAAGTCAAACTTAGTTGGTTCTCCCCATTTTCTTATTTCCACATTATCAGAATCATCTTCACCTTCTGGCACCTCTGGTGCTGGAGTGTTTGGAATAGAATCTAAGTAATTTGATATCTCTTCATCAAGCTTCTTAACCTCTTCATCTAATTCTTTTATCTTGCCTGATAATTCCTTCATCTGTGCAAAAATTTCAGCAGTATCCTTACCTTCTTTTTTGAAAATTGGTACTTGTTTAGAAATTTTATTTTGTTCCGCTTTCATCTCTTCAACTTTTTGAATAAGTACTCTTCTCTTTTCATCTACTTCTAAAAGCTCCTGAATCGGAAAATTTCCATGTCTCTTATTTAGTGCTTTAACAACCTCTTCCCTATTCGCTCTTAATCTTTTAATATCTAACATAATTCCTCCTCATATTCCATAAAGTTTTGCCTCAACTATTTAAAATTAATACTTGATGATTGCATTTATTGCTTTTTTATTTATAAATACAAAAAACTCGCCCCTATATAAAGGGACGAGTTAATACCCGCGTTGCCACCCTATTTACGATAAATTATCGTCACTTAATTGGCTTTAGCTCAAGGACGGATTCTATAACATTCAACATTTGTTTTCACCAACCACAAACTCTCTTCACTTGAATAATTATATACTACTTCCTATCATCACTATATTGAATTATGAACAATTATAGCATATATAATATTTATTAACAAGTTTTCAAATTATTAAATATTACTTGTATTTTAAATATTAGTAGTTTTATCTACAAAATAATTTATAAATATAAAAGAACCTGTAAAACAGATTCTTCTATATCTTTAAGTTTATTTAATATTTCAAATATAAATTTTATTGTTCATCATCTTTTTTATTTCTTATTGTATATAAACCACCTAATACAAGTCCTATACCTGCAATACCTAGTCCTAAAGTTCCAACCATACCAGTTTTTGGTAAATCTTTACCTGGTTTTGTTGTTGTCGTAGGCTTCGTTGGCTTCGTTGGT
This sequence comes from uncultured Gallicola sp., assembly GCA_964345925.1. GTDB lineage: Bacteria > Bacillota > Clostridia > Tissierellales > Peptoniphilaceae > Miniphocaeibacter. The sequence continues at coordinate 28,198 of CAYFSP010000011.1, read as the reverse complement.
TTTGTCGGTATCGTTGGTTCCGTTGGTTCCGTTGGCGTTGTCGGCTCTGTTGGAACTGTTGGTTCTGTTGGTGGTTCTGTAGTTGGTGGTATTACTGGAGTATGTGAATTTGTTATTGTTACTACATTAGTTTTTTCATCTAATGTGTAATTAACTGTATATCCTTTTGGTATATCTTTTTCTTTCACATAGTATTCTAATTCTTTTCCAGCTTTATTCTTATCTAATCCATTCCACTTATATGTCCAGTTATTTTCTTTATTTAGGATTTGTGTATCTTTTAATGTTCCTTTTTCACTTGATCCTTTTTCCCTTACATACAACTCTACTTCTATACTCTCTGGACGTATTTTATCTTTATCGTCTTTGTCATCCCATTTTTTAATTACTTCTAGTTGAGTTACTTCTGGTGTGTAACTATTAGTGATTGTCACGACTCCATTGGATTCTGTTTGTGATGTTGTGTAACCTGCTGGTACATTTTTCTCTTCTACTGTATATACTACGTCTTTTCCTGACTCTTTTTGTGCTAAGTCCTTCCAGTTGTATTTCCAGTCATTTATTTCGTTTAAGACTTGGGTATCTACTAATGTTTTTGCTCCGTCTACTGTTTTGTATAGTTCCACTGCGATACTTGTTGGACGTTTTCCATCTTGGTTGTTTCCATCTTCCCAGTTCTTTACTACTCCTAGTTTTATTAATTCTAATTTATTATAAGCAGTAATAAATATTGTCCCTTTTTCTGTACCATCTATTACAAATGTATCTTTATCATTCTCGAAAGTGATCTCATTTGTATAACCTGTAGGTGGTGATACTTCTACAACTTTATATGTTCCATGTTCTAATTCTTTAAATACAATTTGCCCGTTTACATTAGTAAGTCTTTCTTTTTCTCCACCATCTTTAGGCACATAATCTTCCCATACACCATTGGCATTTTGTTTTTGAAGTTTAAACTTAGCTCCTTCTAGTTTATTATTCGTTCCTTCTTCCTTTTTTGTTATAGTTATCGATTGAGGATCTCCAGTTTGTGCTCCTCCATAAACTGATTGATAGTAAGTTTCATCTGTAGACTCATCTGTTCCTGAGTCCCATTCTATCTTTGCTTTATTTTCAAAAGTAGTACTTGATCCAACGCTACTAGAAACTGATAACCCTTGTATTTGAAGAATAAATCCAATAGCACCTTTGTCTGTTGCGTTAAAAATACGATCATACGCTTCTTTGGTTTTTGTTTTTTGAAAATCTGTAAGTTTAGTATCTGCATCTATAATTTGATGTATTTTTGTCAAATTCATTGAGCTTTTTAAATCTCCTGGAAGATCACCAAAGTTCATAATTATTTTATATCTGTCACTATCTTCAGTATCTTTAAATATTCCATATGATAAAGCAACATTATTTTTTACTCTTAGCTGAAAATCTGTCTATGTTTCTCCTTGAATTTACTCTACCCTATTAAATAAAGATGACTTCAATACTGTATAGTTATTCCATCCACCATTAACTAATACATTTGACATTTTACCTGTATCAGCTGTAGCAGCATATATTGGAATTGCTAAATCAATATTCACACCATCATCAAAGATTATTCCTTCTGGTAACTCATCTACAAAAATATAATTCTTTTTTATTTCAGCAGAAGTTTTATTGCCATTATAAACTTCTTTATACTCATAAAAATTTATATCCAAATCCCAAGTAATTAAATCTTTATTTGAAATTTGCCATCCATCTTTTGTAATATTTCCCTTATCTGGATACTCTACATTAGGATTTTCTGTTGTAATTTCTAAATTAGGAAATATCCATTCACCCAATGTCATTTCTTCATCTTTGTCTTTTACTTCTTTTGCATGTCCTATTACATCTATAAATCCATTATTCAAGTAATCTTTTTGAGTCGCTAACTCATTTAAAATTACTTTTAATTTTGCCGGTTCTGTTGCTGTTGCTGAAATAACTTCAAATGTACCTACAACCTATTCTTGACCCGTTGATTCATTTATAGATGTTAAAGGTTTTTCTCCACTATTTGTAAAATCAAAATAATTACTAGGCAAATTAAATTCAAAATAAT
>CAYFSP010000011.1:0-26012 GCA_964345925.1 uncultured Gallicola sp. | reverse complement strand
TCAAAATAATTACTAGGCAAATTAAATTCAAAATAATCTCCATTTTCTAAATTTTTGCCTTGAATATTGGATATTGACCATTTAACTCTAAACATTAGCCCTTGTCCTGTTGCTAATGTAGGTGCTTGCGGGCTTATTAATTGACCATCTTCATCTGTTACCCCATTTGTCCACTTGCCGTTTGAATCCCTCGCATAAATTACTACGGCTCCTTGATTGATATAGTCCAACCCTGTCTTTCCTATATCTTTTCCTGCTCCAAAAGTCTCTTTACTATTCGACTTTATTTCTCCAAGACTTTCTTCTGTTTTCATTTCACTGTCTTCTGTTTCTGTAATATTATCATTTACAGAATATGTAGTAATGGGCATTATTATATTTAATATCATAACTATTAACAGTGTGAAAACTATTTGTTTTCTCCCTTTCAAATCCTTCCACCTAATAATATTTTTTGTATATTTAATTACAATATCTATTGTTATATACCTGTTATAAAACTTTTTCAAATTTAAAATACTACTGGTACTTATTTTTTCGCTTAGTATTCTAAGCTTTATATACTTCTGGTACTTTTCTTATATACAATGCAATTTATCTCTTTAATATAATTTTCAGTCTTCATATTAAAATTCTATTTTTATAATTTACTAATTTATAATTTTAACTTTTAATCACAAAATTCCAATTATATAGTCTTTCATTATTTTATAATATTTAATATACTTTTAGGGTTTTCCACTATAAAATCTGCCCCTGACTTCTGTAATTCATTTAAAGTACCATATCCATATGTTACTCCTATGGTATTTAAATCAAATTTCTTTCCACCTAAAATATCAAATTTAGTATCACCTATCATATAACCGTTACTTATTTCTATATTTACATTATTGAATATATGCTGTAATACCTCATCTTTATTTGAAATCTTATGATCTAATGTAGCACCAGCCACAAAATCAAAATACTTTGATATTCCATGTTGTACAAGAACTTTTTCTGCAAATATTTTTGGTTTTGATGTGGCAAGTATTACATTATCTCCCCTATCCTTTAAAGATATTAATACTTCTACAATTCCATCATATAGATAATTATCATAAACTCCCTTGTCCTTATAGTATTCTCTATAAATATTAACTATTTCAACGGCTTTTTCTTCATTAAACCCATAATTTTTCATATAGGAGTCCAATAACGGCGGTCCTATAAAAGTATTTAATACATCTTCATTACTCTCTCTTATTCCTACTTTCTTTAAGGAATACTTTATTGAATCCTTTATTCCCTTGCCTGAATCTATTATTGTTCCATCTAAATCAAATAATATGTATTTTTTCATCTTTCTCTCCTTTTATACAATTATACAATAAATTTATAAAAAAAAAGAAGCTACAAGCTTCTTAAATTTTATGATTCTTTTCTAAATCTCGCTAAGAAATCTTTCGTTCTTCCATGTTTTGGATTTTTGAAAAATTCTTCAGGACTTGCTTCTTCTACAATTACACCTTGATCCATAAAACAAACCCTTGTAGAAACATCTCTAGCAAAATCCATTTCATGTGTTACAACTACCATCGTCATACCAGACTTTGCCAAGTCTTCCATTACATTTAAAACCTCTCCTACCATTTCTGGGTCAAGTGCCGATGTAGGCTCGTCAAACAACAATACCTCTGGATTCATAGATAATGCTCTAGCAATTGCAACTCTTTGTTTCTGTCCACCAGAAATCTGAGATGGTTTGGCATTTATATATGCTGCCATACCAACTTTTTCTAAATATTCTTTAGCTATTTTTTCTGCTTCTTCTTTACTTCTTTTTAATACTTTTATCTGTCCAACAACGCAGTTGTTTAACACTGTTAAATTTTCAAAAAGATTGAACTGTTGAAATACCATTCCAACTTTTGACCTATATTCATTTTCACTAAATCTATTTTCAAGTATGGACTTATTATGGTATTTAATATCCCCACCTGTTGGTTCTTCTAGTAGATTAATGCATCTTAACATTGTGGATTTTCCTGAACCTGATGAACCTATTACAGCTACGACTTCCCCTTCAGATACAGTTAGATTAATATCCTTTAGGACTTCAACATCACCGAAATTCTTTCTTAAATGTTCTATTTTAATTATTCTATTTTTTTCTGACATTTGTGCCTCCAGTGCTAGATTCCATTACAAATGTTGTTTCATCAAATAATTTTTTCTCTATAAGTCTTAATATTCTTGTAGTAACAAATGTTAATACTAAATACACTGCAAATATTATTAAATATGTTTGGAAATACATGAACGTTGATCCTGCTACTGATCTTGCAATGAAGAAAAGTTCTGTAACTGACATTATACTCAATACTGCAGTATCTTTAATATTGATTACTAATTCATTTCCTATTGAAGGAATAATATTTTTTATCGCTTGTGGCAGTATTACATTTACCATTGCTTGTGTATGTGTCATTCCTATTGCTTTACAAGCTTCATACTGTCCATTATCTATAGAGTTTATTCCACCTCTTACAACTTCTGATAAATATGCTCCAGTATTTATAGAAACAATAAGGAATGCTGTAAATGTTGCATTAGTACTAATATCGAATAAATAAGGTAATCCATAGAATATTAATACCGCCTGAATAATCATAGGAGTTCCTCTAAACAATTCTATATAACAAACGAGTATAAAATTAACTACTTTCATTAAATAGTATTTAAAAGCATTTTTCTTTTTGTTGGTTTTTACATTTCTAATAACCCCTACTGCAAGACCTATTATAAATCCAACAGTAGTTGCTACAATTGCAAGTAACATTGTAATACCAGCGCCCCTTAAGAATAGTGGCCAATACTCATCTGTTATTTTTCTCATATCTTTCCATAAAGATACTTTCGATTCTTGCGTAGCTCCCTCTTCTGCTTCAGAGTCAACTTGAAGAAGAACCATATTGTCCATTATTTGAAGTCTTTCTTCTTCAGATATATTTGCTAGTATTTCATTTATCTTAGATGTTAATTCACTACCTTTTCTTACACCAACTGCTATTGAAGTATCTTCTGAACTGGTTTCAAATCCTTTACCTTCTTCAAATTCTATAAATGCTAAGTCATCATTTGCAGTTGTTGCCGATAACGCTCCCGGTCTTTCAGATACATAACCATCTATTTTATTGGTTTTAGTGCTTAAAACCATTGTAGAAAATGTATCCATAGGATCTTCTTTTTTTACACCATCTATTTGATCTATAACTGAATAGTGGAAAGTATTTAACTGTCCACTTATTTTAGCACCTTTTAAATCTTGAATTGACTTAGCATCTTTATATTCACTATCTTTTTTAATTACGACTACTAAATCAGATGTATAGTAATTATCTGTGAAATCAATTTCTTTTTTTCTTTCTTCTGTAGGTGACATACCAGCTATAATTGCATCTATTTTTTGACTTTGTAATCCCGGTGGAAGTCCATCCCATTCAGTTTTAACTATTTCCAATTTAAGTCCAAGTCCATCAGCTATTTTTTTAGCAATTTGTACATCGTAACCATTTGCATATTCACCAGGACTATTCACTACTGGATATGCATCATTTTTATCACTTGACTGAGTCCAATTAAATGGAGCATAGTTTACTTCCATTCCAACTCTAAATATTCCTTCAGTTTCTGTAGTTTCTGCTTTACTAATCGTTGCCGGTAATAATAAACTAAGTAATAATACCATAATAAACGAAACTGAAGTAATTCTTTTTATGTAATTTTTAATCATAAAAACAATCCTCCTTTTTTACATTAATATCTTCTAGTATACCACAATCCTTTATATTTACACAAAAAAAAGCGTTTCGCTTTCTTATGGTTCATAATAAACCGTTAATTTGAAAAAATTTATCAATAAATATATTTTTAATAAATACAATATTATTAATGATATATACTGTATATTTATATTCAACAATGTTAATATTATTGAAATAAATAAGGTAATTGATATTAATGTATTCGTTAAAATCAATCTATCTGTTATTTTTAAATAAATATCTACTTTTTTTATAAAAAGTAGTGTATATGTTATAAAGTATAATGGTAAAAATATTAAAATTATTTTAAGTAATAATAATATATTTGTATATAGATTAATATCAAATAAAAAAATATATATCTGTACCAAAAACAGTATTAATATAATTGTGTAAAGTAAAAAATACTTTTTGAAATTCTTTTCTTTACTAAATATTGACCTACTTCCAAGTAAGATTAAAGTCAAGCCTATAATATTTGTTATTAATGGTACAAATTTATCACCTTCTATTTTATAAATTGGATTCAAATTTATAAATAGAATACCTATGAAAATTTTTAGCATATACCTATCCTATATTTTATTTTCTATCCATGTAATATAGTCAGAAATTACATCATCCTTACTTAATTCATTAAAAATTTCATGATAAAGAGAAGAGTATATCTTTAATGTTTTATTCTTTGAAGATATTTCATTATAAAATCTTTTACTCGCTTCTTTGGACACAATTTTATCATCTCCACCATGTCCTATAAAACATGGATAATAATACTCCTTTGTCTTCTTGAATATATTTTCTGAAGCTTTTACAACAAATTCATAGAAAAATCCTATTGTTGCTTTTTTTAGTACTAATGGATCATTATTATATCTTTCTACTATTTCTTTATCATGGGATACTTTATCTGCCACATCATTTTTTATATAAGTTCTTTTTAAAGTTTTTCCTGCTACTTTTAAAAATCTTTTCTTTAACCCCTTTGCTTCTTGAATATATCCAAACCCTGGTCCTGAAAAAAGTTGTCCATCTAAAAGATTAGGGAATTTAACTCCAAAATTTCCTGATATATTTCCACCCATGCTATGACCTAATGTGAATATTTTAATTTTTTCATTTTTCTTCTTCACAAATTCAACTATTTCATAAAGATCATCTACCATATCGTTAAATGAATTCATATGACCTCTTTTACCAGAACTTAAACCATGTCCTCTTGCATCATATCTAAAAACCGATATTCCTTTATCGTTAAATTTTTTTGTCAAATAATCATATCTGTTTAAATGCTCCGCAAATCCATGAACTATTATTACTAGTGCTTTTGGATTTTCAACATAATCTTCACTATATCTTAAATAAATAGAATCTTTAGTTGCAAAATATTTTTCCATAATATCCCCTCTTTATTATATTAAAATATATAAAGCAAAATTAAAGAAAGCCTTATATTAATAATAAACTTCCATCAAATACAATCCATTTGGTGATATGGTAGGTCCAGCATTTAATCTGTTTGGTATATTTATAGCTTCTTCAAGCCATTTAATATCCCTTTTACCTCTTCCTACTTCTATTAATGATCCAACTATTATTCTTACCATATTTCGTAAAAAGCTCTCTGCCTCAAATTCAAATATAATATCTTTCCCAGATTCCTTAATATCAATTCTATCAATAGTTCTATTCATATTAACCTCTTCTTCGATTTTTGTAAAAGAAGTAAAATTATGATGACCTATTAAAACTTTTGAAGCGTTTTTTATATCCTCTATATTTAATTTATATGGCACATATCCTTTATACTTTCTATACATTGGATGTAATAGTCTATCATTATTTAATATATATTTATAAATCTTCCCTTTTGCACTAAACCTAGAATGAAAAAAATCATACATTTCTTCAACTTTTACTATTTGAATTGACTCATTTCTTAGAAAAGTATTTATTCCTCTTCTTATATTGTCCGTTGAAAATTTATCATCAATAAAGAAGTTTGCAACTTGTCCATATGCATGGACACCTTTATCCGTTCTACCAGCAGTTGAAAGAATTACTTCCTCACCTGTCAATTTCTTTATAGCTTTTAATATTTGTCCTTCTACAGTTTTTTTATCATTCTGCTTTTGCCACCCAAAATAATCACTTCCATCATATTGAATGGTCATTTTCATATTTTTCATTATATATACCTTGACGCTATTATTAATGCTAGAAATATAGCCAATATAACACAGGCAAAATAATCATTTCTAACAAATTTAAGTTCATTTAATCTTGTTCTACCCTCTCCACCTCTATAACATCTAGCTTCCATTGCTGTTGCTAACTCATCTGCCCTTCTAAATGAGTTTATAAATAGAGGAACTAGTAGAGGCACTAAATTTTTTGCTCTCTTTAGAATATTTCCTGACTCAAAATCGGCACCTCTTGCTGTTTGAGATTTAATGATTTTATCAGCCTCTTCAAATAGAGTTGGTATAAATCTTAAAGCTATAGTCATCATCATTGCCAGTTGATGTGATGGAAAACCAATTTTAGATAATGGCTTCATCAATGTTTCAAGCCCATCTGTTAATGATATAGGACTTGTTGTCAATGTTAAAAGCGATGTACCAAGTACTAAGAATATAAGTCTTAACGCCATAAATACAGCTGTTTCAAGGCCTTGTTTCGTTATTGTAAAAATCCAAATTTTGTATAGTACCTCTCCTTGAGTCATTAAAACATTTATAAGAAATGTAATAATTATTATAAACCTCAATGATTTAAGTCCCTTTAACACAAATTTTATTGGAATTTCAGTAGTTTTTAATAAAAGTAAAAGCAATATAGCCAGTGGTATATAGATAAATACATTATTTATAAAGAATATAGCTGCAATATATAAAATAACTGCAATTATTTTTATTCTTGGATCCAATTTGTGAATTACACTATTGCCTGGAAAATATTGTCCAATTGTTATATCTTTAAGCATTGTTCTTCTCCTTTAGGCAATTTAATAGTATTTCATGAGCTTCTTCCACTGTAATTACATCTGTTGGAACATTGAACCCCTTTTCCTTTAGTCTTAACATAATCTCCGTTATTTGAGGCACGTCTAAACCTACAGATATCAATTTTTCTGGTTCAGCAAACACTTCCTTTGGACTACCATCCATAAATATTTTACCCTTATCCATTACGATTATTCTCTTTACTAGCCTTGCAACGTCTTCCATACTATGAGAAACAAGTATTATACTAATGTTTTCATTTTCGTAAAGACTTTTTATTTCATTTAGAATTTCATCTCTACCTCTCGGATCAAGTCCAGCTGTAGGCTCATCAAGAACAAGTACCTCAGGTTTCATAGCCAGTACTCCTGCTATTGCTACTCTTCTTTTTTGTCCACCTGAAAGTTCAAATGGAGACTTTTCTTTAATATTTTCATAATCTAATCCTACTACGCTACAGGACCATTTTACTCTTTCCTCTATTTCCTCTTCAGTACATCCAATATTTGAAGGACCAAATGCTATATCCTTGTACACCGTTTCTTCAAATAGCTGATATTCTGGATATTGAAAAACCAATCCAACTTTTTTACGTATATTTATTTTCTTTTCACTTTTTTCTGCTGTATCAATACCATCTACATATATATTTCCTGATGTAGGGGTTATCAATGCGTTTAAATGTTGTACTAATGTTGATTTACCACTTCCTGTATGACCTATTATTCCAATAAACTCCTTTTCTTTAATAGTTAAGGAAATATTGTCCAAAGCTACTTTTGAAAATGGATTGCTCTCATTATATACATATGATAAATTTTTTATTTCTATTTGCATATTTCTTCCACCAAATCATTTATTGTGAGTATTCCATCTTCTATTTCTATTCCATCCTCTTTTAAGCTATAGGCAAGTTCTGTAACTTGAGGAACGTCCAATCCAAGTTCTTTTATCTTCTTAACATTGGAGAATACCTCTTTTGCAGTTCCTTCTAATTCAACTACTCCATCGTTCATAACGAAAACTCTGTCAGCAAGAATTGCTTCACTCATATAATGAGTTATTAAAATAATGGTCTTACCTGCTTCGTTTAATTTCAATATTGTATTTATAATCTCTTTTCTTCCATTTGGATCTAACATTGCTGTAGGCTCGTCAAGAAGAATACAATCTGGACTCATGGCTAAAATTCCTGCTATAGCTATTCTTTGCTTCTGTCCACCTGAAAGTAGAGCTGGTGAATGCATTTTATATTCATACATATCTACGGTTTTAAGCGCTTCATCAACTCTATTTCTAAGTTCTGGCATTGGTACTCCTAAATTTTCTGGACCAAATGCCACATCTTCTTCTACAATTGTTGCAACTATTTGGTTATCAGGATTTTGAAATACCATTCCACATGTTTTTCTAATCTCCCAAATATTCTCTTCTTCCTTTGTATCAAGACCATTTACGGTTATAGTACCTTCCGTTGGTACCATTTGAGCATTTATTAATTTTGCTAGCGTTGACTTCCCACAGCCATTATGACCAAGTACAGCAACGAAACTTCCTCTTTCTATTTCCATATCTATGCCCTTTAAAGCATATACAATATCCTCTTCTACTTCTGAATCATATTTATATTTAACATTTTTTACATCTATAATATTATCTCTCATTTATTACTCCTATATTTTGACTACATTCTTATATCATACCAAATATATGGATTTTTATTAAGAAGATATTTATAGATATTCTGCTCTAGCTCCACCTATTAATTTTGGTCTAATTTTAGCACCTGTTACTATAGTTTCCCCTACTGTATTTGGATTTAATCTAAGAGGTATACATACATGCTTCATGTGCATACCAATCATTGTAAGACCAATATCCAATCCATAATCAGCCTTTATATACTCAACTACAACAGGATCTTTTAAATGTTTATATACTGAAGTTCCAAAGGAGCCACCAGCTTTAGGCTTTGGTACTACAGTTACTATTTCAAAACCAAATTTTTCTGCTACTTCCCTTTCCACAACCAATGCTCTGTTAAGGTGTTCGCAACATTGAGCGGCTAAATATAAACCATTTTCTTTAGAGAGTTCAAGTAATGTTTCAGCAACGGTGTTTCCAATGTCATAACTTGAATTCGTTCCTATTTTTGAACCAATTATTTCACTACTACTACAACCTACTACAAGTATTTTACCTTTTTCAAATTTACATTGTTCTTTTAATGAATTGAAGCTTTCCTCTAATTGTTTTTTTAACTCTAACATTTCTTTACCTCCAGAAATAAACAAAAGCTGAGCATTACATGCCCAGCTTTCACAGTAAGATTACTTGTTCTCAATTACCTCTTCTTGTAATTCTAAGACTGGTTCCATTTCATCTTCAGCCTTTCCCTCATAATCTATATCTATATTGCTATATCTTTTAACTCCAGTTCCTGCTGGTATTAATTTTCCGATAATTACATTTTCCTTTAATCCAAGTAAATTATCTACTTTACCTTTAATAGCTGCATCTGTTAAAACTCTTGTAGTTTCCTGGAATGAAGCTGCTGATAGGAATGAATCAGTTGCAAGAGAAGCTTTTGTAATTCCCAGTAAAGTTCTTGAGCCTGTTGCCTCTTCTTTACCTGCCTCAACAAGTGCATCATTTTCAATTTCAAATTCTCTAAGGCCTACCATACTTCCTTCTAGGAATTCTGAATCTCCAGAATCATCTATTTTTACTTTGGATAGCATCTGTTTTATAATTATCTCTATATGTTTATCATCGATGTCAACACCCTGTAACCTATAAACTTTTTGTACTTCTTTTGTTATATAGTCTTGTACACCTTGTATTCCTTTTACTGCTAATATATCATGTGGATTTACTGACCCTTCAGTTAATAAATCCCCTTTTTCTATATATTCGCCTTCTTTAACCCTTATTCTAGCTCCATATGGAATAGCATAAATTCTTTCTTCCCCATCGTCACCAGTCACAAGTATATCGTGTCTTTTCTTATTATCTACTATTTGAACAGTTCCTGCTATTTCAGTTATATAGGCTAAACCTTTAGGCTTTCTAGCTTCAAATAACTCTTCAACCCTTGGTAAACCCTGTGTGATTCCTACACCTGCTATACCTCCAGAGTGGAATGTTCTCATCGTTAACTGTGTACCAGGCTCACCTATTGATTGAGCAGCGATTATACCAACTGCTTCACCAATATTTACTGGCTTTCCTGTTGCAAGGTTACGTCCATAACATTTAGCACATACTCCATGGTCTAATTTACATCCTAGTACAGAACGTATTTTTACTTCCTTAATTCCTAACTCTTGAATTTTATTTGCTATATCTTCAGAAATTATTTCATTTTTCTGAACTAATAACTCACCTGTTTCAAGATTTAAAATATCTTCAAAGGCAGTTCTTCCTATAAGTCTAGAAGTCATATCCTCTATTACTTCTTTACCCTCTGTAAAGTCTTTTGCAACAATATATCTATCTGTTCCACAGTCATCTTCCCTAACTATAATATCTTGAGAAACGTCAACTAAACGTCTTGTTAAATAACCTGAATCCGCAGTTCTTAAGGCAGTATCTGAAAGTCCTTTTCTGGAACCGTGAGTTGATATAAAGAACTCCTGAACTGAAAGTCCCTCTCTAAAGTTTGCCTTTATAGGAATTTCTATAGTTCTACCCGATGCTGAGGACATCAATCCACGCATACCAGCTAGCTGTCTTATCTGATTAGTTGATCCCCTTGCTCCTGAATTAGCCATGATTGCCAAGTTGTTTTTAGGGTCTAAATCCTTTAATAATACATCTGTAACCTTATCAGTTGCTTTATTCCAAATATCTATTACAAATTCATATCTTTCTTCGTCGGATACAAGACCTTTTCTTAATAAGTTTTCATATTTTGATACTTCTTGGTCAGCTTTATCCAATATTTCATTTTTCTCTGCTGGAACCTCTATATCACCCATTGAAATAGTTATTGCCGCTATTGTAGAATATTTATATCCTGTGGTTTTAATATAGTCAAGAATTCTTGCTGTACCAATATTACCGTGATTTCTAAAGCATCTATCAATAATATCTCCAAGTACCTTCTTATCTACTAATTTATCCACTTCTAAGGAATATGGATCCTTCTCTCTATTTATATAACCTAAATCCTGTGGTATTCCAGAGTTGAATATAAATCTACCTACAGTGGACTCCACTAAGCTTCCCTTATCTTCAGGTGAAGTTTTAACTCTAACTTTTACAATATCATGTAAATCAACTATTTTATTATCATGAGCTCTTATCATTTCATCATAATCTTTAAATATTTTAGTATTCTCTGTTAATTTTCCTTCAGATGTTAAATAATATGCACCTAGCACCATATCCTGTGAAGGAGTTGTAATAGGTCTACCATCTTTAGGAGCTAAAATATTATTTGTTGACATCATTAGAAGTCTTGCTTCCGCTTGTGCCTCTACTGATAATGGTAGATGCACTGCCATTTGGTCACCATCGAAGTCAGCGTTATATGCTGTACAAACAAGTGGATGAAGTTTTATAGCCTTACCTTCAACAAGTACTGGTTCAAAGGCTTGAATACCTAATCTATGAAGTGTAGGTGCACGGTTTAATAAAACTGGGTGATCTTTTATTACATTTTCTAAAACATCCCAAACTTTATCATTTTCCCTTTCCACCATTTTCTTAGCATTTTTTATATTATGAGAGATTCCTTGTCCAACAAGTTCTTTCATAACAAATGGTTTAAATAATTCCAGTGCCATTTTCTTTGGTAAACCACATTGATAGAATTTTAAATTAGGACCAACAACAATTACTGAACGTCCTGAGTAGTCAACCCTTTTACCTAGCAAGTTCTGTCTAAATCTACCAGTCTTACCTTTTAACATGTCTGATAGACTCTTTAGTGGTCTATTTCCAGGTCCTGTTACAGGCTTTCCTCTTCTACCATTGTCAATTAATGCATCTACAGCTTCTTGTAACATTCTCTTTTCATTTCTTACAATTATGTCTGGAGCACCAATGTCTAAAAGTCTTTTTAATCTATTATTTCTATTTATTACTCTTCTATATAAATCGTTTAAGTCTGAAGTAGCAAATCTACCACCTTCAAGTTGAACCATAGGTCTTATATCCGGTGGAATTACTGGTACTGCATCCATTATCATCCAATCGGGTTTATTTCCTGACTGTCTAAACGCTTCTACAACTTCAAGTCTTCTTGTTATTCTAATTTTCTTTTGGCCAGTTGCAGATACAAGTTCCTCTTTTAGAACTTCATAATCTTTTTCCAAGTCTACAGCAAGTAAAAGATCTCTAACTGCTTCAGCACCCATACCAGCCTTAAAGTCTACACCTTCCGTGTACTTCTCACATGCCTCACCATATTCATATTCTGTTAATAGTTGTTTTTCATATAAATCGGTGTTTCCAGCATCTATTACTACATAACTTGCAAAGTATAATATTTTCTCTAAAGCCCTTGGACTCATGTCAAGTAGTAATCCCATTCTTGATGGAATTCCTTTAAAATACCATATATGTGATACTGGAGCTGCTAATTCAATATGTCCCATTCTCTCTCTACGAACTTTTGACTTAGTTACTTCAACACCACATTTTTCACAAATTATACCCTTGTATCTAATTCTTTTATATTTTCCACAGTTACATTCCCAATCTTTAGTCGGTCCAAAAATTTTCTCACAAAATAGACCTTCTTTTTCGGGCTTTAATGTCCTGTAGTTAATTGTTTCCGGTTTTTTAACTTCACCATAAGACCATTGTCTAATTTTTTCTGGAGAAGCCAGTCCTATTCTCATTGAATCAAAAGTGTTTATATCTTCCAAGGAGTCTCTCCCTTCATTTATTCACTACAATTTTTAATTATTATTCTTCTTCAAAACTACTTTCATCTTTTTCTACTATTGAAAATCCTAATTCAGTATCTGATTGATATTCTGTTGATTCTATATCATTGACAATTTCTTCCTTTTTAGAATATTCGTTTTCTACGGAATGAAAATCCATTACTTCGTCATCATTTTCTTTAAAAAAGATTTGTTCATTTCTATCATTTAATAATTTTACGTCTAAGGATAATGACTGTAACTCTTTAATCAATACCTTAAAGGATTCTGGTACTCCTGGTTCTGGGATATTTTCACCTTTAACTATGGCTTCATAAGTCTTAACACGACCTACTATATCATCGGATTTAACCGTTAATATCTCCTGTAAAGTATGAGAAGCTCCATATGCCTCTAATGCCCAAACCTCCATCTCACCGAATCTCTGTCCACCAAATTGTGCTTTTCCACCTAGTGGCTGCTGTGTAACTAAAGAATATGGTCCTGTTGAACGAGCATGTATTTTTTCGTCTACAAGGTGATGTAGTTTTAGCATATACATATATCCTACTGTTACATCATTATCGAACGGTTCACCAGTTCTACCATCTCTAACACGAACTTTACCATTTACTGGATAACCAGCTGAAACTAAAGCTTCTTCAATATCTTTATCTGTTGCCCCATCAAATACTGGTGTTGCAACTTTCCATCCCAATTTCTTAGCTGCAAATCCTAAGTGAACTTCAAGTACCTGTCCCAAGTTCATCCTTGAAGGTACCCCTAATGGGTTTAATACTATTTGAATTGGAGTTCCATCATCTAAATAAGGCATGTCTTCTATTGGTAATATTCTTGATACTACCCCCTTGTTTCCATGACGACCACACATTTTATCTCCAACTTGGATTTTTCTCTTAGTAGCTACATAAACTCTAACCACTTGATTTACTCCTGGTGATAATTCGTCACCATTTGCTCTTGTATATACTTTTACATCTACAACAATACCAGTTTCTCCATGAGGAACTCTTAGAGAAGTGTCTCTAACCTCTCTAGCCTTTTCACCAAATATTGCTCTTAAAAGTCTTTCTTCTGCTGATAATTCCGTTTCTCCTTTTGGAGTAACCTTACCAACTAAAATATCTCCACTAGTAACTTCTGCACCTATTCTAATTATTCCTCTGTCATCAAGGTCTTTTCTCATATCCTCTCCAACATTTGGAATATCTTTAGTTATTTCTTCAGGTCCTAGTTTCGTTTCCCTAGCTTCACTTTCATGCTCTTCTATATGAACTGATGTCAAAACATCATCTATTACAAGTTTTTCGTTTAATAGCATAGCATCCTCGAAGTTGTAACCTTCCCAAGTCATAAATGCCATTAAAATATTTTTTCCTAATGCAATCTCGCCTTTATCGGTACTTGGTCCATCAGCTATAATATCTCCTACTGAAACCTTATCTCCAACGCTTACTATTGGTCTTTGATTAAATGCAGTACCTTGGTTTGATCTCTTAAATTTTAAAATTTTATATCTTTCAACTCTTTTGTCAGAATCTCTAGTTATATGAATTTCATTGCTTGCAACCTTACTTACGATTCCATCACATTTACTTAATACAACTACTCCTGAATCCTTTGCAGCCTTATGTTCTATACCTGTACCAATTATTGGTGCATCCGTCTTTATTAGAGGAACTGCCTGTCTCTGCATGTTAGAACCCATTAGTGCACGAGTAGCATCATCATTTTCCAAGAAAGGAATCATTGCTGTTCCTACTGAAACTATCTGTTGTGGACTAACGTCCATGTAGTCTACTTTTTCTCTTGGATAAATATCATTTTCACCATTATAACCACGTCCAAGAACTCTTTCATGAACAAATCTACCATTTTCATCTAAAGGCTCATTTGCTTGAGCAATTATAAATGTATCCTCTTCATCAGCTGTTAAAAGCTCTATTTCATCAGTTATTTTCCCATTTTCAACTTTTCTGTATGGTGTCTCTAAGAAACCATATTCATTTATACTTGCATATGTTGTCATAGAAGTTATAAGACCTATATTTGGTCCCTCTGGAGTTTCTATTGGACAAATTCTACCATAATGGGTATCATGAACGTCTCTTACCTCTGCTCCAGCTCTGTCCCTACTCAAACCGCCTGGTCCAAGTGCTGACATTCTTCTTTTATGAGTTAATTCTGCAAGTGGATTCGTTTGATCCATAAATTGTGATAACTGACTTGAACCAAAGAACTCCTTAATAGAAGCTACTACAGGTCTAATATTTATAAGCGCCTGTGGAGTTGCAAGGTCTGGATCTTGTGTAGACATTCTTTCTTTTACAACTCTTTCCATTCTTGAAAGACCAATTCTAAATTGATTTTGTAAAAGTTCTCCTACAACTCTAACCCTTCTATTTCCTAAATGGTCAATATCGTCCACTCTACCTACACCATAGAATAAATTGAATTCATATGAAATACTTGCAAGAATATCTTGTGGTGTTATATGAATTGGACTTAAAGCTTGACGATTTTCTTCCATTGCAGCTTTGATTTCTTCTTCTGTTTCATTATTCTCTAGTATTTCTTTCATCTTAGGGTAATATACCTTCTCTGAAAGCTTTAAGTCAGAAACGTCAAAATCTAATTCAAATGCTTTTAAATCAACAAATCTATTGCTAATTACTCTAACTTTATTTTCATCTTTTATTACATCTAAGAAATAAATTCCTGCATTTTCTATATCCGTTGCTATTTCTTCAGTAATAAAATCACCTTCTGATACTAGAATTTCTCCAGTCTCTTCATTTACAACATCATATGCTGCATATGTTCCAGAAATTCTATCAATTAACGAAAGTTTCTTATTGAATTTATATCTACCAACTTTTGCTAAATCATATCTTCTACTATCAAAAAACAGATTGTTAATAAGAGGCTCTGCAGACTCTAACGCCGCTGGATCCCCTGGTTTTAATTTTCTATATATTTCTAGTAAAGCTTCTTCTCTTGTATTTGAAACCTCTTTCTCAAGAGTCGCTCTTAATTCCTTAGTATCTCCTAATGCTTCAATTATTTCCTCATCAGTTGGGTATATTAAAGCTCTTAATAGTGTAGTTACCGGCAATTTTCTTGTTCTATCAATTCTTACACTTATTACACCATTTGCATCGGTGTCATATTCTAACCAAGCTCCCCTATTTGGTATAATTGTTGCAGAATATAGTTTATTTCCTGATTTATCAATTTCTTCTCCGTAATAAACTCCTGGAGAACGAACTAATTGGCTAACTATTACCCTTTCAGCTCCATTGATTATAAAAGTACCACTGTTTGTCATCATAGGAAAATCTCCCATGAAAACCTCTTGCTCCTTAACTTCTTCTGTCTCCTTGTTTATAAGTCTTACTTTGACTTTTAGTGGACAAGAATAGTTAGCATCCCTGTCTTTAGCTTCTTCCTCAGAATACTTAGGAGTCTCCTCTAAATAATAGTCTACAAATTCTAGTACCAATGAACCTGCATAGTCAGAAATAGGACTTATGTCGTTAAATACCTCTCTAAGTCCATCATTTAAAAACCAATCGTAACTATTTTTTTGTACAGCTATTAAATTTGGGAGATCTAGAACTTTCTGAATACGAGAATAACTTACTCTCTCCGTGATTCCGTATTGTTCTTTATGCATAAGCGATCCACCTCTCTATAAATGAAAAAGATAAGTAAATACATAAATAGTTTTTTTACATATTTACCCAGTTTCTAATATTACATCTTAATATTTTAACATATAAAAAAAAGATTATCAACATTAGATAATCTTTTATTTATTTCGTCCATATAATTCTGTAATATTTTTAATTTTTTTCGCTAATTTTTCGCTTAGTTTATCTTTTTTCAATCTCCATTTCCAGTTTCCTAATGTACCTGGTATATTCATTCTAGAATCATCTCCTAAACAAAGAAAATCCTGCATTTGCGCTATGGCTAAACTCGATACAGAGCTCCAAACTCCTCGTATCACACCCAATTCATAACCTTCTTCCATGTTCAGTTTCAAATAATCTTTTACGTATTCAAATGTTCTATCATTTAAACTATCCAGCCATGATTTAACAGTATCATTATCATGTGTCCCAGTGTACATTACAGAATTTCTATCCACATTATGAGGAAGATATTCAGAATCCTCTCCTACTGAAAATCCAAATTGTAGTATTTTCATTCCTGGATAGCCTGTATATCTACGTAATTCCCTTACTTCCTCAGTAATAAACCCCAAGTCTTCAGCTATGACTTCCATATTTGGAATCTCATTTTTAATCCTATCGAAAAAAATTTTTCCAGGACCTTTTACCCATTTACCATTTATGGCATTTTCATGATGGGACGGTATTTCCCAGTACGATTCAAAACCTCTAAAATGATCTATTCTAATCTTATCAAATAGCTTCATATTGATTTTCAATCTATCCACCCACCACTGATATCCATCTTTTTCAAGTTCATTCCAATTATATATTGGATTTCCCCAAAATTGTCCATCTGCCGTAAAGTCATCAGGTGGACATCCTCCAACTTTTATAGGTTCATGTTTTTCATTAATTATAAAATATTTATAGTCTACCCAAATATCACAACTATCTGGTGCTACATATATAGGTAAATCCCCTATTATCTTTATATTATTTTCATTTGCATATTTTTTTAATCTTTCATATTGTTTAAAAAAATTAAACTGCAGGAAATATTGAAATTCTATTTCGTCTGATAACTTATTCCTATAATGGTTTATTGAATCAATATTTCTCAATTTAATATCCTCATCCCATTTTGTCCAAGGATCTCCGTTAAATTCTTCTTTTAATGCCATAAACAAAGCATAGTCCTTAATCCATTTTTTATTTTCTTCTATAAATTCATCATAATTCCAATTATATTCCTTTGCCTTTATAAAAGCCTTTCTCAATACTGGTATTTTTCGCTTATATATTATTTCATAATCCACTTCTTCATCATTTTGACCAAAATCTATATTTTCATAATCCGACTTTTCCAATAACCCCAGTTCTCGTAAAATATCAAAATCTATAAAGTAAGGATTACCTGCATATGATGAATATGACTGATAGGGACTATCTCCGTAAGTAGTTGGCCCTAACGGCAAGACTTGCCAATATCTCTGATTCGATTTTTTTAAAAAATCCACAAATTCAAAAGCTTCCTTTCCAAAGGTACCTATTCCATATTTTGAGGGTAGTGATGTAATATGCATAATTATGCCACTTTCCCTATTGTAAATACAATTTTTTTTATTATTTTCCATATACATATTCCCTAACCTTCCCATTTATTTTAATTATATAATATGTTCTATACAGTCTTAGTTTACACTATTTAAATGCAAAAAAATATAGGCAATTCTGCCTATATTTTCTACTTGCTATTTTTTTTCTTCTTCTTTGCTAAATCTCTTGCAATTAATTCATCTAAAACAAGTTCATAGCCTTCAGCACCATAGTTCAAGTTTCTATTAACTCGACTTATTGTAGCTGTTGATGCTCCTGTTTCTTTCTCGATTTCATTATAAGTTTTTCTTATTTTTAGCAATTTTGCTACTTCTAGCCTTTGTGTTATTGAATGTAATTCCCTAATGGTACATACATCTTCAAAAAATTTATAACAATCGTCTTTATCTTTTAACATTAAGACAGCATCGAAAAATTCATCAAATTTTTTGTTTTTTAATTTAGACTCATTCGACAAGATATCACTCCTCTATTAGAATAGGCCTACTATTTCTCCTGACTCTAATACATCAATATTATTAGCAGCTGGAACTTTTGGCAAGCCTGGCATAGTCATTATATCACCTGTTAATACAACTATAAAGCCTGCTCCTCTTGATACCCTTAAATCTCTAACTGTAACAGTAAAACCAGTTGGTGCTCCTAATAATTTAGGATCATCAGAGAAAGAATATTGAGTTTTAGCCATACAAACTGGATAATTATCAAGACCTAAGTCAGAAATTTCTTGTAATTTCTTTTTAGCTTTACTTGTAAAATCAACACCATCTCCACCGTATATACCAGTAACTACAGCTTCTACTTTTTCAGCTATTGATTTCTCATCATCATATAGGAAGTGGAAATTGTTTTCGTTGTTTTCAATTTTGTCTACAACAACTTCTGCTAATTCCATAGCACCTTCTCCACCTTTTGCCCATACATCACAGATTACTGCAACTGTACCAGCTTTTGTAGTCAAGTCTTTAAGCAATTGAACTTCTGCTTCTGTATCTGTTGGGAATTTGTTTATTGCAACTACCACAGGTATACCGTAGCTAGACATATTCTTTATATGTCTTTCCAAGTTACTAAATCCTTCTTCTAAAGCCTTTAAGTTCTCTGTACCCAAGTCAGCTTTAGCAACTCCACCGTGATGTTTTAATGCTCTAACTGTTGCTACAACAACTGTTGCATCTGGAGTTATTCCACCTAGTCTACATTTAATATCAAAGAATTTCTCTGCTCCTAAGTCTCCACCGAATCCTGCTTCTGTAACTGTGTAATCACAAAGTTTCATAGCCATTTTTGTAGCTACTACTGAGTTACATCCGTGAGCAATATTTGCAAATGGTCCACCATGTAATATAGCTGGAGTATTTTCTAATGTTTGTACTAAGTTAGGATTTATAGCATCCTTCATTACTAATGCTACTGCTCCTTGTGCTTGTAAATCCTTAGCGTATATTGGTTTTCCATCATAGCTATAAGCTACTAATATATTACCAATTCTCTCTTTTAAATCTGCTAAACTAGTACTTAAGCATAGTATAGCCATAATCTCTGAAGCAACTGTAATATCAAATCCGTCTTCTCTTGGAACACCATTTGGTTTTCCACCTAATCCAACTACGATATTTCTTAACGCTCTATCATTCATGTCTAGAACTCTTTTCCAAAGAATTCTTCTTGGGTCAATTCCTAATACATTTCCTTGTTGTAAATGGTTATCAAGTAATGCTGATATTAAGTTATGAGCTGTTGTTATTGCATGGAAGTCACCTGTAAAGTGCATATTAATATCTTCCATTGGTACAACTTGAGCGTACCCACCACCAGCTGCTCCACCTTTAACACCAAAGCTTGGTCCTAAAGAAGGTTCTCTTAAAGCAGAAATTGATGATTTTCCTATTCTGTTTAGCCCCATTGATAAACCAACGTTCACAGTTGTTTTACCCTCTCCTGCAGGAGTAGGATTTATAGCTGTAACAAGAATTAACTTTCCATCTTTCCTGTCTTGTAATCTTTCTAATAATCCTAGGTCTATTTTAGCCTTATAGTTACCATATAAATATAAGTCATCTTTTCCAATGCCTAAACGTTTGCCTACTTCTAATATTTCATCCATCTTTGCTTCTTGAGCAATTTGTACATCTGTTTTCATTAAATAGCCTCCTAGTTATATTTATCTACATTTACTATAATATCAACTTTTATTAAGTAAAGCAATAGTTTATTTAAATGTTGATTTTTATCATCAGGTATATGGTTTATTTTATATCTATATTTTTCATTATAATAAAAAAAGGCTTAATTCAGCCTTTTTATTTGTTGTATTTTTTAGATTTATATCGCTTATCCGTATTTAATATTTTCTTTCGCAATCTGAAATTTTTAGGGGTAATTTCAACTAATTCATCTTCCTCTATAAATTCCAACAGCTCTTCTAAGCTCATTTTTTTTGGAGGAGATAGCCTTAAAGCTTCATCGGCTGAAGAGGATCTTATATTGGTTTGCGCTTTCTTCTTGCAAACATTTACCTCAATATCTAACCCTTTAGGATTAGAACCGATTACCATACCCTCGTAAACTTCTTCCCCTGGTCCTATAAACAATACACCTCTACTTTGAGCTGCGTTTAAGCCATAAGCCGTGGATGTTCCAGTTTCAAAAGAAATTATTGATCCTGTACTCCTTCTAGGAATTTCTCCTTTAAATGGTGAATACTCCTTGAATTCTGAGTTGATTACTCCACTTCCCTTTGTATCTGAAATAAACTCCTGTCTATAACCAACTAAACCTCGAGTAGGTATTTCAAATACCAATCTTGTGTAACCACCTTGTGATGGTTTCATATTCACTAGTTCAGCTTTTCTCTTTCCTAGTTTTTCTATTACAGTTCCTACAAATTCTTCATCAACATCTATTGTAACATCCTCTATAGGTTCTAAAAGTCTACCATCTTCATCTCTCTTATAAAGAACTTCCGGTTTTGACACTTGGAATTCATAATCTTCTCTTCGTAAATTTTCAATTAGTACAGAAAGGTGAAGTTCACCTCTACCACTTACTCTAAAGGCATCTGTAGTTCCTGTTTCCTCTACTCTTAAACTAACATCTGTTTCAAGTTCTTTAAAAAGTCTATTTCTAATCTGTCTACTTGTAACATACTTTCCTTCTCTTCCAGCAAATGGACTATTATTAACTATAAAGTTCATAGAAAGTGTAGGCTCAGATATCTTTACAAACGGAAGTGGTTTTACGTCCTCTTCAGAACAAATTGTATCACCTATACTTATTCCTTCAACTCCAGTAACAGCTACTATATTTCCCGCTGTAGACTCTTGCACTTCCACCCTGTTTAAACCTTCAAATTCATATATCTTACTTATGGATATTTTTTGATTAACAGTTTCATCGTTATAATTTACAATATATGCGTTATCATGTACTGAAATTTTACCTGATTCCAATTTACCAATACCAATTCTACCAACGTATTCACTATAATCAGTTGTCGATATTAATAGTTTAAACGGCTCTTCTTCATTTCCTTCTGGAGCTGGTATATATTCTACTATAGTATCTAATAACGGCGACATATCTTCAGTTACTACGTTATAATCCTTTGTTGCAAATCCCTCTCTAGCCGATGCAAATATAAATGGAGATTCTAAATACTCCTCTCCTGCATTTAACTGAATAAATAAATCCAGTATTTCGTCAATTACCTCTTCTGGTCTAGCTTCAGCTCTGTCTATTTTATTTATACATACAATTGTAGGTAAATTCAACTCAAAAGCTTTTTTTAATACGAATTTAGTCTGTGGCATTGGTCCTTCAAAAGCATCTACTACTAGCACAACTCCGTTTGCCATCATTAGAACACGCTCTACTTCTCCACCAAAATCAGCATGGCCTGGCGTATCTATTATATTGATTTTATAATCTTTATAATTTATTGCTGTATTCTTGGAAAGAATCGTAATTCCTCTTTCCTTCTCTATATCGTTATTGTCCATAACTCTATCTTCAACTTCTTGATTTTCTCTAAATATTCCACTGGATTTTAGTAATCCATCTACTAATGTTGTTTTACCATGGTCAACATGGGCAATTATCGCTATATTTCTTATATTATTTTTTAATGTCATTTTATCATCTTCCTCTAAATTTCTAACTTAACAAGTATATCACTAAACAAACAAAAAAAATAGAAGCAAATTATATTAATAATTCTGCTACTATTTCATTTTTGTTTATTTCTAAATTATTACATAATTTATTTACTATAAAAAGTCCCCTGCCACATGTTTTTTCCATATTTACCAAAGTATCATTTAACTCAAAGTCAACACCTTGGCCTTGATCTCTTACCCTTACTATTATTTTATCCCGTTTTAGGGTAACACAAAGATAAACCTTCTTGTTAAGGTCTCCCATATTTCCATGTTCAACGCCATTAACAACAAGCTCTGTAATAATCAATCTTAAATTATATATTAATTCATCATTATTAAAATAAATAGCTAATTTTTCAACTGTTCTTTTAGCCATCTCATTTACATTTAATACTGTACTGTAAACACAGTCTTCAAATATATACATCTTCCTCACCATTATATTCTTACCCTATCTTGATAAAGTATCACATAAAAAAATAAATTATTATTTTATGTTTAGATTCTTTTTTTCGGGTATAATAGACTTGTAGGGATTAGTGAAAGGAGGAGTATTATGCAAAGATATGTATGTCAACCTTGTGGTTATGTCTATGATCCAGCAGAAGGTGATGAAGATGGAGGAATAGCTCCAGGAACTTCTTTTGAAGATCTTCCAGAAGATTGGGTTTGCCCAGTTTGTGGTGCTGGAAAAGACATGTTCGAAGTTGAAGAGTAATTAATAATAATAAAAACAGCTATGTATATAGCTGTTTTTTAATTTTCAAAACCTGAACCAAACTTTATTATATTTTCTATTTGATCTCTTATTAATTCAATATTTATTTTTTTCTCAGAACTAAAAGGTATTACCAAATCCTTATCTTCTATTTTTAAAGTCTTGATAATTTCAGCAATATTTTTCTGATATTTTGATTTTGATATTTTGTCAGCTTTGTTGGCAATAACAAATCCAGTAAATCCAAAGGATAATATCCATTCATACATTAGAATATCGTTAGCCGTTGGCTTATGTCTAATATCTACAACGAGTATTGTCTCATATAGATTATTACGATTATTCAAGTATGTTTCAATTATTTTAGCCCATACATCCTTTTCGCTTTTAGATACAGATGCATATCCATAACCTGGTAAATCCACAAGTCGAAATTCCTCATTTACATTGTAGAAATTTACAGTTCTTGTCTTTCCAGGTTTAGAACTAGTCCTCGCTAAATTTTTTCTATTTATTACTGCATTTATAAAGCTGGACTTTCCTACATTGGAACGTCCAGCAAATGCAATTTCCGGCAAATTCTCTTCTGGATACTGTATTAAAGTTGCTGCAATTGTATCAAGTCTACTACTCTTGATTTTCATTGCTAACTGATGGTCTTTGAGATAATTCATTATTTAATATATAAAGTCCTGAAATATCTCCATTAATTCTCTTAAGTCTTTCTATATATCCTGAGAAATTATCCTCTTCTTCTACTTGTTCTGTTACAAACCATGATATGAAACTTTCTGATGCAAAATCATCTACTTCTCTTGCCTCTTTATAAAGTTTTCTTATTCTTGAAGTAACAATTTTTTCATGATTATATGCTATTTCAAATGTTTCCTGTAATGATTTAAACTCACTTTGTGGTTCACCAATAGCTTTTAATTTTACAGGGTAACCAACTTCTAGTAAGTATGCTCTAAATTTATCAGCATGCATTAATTCCTCTTCTTCTTGCATATAATAAAAATGTGCGTAACCATCCCAATTGTTGATTTCACACCATAAAGCCATAGCCTTATAAATATAAGCTGATTCTAACTCAAAGTTATACTGTTCGTTCATATTATCCAATAATTTTTTATTATCCATTTTAAATCCCCCTCGATTATATATTATACAGCTCTCCATTAAAAATATAAAGTCCGTTTATTGAACCATTTATTCTATTCATTCTGATAGTTAACGGCTTAATGTAGGAAACTACCTTTTTTTGATTCATAGCCAAACCACTGAAGAATATTTCCAATTCAATTTCCTCTTCTTCTCTAGCCAATGAAACCACTTCTTCATATTCTTTTAATAATTCCTCTTCAGTTTTTAAAACCATTTTTACTATATCATCTAAATTATCGATATTTTTTTCTATTTTATCCAATTTATCATATTCTATATCGATACCTAATTCAGATAGAAATCCTTCGATTTTTTCCGAGTCTCCAATGCTAAACTCAGCCTGTTTATCCAGCAATTTGGAAAAGCCTTGCCATCCTTTTGCATTGGTCCATAATCTAAGCGATCTGTAATATAAATAATTATTTAAATTATAATTAACTAGTTTTTTCGCCTTTTTAATTGTTTTTTTACTCATCTTCCCCTCCAATCTAATTTAATCATCTATAAGATAATACCCCATATTTCTATAAATTAATCTATTAAATAAAATATTGTCAACTTTATTTATCTATTTACATTTTTTATAGTATAATGATAGCATCAAAACCTTATTATATAAATAAATTATATGAAAATATTGGAGATAATTATGAATGGAAAGAAAAGAAAACGATCTATATTTTATTCGGTTCTAGCCTTTATTATCCTTGTACCATATCTTATTTTGTTCTTTACAACAGATAGTGTATTTAATGGTAACTCGGATAATAAAAATAATTTATCTAAATTGACTAAGGATGAAAAAATTGAAGAGTTTAACTACTTGGTGAGAGTTTTGAAAAATGACTATCCCTACTTAAAAATTAATGAGAGTAAGTCCAATTTCAATTTAAATGATTTAGAATCAAAATATAGTAAATTAATATCAAATACTGAAGATGACATCGGTTATGAAAAAACTTTAGTAGAATTTTTAAATAACTTTAAACAAAGCAATTTATTTTTAATCAATGGTGATCGTTATTATATGTATAAAAAATACTTTAGTGACTATAAAAACTCACCATGGCTTAATGCTTTAAATGATGATAAGACTGTTTTAAGATACAAAGAATATAAGGATAATACCGATTCCGAAAAAATTAGCAGCGGCTTAGAAATGAATATAGTTACTGAAAATAAAATTGCCTATATGAAAATTAACGATTTCAATCCTCTATTTGTAAAAAAAGATGGTGAAGCCATAAACAACTTTTTAAACAGCATTGGTGACTATTCCCATTTAATCATTGATATACGTGAAAATAAGGGAATATCAATTCAATATGCCTTGAAAAATATTATTGTACCATTAGCTAACAATACATTGGTTTTAAAATCGACAATACTGGAGAGAAATGAAAATTATTCAGAATTTTTAAATTATTATGATTCAATTTCAGATATTGTTATAGACAAAGATTTTTCAAAATCATCCGATTTAAATAAGGATAATTTTAAAGATTTTGATTTGGATACTTTCCCAATATATAAGAACTATAATATTAGAATAGAACAAAATCATAAATCGAAATTTAAAGGAAAAATTTATTTACTACAAAATGAAAATACTGCAAATGCAGGAGATTTTCTAAGTCAATTTTCAAATATTACTAATTTCGCTACAACAGTTGGCCAATTTACAAAAGGTAATGGTGTAAATTTAAGTAATGCTTTTATAAAACTACCTAAAAGTGGTTTTCTTTTAAATATGCCTGTAGGAATGGGTGTTAACGAAGAATTTTCTATAAATTCTGAAATAGGAACCTACCCGGAAATAAAATTAAACAGTAAAAACGATTCATTGGATTATGTAATAGAAATGCTAAATTAGCATTTCTATTTTTTTATAAATCTCTTGTGCTTTTTCTTCATTGTCTATTACCTTGTAAAAAGAACGGTGATTTCCTATTCTATAAGGAA
>CAYFSP010000010.1:0-44003 GCA_964345925.1 uncultured Gallicola sp. | reverse complement strand
ATTTTTTATCTTATCATAGAAGGCTTTATTTACAGACTTTTTTTCACAGGCTCTAAAATAATAAAAGAGGAATTCTAATAAGAATTCCTCTTTTATTATTTATTTAATCTTTTGAAATAATATTCCATTGCTTTTTTCTCTATATCCTTTATGAATTTATCCTTTCCATCCATGTACGAATCAATATTAAAAGGAAATTCCTTAGCCAATTTTTCTTTTAATTCTCCATATTCTTTGGCGATTTCTTTATTTTTTCTTAAGTAATCCCTAAAAGCTAAATGACGATTAATATCGTATTGATTTGTCTCTGGAAATATATGTATATGATGAGTTCTTTTATCTCCACCCTTTTTGAAAAATCTTCTCTGAGGAATACCATACTCTCCCATACATTCATATCCTATTGCTTCAAACTCTTTATTATGTAAGTCTACTTCTTCTAAATTTTTTACAACTGGCATTAAATCTATTATAGGTTTAGATTTTAAATATTCTACTGAAGTACTTCCAATATGATGAATTTTTACTATATTATCACCTAAAATATCTTCAATTTTTTTCTTTTCCATTTCAAAAATTCTCTTATATTTTTCATTGTATTCTTTAACTATAACTTTCATGTAAACACCCCTTTCTTAAATCATAGTAAATTTTTAATATATTTGAAACAATAAAAAAGCATATAGGTTGATTAAATATCAACTTACATGCTTTTATAATATCAATAAAATTATTTTAACTCTATTACAGCGCCAACTTCTTCTAATTTAGCTTTCATTTCTTCAGCTTCTGCTTTAGCTACGCCTTCTTTAATTGCTTTAGGAGCACCATCAACTAATGCTTTAGCGTCTTTTAATCCTAATCCAGTAATATCTTTAACTACTTTGATTACTTTGATTTTTTCAGCTCCTGCTGATTCTAACATAACGTCAAACTCAGATTTTTCATCTGCTCCACCTGCTGCGTCTGCTCCACCTGCTGCTGGTCCACCCATTACTACTGGTGCTGATGCTGATACTCCGAATTTTTCTTCTGCTGCTTTAACTAATTCATTTAATTCAAGAACGCTCATGTTCTCAATAGATTCTAATAATTGCTCTATATTCATTTCTAAACCTCCGTATTAATTTTATTTTATTCTTCTGTTGTTTCAGTTTTTTCTTCTACTTGTTCAGCTGATTCCTCAACTTTTTCTTCAACTGGTGCAGCTTCTTCTGCTACTGCTTCAGCTGGAGATTCTTCTTCTTTTTTCTTAGCAATTGCATCTACTAAGTAAACGAAGTTGGATACTGGAGCTTTAAAGCTTCCAAGTAATTTAGCCAATAATACTTCTCTAGATGGTATAGATGCTAATCCTTTAACACCTTCTAAATCTAAGAATTCTCCTTCTAAGTAACCTGCTTTAATTTCAAGATTATCATGTTCTTTAGCAAAATCATGAGCAACTCTCGCTGCTGCAATAGGGTCTTCTTTACTAAATGCTACAGCATTTGGTCCTTCTAAAAGTCCTAAAATATCTTCAAAACCTAAATCTTTAAAAGCAAAGTTCATCATAGTATTTTTGTACACTTTGTACACTACATTTTCTTTTCTAAATCTGTTTCTTAAATCAGTTAATTCTTCAACATTTAATCCTCTATAATCAACTAAAACTACAGATTTTGAAGATTCTATATTTTCCTTTATCTCATTAACAACAGATTGTTTTTTTTCTAAAACGTAATCCTTCACTATTTCACCTCCAAGATGGCTACACATAAAAAAAATCTTTCCACCATAAAGGCAGAAAGATATAATCTCAATCTTATCCACCTATGTAGGATTATTAAACCAATTGGTCCCTACGGTCTTTGGTAGCCTATTTAATTAACATACTAATTATAACAGAATTAAAATATCTGTCAACTATTATTCTTCTGTTGATTCTTCTTCTTTTTCTTCACCAACAGTTGGTACATCTGCTGCATCAACTTCTACATCTTCTTCAATAACTTCTTCTCTTGGCTCAGATAATGTAGCTATTGCTTCTTCTACATCAACTAGAATTTCAACTTTACCGTCGTTGAATATGTCTAAGTCCTTAACTAATAGAGTATCCCCTATTTGCATATCTTCAACATTTACAACTGCTTCACTAGGAAGATTTGCTGGTAAACATTCTACTTCTATTTCGTTTACTAATTGCATTAAAACTGATGGTTGTACTCTTATAGAATCTCTGTTCTCTAAAACTATAGGAATTACTACTCTCATCTTCTCAGTCATATCTACACCGTAAAAATCAACATGGATATATTGGTTTTTAAAAGGATGTTTTTGAACTTCCTTAATAAGTACTGGCTTATCTGTTCCATCAATACTTAAGTCGATAATATTACTTGTACCTGCTGATAAATATACTTTATCAAATTCTTTTGCATCTAATACTAAATTTTCTGAATCTTTACCTTTAGCATATATAACACTAGGTATAAGTTTTTCAGCTCTTAGCTTATCTACTTTATTTTTACCTACACCTTCTCTTAACTTCGCATTTAATTTAAATTCTGACATAATTACCTCCTGATTTATAAAGTCTATATTTTTACTTACAATGCATTTATAAATAATAACACAATTATGCCTGGAATGCCAAATATTCCTGAAATTACTGCATTAAAAAGGTTAATATCTAAATATAAACCAATTATTCCACCTATTGCATTAAAAATAAAAAGACTCACTACTCCAATTATACCATTTATTACAAATTTTCCCAAAAATTTTATTGATGTTTTTAATAATTTAAAAAATATTATTAAAAGTAATAATCCTATTGCTATTTCCATTAATTTATCCATTGTATCTCTCCTTATATCTATATTGATATTATCATAAAATATTCATATAGATGTATACAAAAAATCAACAGTTTAAACTGTTGATTTTTATATTATTGACCATTTTCTTTTTTGTTATCATTATTTAAATCATTATTCTTCTTATCGTTCGCATTATCTTTGTTGTTGTCATTTACATTGCCATTATTACCATTATTTGAATTATCGTTTTGTTTATTTGTATTGGAATTGTTTATATCCGTATTATTTTCTTGATTCTCGTTATTATCTTCATCAAGGTCTTGAGAATTATCGTTTTTTACAGAAGCTAAACCTAAATATTCCTCCAATGATTGATTATTATTGTTCATTTCTTGAGCAACTTCTGTACCAACGTATCTTAAATGCCAAGGTTCAAATCTTCTTCCTGTAATATCTTCTTTTTCCTTTTGATACCTTATTATAAAACCAAATTTATGTGCATTTGTTTGTAACCAATCATACTCTTTTGAAGTTGCAAAGTTTTTATTGTATTTATTATCGTAATCTTCACCATATACATCAAATGCTAACCCTGTTTGATGTTCACTTGTACCCGCTGTTACTTGTGACCCATCTTGTCTATATTCTCCAAAGTAGCTAATCCCTTCGTTATCATAGGCTTTTTCCTTCTGTTGTTGATAGCTTCTATAATCACTTGCTATACTAATTGTAATGCCTTCTTCCTTAGCTTTACTCTTCATTAAGTCAAACTGAGTTTTTGCCTCTACATTTTGACCTGTTTTATATCCTTCTGGCAATGTATAGGTATCATTAACAATTAATACTCCATTAACTACTTTTAATTCATTTTTATCTTCTATTTTTGAAAGATCTCCAGATTTAACATAACCCTCTACACCATGGTACTTTATTTTCGTAAAGTCTTCTACTTTACCATAAACCTCTAAATATTCTCCTGCTGGTATTTCTTCTATTTCAGGTGAAGAAGTTTTACTATCCTTATACATTTTAGTTATGCTGCTTGTTACTTCAAAGGATTTTAATACTTTTAAATCAGTATTATCCTTTATGGCTTTTCCACTTTCATCTGTCGTTAATGTCGGATTAGCTTTATTATCATTTTTCTTATTCAATAAAGCTAATACAGTAATCGTAAATATAGCTATTAAAGCAACAGTCACTCCTATAGCAACAATTCTCTTTTTCTTTCTCTTTTGTTCTCTTTCACGTCTAGCCTTCATCTCTAAACGCCTTTTTTCATTACGGATGGCATTTGCATCCATTTTTATGGTGTTGTCTCTGTAATTCTCTCTTCTTTCTCTATTTTGAGAGTCTCTTCTATTATTTTGACTATTTGTATTTCTATTTTTTTGATTGCTATTTTCTCTTGTTCTCTTTCTAGCCTCTTCATCTCTAGTGGTATTTCTATTCTTTAACCCATCTACTCCATCATCTAAAAAGCTATATTTTTTATTAATATCACTAAAACTTTTTCTTTTTTTATCTGACATATTTCTCTCCTCTTAAAATTTTAGAATATATTTTTTTTAATTCTAACACAGAAGCTTTTTCAGAAAAATTTCTCTCTGCAAAACTACTTATCTCTTCTTT
Organism: uncultured Gallicola sp.; assembly: GCA_964345925.1. Taxonomy (GTDB): domain Bacteria; phylum Bacillota; class Clostridia; order Tissierellales; family Peptoniphilaceae; genus Miniphocaeibacter. Next base: position 39,570 of record CAYFSP010000010.1, on the reverse strand, counting down.
ATTAAACTCATGTCTTTTATTATACATTAATTTCATTTTTTTTGTTAAGTCTTCCACATCTTCCACTTTGGATATTAGGCCGTTAAACTCCCTTATAAACTGTTCACTACCACCATTTTCAGTGGTAATTACAGGAAGCCCGCATATCATTGCCTCAACATAGACCTTACCATAAGTTTCAGAGTGAGACGCCATTACAAATAAATCAGAATTGTTATACTCTTTTGAAATTTCTTCTATACTTCTATGACCTTTTAATATGACTTTATCTGACAAATTATTTTCATGAATTATTTTTTCTAAAATTTTCCTATCGCTACCTTCTCCAAATATAGTCAATTTGCTTTCTATATTTTTAAAGGCTTCTTTAAAGGCTTTGATTAATTCTCTATGACCTTTTTCAAATTTTAAATTTCCTACTGATACCACTTTATAAATTTCTTTGTTAAACTCTTTATTCTTTAACTTAAAAATATCTGTATTTGCAACTGTTGGTGTACAAATAGCCATTCTACCAAAATTATCAAACAATCTCTTTTGAAATGTAGGACTCCCAACTAATAATTCATCACAATTATCATATACATACTTCGCTACTTTATAAGTATCTTTTCTTATTCCTGAAATATCGTCTTTATTTATTGATGATGAATGTTCAGAAACAACTATAGGAATATTTAATTTCATTTTCTTAATGGTTTTTATAAAAGAATATGAACTCTCTGTAAAATGTGAATGAATAATATCAGTACCATTTTCCTTTTCTAGAATATCTACTATATACCTATTCAGAAAAAAAGATCCAATATTTCCCAGCATCACCCTATTTATATTACCAAGGGGAATATTTATACCATATGTTTTAATTCCTTCTACTACCTTTTCTTCATAACCCCATTTTCGTTTTCTTCTAAAGGATCTAACATCCAATGCCACTACATATACGTCAAAACCATGCTTTTGTAGAGCTTTTGCATATGCAAATTGGTGAATACCATTCATTGGATATTCCTTTGTCGGATAACCTTGAGAAGCTACCATTACCTTCATACTATTTTTCCCTAATATCATTATAAATATCTATATATTTTTTAGAAATTTCATGCCAATTAAATTTCGTCGATGATGATGATGCATTTTTTGACATTTCGTTGTAATTATCTAAAATCTCTTTTATTTTAGAAACTATTTCATCTACATTGTTATAATGAACATGATATCCTACTTCGCCTTCTTCAAAATGACCGTCAAAACCTTGGTTTTTTGTATATATAACAGGTAAACCTTGACTCATTGCCTCTACGTATACAAGTCCAAACGTCTCCCTTTTAGAAGGCATAACAAATATATCATTTTCTTCTAACTCTTTTTTCACTCCTATTTCATCAGTAAAGTCGACTAATTTTATAAAATCCTTCTGGAATTTACCTCTGTTCGATTCTCTCTTAAATTTACCGATTAATGTTAATTTCGTTTCAATTCCCTGTTCTATTAATTTTTCACAAGATTTTACTATGGTTCTAACATTTTTATTTCTATCGTCAATATACCTACTGATAAAAATTATTTTAACATTACTTTTATCATTTTTTACCCTAGTTCTTCTATCGTTTAGATAGTAATCATCTATTCCATTTGGTATAACTACCGACTTATTATAAATAAACTCTTTTTTATCTTTTGAAATATATTTATCTATAGTTATATCCCTATACTTAGGTGATATGAATATAATTTTTTCTGCTTCTTCCAATATTTTTTTACCCATTGGAATAACCCATGGTGTATATTTAAAAAAAACAAATAAATCAGTATTTCTCACTGCTACAATATATGGTATATTGTATTCCTTCTTCAACCTATATGAAATATATCCATTGGACATTAAAGAATGAGCATGTGTCATATAGTAATCATCTGTATTTATTTTAGTTAAAGTGTCATTATATACCTTTCTGTGCTTCCTTTTATAAAATACTCTATCTATTGGATCATATGGCTGAGAAACAATGAAATTATCTGGTAATTCACGTCTTATAACCGTAGGCTTTGCACAAAAATATAATATATCATGATCTATTCCATTTTCTGAAAAATCATTGAATAAATTTTTGTATAGATTGGTTCCCATGTAGTAGGAGCATACTTCTAAAGCTTTGTTTTTCATCTTATCCCTCAACTATATATCTGGCGTAAAATTAGGTACTATATATTCTAAGTCCTCTACAATATTTTCCTTACTGCCTATTTTTATATCCTCTTTTAATTTATTTAAGCCTTCCTCTAAAACTTCAATATTATGATTTACAGGCTTTTCAATAAATATTTTTTCAAATTCTGTTTCACAAGAATTATCCGTATTGAGTAATAATTCTTCATATAATTTTTCACCAGGTCTTAGTCCTGTAAACTCTATTTTTATCTCTTCATAAGGCACGAGTCCAGATAACTCTATTAATTTTTCAGCTAAATCCAAAATTTTTACGGGTTCTCCCATATCCAATATGAAGATTTCTCCGCCTTTAGCTATGGCTCCAGCCTGCATTACAAGTTGGCACGCTTCTGTTATGGTCATAAAATACCTTATAATATCTGGATGAGTTACAGTAACAGGTCCTCCATTTTTAATCTGTGCCTTGAATAAAGGTATAACAGAACCATTTGAACCTAGAACATTTCCAAATCTAACTGCTACAAATTCGGTTTTAGACTTTGCATTCATAGTCTGAATCATAATTTCACAAATTCTCTTTGTACATCCCATTATAGATGTAGGATTTACTGCCTTATCCGTAGATATATTTACAAATTTATCCACTCCATATTTATCTGCACAAATAAGTAAATTTCTCGTACCAAATATATTGTTTTTAACTGCTGAAACTGGAGAATCCTCCATTAGTGGAACATGTTTGTGAGCAGCTGCATGAAATACTACACTTGGCTTATATTTATTAAATATAAAGTCCATTCTTTCCATGTCTCTAATGCTTTCAATTAAAACGTCTATTCTTGGATTTCCATAATTTCTTTTTAACTCATTTTGAATATCATAAATAGTGTTTTCGTATATATCTATCATTACAAGTTTTCTAGGGTTATATTTTACAATTTGTCTACATAGTTCAGACCCTATAGAACCTCCAGCACCTGTAACTAAAATAATTTTATTCTCTATTAAACCAGATAGGGATTTATTGTCTAACTGTATTTCATCTCTACCTAGTAAATCTTCAATTTCAACTTCCCTTATGGAGTTTAAATCAAATTTATCCCCTTCTATTACCTTGTAATATCCTGGAATAATCTTTGTTTTAACCTTTGTTCTATTACATATTTCAAGTATTTCCTTTTGCACTTTCTCAGGAATAGACGGCATTGCAACAATAATTTCGTCAATTCTATATTCCTTTACAGCCTTTTCTATATCAAATCTTGTTCCCACTACTGGAATTCCTTGAATTATCTTACTTTTTTTATCCTTGTCATCATCAATAAAAGCAACTGGTATTGAAGGTATTTCCCTATGGTTTCTCAACTCTCTTAAAGCCAATGTACCAGCTTCACCAGCACCTACTATAAGCGTCCTCTTTATTTGAGAAACGGCTTTGCGATTATTTTTTCCACCTGTTGGAATAAATATATACCTTGCTCTTGAAACAAATCTTATACCTGATATAAATACAGTTTCCAACAATAAGGCCATAATATAAATAGATCTAGGAAGCTCTCTATTTATTAATGCCATAAACACCAAAGCTGTTGAAACAGTAGCTACAATAACAGCCACTATTACCTTTAAAAACTCCTCTATACTAGCATATCTCCACATTGTCTTATATAGTCCAAATAAGTAGAACACAATTATTTGAAGAATTGTTATATAAAGAGCATAACTTAAATATTTATCTAAATATACCTGTGGTATAACACCATCAAAACGTAAAAATAAACCTAAAATATAACTTATATTTATTAAAATTATATCTAAAATTACTAAACTTATAGTTCTTATATATCTCATAATCTACACTTCTTTTTCTAAAATTATTTTTTTATAAACTTCATCGACATAGTTGAAATTATCGTTTACATCGAATTTTTCTAAAACATATTTACGACCGTATTCACCCATTTTTTCTCGCAAATCTCTATCATAATATAATTTTTCTATAGCTTCAGCTATTTGTGACGCATTTCGTGGTTCTATTACAATACTGCTTTTTCCAGGTTTAGTTGCCTCTGGTAGCCCTCCTACATTTGAAACTATAGTTGCTACACCACATGCTTGTGCTTCTACTGCTGCAACACCAAAGCTTTCTGCTGCTGAAGGAAATACTGCTACATCCATTTTATTAAAGGCTTCTGATACTCCTTCTTGATCTAAAAACCCTAAGAATTCCACCCTATCCTCTAAATTGTATTTTTTTACCATATTTCGTAATTTTTCTTCTTGTTTTCCCTTTCCACCAAGAAGTAATTTAGATTCTTTATCTTCTGTTTTATCTAAAAATATCTTATAACCTTCTATTAAATAATCGATACAGTATTTTTCGTAAAAAGATTTTACAGTGCCTACTGTAAAACCATCATATCTTTTTACCGTTTTCGGTTTGAATAAATCCGTATCCACTCCAAAGTAAGTTACTAAAATATCCTTGTTCGTATATTTTAAAGTCTCTCTTTTCATATCCTCTGAAGTTGACATAATATAGTCTGCTGACCTTATATTATGTTTTAACATAATCTTGTGAATGAAAGATCTTGTAGGAAAATCATACACATCAGACCCCCAAAAAGATAATATATACGGATGTATATTTAACATTGAAGCCAGTACGCCATAACTCGTGGCATAATGAGCATGAATAATATCCGGTTTTTCTTCTTTTATAATCTTTCTTATTTTCCCAATTTTAGTTGTATAAGTAAATAATTTATTAAAATCACTTCTGCTGACTAAGTCCTCTACTCCAAAAGAATACACCTTGCAATTATCTATAACACCATCTCCTAAAGAGATAACTATTATTTCATATCCTTTATTAACAAAGAATTCGCACCATTTCTTTGTATGGGCACTTGTAGCATCAGAAAGATAGCAAATTTTCATAATTAACTCCTCTAATCTAATCTACTAACAATTATAACATATTAATTAATACATAAATAACAAAAAAAGCCCTGTGTAAACACAGGGCTTTTAATTAATCAGCACTATATGGTAACAATGCTACTTGTCTTGCTTTTTTTATTTCTTCAGTTACTGCTCTTTGGTGCTTTGCACAACAACCAGTTACTCTTCTAGGAAGTATTTTTCCTCTTTCACTTACGAATTTCTTCAAAGTGTTTAAGTCTTTGTAATCTATGGCTTTGTTTTTATCAGCACAAAAAGCGCAAACTTTTTTTCTTGGTCTATATCTTCTTTGCACTTAAAGTCCTCCTAATTAAAACGGTATATCCTCATCATTTAATGGAAAAGCGTCATCGCCTAATCCAAAATTATCATCATTATTTACATCCTGATTGAATCCTGCATTCTGGTTATAGTTATTCACTTGATTAAAACCTTGAGTATTACTTGATCCAGGTGAAGCATTTCCACCAATGAATTCTACTCTATCAGCTACAACATCAGTTCTATAGACTCTATTTCCATCTTGTCCCTCATATGAACTAGTTTGAATTCTTCCAAGTATTGCAACTTGTCTACCTTTTGATAGATAATTTGCAACAAGCTCTGCAGTTCTACCCCAAGCAACTACTCCAATGAAGTCCGCTGTTGGTTGTCCCTTTTGTTCCATTTCCATTTTCTTTTCTCTAGACAGTCCTCTGTCTACAGCTAAAGTAAATCTACACATGGCATTTCCGGTTCCAGCTGTATATCTTAATTCAGGATCTCTTGTTAATCTTCCAATTAAAGTTACATTATTCAAGTTGAAAACCTCCTTAATTATGCATCTTTTCTAACAAACATATAACGAATGATAGCATCGGATATCTTACTTCTTCTTGTAATTTCTGCTATTACTTCTGGGGTAGCTTCAAAATCTACAATATAGTAATATCCCTCTTTAATGTAGTTAATTTCGTATGCTAATTTTCTTTTTCCCCAATCAGAAATTTCAGTTATTTTACCGTTTGCCTCAATAGGTTCTTTAATACGGTCAAATGCTAAATTTCTTGCTTCATCCTCTAAATCAGGTTTAAATACAAGTACACCTTCATATTTTCTCATTATAAAACACCTCCTTCTGGTCTCTGGCTACAATACTGTAGCAAGGATACTTGAATATACTATCATAATGTGAGTAATATTACAAATTTTTTTAATGATATTTTTTATATATTTATGGTATACTAAAAAAAATATATTAAAGGAGATTTATAGGTGAAAAATAATTATATACCAGAAATTACTTCTAATTTAAGAAAAAGATCCGTTAAGGTTCCAGAAATTATTAGAAAATCCAGTGGAATAATAATTCTTAACAAGAGAATAAAATCATTAATATTTTCAACTGATGTCGCAGTAATACAAAACAGTAATCCTGATGCTGTTATGGCAGTCTATCCCTTTACTCCTACATTAACAATAACTCAAGCATTGATGTCATCGTCTTTTACACCATTATTTGTAGGAGTAGGTGGTGGAATGACGTCTGGAAAAAGGTCTTTAAACCTTGCTTTACAAGCTGAATTACTAGGAGCTTATGGCGTTGTTGTAAACGCTCCAATAGATAATAAAGTATTAAAATCAATGGCAAAGTCTTTAGACATACCGATAGTTGCCACTATCGTTTCAGAAAATGATGACTTTGAAGGTAAAGCTGAAGCAGGTGCAAAGATTTTCAACATATCCGGTGGAAAGAATACTGTAAAAATCGTAGAAAAGGCCAGGAGTATATTTGGCAATGAATTTCCTATAATTGCTACAGGTGGAAATACTGATGAACAAATTGAAGCCACTATAAATGCAGGTGCAAATGCAATAACATATACTCCTCCATCAAGTGCTGAAATATTTGCAGGTGTTATGGAGAGTTATAGAAAAATTAAAATTTAAAATCTTTAAAAATAAGAAACCTAAGAAAATTTCTTAGGTTTCTTATTTAAGTAAATCTTTTAATTTCCCTGTAATTCTATAGTCAACTAAATTTAATTCCTCAATATTCTTCTTGCCTAATAAAACCATTATCTTTTTAGTCTTATTTATTAAACAATCTATATACTCTTTGGCTGCATCATAACCACCATGCATTAAATATAATAGTATTTCTCCACTAATTCCAACAATATTAGCTCCAACTACAAATGATTTTACTATATCCAATGCATTTCTAATACCACCACTACTTACAATAAACAATTCATCGTCTATTTCTCTACATTCAATTAAGGCCTTTGCTGTTGGTATTCCCCATTCATATAAGTCTGAATAATCTGAACTAAAATTTCTTATATCCTCTATTTCTATGAAATTGGTACCACCAGCTCCTGCAATATCTATGTTCTTAACACCTATATTTCTAAGTCTTATAGCCACTTCTTTAGATATGCCAAAGCCCACTTCTTTTACAATTATAGGCTTATCATATATTTTTACAATATTTCTAATATTATCTTCTAATCCATGAAAGTTCCTATCTCCTTCACCCATAAAAAGTTCTTGAGCGACGTTTAAATGTAATTGCATAGCATCAGCATCTATCATTTTACAAGCTTTTTCAAAGTATTCTACAGATGTATTAGCAGATACATTACCTATGACAATATTATCTTTACCTACTATTTCTCTGACAATTTCAAAGGAGTCCTTACATTCTTCAATTTCAATTCCTACAGTTTGTGATCCTACAGCCATTGGAATATTAAAATGCTTTGCAAGTCTTGCCAAGTTTTCATTAATATCCATAAGCTCATCTCCACCGCCTGTCAATGCATTAATTATTAGTGGAAAGCCTATTTTTTTACCAAGAAATTCTATTTCCGTACTAACTTCTGATAAATTTATTTCTGGCAGGGAATTATTTTCGATATATATATCTGAAAATAATGTATCTCCCCTATAATCCGATTTTAAATAATTTTCTATATGTTCTTTTTTTCTTTCAAGTCGCATTTATTCACCTATTTTATCCATAAGCTCATCATTTATTATAATTACCATTGTTTTTGTAATTATCTATCATACTTTCATCTTCAAAATATTCTCTGAAATGTTCTGAAAAATACTTATTCATTTTATTTTTATCTACATAATAATAATTTGTCTTTACTCCACCTGGGTATTCATCTCCCGTTGTACCTTCCAATGTATGATTTGTCATCTTATCCTTACTAAATTTACTTGCAGTTAAAGCAATATTTCCCAAATCTGAAATATCGAAACTGAATTTTACATTCTTTTTAAATACGTCTAGAATATCACCTATTTTTAATATATTTGACGGTTGTAATACCGCATCCATCAACTGACCTAAAAAATACTGTTGATTTTGCATTCTCTCAATATCAGAGCCAGATTTCAACTTGCTTCTTGCCCTTACAAAGTACATAGCATTGTTACCATCTACAACAGACTTTCCTGAAGGAATATATACATCTAATTGTGGTTCCTCCAATTTATATGGTATATCTATTTCAACACCGCCTATTGCATCTACAATATTTGTAACAGCGTCAAAATCCACACTCATATAATAATCTATATCCAAACCCGTCAATTCCCTTGCTGCTCTCATAGCTCCTGTTATTCCATCTATAGCATGTGCTGCATTTATCTTTATCTTATTTCCATTATATAGAACTTGTGAATCCCTAGGTATGGAAACCAAATCTACTGTACCATTATTGAAATTTACTTTCACAATCATCATAGTATCAGTTCTTACATGTGTCGTCTTAGCTTCTCCAACTTCATCAGGATTTTCATCAATACCTACTAATAAAAAAACAAGCTCTCCACCTACTCTTTGATCTATTGTATTTCCTTCACCTAAATCTTCATCTTTTAATTTTATCGTCGATGCCATTTTTATATCCATAACTTGGTCAACAACAAAGTAAGCTGCCCCAAAAACAAGTAAAGACACAAAAAATATTACTACCGTTCTTATTTTCATTTTTCCTCCAAGGGTTATAAAATAATTCTTAAATATTATATCACCGAACTACTTTTATATCAAAAAAGATTAAAAAAGACAATGAGAGAATTACAAGGTTTATAATTAACTCATTGTCTACAAAATCTTTACAATTGTAATATTATATTTTAATTATTTATATTTATATCAGTATTCATATTTGCGTTTTCATCATTCTTATAATCATCTATCATAGATTCATCTATAAAGTAGTTTCTAAACCTTTTAGAAAATAGTTCATTCATCTCTTTTTCCTTTACAATAACATAGGAGATTTTTTTACCATTAGGGTACTCATCCTTGTCATACCATTCCAATGTTTGAGTAAACATCTTATCACTATTAAACCTACTTGCAGTCAATGCTAGATTTCCAAGATCTGAAATATCAAAACTAAATTTTACATTCTCTTTGAAAACGTCTAGAATTTCTCCAATTTTTAATATATTTGATGGTTTTAATACTGCATCCATCAACTGACCTAGAAAATACTGTTGATTTTTCATTCTTTCAATATCCGTTCCTGTTGGCAATTTATCTCTAGCTCTAACAAAGTAGAGAGCATTATTACCATCTACAACAGATTTTCCAGAAGGAATATATACATTTAGTTGAGGCTCGTCTAATTTATATGGAATATCTATTTCCACTCCACCTACTGCATCTACAAGTTTTTTTACAGCATTAAAATCCACACTCATGTAGTAGTCTATATCAAGTCCTGTCAACTCCCTTGCAGCTTTCATAGTTCCCGTTATACCATAAGAAGAATGTACTTCAGTTATCTTCATTTTTCTTCCATCGAATATTACTTGACTATCTCTTGGTATGGAAACTAAATCAATTGTACCTTCATCAAAATTAACTTTCGTTATTATCATAGTATCAGTTCGAACATTAGTAACTTTTGCTTTGCCTTCAACATCTGGATTTTCATCAACCCCTACAAGTAAAAAGAGAAGCTCTCCTTCTGCTCTTCTCTCAATTATATTACCTTTGCCTAAATCTTCATCTTTTAATTTTATAGTAGAAGCAATTGTTATACCCATTACCTGTTCAACTACAAAGTAAGTTGCCCCAAAAATAAGTAATGATACAAAAAAAATTACTATCGATTTTTTTTTCATTTTTCCTCCAAGGATTAAAGAATAATTTTAGAATATTATATCACTGAAACGCTTTAATATCAAAGAAAATCATATTTGTTTTAAAATCCATACCATTACATAATATATATGATAATAAATAATTATATTTACTTATTATCAGAAAATCTATTTATCTAGTATATAACCACCTAATTTTACATATTTTAAAAATTGTCTTTTAATTCTATCAACATATATGAATTTAATAAAAAGCAAAATAAAAATCATTATAATAGAAATTATAATTAAGGTATATAATATTATGCTACTCTCCATAATTTTAGAGAATGATATAATAAAAAACATAGTCATTATTCCTATTACAGTATATGATGCTACTTTCCAACCTTTCCTTGCAGTTTGATTATCACTTAAAATTTGTTGATATAATATATCCACTTCTTTTTGTGTATATGCTTTTGACTTCAAATTTTTCTTCACTTCTTTTTTTAATCCCTCAGGTAACACTATTGGTATCATACTTTAATCCTACAATTAAAAACTATTTTTAGTCCAGTCTGCCATATTTATTAATTCAACTTCATACTTTATTTCTCATGCTCTTCAACAAAATTCAATACACTATATTAAGAAAATCTAACTATTTTTCAATTAGTCAACCTTCTTATAAAAATATGGTGCAAGGTTTTCTTCATGGGTTTTAGCATATGTCCAAGTAAAATCTTTTGAAGTTACAACAACGTCATTTTCTAAATCCAGTAAGTCTACATCAAAATTACTTAAATCAGAAATATAATATAACTCATTTGAGATGCTATCTAATAAATACGCCTCTTTTTTTGGTATTGATTTAAAGTGTATTCTTGCACTATTTTCTTTTAATGCATTGAGAATTTCGTAGCTAAAAGCATGCCATAAAAATCCGCCTTCATCTATACAAAAACTTTTAATGCCAAAATCTATTTTATTCTTTGGGACAAAACTCTGTAACCATTTTCTTTTAAACTCCGTTATTTGTTTTATATTTAATTTTTCAAAAGTATACCCTTCTTTGCTCAAAAAAGATAACACGCTTTCATTATTATTCATAAGATTTCCTCCTACTTTGTTAATAATAGAGATTTTATTCAAAATAATAGTACAGTATATTATATTCAAAAGCAAATTAAGAATTATACAACTGTTTGACCTGCAAGACGAATCAAATTCGTAAATTTTCAAACAGATAGAAATTATCATGAGTTACAACGAAATCCTACACAGAAGTATCTCCTTATAAAATCATTGAAATCCTTTCAAAATAAGCTGGCCTATATCGAATAAAATAATGTAATAAAAAATAGCTAGAAAGTCCTTATTAAAAACTTTCTAGCTCATTACAAACTATTTAACTATATTATTTTAAAATTTAATTTAATTTTAATTTGTCTTTTTCAATTTGTCTCGCTTGAGATAGCATTAGTTTTATTCTATTAACTTGATTTACTTCACTAGCACCTGGATCATAATCAATTGGAATTATATTGGACTCTGGATGAAACTCTCTAATTTTTTTAATTACGCCTTTTCCTGTAATATGATTTGGAAGACATCCAAACGGTTGAATACAGACAATATTATTTGCCCCATCCTCTATTAATTCTAACATCTCTGCAGTTAGAAGCCATCCTTCTCCATATTCATTACCTAGAGATACAATAGTTTCAGCTTTTTCTTCTAAATCAGTAATATATAAAGGAGCATGATATTTAGATTTACTTAATTCTTTTCTTATATACTCTCTATAGTATTCAATATATTTAACTCCAGCATTTGAAACAATACTCCCTATTTTTCCTTTAGAAAGTAATTTATTTTTATGATGTCCATTTCTTAAACAGTATAATAAAAAGTCCGTCAAATCCGGTAGAACAACTTCTGTTCCTTCATTTTCTAAAATCTCTTGAAGATTATTATTGGCTTCAGGTAAATATTTTACAAGTATTTCACCTACTATTCCAACTTTAGGAATGTTTTTTTCCTCAACTTCTATATTTGAAAAATCCGAGATTATACTTTTAACATTTCTTTTGAATATAGATGTTTTATTACGCTTAATATCCTCTCTGCATTTTTCTATCCAATATTTTTTTAATTTATCAGTTCTGCCCTTTTCAACTTCATATGGTCTTGTTGCATTTGATAGTCTCATAATTAAATCACCATATAAAATACTGATAATCAAATTATGTCCCAATTTAAAAGTTATATTAAAACCAGGATTTGTTTCAATTCCTTGAGCAGATAATGCTATTACTGGTATATTTGGATAGCCTGCTTCCTCTAAAGCCTTTCTTATATATCCAACATAGTTAGAAGCTCTACATGCTCCTCCTGTTTGAGTCATTAATAAGGATAGATTGTCCGTATCATACTTTCCAGAGTTAACTGCTTCCATCATCTGTCCAACTACTGTTATTGAAGGGTAGCAGGAATCATTATTTACATATTTTAAACCCTCATCTATTACTTTAGAATCTACCGTTTCCAAGAATTCAAATTTATAACCTTCTGCCTCTAAGGCTGACTGCATAATTTCAAAATGATCTGGTGCCATTTGAGGCGCAAGTATAGTATGGTTTTTTTTCATCTCTTTTGTAAATGAAACCTTCTTAACAAGTTCAGTTTTAATAGGCTTTCTAAACTTTCTGTCCTTTAAGGCCTGTGTAAGAGATCGTAATCTAATCTTTATAGCACCTAGGTTAGAAACTTCATCAATTTTAATTACAGTATATATCTTGCCTAAATTTTTAAGTATTTCATTTACTTGATCTGTTGTAACTGCATCAATTCCACAACCAAAGGAGTTTAACTGTACAAGTTCCAAATCTTCACTTCTTCCAACAACATTGGCTGCTCTATAAAGCCTTGAATGGTAAACCCATTGGTCCAAAACCCTTAGGTCTCCCTTAATATCATCTTCATATGTTAAAATACTATCTTCTGACAGTACAGCCCACCCTAATGAAAGTATTAGCTCTGGAATTCCATGGTTAATACCTGGATCAATATGGTAAGGTCTACCTGCTAATACAATGGCCTTTAAATTGTTTTCTCTTATATATTCTAAAGATCTTTTTCCTTCTTTTTGTATATCTTCTCTGAAATTATCAAATTCAATCCACGCTTTATCTAATGCATTTATAATAGCTTTCTTTGATAAATTCTCATCCTCTAACTCTTCAATTAACCTTTTTGCTAGTTTTTCCTTATTTTGTAAGGATAAAAATGGATTCTTAAATTTTATATTATTATTTTCTAAATTTTCTAAATTATTTTTTATTACTTCTGGATATCCTGTAACAACTGGACAGTTAATATTATTGTCAACATTTTCATATTCCTGTTTCTCATAAAATATTGAAGGATAAAATATCATATCTACACCCTTTTCAATTAGGTTTTCAATATGACCATGAACCATCTTAGCAGGGTAACATGCTGTTTCACTCGTAATTGAATCTATACCCTTTTCATATATTTCCCTACTAGATACATCTGATAAAATAACTTCATATCCTAATGATGTAAAAAAAGTATGCCAAATTGGATAGTTTTCATATATATTTAAAACTCTAGGTATGCCAACCCTTCCCTTTATAGCCTTTTCTGGTGAAAGGCTTTCATAGTAATTGAAAAGCCTATCGTATTTATACTCATAAAGGTTTGGCAATTTATCCTCTTCTGAAATTTTTACTCCCGCTCCTCTTTCACATCTATTTCCAGTTATAAACTTTTTACCATTTGAAAATATATTTATATTCAATGTACATTGATTTGTACATAATCTACAATTTGTCTGTTTTTGAGTGTAGGAAAAATCATCAATAAATTTTTCATCTGCTAAAGTCGATACTCCCGTTGACTTATCCTTGGCGATTAGAGCCATTCCCATAGCGCCCATAAGTCCTGCAATACTCGGTCTTATTGGAGTTCTTCCCGTAATTTTCTCAAAGGATCTAAGAATAGCATCGCCATAGAAAGTACCACCTTGAACTACTATATTCTCGCCTAATTTTTCTGGATCTCTAACCTTTATTACCTTTTGTATTGCATTTTTTATAACGGAATAACAAAGTCCTGCTGCAATATCTGCTACTGTTGCCCCCTCTTTTTGAGCTTGTTTAACCTTAGAGTTCATAAATACAGTACATCTTGAACCTAAATCCACTGGATGGGTTGACTTTAAAGCCTCTTCCTGAAATTCTACAACTGATAATCCTAAGGATTTTGCAAAAGTTTCTATAAAGGATCCACATCCTGAAGAACATGCTTCATTTAATTGAATAGAGTCTATTATGCCATCAGAAATATGCATAGCCTTCATATCCTGTCCACCTATATCCAAAATAAAATCTACATCTGGATCAAAGTATTTTGCAGCTGTATAATGGGCTATGGTTTCAACTTCACCAACGTCTACACCAATAGCCGCCTTAATAAAGTCCTCTCCATAACCTGTAATTCCAGATGAAACTATTTTTGCATTTTTATTTAATTTAGAATATATTTCCTTTAAAACCTCTATTACAAGCTCCAACGGCTTACCATAGTTATTTGCATAATGTGTGTATAAAATATTGTCATCTTCATCTATTAATACGACTTTTGAAGTGGTGGAACCAGCATCTATTCCTAAGTAGCAATCACCTTCATAATCCTCTAATTTTTTATAATGTTCTTTATCGTTTTTATGTATTTTCTTAAACTCTAAAATTTCTTCTTCATTACTAAACAAAGGTTCTAAAATATTTCCTTCATCTATTTCAATTTTAGTTTCAGTATTTATTTTTTCTATTATTTCCTTAAATTTTACAAATTTCAATTCCTTTGAAGCTATAGCAGCACCTAATGCAACAAAAACCTGAGAATTTTCAGGAATTATAAAAATATTTTCTTCCTGGCCCAAAGTTTCCATAAATCTGTTTGACAATTCAGAAAGGAAATGTAAAGGTCCTCCAAGTAATGCAATATTACCTCTTATAGGTCTACCACATGCCAAATTTGAAATAGTTTGATTTACTACAGACTGAAATACTGAAACTGCAATATCCTCTTTAGATGCACCTTGATTTATTAACGCCTGTATATCTGTTTTTGCAAAAACTCCACATCTTGAGGCAATTGGAAATATTTTTTTATAATTCTTTGCTAAATCGTTTAAACCAGATGCATCAGTTTCAATTAAAGAGCTCATCTGATCTATAAACGCACCTGTTCCACCTGCACAAATGGAGTTCATTCTCTGTTCAACTGATCCAGTAATATATGTTATCTTACTATCCTCTCCACCTAATTCAATGGCTACATCTGTTTCAGGAATCAATTCCTTAATCGCCGTAGTGCCTGATACAACTTCTTGTATAAAATTTATTCCCCAATATTTTTCTACAAACATTCCACCTGAACCGGTTACCATAATTGTAATATCATCATCTGAAAATTCTCTATAAGCTTCTTCTATTACATTTTTTACAGTTTCTTCCACATTTGACTTATGTCTTTTATAAACGGAATATTTAATATTGTTATCTTCATCTATTATTACTAATTTTACCGTAGTAGATCCTACGTCTAATCCCATATGTAGCTGCATATTTTCCCCCTTATCAACTAAATATAGATGTTTTTATCACCTTGATATATATTTTTTATCTTTAATTCTCTTTGAATGGTACTTATAACCGATAATTTATCCATAGACCATTTCGGCATAAACAATTTTGACTTATCACCATCTCCTGTTAATCTATGAACTATTGTATTTTTTGGAATCAATCTTATAGCTTCGCATACTATATTTACATATTCATCCTTTGAAATAAATTTAAATTTATTCTCCAAATAGTAATCATAAATATCTGAATCAAACTGGATAAATAGATTATGAAACTTTATTCCCCATATATTTAATTTAGAAATAAAATTAATAGAATTTATCCAATCATTATAATTTTCCTCTGGAAGTCCAAAAATCAAATGTGTAACAACCTTTATTCCAGCTTTATCCAATTTTTTAAAGGCATTTATAAATATTTTGTTTTCATACCCTCTTCTTATTAAATTAGCGGTTTTCTCATTACTTGTTTGAAAACCCAACTCCACCCATAACTCATATTTTCCACTTATTTCTTTAAGTAAATCGATTATCTCATCATCAATACAATCAGGACGAGTTGCTATTGCCAATCCAATTATTTTATCATGATTTAATGCTAAATAATACTTTTTTCTTAAATTTTCTACTGTATCATAAGTGTTTGTAAAGTTTTGAAAATAGGCTATATACTTATTTGATCTGTTTTTATGAGATAAAAAATCCATTTGGTCAACAATCTGTTCTTCAATGGAAAACTTTCTACTTCCTCCAAACTCACCTGAACCTTCATCACTACAAAATAAACAACCATTTAAACCATTTTCCCTGTTTGGACAAGAAAAACCACCATCTAAAGATAATTTCAATATTTTTTGTCCATATTTATCTTTAAAGTAACCACTTAAATTATTGTATCTATTAATATTATTACCCCTTTAAACCCTATCTACCGAGTAGGATATATTTTCGTAAAACATAAATTTTTTAACTATTTATGTATTATATCATAAAGAATTATTATTTCTCATCTTTGAATTTCTTTTTCTCAAGTCTAAGAAGAAATCTTGAATCAATATTCGACATTTTTCTTCTAAAACACCTTCTATCACTTCCACCTTATGATTTAATTCATCCATTTGAACTAAATTCTCTAATGAACCACAAAATCCTCTTTTTTTATCATATGCCCCAAAGACTACCTTACCCATTCTAGAGTATACTAAGGCTCCTGAACACATGGCACAAGGCTCTAAAGTAACGTATATAGTACAACCATACATTCTCCAACCATAAACTTTCTGACTTGCTTCTTCTATTGCAATCAATTCTGCATGGTTTAATGAATTACCAGTGCTCTCTACCTTATTATATCCTCTACCTATGATTTCATTATTTTTTACAATAACAGCACCTATGGGAATCTCTCCAATATCTCTAGCTTTTATTGCTTCCTTTAATGCTTCTTCCATAAAAAATTCATCATTCACAGTATCACCTACATTCATAAATCAATAATAAAGATTATTATACTACAATATTGATTAAATAACTTAACCATATTGTTTAGATAATTTTTATATGATATTCTAAATGTATAAAATATATTGTGGAGGTAGTTGCTTAAATGTCTGAAGATGTTTTCAATAATAGTCCTTTAGGTGAATTAGGGTTAATTGTATTGAAGAGTATTACAAAAATTGGTGAGCAAGTAGATGAAGAATTAAAGAGAAGAAGTAATATTGATGATCCAGATTTTTCTTTTATAATCGATATTACAGAGGCTAGATTTTCAAATGGTGAAGCAAAAGTTACAATTAACGAGTCTGTTAGAGGAAAGGATATTTTTATACTAGGTGATATTGGAAATTATGGTATTACTTATAAGATGTTCGGTTCTGAGAATAGAATGGCTCCTGACGAGCATTTTGCTGATATTAAGAGAGTAATCTCTGCAATAAACGGTAAAGCAAAAAGAATCAATGTTGTTATGCCATTAATGTATGGTAGTAGACAACATAGAAGAAAAGCTAGAGAATCCTTGGACTGTGCAATGGCTCTACATGAATTAGAGGATATGGGAGTACATGGTGTTTATACATTTGATGTCCATGATCCAAATGTTCAAAACGCTATACCACTACTTTCCTTTGAAAATATTTATCCAACAGCAGAAATTGTGAAATGTTTCCTTTCAAGAGAAAAAATAAGCGAAAAGGAATTAGATGATAAGAATATTATTATTATAAGTCCTGATACTGGCGCAATGGATAGAGCAGTATATTATTCAAACGTATTACAACAAGATATTGGCCTCTTCTACAAGAGAAGGGACTATAGCCGACTAGTAAATGGAAAGAATCCAATTGTTGAACATAGATATATTGGTAAAGACGTATCTGGAAGGGATATTTTAATAGTTGATGATATGATTGCTTCTGGAGAATCAGTCTTAGATATTGCAGAACAATTAAAAGCACAAAATGCTAGAAGAGTCTACTGTGCTGTTAGTTTTGCGCTATTTACTGAAGGACCTGACAAATTCGATGAATACTATGAAAAAGGATTATTAGATGCAGTTTACTCAACAAATTTAACATATGTTCCTGAATCAATACGTTCAAGGGAATGGTTTAAAGAAGTAGATCTTTCTACTTTACTATCTAAATTCATATACAATATAAACTTAGATATCTCCCTTAGTTCAATGCTTGACAAAACAAGAGGAATTAAGAGAATAGTTCGCAAAAAAACAGACTAATTTTAATATTTAAAGCATAACTTTTTCGTAATGGAAATTATAATAATTTCCATTACGATTTTTTGTTTAAAATACTATAGAATATTACAAAAAATAAGTATATAATATAGGTATATGGAGATTATCTTATGATTAATTATTTTGATTTAACAGGTCAAGTTGCATTAGTAACTGGCGCATCAAGTTGACTTGGAGTACAATTTGCGGAAGCATTGGGAAATCAAGGTGCAAAATTAGCCCTTGTAGCAAGAAGACAAGATAAATTAGAAAAAGTTAAAAAAGATTTAACCAATAAAGGTTATGAAGTGTTTATTTCAGTTTGTGATGTAACCAACTCTAATGAAGTTAAGGATACAGTTGCTTCAATTGAAAAACATTATGGTAAAATAGACATACTCATAAACAATGCAGGTCTTGGCATTGGAGAACCTGCTGATATTATGACAGATGAAGTTTGGGATAGAATGATGAGTACAAATATTGATGGTGTATTTAAATTTGCACGTGAAGTTGGAAAAATAATGAAGAAAAATCAATATGGTAGAATAATTAACCTAGGTTCCATTCATTCTAGAGTTGCAATGCCTGGTTCCAATTCTATAACAGCATACTGTACTACTAAAGGAGCTGTTTTTATGATGACAAAAGCCTTAGCCAACGAATGGGCTAAGGATGAAATAACAGTTAATGCTATCGGTCCAGCATATTTTGAAAGTGAAATGACTGAAAAGGAGATTTCAAATGAAGGATTTTCCAATGTGGTAAAAACTTATTGCCCTATGGGTAGAGTTGGAAAAACCGGTGAATTGGATACAGCTATTCTTTACTTTGCTTCTAAGTTTTCATCCTATACTACTGGACAATTACTAAATATTGACGGTGGATGGACAGCTATATAAAGAAATATAATATAAAAAACCTTGTTTTAAATAAACAAGGTTTTTTATATTATAACTTTTTTAAATATTATTGATCTTTTTTAACGTCCCATTCTTTCCAAACTTTACCAACTAAATCATTACCTGGTTTTAAAGTTTTCTTTCCTGGTTCCCATCCTGCTGGAGTAACTTCTTTAGCTTCAACTTCTCTAACGAATTTAGCAGCTTCGATTTGTCTAATAGTTTCGTCAATATTTCTTCCAATTGGTGGAGTTAAAACTTCATAAGTTTGAACTATTCCATCTGGATCTATAATATATCTACCTCTAATATCAACTCCGCCTTCTGCGTCATAAACACCATATTCTGTACCAATTGTTCCAGCTTTATCCTGTAACATTGGGAATGGTATATCTTTACCTATCATTTGAGAAATTTCTTCGTCATTCCAAACTTTGTGAACAAACGTTGAGTCAACACTTATTGTAAGTATTTCCGCTCCTAATTTTTGGAATTCTTCATATCTATCAGCAACTGCTGATACTTCAGTAGTTCAGACAAAAGTAAAGTCTCCAGGATAGAAGAATAACACTACCCATTTTCCCCTATAATCTTCTAAATTAACTTCTGTCATTTCTCCATTATAATATGCTGGAGCTATAAAATTCGGTGCAGGTTTTCCTACTTGAATCATCTTTAATCCTCCTAAAATTTTGTTTTATACATTTATTAAGTATTCTAATAACTTATTTGCATTTGTAATAATTATATATTTGTAATAATTACAAATACGTACGACTTATATATAACCATTAATAAACAGTTTAAACATTTATTTTAAAAATATATTATAATAACTCTTAGTAGTTGAGTTTTGGAGGAAGTATGAAAATTAAATTAGATTTATTAAAATTTGAAGATAAAGAAGACCTTTTTTATTTTGAAAATGTGAATAGAGATTATTTTGAAAAGTTTATTCCTAGTCGTGGTGAAGATTATTGTGACTATAAAATCTTTTTACAAAGGCATAAACATCTAACAGATGAACAAAATAATGGACTATCTTATTTCTATTTAATAAAGGATAAAAACAATAATATACTAAGAAGAATCAATCTTGTAGAGACAGAAAACGATAAGATATTTTCTTTAGGCTATAGAATTAGTGAGGATTATTCTGGACAAGGCATTGCTAGTAAAGCCCTTAATATTCTTTTAAAGATTATTGATAGAGAAAAAATTGTGGAAATACATGGAAAGACTACAAATGATAATATATCGTCTCAAAGAATTATGGAAAAAAACGGATTTATATTTGTAGGTGTAGATGATAATTCCTTTTATTTTAATTCAAAAAAAGTGAATTTTGTTAACTATATAAAAAAGTAAGATGTAATATCTACATCTTACTTGCTATTTCTATTTAAAATTACTTCAGATTCAAATTCTGGACTATCTATTAACGTTATTTTAACAGGACAGTATCTTTCCGTTAAATCTATTAGTCTAGATAATTGTTCTTCAGTAATGTCAGCATCTATATGATAAATTGTCTTAATTTTACAAAATCCCCTGCTTATCTCTTTATTGATTTCGCCTTCAACATCTACCTTTAAACTTTTAAGATCTATTTTCATCTTCTTGCTAAAACCTTTAGCAACCATTGCCTTACATGCACCTAGAGATGATAACATAGCCTCTACAGGACACATTCCCTCTCCTGAACCACCATCTTCAACAGACTGGTCGATTATTATTTCAAAACCGCCTGACTTACAAATTGTCTTCAAATTATCAGTTGTTTCAATTACTGATTTATATACTCCCATAATTCTCCCCTCTCAATTGTTTTCTCTATCGAATTCAGTCAATTTCTGCTCTGTTTTTATTGTTGCAAAAATCAAAACACCAAGTTGAATAAATACTATACCAGTTACTACTATATCTATATATTTATATCCAATTTCATCAATATTAAAATTATGTAAAAATATTAGTATTATAGTAGATAATTCTGTTATTATTCCCAATTCAAAATTTAATTTACCTGAATATTCATTTCCAAATTTCCAATTAGCTTTATTTTTTTGACTTAGGCTTGTTCTAAATCCAGCTATTTTTCGAATTCTTCCCTTTGATAAATATTTTAAATAAAATGACATTAAAATCATAGTTACTGGAATTATATTAATAACTATTAGATAGAATATATTCATAATCCCCTCCTGAACTCGCCCATTGCATTCATACCCAGCATGCAATAAATAAAAACATCTTAATTTTAAAATAGAATTTTAGATATTTATTTTATATTTAATTTTCTAGTTGTAATGCTCTATTAAATTTTTCTAGCCACATCATTTCCGTTTGTAACTCTCCGCTTGATAATTTTCCCTTTATATTTTTTTCATATATATTTAAATACTCTTTTGACTTTTCAATATTCTTATTAATAAAATATGATTTTACTGCTTTTATTTTATATACTAAATCCACTTTCATCTTTTCTAAATATTTTAAATCCTCATCAAAATTTAATTCCCATATTAATTCTTTTAATTCATCTACAAGCATAATACATGACATCAACTCTCCTCTAATTGCTGCTTTGTAATATAATGGTAAATTCTTTAAATGAGATGATAATTTATCTACATCATCTTTTAATTTATGTCCTTCTCCTTTTACTATTAAGTAAACAATTCTCAAATATTCAATATAGGCTATAAAGAAATTATCTAACTCCCCTTCCTCTATATCCAATTTTAACAATTTATAATCAAAGTCTAAAATATTCATTCCTTCAGAAAAGTTTTTTTCAATTATAAAGTATTTACAAAAAGCTATTTCACCATTTTTACTTTTTCCTGCTTCCTTAATATTTCTACCATCAACTGGAACTCCTGATATTATAAATGGAAAGCCATTTGAGATTGCTAAAAATATATTAGTAATTACTGACATAGATGATAAATATTCTAAAAATTTTCCAACATAACTATCACTATCTAAATTAAAAAACATAATAATCAAAAATATAATTGCTAATAAAATATTAAATATTACTCCGCCATAATTATATAATTTATATGGGAAAATATCCTTGCCTTCAGGTGGCATCATTAAACATTGTCCCCCTGCTGCTGCAGGTAAATTGGATTTCTTGATTTTAAATTTACCATTATCTTTGTACAATGTTTTCCCTAAAAATGTAAAACTTTTAAATTTATATCCAGAAATTTTACCTGTTATAAAATGACCAAATTCATGGATAAATATAGGAAATAACATACTAATTCCTAATGCTAAAATACGTAGGGCTATTAGTATAATTAACTCTTTCATTAAACACCTATCTTTCTTTTACTACAATTCTTTTTAAATTCTTCTTATTCTTTTAATAATACTTCTATTAGTATTCGTCGTTTTCATTAGAAATAAATTTTAATTTATTTTTAAATATCATATAAAAACCGTTTTGTGGAACACCTTGGGACACTGATTCTTCTTTTGTAACCTGTAAAAGACATGATCTTAAAGCTATTCCTAATAAACCATGAGACATTATTATAATATTATCTTCTTCTACATCTTTTAAAGAATTTATAAATTCTTCACATCGTAATTTAATATCTTCAAAACTCTCCCCACCAGGTGAATTAAAATACCAATCCAAACTATTATAATTTATATTTTTATATGATTTTTTTATTTCTGTTATATATTGACCTCCCCATAGCCCTAAATCTCCTTCTTTTAGATTATTTTCATATACTACTTTTGAAACCTTATAATCAATTTCTTTTAATAGGATTTCTGTACTATCCACTGCCCTTCCTAATGGGCTGGAATATAGTATTATTTTCTCTTTTTCAATATTTTTCAATTCATATTTTAATAATCTACCATTTGATTCTACTTGTTTTATTCCTTTTTTCGTTAAATTCGAATTTAGTATTCCTTGACAACGTCCCTCTCTATTAAACTCTGTTTCACCATGTCTTAATAGTAAAATTCTTTTATTTTTTATTTTATTCATGTAACTCATTATTCACTCCAATATATTTGCTACAATCAGTATATTATATATTTATATATTAAAAAAGGAATAGACTAAGCCTACTCCTTAAAAATATTATTTACTGTTTCTCTTTCAATAAGTTTATGAGGAACTACAACTTTAATTCCTGAACTCTTTTTCTTTTCAATATAATTTACTAACTGCTTTGTAGCCATTTCTCCAAGTCCCTCTACTGAAACATCAATACTTGTTAAATGTGGATGCACCAATGTAGCATATATGGAATTATTAAAACTCACTATGGAAAAATCTTTAGGAATACTGTATCCAAATTTTTCTATATATTGCATTACCTGAACTCCAAAAAGATCATCTATTACAACTGCTCCTGTATATTTATACTGCAACATAATTTTTTCTAATTTATTAAAATCCTCTGTTTGCTTTATATTCAAAGAAGGATATACTTCATATTCCTTCAACATCAAAGATTTTTGGTATCCAAAATACCTTTCATAGTATAAATTTTCTTCTGTTGTGTTTGTAATGAACAATATATTTTCATGACCTTTTTCTATTAAATAGTCCGTTGCCTGTTTTCCAAGCAATTGATTATCATTGTCTATATATACTATATCATCTTCATTTTTATAAGGCTGTCCTATTAATGTAAAAGGAACATTGTTTTTATAAAGATAATCAATAATAGGATCATCTTTATAAGAGTAGACGAGTACGAAACCATCAACCTGTCTTTGTAAATGCATTCTTTTTACATTTTCAAGTAGCTTATCAAAATCCTTAGCCATTGCCACTGCAGTTGTCATATTATGATTCAAAGCTTCATCATTTATAACTTCTATTATTTCCAAGAAGAATGGATTACCTAGTCTCTCCTTAGAGTCTAGCGGTGGTAACACGACACCTATAGCGTTGGATATTTGTTTACCTAAGTTTCTTGCTGCTATATTAGGAACATATCCTAGCTCTTCCATAACTTTTATAACTTTTTTCTTTGTGCCATCCGAAATACTAGGATTGTTATTTATGACCCTTGAAACAGTAGAAGTAGCAACTCCTGCTTTCTCTGCAACATCTTTTACCGTTACCAACCATATCCCTCCTTTTATTTTTATATCTATAATATTATACTATATTCTCTTATTCCATATAGCTTTTAAATAATCTAAATTCAATTTTGCTGTACTGTCTACAATATCTATATCAAAACCTAAATCCTCTTTTTTTCCTACGCCGACTGGAAGACCACCACTTCTTTTTATAGCTTCAATACCAGCTTCAGCATCTTCAATACCTATGGTATCTTCTGGCTTTACACCAATTTTTTCAGCTGCTAAGTTAAAAATATCTGGAGCAGGTTTACCATTTTTTATATCGTTAGGATCGGCAATAGCATCAAAATAATCGGTTAATTCCATTTTTTCTAAAAGAAATGGAGCATTTTTACTTGCTGATGCCAAGGATACTTTAATACCATTTTCTTTTAATTCCTTTAAAAGTTCTTCAATTCCTGGATAAATATCTTTTGGCGATACATTCTGAATCATTTCAAAATAGTATTCATTTTTTCTTTTAGCGATTTCATTAAATTCTTCTTCTGTAAAATCATTTTGTCGATTTCCAAATTCTAAAATACGCTTTAAAGAGTCTTCACGACTAACACCCTTTAACTTTTCATTGAATTCAATATCTATTTCAATATTTATCTCTTTTCCTACTTTTTTCCAAGCTTCATAATGATATTTTGCAGTATCTGTAATAACACCATCTAAATCGAACAAAACACCCTTAATCATTAATTTTTCTCCCCTATCTCTATGGATATACTATCCTTTAATCTATAATTCTCACCATATATTTTAATATTTAAACTATTTCCCGATATAAGTTTTATATTCACATTGCTTTTATTTACATTTACAAGTAATAATCTATTTCTATAGTTAATATGGAATTCATAATTCTCCCAATTCATAGGTATAAATGGTGCAAAGCTAATTTCCTCATCATATGTTTTCATTTGAGCAAATCCCTGTACTATTGCAAGCCAGCTACCTGTCATTGAAGTAATATGAAGTCCATCTTCCGTGTCATTATTATAATTATCTAAATCTAGACGAGAAGATCTTTCATACATTTCAACAGCTTTTTCTTCCATACCTATTTCTGATGCAATTACTGAATGAATACAAGAGGATAGTGAGGATTCATGAACTGTCATTGGTTCATAGAATTTGAAATTATTTTTCTTTTCCTCTAAAGTAAATTCATTTCCAAAATAATATATTCCTTGTAACACATCGGCCTGTTTTATAAAACATGAGCGAAGTATTTTATCCCAAGACCAATTTTGGTTTAATGGTAAATTTCCTTCAGAAAGTTCATCAACATTCATTAAATCCTTGTCTAAAAATGTATCATGTTGAACAAATATCCCTAATTCGTCATCATAAGGGTAATACATTTTTTCAATAATATCTTTCCATTTACTAATCTCTTCTTCTGATAAAACCATTTTCATTTCATCTTTAAACCTATTGTAAATATTCAGTGTGTATTCTAAGGTCCAAGAAGCAATTTTATTTGTATACCAATTGTTATTAACATTATTTTCATATTCATTAGGACCTGTTACACCATGGATCATATATTTATTATTTCTCTTAGAATAATGTACTCTATCAGCCCAAAAGCGAGAAATTTCCGTTAATACTTCAAACCCTTCGCCTTTAACGTATTCATAATCTCCAGTGTAATTAGAATAATTATAAATTGCATATGCTATAGAACCATTTCTATGAATTTCCTCAAAAGTTATTTCCCATTCGTTATGGCATTCAATGCCAGTGAATGTAACCATAGGATATAAAGCACCTTTTAATCCTTGTTTTCTAGCATTTACCTTTGCTTCTGACAGCTGATTATGTCTATATTTCAATAAATTCTTTGTAACTTCAGGATTTGATAGAGCTAAGTATAATGGTACTGCGTACGCCTCAGTATCCCAATAGGTCGCTCCACCATATTTTTCTCCAGTAAAACCCTTTGGTCCAATATTTAATCTCTCATCTTCACCATAGTATGTTGCAAAAAGTTGAAATAGATTAAATCTTATACCTTGTTGTGCTTCATTATCGCCATTTATAACAACATCGGCTATTTCCCATCTTTTTTCCCAAGCTTTTGTTTGCTCATCCAATAGTTCATCAAATCTTTTTTTATCATCATTTAATTTTTTTACAACTTCTTTTAATTGTTCCTTCTCCTCTATATCCCTACTGGTTAAAATATAGATATGTTTTTCAATATTAAAAACTTCATCTTCATTTAATTCTTTTTTAAAATATTGCGAAATTTCCAAATCATCTCTTCTATTTTCAATCAACTTGCCATCTGTATAATTTTTCATTCCAGCAGTTACAGTAAATCTTTCAATTCCAAAATTATTTTCAATAGTCTTAGTTGTTAAAACTCCATATTCATCATTTATCTCTGAATTTACTGGTATCCAAAACTTCTCTTCATAATTACTATCTTCATTGCAAACATCGCCATCTACTCTTGAAACTATTTTAATATTTGCATTACCCGATATTAATTTTACTGAACATTTTATTACTGCCAATTCCTTTTCCACAATACTTAGAAATCGCTTGAAATTCACTTCTACTTTAACATCATCTACATCTATTACAAATTTTCTAGTCAACAATCCATTTTTCATATTCAATTCCATATAGAATGAATCTGGATCAATTAAATTTAAATCTACTTTTACATCATTTATAAAAATATCCATTGCAATAAAGTTAACTGCATTAATTACTTTTCCAAAATAATCTGGATATCCATTTTTCCACCATCCAACTTTTGTTTTATCAGGGTACCATACGCCTGCAATATACGTTCCATTATGATGATCACCTGAATAGTACTCTTCAAAATTACCTCTCATACCCATATATCCATTACCAATAGATGTTATGGATTCCTGTAATCTTTTATTTTCTTTGTCTAAATTATTTGTATATACCTTCCATGGATCAACATTAAATAGTCTTTTTATATTTTTCATGTTACCCTCCTATTTTATTCTTAACTCCATAATAAACGCAATCGGTTGCGTAGTCAAGTGTATTCTTTGTAAATTCTCATAATAATAGCAACATCTCTATTTATTAACAATTTTTAGCGTATTTATATTAATCTTTATTTTTTAAAAATAATGGTTTACAAATTCTTTTTATTAATATATACTATCTTTAACGCAATAGCTTGCATAAAATTTTTTGGAGGGAAATATGAAAAAATTATTTAGTTTTGAATTTTGGCAAAAATTCGGTAAAGCATTAATGGTGGTTATAGCTGTAATGCCAGCTGCTGGTCTTATGATAAGTATTGGGAAAACTTTACCATTAATAAGCCCTGAAATGACTTTACTAATTAGAACTGGTGGAGTTATAGAAAATATTGGTTGGGCGATAATTGGAAACCTTCATTTGCTATTTGCTTTAGCAATAGGAGGAAGTTGGGCAAAAGAAAGAGCTGGCGGTGCTTTTGCAGCAGGTATTTCATTCGTTTTAATAACTCGTATAACAGGTGCTCTCTTTGGTGTTACTAGTGATATGTTAGCGGATCCAGAAGCATTTACACACACATTATTTGGTACAAAAATAATGGTTAATGGTTTCTTTACATCTGTACTTGAAGCTCCTGCACTTAATATGGGAGTATTCGTAGGTATTATTGCAGGTTTTGTTGGTGCAACGGCGTATAATAAATATTATAATTTTAGAAAATTGCCAGACGCACTTTCATTCTTTAATGGAAAGAGATTTGTGCCTTTCGTAGTAATATTTAGATCAGTGTTAGTATCATTGGCATTAGCTGTGATTTGGCCATACATACAAGCCGGAATAAATAATTTTGGTTTATGGATTGCACAATCGCAAGATACTGCACCTGTAGTGGCACCATTCCTATTCGGAACATTAGAAAGATTGTTGCTTCCATTTGGTTTACATCATATGTTAACAATACCAATAAACTATACACAGCTTGGTGGAACTTACGAAATACTTTCAGGAGCACAAGCAGGTACATTGGTTTATGGACAAGATCCATTATGGTTAGCTTGGGCAACTGATTTAGTAAATTTAAAAGGTGCTGGTGATCTTACACAGTATCAATATGTTTTGACAAACTTTACCCCTGCAAGATTTAAAGTAGGACAGATGATAGGTTCATCTGGAATATTGATGGGAATGGCTTATGCAATGTACAAAAATGTTGATATAGACAAAAGACATAAATATAAATCAATGTATTTTTCAGCCGCAATAGCAGTTTTCTTAACTGGAGTAACTGAACCTTTGGAGTTCATGTTCATGTTTGCAGCAGTACCATTATATGGAATATATTCAATAATACAAGGACTTGCCTTTGCTATGTCAGATATAATTAATTTAAGGCTTCATTCCTTTGGTAATATAGAGCTGTTATCACGTCTACCAATTTCTATAAAGGCCGGTTTAACTGGTGATGTAATAAATTTCTTAATATCAGTTGTAGTATTTGGAGTATTAACATATTTTATAGCTAATTTCCTAATAAAGAAATTTAATTATGCAACACCTGGTAGAAATGGCAACTATGAAAGTGATAATGTTGACGAAGAAGGTACTGGAAGCGGAGAAATTGCAGATGGAAATAGTCAAGTGGTTAAAATAATTCAATTGCTTGGAGGAAAAGAAAATATTTCAGATGTAGATGCTTGTATGACAAGACTTAGAGTTACAGTAAAAGATAATTCCAAAGTAGGAAATGAAGTAGATTGGAAAAAGGCTGGTGCAATGGGCTTAATCGTAAAAGATAATGGAGTCCAAGCTGTTTACGGTCCAAAAGCTGATATATTAAAATCCGATATACAAGATTTACTCGATTCAAATATAAAAATACCAAATGTAATATTGGAAAACAATAATAACACCCTTGAAGAAAAAGGCGAGAAATTTATAGGTAAAAATGTAAATATTGTTTCAATTGCTAATGGTGAAATCATTCCAATAGAAAAAGTAAACGACAAAGTATTCTCTGAAAAAATGATGGGAGATGGATTTGCAGTTGAACCTATAGATTCAAAAATAGTTTCTCCAATAGATGGAAGAATAGTTTCAGTATTTCCTACAAAGCACGCAATTGGAATAGAGACTGAAGAAGGAATTGAAGTACTAATCCATATGGGAATTGACACGGTAAGTATGAATAAAGAAGCTTTTACCATAAAAGTAGAAGAAGGTAGTAATATAAAAGCAGGAGATATACTAGCAGAAGTCAATCTATCCATATTAGAAGAAGAGAATAAACTAAAAACTATGATAGTAGTATTTACAAATGGTGAAAAAATCAAAAAATATCAATTAAATAAAACTGGCGAAAATAAAGCTGGTATAATAATTGGTTCATTAGATATATAATATAAAGATAGGAATAGTAAAATTACTATTCCTATTAATTTTAAGGAGATATAAATGAAAGTATTAACATTAAATGCTCATAGTTGGCTTGAAGAAAACCAATTAGAAAAATTAAATGATTTAGCTAGAAATATCATTAAAGAAAAATACGATATTATAGCCTTACAAGAAGTTAATCAAACTGACAAAAATAAAATAATAACACCTAATGAGTATTTTTATAAGACAAAAGACCATGATGATATAAAAGAAGATAATTTCGCTTATTTATTAACTAAAATTCTAGAAAAAAACAATTTATATTACCATTGGAGTTGGACATTTAACCACTTTTCATATGAAAAATATAATGAAGGTGTAGCAATATTATCTTTAAACAAAATTAAACCAAAATCATTATTATTATCAGAAAAATTCGACTTAACCGACTATAGAACAAGAGTTGCTATGGTTATTGAAACAAAGGTAAACAATAGGGATATTCTTGCTTTAAGTGGTCATTATTCATGGTGGAACGGTGAAGAAGGATTTAAATATGAATGGTCTCAAACAGAAAAACTTTTAAATAAAAATAAATTACCCTTCATACTTATGGGAGACTTTAATAATCCAGCACATATAGAAGATGAAGGCTACAATAAAATAATTAGTAATAAATTGAGCATTAAGGATTCATTTCTTCATAGTAAAAAACAAATTGGAGAATTTACAGTGGAAAAAAATATTGCAGGATGGGAAGACAATAAAGAAAATTTGCGAATAGATTATATTTTCACATCAAAGGAATTTAATATAGATGAATATAGAGTTGTGTTCGATGGTAAAAATGGCTCAATAATAAGCGATCATTATGGTATAGCTGTAAAGTTGAATATATAAAAAAGTCAGAAAATTCTGACTTTTTTTATTTGTTTTTTATCTTAAATCTCTGGAAATAAATAATCCAATATTTTACTTGCTATTGGTCTTGATTTTCCTTTATAAGGATACATATGCATATGAATGGCAGGGTTGAAATTGGCTTCTATTATTCCATAGTCATTAGAGTCCTTTGTCGTATTTTTATGGTTATCAGGTATCATAATATCTATTCCCGATATAAAAGCTCCTAGCGATTTTACTGCTTCTTCTGCAATATTCTTATATGATATATCCATATCGTCTGTCATATCTATTGAGTCCCCTCCAGTGCTTACATTGGAATTCTCCCTTAAATATGCAATTTTGCCCTTTTCTAAAATTGTTTTTATATTATATCCTTGGGCTTTTAACATAAGTTTTTCTATTTCTCCAAGCTTTATTAACTGTAAAGGTCTTCTATAATTTGTACCTCTTAATGGATCTTTATTTTTAATCTCCACTAATTCCTCTATTGTATGAATACCATCACCTTCAATGTTTGCAGGTACTCTTAATGTTATTCCCTCTACTTTTCCATCCATTACATAAAACCTATACTCCGTTCCCTTTATAAACTCCTCTACTAAAACGAATCCGTCCTCTTTAAATGCAATCCTTATAGCTTCTTCATAATCTTCCTTGGAAAATTCTTTTTGGAAAACAGATATTCCGAGTCCAAAATTTGTTGATTTTGGTTTTATTACAATTTTTTCATCCATATATCTTTCATAATCATTTAAAGCATCTTCTATATTTTTATATTCTCTTCCGCCTGGAACTGAAAATCCATTTTCTTTTAAAACTTTCTTAGTAACTGTTTTATTTTCCATTATAAGTGGTGAAATATAAGTATCTAGACTCGTCATATTTGCATTTTTCACATATTCTACATGATCACCATAGTAAAATTTAACAAATTGATCATTTTCATCTAATATTTCAAAGGAAATCCCCTTTTGAATAGCTGAAATTAACATTAACTGTGTCGATAATTCCATATTGTTAAACCCTGATAGTTGAAATGGATTTTCTATTGCTTTAGACTTGAAAAGTTTTCCCTGTATCTCTGAAAATTTTTCTATATCACCTTCAGCTTTTAATACTTCCTTTATTGAAAAAGAATAACTTTTTATATTTTGCATATTGTTTGAAATAATATCTTTATCTTTTTTTGAAAATTTAAATTCCTTTAAAAACTTTAAAATATCTTTTAAATTATTCTTATTATCATTTTCTGAATTTTTGCTTATGACTCTATAGTAAGAGTAAATCAATATTAATGTCATAAATCGTAAGTCTTCTTCCTCTATTCCTTTAAAGCTAAAAGGATTTAAGTTTATACCTCTTATTTTTAAGCCAATATACTTACTTAATCTTTTATTTGAAGTCAAGTCAATATGAATGTCATTACCATTATAATTAAATATTTTTTGTAATATATCTTTAAATTCATTCATCTCTTTTACTATTAATTCATATTTATCTTCATCTATTTTAAATAAATAATCGATTATTATCTCTTCGTCTTCTTTACTGCTTATTGGTGAAAGGTATCCCTTGTCTGACATTGCCCTTAACGATGTTTCATTTATTGCTGTAAGGTAATTTAAAACATCTTCTTCTCTCTCAACATAAGGTGTAGCTAAATAAATAAAATTATTTTCTTTATTGACTTTTATCATTTCGCTATTCATATTTTCCAACGAAATATTTTCATAACTAGATAAACTATTGTTTTTAAATAGTCTTATTTTAAGGCTATTTTCCATATCCCTTATATTTTTATTTATATTTTTTACTATATTCATATTTCCCTCATTTTATTTGAAATTATATTTGCTATTCAGCTATTTTAAATAATACTATACAATTGATATAAAGACTACCATATTATTTTTAAACTACTATATATTGAATAATAGAAAAGAGAAGATATTATCTTCTCTTTTCTATTATTCATTAATGGCTATTTATTTTTATTACAACCTGTTTAATCATTCTTTTCATTTTTAGATTTTACTCCTAAAACTGATACAGCTCCTAAGGCTATTAATGCTCCTATGGAGATTGCCCTAAATATAATGACTAAAATATTTGTTTTTTCCATCTTCTTTTCGTGTGTATCTATTATTTCATCTAAGTCCTTTGTAGGTGTTCCAACAAACAATAATCCTATAACATTATTATTACTATCCTTTATCGGTTGATATGCCGTGTAATAACTATCACCTAGTATATCCGCACCACCTATGTAAGTTTCGCCTTTCATTACTGTATTATAGGCATTATGTTGCTCCCCTAAAAATGTTCCTATAGCCCTTTCATTTTCATTGTACATGACATTTGTAGAAATTCTTTTAAAATCATTATTTTCTTTTACAAAAATAGTTGACTCATCTCCTAAGTCTTCTAATATGGAATCTACTACTCCAAAATGCCCTTCTATTGTCTTTCCTTCACTATCGAGTAAAGTTCCATCGCCTTGTGTTAAAGTACCATAAGAATTATTAATATACTTCATAGTTAAATTTATATTATTTTCTACATGTTTTTTTAATAGCTGTTCCTTTACATAATTTATGTCATTATTACTAGTGGCAAATCCTAATAAACCTACAATTAAACTTGCTAATAAGGCTATCATACCTCCGTAGGCTACAATTTTTCCCTTACTTATTTTCACAAATCTCCTCCATGTTCAATATTTTTTTATTAAGAAGAAAATTTAATCTTCATTTTTCTCATCAATACCAACAAATATTTTTTTAAACCCTAACCAAGCAAAGCATGATATAGCAGCGATAGTTCCCAATCTACCACCAATTCCAACATATGCTGTACTTGCGACTATGAATAAAATTCCAGTCATTAATGATATAACTGCCATCTCCAAAAGATTAAGAGCATTTTCAACCGATATCATTCCTGCGTAAGATGCACATGCTGCTGCAGTTGCAAGTAATCCTCCCATCGAAGGAAAAAAGTGAGGAAGCATAAGACCTGCTGATAGAGTTATAATTGCTGAAGCTATAACAGCTCCCCTCTTCAGTATATTGGATACCAAGTATGTGGCCATTCCAGCAACTACACATATAATTAATATAATTATCTCTTCCATAATTTCTCCTATGTAAATAATTTTAAAATAGTTTTTGTAATCAATGTGGATAAAGCTGCTGTAGTACCACCTTTACCTCCAATGCCTGCATATATTTCCGAAGTGCTTATAAATACCAATGCCACAATTAAACTTCCAAGCATAGCAGCAGGAAGAGTAGGTATTATCTGTAATGAACTCATACCAACAAAAGATGATGTATATGTTATTCCAGCTAGTTCATTAGATAAAAATGTTGCGGCCATTACTCCTACAAGTCCATTTGCAATAACTGGTCCATATTCCATCTCATGATTTATAAACCATGTTAAAGTTACTCCGACAAAGGAGCAGATCAATATATATATACTTTTTTTATTTATTTTCATATTTACCAACTCTTTCCAACACCTTCTTGAAATGATCTGCCAAACTTATTGCAAAAAGACAACCATAAATCACTAAAATTTCCGTTTTATAAAAGTTTTCATCGTTGAAAATAGCAGTAATAATAAGTCCACCACCTGTTGCAATAAAAGCAGTTAAACCCAATAGTTTTCTAATTATTTTAATAATATACTTCCAATTCATTAGATTGTGACCAAAAAAATCATTATAAACGATTTCATAAATAATATTTTGGTACTCCTCCTTTTAATTTATACATATATTAAACAATTTATTATTTAACAAAGCTCTAATAATTAGTCTAATAGATTATAAATAAAAAATCAATATTGACATATTTCACATAATGAGCTTTGTCGACATTCATAATTGTATTTTTTAATCTTTATTACCATTCTATTCAATTAAAAACGACTAAGTTTATACTTAGTCGTTTTGCCTTTTAACTATTTCTTTTTTACAGGAATCCAAATTTCACTTTTATAGTCAGATTTTGTTATATCAGGACTTTCATTCCATAATATTTCAGGTCCATTAACTGATTCATATCCTGAAGATGGAAACCATTTCGAATATATTCTCCCCCAAATATTTTGAAGAGTTTCAGGAAATGGTCCAACGGACTCAAATACTGCCCATGTACCAGCATCAATTTTTAATACATCAAAATCTTCTTCATCATTCTTAGTCGTTGCTACCCCAATATAATGATCTAATTCACCTTTTTCTTCCATTCTGCCTTCTGAAAAATTAGTAGAAGCACTAATTATTCCCATTGGCTCAACGTTGGACATTTCCTTTAATCTTTTCACAGATTCCACCGTTAAAAGCTCATTCATTTTTATAATTTCTGGATTAACTCCTTCAAAAACAATTGGAACTCTTCGTTTAAACCCTATAAGATTAAAGGCTTTTTTTCTAATATACGATAATTCAATTCTATCCCTCCCTTAATTGAAAGTTGAAAGGTCATTTTAGGATATGCTTTCAATATAACATTATCACTTCTTGCCTCTGAAGGAAGTACACCATGCATCTTATGAAATGCTCTTGTAAATGAATCTGCAGAATCATAACCATACTTAACTGCAATATCAATAATTTTCATATTACAATCTTTTAAATCAACTACAGAAAGCGTCAACCTTCTTCTTCGAATATATTCAGATAAGCTTATTCCTGATAAAAAGGAAAACATTCTTCTAAAATGATACTCTGAACAACATGCTACTTTAGATAATTGATTGTAATCAATATCTTCCTTTAAATGTTTCTCAATATATGTCATAGCATTATTCATATTTGTTAAAGAATCCATAAAATAACCTCCTTTCAGAATTGATATTATCAAATTAAGTATGAATATATCCGACTATCTATGTATCTTTTAGTCGGATATGTTTAAAAAATTAATCAACAGTTTCTTCTTCATCTAATTTAGATATGGTCTTAGAGTTTTTTTTCCTTTGTTTCACAGCCTCTGTTAGTAAATACTCTATTTGTCCATTAATAGATCTAAAATCGTCTTCTGCCCAAGAAGCTATCTCCTCATATAATTTAGAAGATATTCTAAGAGGAATCTGTTTTCTTTTCTCAGTCATTTTAGTATAATGATCCGCTATTTACTATAGGCTGTGCATCTTTACTTCCACATAAAACTACTAGTAAATTAGAAACCATGGCAGCTTTTCTCTCTTCGTCTAACTCTACTACATCTCTTTCACTTAATTTTTCTAAAGCCATCTCCACCATTCCAACAGCACCATCAACTATCATTTTTCTAGCGTCAATTATTGCACTTGCTTGTTGTCTTTGTAGCATTGCAGCAGCTATTTCAGGTGCATATGCCAAGTAGGTAATTCTAGCTTCAATAATTTCAAGTCCTGCTTCTTCTACTTTT
The DNA here is from genome assembly GCA_964345925.1 of uncultured Gallicola sp. Lineage (GTDB taxonomy): Bacteria > Bacillota > Clostridia > Tissierellales > Peptoniphilaceae > Miniphocaeibacter. The sequence goes on along the minus strand of CAYFSP010000010.1, from coordinate 3,218 downwards.
TCTTGAATTTCCTTGCGAATTCTATCCACTACAACTGCACTTGACCCCCTTAAACTGCCTTCATCTGGTTCTCCATCTCCTGTAGTGTCAATTCCTTGTGCAACATCATAAGGATATACCCTAACAATATTTCTAACGGCACTATCACATTGTAATGATAAATATTCCATATAATTATCTACATTGAAAACAGCTTTGGATGTATCTACAACTTTCCACATAACAGCTATACCAATTTCAACTGGATTACCTAGAACATCATTAACTTTTTGTCTACTATTGTTTAAAGTCATAACCTTTAGAGATATTTTTTTACTTCCTCTACCAGTGTATTTTACCTTACCATCTGCTGAAACTGTAATACCTTCTCCACTTTTACCATCAACTACATCACCACTTTGTCCAAGCTTAGTCATTGCAGCTGGATTTACTGCAGTTGAAAAAGGATTTACAAAATAGAAACCTGGTTCCTTAATACTCCCTGTATAATTACCAAATAATGTTAATACCAATGCTTCCTGTGGTTTAACTATTTTAAGACCGAAACACATTATAAACCCTACTACTATTCCTACAAGTCCAATAATTACAAATACTGCAAAACCAATTCCTTCTAAACTACTACCGAAAACAATAGATGCTATTGATAGTATCTCAATTATAAATATTAAAAATAAGAACAACATACCATTTTTGGCTTTTAAATTTTTTTCTACCATTCTTACCACCCCTTATTCTATTTGATATTAATATGATATCACTTTGATTTATATTTTACAAGATAATTTTTTTATAGAATAAAAAATCCTAAACCTTTTTAAGATTTAGGATTTTTAAGATCAATTCTTATTTTTTTCAAATTCGCTAATATAGAACCCGATAATTTTATTATACACTTATTCATATATTTTTTAGCTATATTTTCATTGGATTTTAACCTACTATATTTTATTAGTATATATTGTGCCCTTAAGAAAATAAATTATGAACTATCTAAATCTTTCCGCCAACACCTTTAAATTTATCAACAAAGTCGGAAATTTTTTGAAAAACAGTTTGTTTTATTTTTAAATACTTTGGATTAAGAGGACTCATTTTAGGTAAAATTTCATTAAGGTCTGTTCCATTTTCACTAACATATTCTTTTTTTAGTGAATTTAAAATAAATCTCTTTGCAGACTCCTCATTTAATTTTTCAGTGTTAATCAGCTCCTCAGCTTCTTCCTTTTGTTTCTCCTGTGCAAATAGGAAAAAACTTTCTATAATACTGGTTTTGTCTTCAATTTCATCTAAGTCCGCTTGGTTAATAAAATCGACTACTAAACTTTCCTTTGCACGATTTCCTACACTAGAACGAATTAAACGACGTACCTCATCAATTAACATATCCTTACTTTTAACTTCTTTATTCTTTTCAAAAATAAGCTCTAAAATATAGTCTAAATTTATCTCTTGTGATTTTAATAAATCTACTTCAAAAACTACATCGTCCCAATCAATTTTAGAATCTTCTTTGTCATCTCCTGCTTTTTTACGACGAAGCCAATCACGAATATCATTATAAGTAGAGCGGTAGTCTTGAATTACTCTCTCTTCTGGCACATCAATATTTTTTATCGTAGCTATATCTTCGTCAGTCAAAGAGTATTTAACTTTAATTTTTTCTAATTCTTCTTCGTTATTAATATCTATTTTCTGTATTTCTTTTAAACCTGTGTATTCATCATAATTTTGAAGAATATTTTCAATACGTAAATATTCACCAAATAATTTTACAAAATCTTTTTTATCCTTTTCTGTTACAATTTCATCAATATTAGAAAAACGCTCCTGTAATTCCTTTACTACATCTACATAACCTCTGCGAGCTTCTCCCGTTGCTAAATCTGTAAAACCTTCCATATATTCTCTATAACTTTTTTCCAGTACAACATTCTTAGTGTTTTTATCTCCAAAAAGAGTAATGGCATCTATCGTCGCCTCTTCTAAATCTCTAAATGTAACAATATTACCAAAGGTTTTAGTAGAGTCATAAATACGGTTCGTTCTGGAAAACGCCTGTATCAAACCATGATATCTCAAGTTTTTATCAACGAATAAAGTGTTAAGAGTAGGCGCATCAAAGCCCGTTAAAAACATTCCAACAACAATTAATAAATCAACTTCTTTATTCTTTACTCGCTTTGCAAGATCTCTATAATAATTTTGAAAAGCTTTACTATCTACTCCAAAATTCGTTTTAAACATATTGTTATAATCATTAATTGCATGAGTTAAAAACTCCTTTGCGCTGCTGTCCATTGCCGAAGGTTCAAAAGTTTCATCTTGAATGTCTCCAATGGCGTTTTGCTCTTCATTGGCAGCAAAAGAAAATATAGTAGCAATTTTAAGAGGTTTATCACTACTTAATTGTAGTTTATTTATTGATTCATAATATAATTTTGCAGCGTCTACGCTACTAACTGCAAACATAGCATTAAAACCACTTCCGCTTGCATTTAATCGATGAGTCTTAGTTTTAAAATTATCAAGAATATACCTTGAAATTTCATTTATTCTCTCAGGATGAAGAAGAGCTTCCTTGTTTTCAGCTGCTGAAAGTTTTTCTTCATTTTGCTCCCTTTCAATATCCTTAAACCTTGGACGAACATCATTGTAATCAACCTTGAATTTTAAAACTTTTTCATCCCTTATGGCATCAGTAATTACATAAGAATGTAGCTCTCTTCCAAAAACAGAAGCAGTAGTTTCAGAGCCTAGTGCATTTTCAGGAAAAATTGGAGTTCCAGTAAAACCAAATTGATAGAATTTTTTAAACTTCTTCTTAATATTTTTCTGAGCTTCTCCAAATTGAGAACGATGAGCCTCGTCAAAAATAAACACAACTTGTTTATTATAAATAGGCAGTTCTTCCTCACCTTTAATTAAATTATTAAGTTTTTGAATAGTAGTAACAATAATTTTATTATCATCTTTTTCTATATTTCTTTTAAGTCCTGCCGTACTATCTGAACCATTTACGCTGTCAGGAGAAAATCTTTGATATTCTTTCATTGTCTGATAGTCTAAGTCTTTTCTATCTACAACAAAAAACACCTTCTCAATAAAATCAAGCTCCGTTGCCAAACGAGCTGCTTTAAAACTCGTCAGAGTCTTTCCAGAACCGGTGGATAGAAAATAAAACAGATTATAAATTAAGGAGAAAATATTCTCTTATT
>CAYFSP010000009.1:42729-44160 GCA_964345925.1 uncultured Gallicola sp. | reverse complement strand
CTTGTAATTCTAAAACACGTAAATATAGTACCTTTAAAAGAGCATTTTCACTAGGGAATGCTCCTTTTTTTGTAACTTTTCTAAAGCTGTCTATTAAAGGCTTCTATTGCGTTAGTTGTATATATCAACGTTCTTATCTCTTTTGGATACTTGAAATAGGTTGCTAGTTCAGCCCAATTATTTTTCCAACTGCTCACACAACTTGGATATTTGTCATTCCATTTATCTTCAAATAAATCAAGTTGTAGTAATGCTGATTCTTCGGTTGGTGCTTTATATACTTTTTTCAAATCAGCCATTAATTCTTTAATGTCTTTGTATGATCCATATCTTGTAGAGTTACGGATTTGATGAATTATACATTTTTGTATTTCAGTCTTTGGATATACAGCTTCTATTGCTTGTGTAAATCCTGAAAGATTATCTGTTGATACGATTAATATATCTTCTAGTCCTCGCTCTTTTAGCTGATTTAAAACCATCAACCAATACTTGGCAGATTCATTTTCTCCTATCCACATGCCTAGAACTTCTTTTAAACCATTTAGATTGTATCCTAAGGTGATATATACTGCTTTCTTAACTATTACTCCATTTTCACGTACATTGTAGTGTATGGCATCTAAAAACACGAAAGGATACACTCTTTCCAAAGGCCTATTTTGCCATTCTTCAATAGTTGGTAGTATCTTATTAGTTATTTGACTTACCATACCTTCAGATATCCCAAATCCACGTGTGACCTTTAGGTTATAGATTTGTTTTATATGACTTGAAATATCCCTCGTAGTCATCCCTTTTGCATACATAGATATTATCTGGTTTTCTATGTTCGAAATGTCTTTTTGATATTTCTTCAATACTTGTGGTTCAAATGTAGATTTTCTATCTCTTGGTATATCTATATCTAATTCTCCATATGATGATTTAACTTTCTTTTGGCTTGAACCATTTCTAGTGTTTAAAGACAATGGCGTTTCCCCATATTCGTATTCTAAATGTTCATCTAGTTCTGCTTTTAGCAGTCCTTCTATAGTTCCAGACAATAAATCTTTTAACGCTTCTTCAATATCTTGTGTTGAGTTAATTTCATAATTTTCTAATAAATATTTTACTATTGGATCACTTTTCTTTTCGGGTATTTTTCTTCCCATTTTAAAAATCCTCCTAATTAAGTTTTAGTTTACCTTAATCAAGAGGATTTTCATACACAAACTATTTTACAGACTCTACTAAGCTTTTAAGTGCCTTTAATTTATGAAGAAATACTATTTGCCCAATTTACATTATCCAGCAATGACTGTATTTGTAATTTTGCGGATTTATTATTTGTTAATTCTGCAAGTTTATTATTAGCTGCTGGGTGATAATATTTGCCTTTAGATTCTGCATCTTTTCCTACTTTAATAATTTTTTCTAATATATTTATAT
>CAYFSP010000009.1:0-42629 GCA_964345925.1 uncultured Gallicola sp. | reverse complement strand
TTTATATGTTGAATTTAATTTAATCTCTTCTAAATTAAACATAAATCCAGTACTAATATTTCTATTTTTATCATAAACATTTATATTTCTATTTTTCAACCATTTAAAAGTACTTTCTCTGTCCATCATATCCTTAAAACTTGTTGCTATTAACGTTACTTGTGATGATAATATCTTGTATAGATCAGGACAAATCAGTTCTTCTTTTATATGGCTTATTCCACCAATTCCTGCAGAAACTGCAAATTGTAAATTTAAATCTTCGCAGGCACACATTGTACCTGAAGCAGTTAATGCTCCAGTTAAATGTTTTTCTTTTGCAGATAGATAGTTTTCACTGCTTATACGAAAATTTATTGTATTGTTATCTTTAAACCTTAGAAACTCAGGTAGTGTACCTATTGATAATTTGCCATTAGATAACCATACAAAGTTTGAATTATCATGATTCCATATATCCATTATCTCTTTATTAGACAATGAAGATACACCATGAGTCATTAATGCTGTTTCGACTAAGTAATTATTTCCAGTTTTCATATGCATTTACTGTTTCTGGAAGAATTACAACTAGAGGAGAGTAAATAGGCTTATCGATTTTTTCTCCACTTTCTATTGCAGCTGCAAGTTTAAGAGCTGCTTTTGTATAAACTGAACTTGAATAAGTTACAGAACCTGTCAATTCTTTACTTTTAATTGCATTAATTGCATCTTTAGTACCATCAACACCATATATTAAAATATCTTTTTTTCCAGAATCCTTTACAGCTTCACTTGCTGCTAATGCCATTATATCGTTGCAAGCAAATATTGCTTTTAAATCTGGATACTCTTTTAATATTGTAGTAGTTGCTTCGTATGCCTTTGCATTATCCCAATCGCAAGGTTGACTTGAAACCAATTTTAAACCTTCATTGTTTTCTATTTCAGCTTTAGCTCCATTAGTTCTACCTTCACTTTGTCCAGCACCAGCCAATCCTTCAAGTATTGCCACTTCACCTTTTCCATCTAATCTTTTGACCATGTCCTTTACAACTATTTGTCCTTGTTCTTCAAAGTTTACAGTTATTTTACCGTCTAAATGACCGCCTGCTTCACTTAAACTCTCTGTATCAACACCAGGTCCTAAATTTATTACTGGTATTTTCAATTCATTTAATTTAACTATAGCAGGATTTAAATTTGTACCATCTATTGGTGATACAATAACAGCATCGTAATCCTTTGTAGCCATAGTATCTAATGTTTCCATTTGAGAAATTTTATCTCCCTCTGTTGTGCCAGCTAATACCTCTACATTTATTCCTAATTCTTTACCTGCTGCTTCATATTGTTCTTGCATATTTGCCCAAAAAGGATTTGTAGTTGAAATTATAAGAACTCCAACTTTTAAATCTTTTTTTATTTTAATATCTTTAGGTAGCTGTTCATTTATATTTTGTTCTATTTCTTTTAATATTTTATCGGTTTCATTATCTTTTTCTGCTTGAACAACCGTTTCTTTTTTTTGATTTACTGTTTCTTATGTACTTTCTTTTGACTTACAACTTACTATTGTTACTAATAAAATGGATATGATACAAATTATACTTACTATTTTCTTTTTCATTCTTATTACCCTCTCTTTTATAAATTTTTTTTATTCCATAGATTTGCTATTAAAACGGCCATCATTAAAATCAGTCCTATAACTAGGTCTTGGTAATAACTTGATACGCTTGTTGCAGTTAATCCAAGTCTTGTAATACTCAGCAAAAATACTGAAAGTACTGTACCTGCTATTTTAAATTCACCGCCTTTTAATGTAGCACCTCCAAGAATTACTGCAGTTATGGCATCTATTCCAAGTGAACCACCTAAATTAACCTCGGCAGAATTCAATTTTGCCATTAATATTAGTCCAACAAATGTAGCTGCTATACCCTTAATAATATATGCTGATACTTGGTAGATAGATGTATTTACTCCTGTTCTTTTTAAATTTTGTTCATTGCTTCCAATCATTCTAATATAAAGTCCCCATTTATGGTGATATCCAAACATTATTGCCAATAATAAAAATATTATAGATGTTATCACACTAGGAGATAATAATTTATTTGATGTACCAATAATAAAAATTTCTTTAGGAAATCGTGATATTGGTACACCTTTTGTTATTACTAGTCCAAGTCCTCCAAATATTAACGCTGAGGCAAGAGTGATTATAAAAGCATTTATTTTTGTTTTATGGATTATATATCCATTTAAACCGCTGAGAGACCCTATTAAGAAAGAAGTTATTAACAAAGAAAAATATATTGAAAAATCTTTCTTTATTAATATACCTAGTATTATTGCACCAAGACTAATCATAGAACTTATTGAAAGGTCTATTCCACCTGAAGCAAAGATGAATCCCATGGCTATAGATATTATTAATCTATATGAAACTATATTAAAAAGATTTATCCATTGACTAAAAGTTAAAAAACTTTCTGAATAATATGAAAAAATCAAAATTAAAATTATGATTACAATCATTAAGAAAATATCAGTAAGGTAGTTTTTATATTTTATAAAACTTCTTTTCATAAACACCACCTTTGCTTATTTTTTTGTAATCTGTAATATTATGTTCTGCTATTAATTTTCCGTTTCTAAGCTCTACTATATTATCAGCCAATCTATAGATTTGATTTATATCATGACTTATAACTAAAATGGTTATACCCGTTGAATTTAAATTTTTAATAACTTCTTCAACTTGCTTGCTTTCTTCAACGCCAAGAGAAGAAGTTGGTTCATCAAATATTATAAGGCTTGTTTCTCTTAGCAAAACCTTTAATATTGCTACTATTTGTCTTTGTCCACCTGATAAATTTTTAACTTTTGTTTTTAGATTTGGTGGATTTACACCAATTTGTTCATATAGTTTTAAGGTTTTATATATCATAGCTCTTTTATTTAAAAATCCTAAAGGATAATTTATCTCTTGTCCCATAAAAATATTTTCAAAAATATTTCTTTGTTCATCTAATGAAAAATCTTGATAAACTTCATTTATTCCTAAGGATAAAGATTTTTTGTGGTCTAAGTGACCATATGGTTCGTCATTTATAATTATTTCTCCAGAAGTAGGGTAAATATCACCAGACAAAATTTTAGCCAAGGTGGATTTACCAGAACCGTTTCCTCCAATAAGAAGGGTAATTTCTCCCTTTTTTATATGTATATTTACAGAGTCTAGGGCATTTACATTATCAAACCATTTGGAAATTTCTTTTAAAAAGATCATTATTCTCTCCCAATTGAGTATCCATTATTTGCTGAAATAATCTTAATAAATATAAATTATTTTCAAAATACAAACCATATATATTTAATAAGTTAATATATTTGAAGATTAGCAAATAGAGTATAACAAATTAATAATTAAATATCAATTAAATTAATATTTCTAAAATATGGAATATTTTATAGTATAAATAAGCATAATAAATATATAGTAGAGGAGGAAGTATATTTAAATAAAAAAATTTCAAAGTTTTGTTTCTAGTATATAATAAGAATATAAGGATGATTTTACCTATAGTTGAAATTATTAGTCCCTTATTTCAATAGGATCATCTTTATAAGTTACTATATACATTATTATAAATTTTTTATTATTAAAGATGGAGAATGAAATGGCAAGACCTGCGACAAAAATTGATTTAATTGAATCAGCAAATTTAAATTATGATAAATTACTTCAAGTAATAGATGGTATGACAGATGAAGAAGAAAACTCTAAATTAGAATATGGTGATTTTATAGGAAAAGAAGTTCATTGGAATAGAGATAAGAATTTAAGGAATATATTAATACATCTATATGAATGGCATAATTTATTATTAGAATGGGTTGATTCAAATATTAACGGTGTAGGTAAACAGTTTTTAAGAGATGGATATAATTGGAGAACTTATGGCGATATGAATATAGAGATTTGGAAAGAATATCAAAGTACAAGTTTATAGGATGCAAAGATTAATTTAGCAAAAAGTCATAAAGAAGTATTAAAACTTGTAGAAGAGTTTTCAAATGATGAGCTTTTCACTAAAAATATATTTTCATGGGTAGGTGGTTCAACATTAGGTAGTTATTTTATTTCTACAACAACAAGTCATTATGATTGGGCTTTAAAAAAACTTGGAAAATATTTAAAAGTAATAAGAAATAAATAAATAGAAATTATTATAAACTCTCTTTAAAAAGAAAGTTTTATTCTTATATATATAGTATAAAATATTAGAGAGGTAAGAAATGTATAAATTTTATAATAGATTAAATAATGAGATAATTAATATTAGAAAGACTGTATTTATAGAGGAACAGGGATTTGAAAATGAATTTGATGAAATAGATGATGGCTGCAAACATATAATTTATTACTATGGTAATAAACCTGTAGGTACAGCACGAATGTTTGAAGATGAAGAGAATAAAAATGAGTATTTTATTGGAAGAGTTGCAATATTAAAGGAATATAGAAAATATGGTCTAGGGAAAAAGATAATTCTAGCTATAGAAGAAAAGGCATTGGAAATAAAAGCAAGGAAATTAAAGCTTTCAGCTCAAGTAGAAGTGAAGGGGTTTTATGAAAAATGTGGTTATAAACCCATTGGTGAAATTTACTATGATGAGTATTGCCCTCATATTATGATGGAGAAAACATTGTAAATTTATGGACTAATAGTGATTCCTATAAATATGAAAAAACAAAAGAGGTTATATGCAATTGTATAAAGGATGTAAATTAAAAAAGTATTATGATTTACCTTGAGATTAAACAGTACTAATGGAAAAGTTTAAACGTTAATAAGGTATTTTAAAATACTTCCATTAATAAATAGTTGTTAAAATTGGCAATAAGAATTAATTAGAAAACTTTGAAAATATGATATCAGAAATTTTAATAGTAGGATAAAGTTGTTTAGAAAGATATTATATTAGTATTACATAAAAATTTTAAGCAGATATAAAAATTTTAAGCAGATATAAAAATTTTAAGCAGATATAATAATTTTAAATTATTTATATTACTTATATTAATAAAAATTTAGATTCTTAGTATTATTGTAAACTTTTTCTACTAGAATACATTATATAATATATATGATTTAATATTATAAGGATGTGAAAATATGGGATGTTTTGGAAATTTTTTATGGTTTATATTTAGTGGTTTTTGGCAAGGAATATCATGGACCTTAGCAGGTATATTTTGGTGTATTACAATAGTAGGAATACCAATTGGCTTACAATGTTTTAAAATAGCGGGACTTGTTTTCCTACCCTTTGGTAAAAGAGTAGAATATGGAACGGGGACATTTTTAGCTACAGCAGCAAATATATTTTGGATTATATTAAGTGGAATTCCCCTAGCAATTGTGGCATTAATAAATGGTGCATTACTATGTATTACAATAGTGGGAATACCATTTGGATTACAATGTTTTAAATTTGCTAAACTTGCACTAATGCCTTTTGGAACAAAAGTATATTAATAAATGGAGAGAGTATGATTAATATTTTAATAGTTGAATATGATGTGGATTTAGATAGAATAAATTTTAAAGTACTTGAAAAAAATTTAAGATTTTTAAAATAGATAAATTAATATGATAATTCAACAGTTATAAATTATATTAATTTTTACAAAAATATTGTAAATGTAATTAAGATTAAATAGATAAAATAGAAAAATTGGTAGATGAGATTATAAAAGGTAAGGTGGATTAGTTTCCATCTTACCTTTTTATGAAAAAGCTTACGATATGATTGAATTAAAACTATAAATAACTTGTTATTGAAAAAGGTATTTTAATAATCGGTGTTGATTTATACAAAGTGAATAAATTAGATTTTATTGTAAACTAACTCTGCAAATTGTCCATAGTTATTTACAGTTTCTAATTTAAATTTTTTTAATTCATTATTTTGAGTAAATAGTGGAATGCCTTCTCCTAAAAGAATAGGAGCAATTTGAATAATCATTTTATCAACCATATTTTTGCTTAATAACGGAGCAAGGATTTCATTGCCTCCTACTATCCATATGTTTTTATTCTTTTCTATAGATTTTATAAAATCTATAATATTGCCATTTACAGGTATAAATTCCTTAAAAGGCAATTCCTTTTCGTGTGTAAACACATAATTTTTAGTAGTAGGGTATAATTTAGAATTACTTTCTGACTTTGCTAATTCATCAAATGTTTTCTTTCCCATAATTATAATATCCATATTTTTATAAAAATCATAATAATTTGTTTCTTCAATAGATCCTATATCATAAAGCCAGTCTATATTATGATTCTTGTCTGCTAAATAACCATCCATTGTAATGCAACCATAAAAATATATACTCACCATTATCTTCCTTTCAATTATTTTACTTTTTTATAGATTAGTTCTTTTTCTATTATATGACGTTATTTTATTCCTTTATTTATTTTAAGTTTTTATTGGATTATAAATATAATGATAAAATAAAATATAGATTAAGAATGATAAATTTATATAATAGAAAAAAAGAAGACATGACTTATAAAATCATGTCTTTTATTTACACTGTACATTTATGAAAATTTATACTTTAAAATACTATAAACTAAATATTTTATGAAAAATGGTGCCGGGGATGGGGGTCGAACCCATACGATGTTGCCATCACGGGATTTTGAGTCCCGCGCGTCTGCCAATTCCGCCACTCCGGCTTAAATACCTTATTATAATAGCATAAATTGTTGATTAATACAATATATTTATATTATTATGATATAATATTTTGGAGGTGTTTTATGAGTATTGAAAATGCAAAATTATATTTGGAAAAATTTAATGTTTTAGACAAGATATCAATTCATGATGAATTAATATCCACTGCTGCTATGGCAGCTGAACAAATTGGATGCACTGAAGGACAAATAGCTAAGTCACTAGCTTTTAAAACGAAGGATGATATTGTTTTAGTAGTTGTTGCAGGTGATAAAAAAGTTGATAATAGAAAATATAAAGATTTTTTTGGAGTAAAGGCTAAAATGTTATCAGCTGATGAAACATTGGAGTTTATAGGTCATGAGGTTGGAGGAGTTTGTCCTTTTGGAGTTAAGAAAAATGTAAAAATTTATTTGGATAATTCTTTAAAAGAATATGATGTAGTTCACCCTTCATGTGGTAGTAAGGATAGCTCTATAGAATTAACAGTAGAAAATTTAGAAAATATTGTAGAATATATATCTTGGATAGATATTAGTAAGTAAAAAAACCTAATGATTTAGGTTTTTTTAATGTTGTTATAGAAAGAAAGTAGAGAATTTATGGATAATAATTTAAGAAATAGATATATTAAAAGATCAGGAATTATGGGAATGATTTTAAATATTATTCTATTTCTAACGAAACTTACAATTGGAATTACAATTAATTCGGTTGCGGTCATTTCGGATGCATTTAATAACTTAGCAGACTCTCTAAGTTCGATAGTTACTTTAATAGGATCGTATATTTCAGGAAAACCAGCTGATGAGGACCATCCTTTTGGTCACGGTAGATTTGAATATATATCATCTTTAGTCGTATCATTTCTAATTTTTTTTACAGGATTAACATTATTAAAAGCATCTGTTGAAAAGATTTTACAACCAAAGGAAATAAAATTTAATCTTATTATTACTATAATTCTTATTTTATCTGTTTTTATAAAGGTATTTATATATTTTTATAATGATAGGATAGGAAAGAAAATTGATTCATTGGTTTTAGAAAGCGTGGCTAAAGATGCCTTAAGTGATATTGTCTCAACTATTGGAATAATTATATCTATTTTTATATATAATTACTGGAATTTAAATCTTGATGGCTATATTGGAGTTTTAGTTTCGGCTTTTATATTAAAATCTGGATATGATATTGCTAAAGAATCCATTAATATTATTTTAGGTCAAGTACCTAGTGAAGATTTAATTGTAAAAATTGAAGAAATTTTATTAAATGGAACTTATGTTAAAGGAGTCCATGGTTTGGAATTACATGAATATGGCAGAGGAAATGTTTACGGTTCAGTTCATATAGAATTTCCTTGTCATCTAATCTTTAGAGATGTTCATGCAGTAGCAGATAACTTAGAAAAGAGGATTTTAAATGAATGTAATGTAAATTTAACGATTCATATGGATCCTATTAATTGTTCAGGAAGAATGAAAAAATGATTACAAAGATATATAAAGTAAATGATTTAAAAAAAGATAGTAAATATATAGAAAAAGCTATTGAATATTTAAAAAATGATGATCTTGTAGCAATACCAACGGAAACGGTATATGGATTAGGTGCAAATGGATTGTCGGAGGAAGCTTGCAAAAAAATATTTGAGACTAAGGGTAGACCTCAAGATAATCCGTTAATTTTACATTTGTCCAAAGTGGATGAATTAGAAAGATTGGTTAAGGAAATTCCAGAAGATATTGAAAAATTAATGAAGGAATTATGGCCAGGTCCTTTGACATTGGTTTTTTATAAAAGCGAATTGGTTCCAAGTATTGTGACAGCCGGAGGAAACACTGTTGCCATAAGAATTCCAAATAATAATATTACTAGGAATATTATTGAGAAAGCAGGTATTCCAATAGCAGCACCTTCAGCAAATTTATCTGGAAGGCCATCACCTACAACTGCAGATGATGTTTATATTGATTTAAATGGGAAGATACCTTTGATTATTGATGGAGGTCAGTCAAATATTGGTATAGAGTCTACAGTATTGGATATTACTGAAAAACCATATACTATCCTGAGACCGGGTTTTTTTGATAAAGAGGATTTGGAAGTTTATTTAGATGAAGTTTTATATGATACTTCCTTAGTTAAAGATGATGTAGTTCCTAGATCACCAGGTCAAAAATACAAACATTATGCTCCTAAAGCTAAAATGGAAGTGATTATTGGAGATGGAAATTCTATAAAATCTTATATAGATGAATATAAAGAAAATAAAAATGAGGAAAAAGTGGCATATATTCTTTTTGATGAAAATAAGTATTTATTAAAAGAAGAAGATATATTCTTATCTTTAGGTAGTAAGGATAATTTAATAGAAATGGCATATAATCTATTTAAAAATTTGAGACAAGCTGATAAATTAAATGTGGATAAAATAATATGTGAAGGTACTGATGAATATGGAATAGGTATTGGAATAATGAATAGACTTAAAAAGTCTTCTGCAGGCAATATAAGGAGAATATGATGAAAATTTTATTTGTTTGTACAGGAAATACTTGTAGAAGTCCAATGGCAGAATATATGTTAAAAGACATTTCAAAGAAAAATAAATTGAAGATTGATGTAGAGTCATCGGGAATTTATTCAAGTGGAGAATATGCCAGCAGAAATACTTTAATTGCCATGTCAGAAATAAATATTGACTTAACAGATCACATATCATCACAAATCAATAAAAATAAAATGTATTGGGCCGATTTAGTACTTGTAATGGGAAATAGTCATTTGAGTTTATTAAATGAATACTTTCCAGAATATAAGGATAAAACTTTTCTTTTAAAGGATTATGTTTATAAGAAAAAAGAGGAAGTATCAGATCCGTATAGTGGAGATATTAATATATATAGAGAAACAAGAGATGAATTATATAAATTAATAGAAAGTCTTGTTAAAGAAATACAAAAAAGCTGATAGAAAAATGGTATTATAATATATAGAGTAATAAAAAGAAAGAAGGAGTAAATTTTATGGATAATGTTACGATATTTGATCATCCTGTTATAACTCATAAATTAACTTATTTAAGAGATATAAACACAGGATCAAAACAGTTTAGAGATTTAGTTTCAGAAATTTCTATGTTGATGGCATATGAAGTGACTAGAGATTTTGAATTAGAGGAAAGAGAGATAGAGACACCTTTAGAAAAAATGATGTCTAAGGTTCTTTCTGGGAAAAAGGTTGCAATAGTACCTGTACTAAGAGCAGGTCTTGGAATGGTAGATGGAATGTTAAATATTTTACCAGCAGCTAAAGTTGGACATATTGGTTTGTATAGAGATCCAGAAACTTTAGAACCTGTTGAATATTACTGTAAGTTACCAGCAGATATTATGGACAGAACAATATTGGTTTTAGATCCTATGTTAGCAACTGGTGGATCTGCATCAGCAGCTATACAATATTTAAAAAATAGAGGAGCAAAATCAATAAAACTTGTAAATATTATTGCAGCACCAGAAGGCGTAAAGCTTGTACATGACGCACATCCAGACGTGCCTATATATGTTGCAGGACTTGACTACAAGCTAAATGATCATGGATATATACTACCTGGATTAGGTGATGCTGGGGATAGATTGTTTGGTACGAAATAATAGAAAATTTGCTAGATAATATAATTGATAATTAAAATTTTATGTGATAGTATTAATTCATGGTAATGATTTAGTAAGAGTATGATAAAATGGGAAGATATTTTTTTAACATGAAATACAAATCATCACCATGAATTATTTATATGAATGAAATCGTTATCTATAGGAGGTGGATATATGTCATCCAATGCAATCGAAAAAATTAAAGAAGCAGAAGATAAAGCGGCAGCTTTAGTTAAGGATGCAAAGGATAAGTCATTTGAAATTCAAAATCAGATGAAAATACAAGGCCGAGAAAAATATGAAGCAATTGTAAAAGAAGCTGAAGATGAAAGACAAAAGATTCTTGATCTTGCAAAAGAAAAAGGTAAAGAAATGGAAAAACCTGTATTGGAAAAAGCAAGAGATGAGTCAGAACGTATTTTAAACACAAATGATGATGCACTAAATAAGATTGCAGATTCTATTGTAGAGAGGATTGTGAATAATTATGTCAATAGTTAAAATGAGTAAATTTAATTTACTAGCATTTAATTATGATAGGACTAATCTTCTTAAAGAACTTCAAGACTTTGAATTTGTACATTTCAACAATTTAACAAAGACGGAAAACGAAGATATTAATTCTTTAGAACAGGTTGTAGTAGATAGTGAAGTAGAAGCTATAACCGATGAACTAGGTAAAGTTACTTGGTCAATTGATCTGCTTTCTAAGTATAAAGAAAAAGAAGGTATGATTAAATCTTTAAAGGAAGGCTTACCATCATATACTTTTGATGAAATTAAAGATATAGGAAGTAAATTTGATTTTAAATCCGTTTACCAAACTTTAATGAAATCTAGTAATATTATTGAAAAGAACAAACAGGATATACATAATAATAAGATAAAAATAGATGAATTAAAAGTTTGGCAATCAATAAATATACCAATTTCAAATTTATATGATCTAAAAAGAGTATATGTTACAACGGGAGCTGTTCCGGCTAGATACTTTGAAAAACTAAAAGAGGAATTAAGAGACGAAAATGATGATTATATCCAAGTAGTAAACGAAGATAAAGGTAACGTGTATATAATTTTCGTAAGTATTTTAGAGGAAAAAGCTAAAAATTTAGAGATTTTAAGAAAGAATGGTTATAATAGCATTCAAATTAATGCAAAAGGAATTGTAAAAGATGAAATTGCTAAGTTAAAAAAATCAATTGCTGAAAGCGAAAAAACCATATCTGAAGAACAAGATGTTTTTAAAGGCAATGTTGGATTGTTAGACGAACTAGAAGTATATTATGAGTTTTTATCAAATGTTAAACTAAGGGAAACCTCAGTTGAAAATTTTGTAAAAACAAATAGAGTAAATATTATAGAAGGTTATGTTCCTACGGATTTAGTAAATGATTTTAAATCGGTAGTAGATGGTATTTTAAATGGTAGATACTATTTAGAGATAGAAGATGCGAGTAAAGAAGACCCAAATGTACCAATAATACTTAAAAATGGTAAATTTGCTGATGCATTTGAATCTGTAACGACTATGTACTCATTACCAAGATATGATGAAGTTGATCCTACGCCATTATTTGCACCATTCTATGCAATATTTGCAGGTATGATGGTAGGAGATTTCGGTTATGGATTATTGCTAGTAATAGGATGTTTAATAGGATTAAAGATGTTTAAATTAAAAGAGAGCATGAGAAAATTTGTTAAATTTTTCATGTTTCTAGGTATTACTACAATGTTTTGGGGAGCAATATATGCATCATTCTTTGGATTCCCATTTACTCAACTTGGAATACCATTTGAAGGTCTTTTAAATGCAACAGAAAATCCTATAACGGTAATAATAGTTTCCCTTGTTATGGGTGGAATCCATCTGTTCTTTGCACTGGGAATTAAAGCATATATGCAAATTAGGGATAAAGACTACTTAGGCGCAATATTCGATGTAGGCTTTTGGTATATGGCTTTAATAGGTATGATTTTAGCAGTTGTTGCAGCAGCAGGAGTACTAGGAGAAACATTTAAAACTATAGGACTTGCTTTATTAGTAGTAGGGCTTGTTGGAATACTTCTAACAAATGGTAGAGAAGCTAAAACAATTGTAGGAAAGTTCTTTATGGGATTAAACGAAGTTTATGGAATCACAGGATATGTTGGTGATTTTGTATCATATTTACGTTTAATGGCATTAGGTCTTTCTGGTGGCTTTATAGCTTTGGCTGTAAATCAAATAGTTAACTTGCTATTTGGTGCAGGTATAATAGGAGCAATAGCTGGTTTAGTTATATTTTTAGTATTCCAGTTATTTAATATATTCTTATCATACCTAAGTGCATATGTTCATACAGCTAGATTAACATATGTAGAAATGTTTAATAAATTCTATGAAGGCGGAGGAAAAGCCTTTAAAGGAATGGTAGAAAAAACAAAATATATTGAAATAAAAAATAAGGAAAGTTAATTTAGGAGGGAATTTTAGAATGGCAAAATTTTTTATTGAAAACGGTGGAATAATATTTACAGGACTAGCAATAGCAATAGCAGTATTTTTATCAGGTATTGGTTCTGCAAAAGGTGTTGGAATGGCTGGGGAAGCTGCAGCAGGAATAATTATAGAAGAACCAGAAAAATTCGGTAAGTCATTAGTACTTCAATTACTACCAGGTACACAAGGTTTATACGGATTCGTTATTGGTCTTTTAATTTGGTTAAATATAGGCAAAATGGACATAAGCTTAACTCAAGGTCTTTACTTAGTAACAGCTGCTTTACCAGTAGGTATTAGTGGTTTAACATCAGCAATAGCACAAGCAAAAGTTTCAGTAGCTGGTTTAAATATATTAGCTAAAAATGAAGAACAACAAGCAAAAGGTATAGTTTTTGCAGTAATGGTTGAGATGTATGCAATATTAGCATTTGCTATTTCTTTCTTAATGGTAAATAGTTTCAAACTAATCGGTTAATAAGATAGGGCGTGATAGAGTGTCAAATTTAGATAATATTATTCAAACTATTTTACAGGATAGTGAAACGGAAAGTAAAAATATTTTGGATGATGCAAAAGCAAAAAAGGATAAATATATATCCGAAATGGAAAGAGACGCTAATGCCAGAAAAGAAGAGATTATTGCAAAAGGTAACGATGAAGCAGAACAATTAATTGAAAAAATTGTTAATAATGCAAATCTAAAATCAAGAGATTCTATACTTGAATCAAAGCAGGAAGTTATTTCTAAAATACTTGATATTGTAAAAGAAAAATTGTCAAAAATTGATGATAAATCATATATAGACATATTGGTTAACTCAATTAAAAAATATGATATTAAAGAAAATGTGGAAATAATTGTTCAAGAGGATAAATTAGAATCGGTAAAGGCATTAGGACTGAAAAACAAAATTTCAGATAATTATACTAATAGTGGTTTTTCTTTTATAGAGGAAAACTCAATAATAAATAATGACTTTTCAAGTTTAGTTGACTATATGAAAGACGATTTAGAAGCCTATATAGCTGAAGAGCTATTTGCGAAATAGGAGGATAAAATGGATAGAAGTAAATTTATCCAAAGTTCTACAACTACAAGAATATATGAAAAAAGCCTACTAAGTAAAAGTCAATTAGACAGAATGATAGAAGCTGAAAATTTAAATGATTCATTAAAATATTTAAACGATACAGTATATCAAAATAGTGTTTCAAAATTAAATAGAAGTGAAGATTATGAAATAGCATTAAAAGATGCTTTAAACACTTCCTTTAGAACGTATTATGAATTACTTCCAAGTACGGAAGTAGTGGACTTAATAGCAATGAAATATGAGTACCATAACCTAAAGGTTATTCTAAAGGAAAAAATAAGTGGTCTAGATTATTCTAGAATGTATATTAATTTTGGAAACTTCGATTTTGATAAATTGAAAGAGGAATTTTCCACAGGGGATAGATCATCTTTAGAAGACAGATACTCAGAAGTTATTAATAAAGTTTATGATGAATTTTTAGAATACAAAGATCCTCAAAATATTGATATATTAATAGATGGAGAATATTTTAAAAATCTAAAAGGAGTATCTGAAACGCTGGATGTAGAATTATTTAAAATATATGCTGAGGATTTAATAGATTTTACAAATATAAGAACTCTATTAAGATGTCAAAATCAAAAAAGAGATTTGGAATTTTTGGATAGAGTTATTATAGAAGGTGGTACAATAGAGAAATATAAATATAGAGATCATCTATTTAGTACTGTTGATGAAAATAGTAATCTATTTAAATCTTCAAGAATTTACTATCATTTAAGAGAAAGTTTAAAAGAATATAAACAGACAAAGAGTCTTTCAGCTTTTGAAAAAAGTATGGATGATTATTTAATGGAAGTTATTAAAGAAGCAAAAAAAATTACATATGGACCTGAAGTTGCTTTTGCATATTTGTTAGCAAAAGAAAATGAAGTTAAAAACCTTAGAATTATTTTTGTTTCAAAATTAAATAAACTTCCGTCTAAATTTATTAGAGAAAGGTTACGTGATTGTTATGTATAAAGTAGCCGTTGTAGGAGATAGAGATTCAGTTCTTGGGTTTAGAGCATTAGGAGTTCATGTTTACATCGCTTATGAAGCAGATGAAACTAGAAAGTTAGTGGATGGAATAGCTAAAGATGGCTACGGTGTAATTTTTATTACAGAGCAATTAGCTAGTTTGATTCCTGAAACTATAGAACGTTACAATGCGGAGATAACACCAGCTGTAATATTAATACCATCTAATCAAGGATCACTTAATATTGGTTTAGATAATATTAATAAAAATGTTGAAAAAGCAGTTGGATCTAATATTTTATAAAGGAGAGCTTATATTGAAAGCAGGAAAAATTATAAAAGTTTCTGGACCTTTAGTTGTTGCTGAAGGAATGGAAGATGCAAACGTATATGATGTTGTTGAAGTTTCTGAAAATAAGCTCATTGGAGAAATTATAGAGATGAGAGGCGACCAAGCCTCAATTCAGGTATATGAAGAAACTACAGGTATTGGACCTGGGGATACTGTTGTTACAACAGGTTCACCATTATCCATAGAGTTAGGACCTGGACTTATAGAGCAAATGTTTGATGGTATTCAAAGACCATTACAGTCATTACAAGATGCAGCAGGAGATTTCTTAACAAAAGGTGTAGAAGTACATGCGCTTAATAGAGAGAAAAAATGGGATTTTGTTCCAGTTGCAAAAGTAGGAGACTCTATAGTACCTGGAGATATTATAGGAACAGTTCAAGAAACACCTATAGTTAGTCATAAAATAATGGTTCCAGTGGGCATTGAAGGAAAAATCACTAAAATAGAAAGTGGAAGTTTTACAATTGTTGAAACAGTAGCTACAGTTGAAACCAAAGATGGGGAAGTTGAGTTGACAATGATGCAAAAATGGCCTGTTAGAAAAGGAAGACCATATGCAAGTAAACTTGATCCAACAGAACCACTTGTTACAGGACAAAGAGTAATAGATACTTTCTTCCCAGTAACAAAGGGTGGAGCAGCAGCTATACCAGGACCTTTCGGTTCAGGTAAGACGGTTGTTCAACATCAGCTAGCTAAATGGGCTGATGCTGAAATAGTAGTATATGTTGGTTGTGGAGAGCGTGGAAACGAAATGACTGACGTATTAATGGAGTTCCCAGAAATTATTGACCCTAAAACAGGAGAATCTCTAATGAAGAGAACTGTTTTAATAGCCAATACTTCAAATATGCCAGTTGCAGCAAGGGAAGCTTCAATCTATACAGGAATAACTATATCAGAATACTTTAGAGATATGGGTTATTCAGTAGCTATGATGGCTGACTCAACATCAAGATGGGCAGAGGCATTGAGAGAGATGTCAGGACGTCTTGAGGAGATGCCAGGGGATGAAGGTTACCCAGCATATTTAGCATCAAGAATTGCAGATTATTATGAGAGAGCAGGAAAAACTACTTGTTTAGGTACTGATGAAAGAGTAGGAGCATTAACGGTAATAGGTGCAGTATCACCTCCAGGAGGAGATATTTCGGAACCAGTATCACAGTCAACTCTTAGAATTGTAAAAGTGTTCTGGGGACTTGATTATGCGTTATCATATAGACGTCATTTCCCGGCTATTAACTGGTTGAATTCATATTCTTTATATCAAACTAAAGTTGATAAATATTTAGATGAAAAAGTAGATGAAAATTTCTCTAAACTAAGAATTAGATCAATGGCTTTATTACAAGAAGAATCTGCACTTGAAGAAATTGTAAGACTTGTAGGTAGGGATTCTCTTTCAGATACTGACCAATTAAAATTGGAAGTTACTAAATCAATAAGAGAAGACTTTTTACAGCAAAATGCTTTCCATGAGGTAGATACTTATTGTTCATTGAATAAACAGTATAAAATGCTAAATGTAATATTGGAATTTTATGACTTAGCATTAGAAGCTTTAAATAACGGAATGTATATTTCAGAAGTTGAAAAAATGCCGATAAGAGATAGAATTGCAAGATCAAAAAATATTCCAGAAACTGAATTAAATCTATTTGATGATTTATCAAGGGATTTGGAAGTGGCTTTTAAGGAATTAGAATCAAAAGGAGGGACTGTAAATGCTTAAAGATTATAAATCTGTTACGGAAGTAGTAGGCCCTCTAATGGTTGTTGAAGGTGTTGAAGGCGTTAAATACGAAGAACTTGTAGAAATTCAATTACAAACTGGTGAAAAGAGAAGAGGCCGTGTAATTGAAATAGAAAATGATAAAGCAATGGTACAAATTTTCGAAGGTTCTACAGGTATTAACTTAAGGGATACCACTGTTAGATTTTTAGGAAGACCACTTGAACTAGGCGTATCTGAAGACATGATAGGTAGAGTTTTCGATGGTTTAGGAGCACCAATGGACAATGGTCCTAAAATAATTCCTGAAAAGAAAATAGATATAAATGGTTCACCAATTAACCCTGTATCAAGGGACTATCCTTCAGAGTTTATACAGACTGGTATATCTACTATAGATGGTTTAAATACATTGGTTAGGGGACAAAAATTACCTATATTCTCAGGATCTGGTTTGCCACATAACAACGTAGCTACACAGATTGCAAGACAAGCTAAAGTTTTAGGTAAAGGAGATAAATTCGCCGTTGTATTTGCTGCAATGGGTATTACATTTGAGGAAGCTCAATTCTTTATTGATGACTTTACGGAAACGGGAGCAATTGATAGAGCAGTTTTATTTATGAACTTAGCTAATGACCCTGCAATAGAAAGACTTGCAACTCCTAAAATGGCTTTAACTTGTGCTGAATACTTAGCGTTTGAAAAGGATATGCATGTTCTAGTAATACTTACAGACATGACAAATTATGCTGAAGCATTACGTGAAGTTTCTGCAGCAAGAAAAGAAGTTCCAGGACGTAGAGGATATCCAGGATACTTATATACTGACCTTGCAACTATATATGAAAGAGCAGGAAGAATAAAGGGAAGAAATGGTTCAATAACACAAATTCCTATATTAACAATGCCTGAAGATGATATAACTCATCCAATACCAGACTTAACTGGTTATATAACAGAGGGACAGATTATTCTTTCTAAAGAATTGTATAAATCAGGAATAGAGCCACCAATATTCGTTATTCCATCATTATCGAGATTGAAGGATAAAGGTATAGGTAAAGGAAAGACTAGAGAAGACCATGCTGATACGATGAATCAAATCTATGCAGGTTATGCATCAGGTAGAGAAGCAAGGGACTTAGCTGTAATTCTTGGAGATTCTGCATTATCAGATGCTGATAAGGCATTCTCGAAATTTGCAGAGGATTTTGAAAGAGAATATGTAAATCAAGGATACTATAATAATAGGACAATTGAGGAAACTTTAAATCTTGGTTGGAAATTATTAAGAGTTATACCTAGATCAGAACTTAAGAGAATTAGAGATGAATACTTAGATAAATACTTGGATGAACCTCAAGGGGATGATTAGATGGCTAAGCTTAATGTAAACCCTACGAGAATGGTCTTATCTGAATTAAAGGGAAGACTGGCAACATCAACTAGAGGACATAAGCTATTAAAAGATAAGCAAGACGAACTTATGAGACGATTTATTGCTCTTATAAGAAAAAATAAGGAATTACGTGTAGAAGTTGAAATGGAATTAAGCAATTCCTTTAAAGATTTTCTACTTGCTTCGGCAATAATGAGTCCAGAGTTTTTAGATGAGGCAGTTTCATTTCCTAAAGAGAATATAGATGTTGATATTGAAACTAAAAATATAATGAGTGTTAATATTCCTGTTATGAAATTTATAAAAACCGAAATAGATAATACAGGTAGTATTTATCCATATGGATATGCTCAAACATCAGCTGATTTAGACTATGCCATAGAAGGTTTAGATAAGATAATGGATAAATTGTTAGAACTTGCCGAAGTTGAAAAAGCTTGTCAGCTTATGGCTAAGGAACTTGAAAAGACAAGAAGAAGAGTAAATGCTCTAGAATATAGAACTATTCCTGATCTTGAAGAGACTATTAAATATATTCGTAGTAAATTAGATGAAAATGAAAGAGCTACAATTACTAGACTTATGAAAGTTAAGGATATAATTCAAAACAATCAATAAACACAACATACTGTTGTGTTTATTTTTTGACTAATCATAGCAGGTGATTATATGAAGAACAAAGAATTATTAAAAATAATATATTGTGCATTATTGACAGCATTAATAATAATAGGAACAATTGTAATAAGAATACCAATACCTGGAGGAGCAGGTGGTTATGTTAACTTTGGAGATTTGTTTATATTTTTAGGAGCAAGTTTATTTGGACCTTTGATTGGATCAATAGCAGGAGGAGTTGGCTCTGGAATGGCTGATATTCTATCGGGTGGAGCGCATTGGGCAGGGTTCTCTTTAATTATTAAAGCTTTGATGGGGTTTGTAGTTGGTAAATTTGTATATAATAAAAAATTTCATAGTACAAGAAATTTAGCAGGAGTTATATTTGCGATAGTTATACTTGTAATTGGGTATTATATAGCAGAATCTATAATTATGGGAAATATTTATATAGGAATTGCATCAATTCCTTACAATATAGTACAAGGTGTCGTTTCTGCCATAATATATTTTATAATAGGTAGAAAGATATCAAAAATTAATTTGATAAAAGGTGAGTAGATGACAGCTATAAAAGAAATATTTACATTTAAAGAATTAAAAAATATTAATACATTGGTCGTATGTTCATTAATGGTCGGCTTAAATGTGATACTTAGTATATTTTTAGAAATACCTTTAGTCCCTAATGTTATTATGATTGGTTTTCACTACTTGGTATTGGTTTTAGTAGGATATATGTACGGTGCAATGCCAGCGATGTTAGTAGGTGGATTAGGGGATATAATAGGAGCTATATTATTTCCAAAGGGACCTTTCTTTATAGGTTTTACATTAAATGCAATGTTTGAAGGATTTATATATGGAGTATTTTTTTATAAGAAGAAGATTACCTTAAAAAGAGTAGTAGGAGCTTCAGTAGTAAATTTAATAATAGTGTCTTTAATTATGACTCCAACATGGATATATATAATGTATTCAACTAATATTTTATTGACTAAAACAGTTTATATTGCAAAGATTGGAAAACTTCCTATAGATATTTTAATGACATATATGTTTTTAAAAAGAATGTCAAAATTTATAGAAACAAAAAAATAAATGTTATTTTTTTCAAATATTAGGTATTAATAATGTATATCAAATAAAGAGGTGTTAATTTTGAAAAAAATAGTTTTCGTAAGACATGGACAAAGTGAATGGAATTTAGCCAATAAATTTACAGGATGGGTTGATGTCGATTTAAGTGAAGAAGGATATAGACAGGCTAAAGAAGCTGGAAGAAAAATAAAAGATGCGGGAATAGAATTTGACTTAGCATATACATCGGTTTTAAAGAGAGCAATTAAAACTTGTCATATAGTTTTAGAGGAATCCGATCAACTTTGGATACCAGAAACCAAGACATGGAGACTAAATGAAAGACATTATGGAGCTTTGCAAGGTTTAAATAAGAAGGAAACAGCAGAAAAATATGGTGATGAAAAAGTACATGAATGGAGAAGATCCTATGATACATTACCACCTTTGTTGGATTTAAAGGATGCTAATATAGATAGGAGATATAGAAATCTTCCAATGGGAACTGTTCCTCTTGGAGAAAATCTTAAAGTGACTTTAGAAAGGGTTATACCTTTTTGGGAAGATCAAATTGCACCGGCTATAATTGACGATAAAACAGTTTTAGTTGCAGCCCATGGTAATTCTTTAAGAGCTCTTGTAAAACATATTGAAGGAATTTCAGATGATGATATAATGCAATTTGAAATACCAACAGGGGAGCCTTTAGTAATAGAATTAAATGATGATTTAACAGTTAATAAAAAATATTACCTATAAAAAAACACCGATTTTAATCGGTGTTTTTAAATTTCTTCTTTTTGACAATCAGGACAAATTCCATTTAGATAAACATTTTTGTCATTGATTATAAATCCTTTTAAATCATTGGATTCTATTAAATTATATTTAAAATCAAAATTATATATTTTCCCACATTCC
Organism: uncultured Gallicola sp.; assembly: GCA_964345925.1. Taxonomy (GTDB): domain Bacteria; phylum Bacillota; class Clostridia; order Tissierellales; family Peptoniphilaceae; genus Miniphocaeibacter. The sequence continues at coordinate 21,564 of CAYFSP010000009.1, read as the reverse complement.
TTACATTTAAAATGGCCATGAGGTTTAGCTAAAATATCATATCTTATTTCCGTATTTTCGATTTTTACCTCATCAACAATTTTAGCGTTTACAAAAGATTTCAATGTATTATAAACGGTTGTTTTGGAGAGTGTAGGTATAATAGGACATAATTTCAAATAAATTTCATCAACAGTTGGGTGAGTATGGTATACATTTAAGTATTCCAATATTTTTAGTCTTTGAAAAGTTGGTCTTATATCCGCTTCTAACAACATATTTTTCAATTTTTCTGTATTATAGTTATTTTCCATATTATTATCCTTTTGTAATTATTACAATTAGTTTATCATTACATATGTGGAAAGTCAAATTAAAACTTGTAAATTTAAAGGTTACGTTGTAAAATAGTTTAGATTGGATGAAGGAGGAGAAGTATGTCAAAAAAAATTATACATGTAAATGAAAAAGTACCTCTAGGGATGATGTTGCCACTTAGTTTACAACATACCTTCGCTATGTTTGGTGCATCAGTATTGGTACCTATAGTACTTAAATTTGATCCTAGCATAGTACTGCTTATGAATGGTATTGGTACTTTACTATTTTTATTTATTACAAAAATGAAAGCTCCTGCTTATTTAGGCTCAAGCTTTGCATTTTTAGGACCAGCCGGAATAATAATAGCTACTATGGGCGCAGAATATGCTCAAGGTGCCTTTGTTGTTATAGGTTTAATAGGATGTGTTTTAGCAGCAATAATATACAAATTTGGAACAGATTGGATTAATATTGTTCTACCACCAGCAGCTATGGGAGCAGTTGTTTCTTTAATAGGTTTTGAATTAGCAGGTACAACTGTAAGAGGTGGTAAAATAGGTGCTGAGATAATGACTGAAAATGTATCTAGAGAACATATTGTAGTATTTGTTGTTACATTATCAGTTGCAATTATAGGATCGGTAATATTTAAGAAATTCTTAGCTACTATACCAATTTTAATTGCTATTATAACTGGTTATATAGTAGCATATGCCTATGGTTTAGTGGATTTTACTCCTGTACTTGAGGCAAAGCTATTCACTATTCCAGCATTTAGAATGCCGAAATTCAGTTTAAACGCAATACTTACAATGTTACCTGTAATACTAGTAATAACATCGGAGCATATTAGTCACCAAGTTGTTACAAGTAATATAATTGGAAAGAATCTATTAAAAGATCCTGGTCTTCATAGAAGTATTTTTGCAGATAACTTTTCAACTGCCATTTCTGGATTTGTAGGAGGGGTACCAACTACTACTTACGGAGAAAATATAGGTGTAATGGCAGTAACAGGAGTTTATTCAGTATATGTAATAGGAGGAGCTGCAATTATATCTATTTTAATGGCCTTTATTGGACCGTTATCGGCGTTAATACAAACAATTCCAGGAGATGTAATAGGTGGAGTTACATTTTTACTATACGGTATGATTGGTACTTCAGGAATCAGGCTGTTAGTAGATGAAAAAGTTGATTATAGTAAGTCTAAAAATTTAATACTGACTTCAGTAATTTTTGTAGCTGGTTTAAGTGGATTGACTATTAAATTAGGAGGAGTACAATTATCTGGTATGGTACTCGCTTCAATGATAGCTGTATTCTTAAGTTTACTTTTCTTTATATTTGATAAATTAGGATTTATGAATGAATAAAAAATATGCTTAGTTTAACTAAGCATATTTTTATTTTTAAGAGAATCTTTTACAAGTTCTAATATTAAATTATTGTTAAATTCACCATTTATTTTTATAGGTATTAAATTTCTATTTATATTTGGAAAATCTTTTATTATGATATTTAAATAAGGATATATAGTGCAAATAGCATTTGTCTTTTCATCAATTAAACCTTCAATAATTTTATATTTAATAATTAAAAAGTCTTTATTACTATTTATAGAAAAATAATCTGAAATATAATTTAATTCGTTTTTATTTTTATTTAAATTTATTAATGAAATATTGAAAAAGTTTTTATTAATACTATAGTCATAAGGTGTTGCTATAAAATCTAAACCAAAAATAGTGAAATTTATACTATTATATCTTAATTTTTCATTAAAAAAATGATGGATTTCATATCTGTAAATCACAGATAGTTTTCCTTGTTCCAATAGTATCTCTAAATCTTTTTCATCATATTTCTTTAAATAATTTTTATAAATTTTTATATTATCCTTTTGTTCAAGCATTTCATATTTTTTACTGGAAAAATGCTCATATATATTTTTCAATTTTAAACTTTCAGTATCTAAAAATTTATAGTTTTTTAAAAACAAGTATATATCAAAGATCTTATTTTCAATAAGATTCATATTATTTTTTATTAAATATTCATTAATAAAAGGAATATCAAAGGACTTACCATTATAGCTGATTATTTCAAAATCTTTTATGGTATTAAAAAAATCTAATAGTTCTTCCTTTTGCCCATCTTCACGTAAAAAGTACTGAATGATTTTTCCTTTTTCTCCACCTAAAATTGTATTGATCAGAAATATTTTATTTTTTTGACGATTTATACCTGTTGTGCTTATAGAGATAATACATTCATTGCTATCCAAACTATTTTTAAAATCGCATTTATAAATCATTATCTTATTACAACTGCAAACTTTCTAATATTATAAAGTCTTTCAAAAACATTTGCATTTTTCCAATAGTAGAATGGTTTACTTCTATTCGCACCAGCTTTTTCATGGTTATATGGATCTGCAATGTAGAAAGAGTTGTTGACAGGGTTGTAACCTGTAATAAGAAGTACGTGATTGTTCCATATTCTAGAAGTATTTTTTCCCTCTATAGGTAAAGTTCTATAATATGGTTGATTCCAGAACAATGTAACATAAGCTACTACGGTATTTCCATTTTGAATTTCTCTTATAATATCGTCTTTAGAAGCTCCTTGAATATTTACAACATTTCCATATTTTTGACCGTATTTAGCCAATGGTTCAGGATCTATGGTTTGAAATAGATTTTGAACCGTATTATATGGTATTCCTACATATCCTTTAGCAGGATTGCTGCTAGTTTTTGGCATTTTATCCAAAAATTCCTTTAAACCAATATTTGTATATCCTTTACCCTGTAATCCCATTAAAAGAGATGTTGGCTCACATCCATTTGGTGCATAAACAGGTTTTAATTGACTTATATAAGGTACATTATTTACAACTCGTCCAAAAGTTGATGAAGAGTAGTTTGAAAAATATTTTTTCTCCACCCAACCTGTAGTTTTATCATAGTTGACTTTAGCCCAGTCACCAGATTGTTCTAAAACTTTTAAAATCAAATTCTTTCTAATTTTACCATTTACTTTAGAATCATAATTACTACTAGAATAAGTATTTTGCTCACTATTACTAACTACATATGAACTTAGAGTAATTGGGTTACTATTTCCAATAACATCTTGACCGCTTATTAATCTATTTATATTGTTAAATGTATTTTCTGAAATAGTGGAAGTACCACCAATTAAAATTGCCTTTTCAATATTATTATTTTTAATATAGGAAATAACTGAATTATCAATTATATTTTTTGATACTAATAGTATTGGTGCATTTATCTTTTGGGAAAGGGTTGAAGCTGATAATGCATCAGGAAAACTTTCACCAGAAGCTATTATTACAATATTTCCATCGTTAAAATTATTTGCTACCTTAGTACTTGTTTCATACCTATTAGAGCCAAATATTCTAGTTATATTATCCATACTTGCCAATGATTTTATCTTATTTAATACAGAGTCTGAAATTGTAGAACTACCACCAACTAATTTAATATCATCTCCATTAAAATTGGTTAGAGATTGGTTTAAATAAGATGATATTTCATTTTTAGCAGTTAAAACCAAGTCACTATTATTGTTGGCTAAAATAGAAGCTGATAATGCATCTGGAAAATTATCTCCTGATGCTACAATTAAATTTTTGTTAATGGACTTAGAACTTATTAATGTACTTGTCTCATATCTGTTGGCTCCAGCTATACGAGTTACCTTTTCAATATTTTCTAATTTGTTCAAAGTACTTTCTACAGAGGAATTAATAGAGCTTTTACCTCCTAGTATAATTACCTCTTTTGCTTCAAGTCTGTTAATTTCATTAATAATATCGTTATTTAAATTGCCATCGACTAAAAGTATTGGATATTCACCAAAAGTTATACTGGAACCACTTAATGCATCAGCATAATTTCTTCCATCTGCAATAATTACTTTTTCAGATTTTTCATTTATAAATTTACTTATTAAAACGGAAGTATTAACTCTATTACTTCCTGAAATCCTTTTAATATTTATATATGAATTTAAAAATATACTTAATTCAGAATTTTCATCTATTAAATTATCAACATTTGAACCATATGATTCATTTACAAGATCTTTGTCGTCATCAGCAGAATCAGTTGTATCATCTTGCTCCATATAAGTTGTTTCCTCATCTACTGGTAATTCCACAGCAATGGTACTATTAGCACTATTTAAGTCATCATCTGCATAGGAAAAACTTCCTATATTTAATATAAGTACAGACAATAGAATTAATGAAATAAATTTTTTCTTCTTCACAATAACCTCCAGAAATTTTTTAATAGTATAATACTAGTGATATAATTACTATTATAACATTAAAATAATATTAAAGAATAATAAGAAAATGAGGTATATATGATATATTTAGACAATGCAGCGACTACTAAAGTCGATGAAATTGCAATAGAAAAAATGGTAGATATTATGAGAAATAATTTTGGAAACCCTTCTGCATTATATGATTTTGGACAAAAGGCAGAGAAATATTTAAACCATGCAAGAAAACAAGTTGCGGATGCTTTAAACGTTAAGGAAAAAGAAATTTACTTTACCTCCTCAGGAACAGAGGGGAATAATATAGCTATACTAGGTTCTTCTACAGGTAATATATTAGAAGAATTTATTACTGTTATTACGGAACATTCATCTGTATTCAAAGTTTATAAAGAGGAAATGAAGGGAAAAAAAGTAATATTTTTAAAAGTGGATAAAAATGGTTTTTTAGATTTGGTAGATCTAGAAAATGCCATTAATGAAAATACTAGAATGGTTTCTATTATGCATGTAAACAATGAACTTGGAACGGTTCAAAACCTAGAGGAAATTGGTAAGATTATCAAGGCAAAAAACAAAAATACCATTTTTCATGTAGATGGTATACAAGGTTTTTGCAAAGTTCCAATAAATATAAAAAAATGTAAAATTGATATTTATACTATTAGTGGCCATAAAATACATGGTCCAAAAGGTGTTGGTGCAATTTATATAAAAGAGGGTATTAATTTAAAACCGATTCTTATTGGAGGCGGTCAAGAGAAAAATATATCTTCAGGTACAGAAAATATGCCTGGAATTGTAGCACTTGGTGAAATGGCAGAAATAATCAGTAAAAATATGGAAGAAAGCTTTAAAAAGATATATGATTTAAAGAAAATTTTAATGGAAAAAATAAATTCTATTGAAGATATTATTGTTAATTCAACTTTGGGAAATTCTAGTCCTTATATTTTAAATATTTCTATTAAGGATATTAGAGCTGAAGTTTTACTACATTATTTAGAAATGGAAGAGATTTATATTTCAACAGGATCAGCATGTGGCAAAAATAAGAGAAGTAGAATTGTAGATGCAATTGATTTACCAAAAGGATATGAAGATGGTACAATAAGAATATCATTTTCTAAAAATAGTACATTGGAAGATGTAAATATATTTTACAAATACTTAGTTAAATATATTGAAGAAATTAGAAGCATAACTAGGAGGAATTAATGAACTGGTATATATCAGTTAGTTTTGGAGAATTAACATTAAAGAGAAATAATAGAAAAATATTTGAAGATAGAGCTGTAAAAAAGGTATTAAGATCTATTAAGGATTTTCAAATAGAGGAACATTACAAGGAACAAGGAAAATTATATATTAAAGCTAATAAAGAAGATTTTCCAGAAATGATAGATTCTATAAAAAAGGTATTTGGAATTGCATATATTAGTCCATGTATAAAAGTTGAAAAGAATATTGAAGATATGGAAAAAAGTATTGTTGAGTTTATTAGAGAAAAAAATATTACTGAAAATAAAACATTTAAAGTTGCAGTCAATAGAGTTGATAAAAGCTTTGGATACAAATCACCTGAACTAAACCCAAGGCTTGGAGGAGCTATTTTAAAGAATTTTGGGAACGTACTAAGTGTAGACGTTCATAATCCAGACTTTAAAGTATATATTGACATTAAAAGAAATGTTTATATATTTTCTGATAGGACAAAGGGTTGGGGAGGCTTACCAATTGGAAGTTCTGGAAGAGGCTTACTTTTGCTTTCAGGTGGTATAGATAGTCCTGTTGCTGGTTTTTTACTAGCTAAAAGAGGAGTTGAAATATCTGCATTACATTTTCATAGCTATCCATTTACATCTGATAGAGGACTTGAAAAGGTTAAGGATCTGGCAAAACAACTTTCTTACTATACTGGCAAAATTACAATGTATAGTATAAATTTACTTCCAATACAAAAGGAGATAAATGAAAAATGTAGAGAAAGGGAAATGACAATACTATCTCGTAGATTTATGATGAGAATTGGGGAAGAACTTTCTAAGAAATATGAGTATGATGCATTAATAACTGGTGAAAGTCTGGGACAGGTAGCAAGTCAAACCATACAAGGGGTATCCGTTATAAATTCATCTGTTGAAATGCCAATACTACGTCCGCTTATTGCAATGGATAAAAGTGAAATAATAGAAATTTCAAGGGAAATTGGAACTTACGAAACTTCAATACTTCCATTTGAAGATTGTTGTACTGTATTTTTACCAAGAAGACCTGTTACAAAACCTAAACTACATGATATTCTAAGAAGTGAAGGCAATATTGATGTAGAAGAACTTGTAAAAGAAGCAATTAAAAATATGGAAATTTTTAAAATAGAAAATTAAGGAGATTATAGATGAAAAATAAGAAGATATTATTACCAATAGCAATAATTTTAATTATTGTAGTTGTTATAGCGTCATTATTTATAGGACCTTACAATAAGTTGGTTTCTTTGGATGAAGATGTTAATAAAGCATATGGTAATGTACAAACAACAGTACAGAGAAGAGCCGACTTAATTCCAAATCTAGTTAATACGGTTAAGGGTTATGCTAAACATGAGGAAGAAACTTTAACAAATATTACAAATGCAAGAGCTGGCATTGATAAGGCTAAAACACCAGAGGAGTTAGCAAATGCCAACGAAGAATTATCACAGTCATTAAAGAGTATAAATATTATGGTAGAGGCTTATCCAGATTTAAAAGCTAATCAAAACTTTATATCTCTTCAAGATGAATTAGCAGGAACAGAAAATAGAATAGCAGTAGCTAGAACTGATTATAATGCAGTCGTAGGAATATATAATAAAAAAGTAAGATCATTTCCAACTTCCTTATTAGCTAAATTTAAAGGTTTTGATCAAAAAGAATACTTTGAAGCAAAAGCTGAAGCACAAGATGCACCAGATGTAAACTTTGATTAGGAATTAATATGAAAAATTTAAAAAGAAAAATTTTTCTTTTAATAACGATTTGCACAATATTTACTTCAACAATATCATTTGCAATTCCAAAACCTACTTCAGATTATTTTTTAGATGAATTAAATGTATTATCACAAAGTACAAAGGATAGTATAAATAATACGAATAAAGAGTTAGAGAAGAAAACAAAAGCTCAAATAGTTGTCGTAACCATAAAGGATTTAGAGGATAAGGAACCAGAAGATTACGCTTTAAAACTAGGTAGGAGCTGGGGAGTAGGAGATGAAAAAGAGAGAAATGGAGTTGTAATACTAGTAGGGTATGAACCAACTACAGAAAAATATCGTACTTCTATACAAATAGGATATGGTTTAGAAGGTGCATTAAACGATGCAAAAGTTGGAAGGATAATTGATAATTATTTAATTCCTAACTTTGATAAAAATAATATTAAAACATTGGATAAGGGATTAAACGAAGTCTTTAATGCTGTAGTATCACAGGTGGTACAAGAATATAATATTGAGCTTACTGGTGATTATTCAGAATATAGCAATGAATTAGAAAAAGAAAATGATAATTCATCCATAGGTCGAATTATTATAACAATTATAATAATAATTATTTTAAGTTCCAAATTTGGTGGAAACAACCGAAATAATCGTAGTAGAAGAGGTGGTGGCTTTTTCGGCGGTTTCGGTGGAGGATACTATGGTGGTAGCTTTGGAGGAGGTTCTTCCAGTGGTCGTTCTTCTGGCGGTGGAGGATTTTCCGGAGGAGGAGGTTCTTTCGGAGGCGGAGGAGCTAGTAGGGATTTATAAAAGAGGCAAGGCCTCTTTTTTTATTGGAAAAATTCATTGTAAAAAGTGATTGAAAAAAAATAAAATCTTGCTATAATTAATATTGTTGTTTAATAAAATAAGTTTTTTGTTTAATATAATGAGGGAAATATGGAAATAGGAGAAAAGATTAAAAATAGAAGGATATCACTAGATTTAACCCAAGAGGAATTGGCGGAAAGGGCAAATTTAACTAAGGGTTTTATCTCACAAATAGAAAGGGATTTAACATCGCCATCTGTAGATTCTCTATTTGATATTTTAGAGGCTTTAGGAACTAATATATCGGATTTTTTTAAAGAGGAAAAAGAAGAACAAATAGTTTTTACAAAAGATGATTTTATAGAAAATTATGATGATGAGAATTTTTCCACAATAAAATGGATAGTTCCAAATGCTCAAAAAAATCAGATGGAACCTATTATTATGACTTTGGAAAATAATGGACAAAGTAAATCATATTCTCCTGTGGAAGGGGAAGAATTTGGATATATTCTAAAGGGAAAAGTTGAATTATTACTTGATAATAAAAAAAATATATTGAAAAAAGGAGACTGTTTCTACACAAATAGTGGTAGAGTTAGACAAATAATAAATAAAAACAATGGAAAATCAATTGTTTTATGGGTAACAAACCCACCTAGCTTTTAAAATAAACAGTAGGAGAATTACTATGAATACTATAGAATTAAAAAATATTTATAAAACATTTGAAGATGATTTAATATTAAATGATCTTAGCCTTGATATAAAGGAAGGCGAATTTATAACTTTACTTGGGCCAAGTGGTTGTGGGAAAACAACGACATTAAGAATTTTAGCAGGATTTATTACTCCTGATAGTGGTGAAGTTATTTTTGAAGGTAATAAAATAAACGATATACCTCCTTATGAAAGAAATATAAATACGGTTTTCCAAAAATATGCTTTATTTCCTAATATGAATGTTTATGAAAATATTGCCTTTGGTTTAAAAATAAAAAAATTAGGAAAAAAAGAAATAAAAGAAAAAGTTTTAGAAGTTTTAAGGCTCGTTAATTTATCAGGATATGAAAAAAGGTCAATAGAAGCTTTAAGTGGAGGACAGCAACAGCGTATTGCTATAGCAAGAGCATTGGTTAATGAACCAAAGGTTCTTTTACTAGATGAGCCGTTAGGTGCATTGGATTTAAAATTAAGACAGGGAATGCAGTTGGAATTAAAGAAAATTCAGCAGAGAGTTGGAATTACGTTTGTTTATGTAACTCATGATCAAGAAGAGGCTTTAAGCATGAGTGACAAAATAGTTGTAATGAACAATGGAATTATTCAACAGATTGGAACACCGACTGATATTTACAACGAACCTAAAAATAGTTTCGTAGCAGATTTTATTGGAGAGAGTAATATTATAAATGGAATTATGCATGAAGATTTTTCAGTGTCCTTTTCAGATTATAAATTTAAATGTGTTGACAAGGGATTTTCTAAAGAAGAACTAGTGGAGGTTGTTATAAGACCTGAGGATATTGAACTAGTTCCTGTTTCTCAAGGTATGCTTGTTGGAAAAGTAGAGTCAGTTGTATTCAAAGGTGTACATTATGAAATGAATATAAATGTAAATAATTTTAAATATTTAGTTCAGTCTACAATTGCAAAAAATGTAAACGATGAAGTTGGAATGGTAATAATTCCAGATAGTATTCATATAATGAGGAAGGTGAAAGATGAAATATAAAAAATTAGCCTATCCATATGTTTTTTGGATTTCCATATTTATAGTTGTTCCTATATTTATGATTCTATATTATTCATTAAGAGAGAATGGAATAGATGGATTTACATTTAATAATTTTATAAAATTTTTTACATCAATAAATTTGAAAGTCCTTATAAATTCCATAAAATTGGCGTTAATATGTACTGTTATCTGTTTGATTATAGGTTATCCTATGGCATATTGGATATCGAAAATAAGTTTGAGGAAAAGATCCATTCTAATTTTACTAGTAATGTTACCAATGTGGATGAATTTTTTACTAAGAACTTATGCTTGGATGAATATTTTATCCACAAATGGAATAATAAACAATTTTTTAGGATTATTTGGAATTGAGCCTTTGAATTTAATATATACAAAGGGTGCAATAATAGTTGGTATGGTATATAATTTTTTACCATTTATGATTTTGCCAATATACACGGTAATAGAGAAAATGGACGATTCTTTAATTGAGGCAGCAATGGATTTAGGTGCAACAAAAATTCAAACATTTTGGAAAGTTGTATTTCCAATGAGCATATCAGGTGTGATTACAGGAATTACAATGGTTCTTATACCTGCTATTTCTACATTTGAAATATCTGCATTACTAGGTGGAAATAAAATAAATTTAATTGGAAATGTTATTGAAAATCAATTTAGAGTTGTAGGAGATTGGAATTACGGATCTGCCATTAGTATGGTATTGATGGTGATAATTTTAATATCTATGATTTTCACAAATAGATTTGATAAAAATACAGAAAAATCAGGAGGAGGATTATGGTAAAGAAATTAAAAAACTTTTATATATTTTTAATATTTGCATTTTTATATGCACCAATAATTTTTCTAATGATATTTTCCTTTAATAATTCTAAAATTAAAACATCATGGACTGGTTTTACTCTTAAATGGTATAAAGAATTATTTAATAATGAAGAAATATTACTGTCCTTTTACAATACTATTAAAATAGCTATAATAGTTACAATTATTGCCACAATTATGGGAACTGTAGCTGCAATTGGCATTTACTATATGAAGAGATTGAGTAAAATGGCAGTATTGAATATAAATTATATACCAGTATTAAACCCTGATATTGTTACGGCAATTTCGGTTATGGTTTTATTTAGACTTATGAATATGGAAAATGGATTTATTACAGTATTATTATCCCATATTATATTTACAACTCCGTATGTTATATTATCTGTGCTACCAAAACTAAAACAGATGAACAAATTTTTACCTGAAGCAGCAATGGACTTAGGTGCTACACCTTTTTATACTATTAGAAAAGTGATAATACCGGAGATAAAATCAGGAATAGTATCAGGAGCAATTCTTGCTTTTACACTATCCTTAGATGATTTTGTAGTATCTTACTTTACTACAGGAAATGGATTTAATACACTATCTGTAACTATTTTTTCCATGGCTAGAAGAAGTATTAATCCTGCAATAAATGCACTTTCAACATTGATGTTTTTGGCTATATTAATATTACTTGTAATTGTATATAAGACTTCAGAAGGTGCAGAAAAGAAAAGTTTAAATAGGTGATTATATGAAAAAAACAAAATTTGTTATATTGATATTAGTGTCACTACTGATATTTTCTTCTTGTAAAGAAAAAACAACTCGGTCAGGTGAAGTTGTATATGTATATAACTGGGGTGAGTATATGGATGAATCCGTTTTAGAATCCTTTGAAGAAGAAACTGGAATAAAGGTTATATATGAAATGTTTACTCAAAATGAAGATATGTATATGAAATTAAAGGAAGGTGGATCTAATTATGATTTGATTTTTCCTTCAGACTATATGCTAGAAAAACTAATAGAAGAAGATATGGTACAAAAGATAAATACTTCCAGTATTAAAAACATGAAAAATATTGGAAAAGAGTACTTGAATATGGACTATGATCCAAAGCAGGAGTATAGCATACCTTATTTATGGGGAACTGTTGGAATTCTTTATAATAGTAAATTTATTAAGGAAAAAGTGGATTCATGGGATATATTATGGAATAAAAAATATGACCAAAAGATTATCATGATGGACTCTACTAGAGATTCCATAGGAATATCCCTTATAAGAAATGGATATTCTATGAATACAAGAAATTTAAAGGAGCTTGAAATAGCAAAAAAGGATTTAATCAAACAAAAATCTATCGTGAGAGCTTATTTAGTTGATGAGATGAAAAGTCAAATGGTAAATGAGGGGGCGTACTTGGCTCCAGCTTATTCAGGAGATGCCATTGATGCTATGTCAGAAAATGAGGACTTAAGGTATTCAGTGCCAAAAGAGGGGACAAACCTTTGGTTTGATACTATGGCTATACCCCAAAATGCAAGAAATGTTAAAAATGCAGAAAAGTTTATTGACTATATATTAGAGGCAAAGAATGCAGCTAAAATTGTGGATTATATAGGTTATTCCTCTCCAAATAATGAAGCTGTAAAACTACTTGACAAAGAAGTACAAGAAAGTGAGGTCTCATATCCAGATTTAAATAAATTAGGCAAATATGAAATATTTAAAAATCCTAGTGATATAAATTCTGTATATACGGACATTTGGGCAGAGGTAAAAGCTGCAGATTTTTAAAAATATAAATACTAAAATAGTAGTGGATATATTCTGCTACTATTTTTTTATATTATAATTTTTTATTATTTAAATATTTTATATAACAGCGAAAAGTATATTTTTAAAATACATTTCTATTTTGAATATAGTATGTAGAGCTTTGACAATACAATAAATATATTAAAAACAATGCAATAATTATGAAAAGTTGTTATAATAGAAAAATATGTAGGGGTGATGTATGATAGAGATTTTAAAGGCAATAATTTTAGGAATAGTTGAAGGTATTACTGAATGGTTACCAATAAGCTCAACGGGTCATATTATATTAGTAGATGAATTTTTAAAATTAAAGGCATCAAGTAGTTTTATGTCCATGTTTACTGTAGTAATTCAACTAGGTGCAATACTTGCAGTTGTAGTTATATACTGGAGCAAAATATTTCCATTTAAAAGAGAAAGTGGAAAAATATTAATAAGTAAGTCAAAGATGATGATGTGGTTTAAAATTGTTGTAGCCTGTGTTCCAGCTGCATTAATAATACCCTTTGATGATAAATTTGAAGAGTTATTTCATAAACCAATACCAATAGCCTTAGCGCTTATTGTTGTAGGTATATTATTTATATTAGTTGAAGATGTAAACAGCAATAAGAAGTCTAAAGTTAATTCCATTAAGGAAATTACTTTTCAAGCGGCTATTATAATAGGTATATTTCAAATGGTAGCAGGTATATTTCCAGGTGTTTCAAGGTCAGGAGCAACAATACTAGGTGGTATAGCAATTGGACTTTCAAGAACGGTTGCAGCAGAATTTACTTTTTTCTTGGCAATACCTGTAATGTTTGGAGCAAGTTTTATTAAATTATTGAAATTTGGACTTTCATTTACTAGTTTTGAGTTTTTAATATTGATTGTAGCTTCGGCTATTTCTTTTATAGTTTCAATTGCTACAATTAAGTTTTTAATGAACTATGTTAAAAAACATGATTTTAAAATATTTGGTTGGTATAGAATAGTTTTAGGTATACTTGTTATTCTTTACTTTACCATAATAAAATAAGAGGGAGACCTCTTTTTTTATTATAAATAGTTTTTATATTAGAATATTGTAAATTGAATAATATTAAGAAAATTAATAAATAATATTTCCGACAAAAGGCTACAATAAAAGAATATAAATGGTATAATGATTGTAGGTGGGATTTCTACACTTAATATTAATACATATATTAAAAATAAGCCTTTTACAGGTCTTATTTTTTTTGATTATAAATAGGAGCAATAATGAATTTATTAAATAATTTAAATAATAGACAAAAAGAAGCAGTACTTCATACAGAGGGGCCTTTACTTGTGTTAGCAGGTGCAGGAAGTGGAAAAACAAAAGTTTTAACTACAAGAATAGCACATATTTTAGAAAAGGGTTTATGCAATAAATATGAAATTTTAGCAATAACCTTTACAAATAAGGCAGCATCGGAAATGAAGGAGAGGGTTTCAAAACTCTTAAAGGAAGATGTTAGCGATATGTGGATTGGGACTTTTCACTCAATATGTACAAAAATACTTAGAAGAGAAATAACTCATATTGGTTACACATCAAACTTTACAATTTATGACAGAGCAGATCAAATATCATTGGTTAAGGAAATTTTAAGAGAAAAAAATCTAGATGTTAAAGAATTCCCAACTAATCCATTTTTATCAGTGGTAAGTAATACGAAAAATCTTGGAGAGGGAAGAGCATATTTAGAAGCGGTTTACAAAGATAATCCAACATTTAAAATATTTGGTGAACTATTTGAAGAATATACTAAAAAGACTAAAATGTATAATTCTCTTGATTTTGATGATTTAATTTTAAAGACATTAGAACTATTTGAAAAAAACCCAGATATAAAAAACAAGTATTCCAGCAGATTTAAATATATATTTGTTGATGAGTACCAAGATACAAATAAAAGTCAGTATAATTTAATTAGGAATTTAACGAAAAAAAGCAACAATATTTGTGCTGTTGGTGATGGAGACCAATCCATATACGGATGGAGAGGTGCTGATATTACAAATATTTTAAATTTTGAAAAAGATTTTAAAGATGCAAAAATAGTAACATTGGAACAGAATTATAGATCTACAAAAAAGATTTTAAAAGTTGCAAACTCCGTAATAAAAAATAATGAAGAGAGAAAAGATAAAGATCTATGGACTGATAATACAGATGGTGACGATATTATATATAAGAAAGTTGGTTCTGACTTAGAGGAAGCTATTGTAGTGACGAATTGGATTGAACATTTAAAGTATAATGACTATGCTTTTGAAGACATGGCAATACTTTATAGAACAAATGCACAGTCACGTATTTTTGAGGAAACTTTAATGCGTGAAGGTATAAACTATCATGTTGTTGGTGGTTTAAAATTCTACGATAGGAAAGAAATTAAGGATTTAATAGCCTACTTAAAGATAATTATAAATTCTAATGATAATATTTCTTTGAAGAGAATTATTAATTATCCTAAAAGGGGAATTGGAGATGCAACAATAAATAAACTAGAAGTGGCTGCAAATGCAGAGGGAATATCGGTTTATGAACTATTGAAAAGAGACAATCTTCATATGGTTACAGCAGGAACAGCTGCAAAGTTAAGAAATTTCTTATTTATGATGGAAAATTTAAAAGATAAAATGAATAACTATGGTGTATCCGATTTTGTAGAATTTGTTTTAGAAAAGACAGAATATTTATCCATGTTAAAAGAATCGAAGCTACGAGAAGATAAGACTAGAATAGAGAACTTAGGTTCATTTGTTACGGCTATAATGGATTATGAAAAAAATGCAGAAGCACCTTCCTTAGAGGATTATCTTGCATCTGTAAGCCTTTTGTCCGATGTTGATAAAACAGATGATGGAAAAAAAGGTATTAGTCTAATGACAATACATGCAGCTAAGGGATTAGAATATAAAGCGGTATTTCTTACGGGAATGGAAGAAGGACTGTTCCCAAGTGAAAGATCTATAATGGAAAGAGATGGAATAGAAGAGGAAAGAAGACTTTGCTATGTTGCAGTTACTAGGGCAGAGGAGAAATTATATATTACAAGCTCAGCATCAAGAAGGGTTTTTGGTAAAACAATGAGCAAAAAGGAATCGAGGTTTATAGAGGAGATGGAAGAAAATATATTAAAGGAAAAACCTAAAGAGATAATAAATAGCAATTTTAGGGAAAGTTATTCATCATCTGTTGAAAGTATGGCAGACGATTTAAGAGATGACTTTATTAAGAAGGAAAAACCTAAAAAAAGAGTTCAAGAAGGTTTTGATATAAAAGTGGGAGAAAAAGTTAAGCATAAAGTTTTTGGTGTTGGAACTGTTGTTTCAATAACTGAAAAAGATGGCGGAGATGAACTTGTAATTGCCTTTGAGAAGAAAGGGATTAAAAAGCTTAATAAGAATTTAGCACCATTGGAGAAAATTTAATGGATAAAAATGATAGGATAACTGAGCTTATAAAGAGAATTAATGAATTGAATTACCATTATTATACTTTAGATGAGCCTATAGTATCAGATGGTGAGTACGATAAACTATATGATGAATTAGTAAAGCTAGAAAAGGAAACTGGAATAGTTTCTACTAATTCTCCAACTCAGAGAGTTGGTAATACACTTTTAGAAGGTTTTATAAAACATACTCATATAAGTCCTTTATATAGTTTAGATAAGGCTCAAAGTTTTGAGGATTTAAGGGATTGGATTCAAAGATGTGAAAAATTAGTTGGAAATTATAACTTCGAAAATGAAAATAAATTACCTGCTTTAGAATTTATTATTGAATTGAAATTCGATGGTTTAACGATTAATTTAACATATGATAATGGAAATTTAGTAATGGCTTCTACGAGGGGTAATGGAACAATTGGTGAGGAAATACTAGCTCAAGCTAAGACCATTAAGTCAATACCGCTAGAAATAGAATATAAGGGTTTAATGGAAGTTCAGGGAGAAGGGTTAATGCCTTTATCTGAATTGGTAAACTATAATAAAACAAATGAAGTTCAATTAAAAAATGCAAGAAATGCTGCAGCAGGAGCATTGAGGAACTTAAATCCTAAAGAAACTGAAAAAAGACATTTAACGGCATTTTTCTATAATATTGGATATATTGAAAATAAAGAATTTGAAAGTCAATTAGAAATGGTGGAATTTATAAAGGAAAATAGATTTAAAGTAAATAAATTCTTCAGAGTTGCAAAAAATATAGATGAAGTTGAAAATATTATTGATTATATAGAAAATTATAGAAAAGAAATTGATATTTTAACAGATGGTGCTGTAATAAAAATAAACGATATGAGGACTAGGGAAGTTTTAGGTTATACAAATAAATTTCCAAGATGGGCTATAGCATATAAGTTTGAGCCGGAAGAGGTTACAACAATACTTGAAAAAGTTGTTTGGAATGTAGGTAGAACTGGAAAAGTAACGCCAACAGCTATACTCGAACCTGTGGAAATAGGTGATGTTACAGTCCAAAGGGCTACATTAAACAATTACGATGATATATTGAGGAAGAAAGTTGCGATAAATTCTAGAGTATTAATTAGAAGATCAAATGATGTTATACCGGAAATATTGGGAACTATAGAAGATGGTAGGGAAACAAAGGAAATAGAAATGCCTAAAAAATGTCCTTACTGTCATACTGATTTAATTAGAGATGGTGTTCATATTTTTTGTCCTAACTCCATGTCTTGTGAACCGCAATTAGTCAGTAGACTTGTGCATTTTGCTTCAAGGGATGCAATGAATATAGACGGATTAAGTGAAAAAACAATAGAGAAGATGCTTGAAATATTAAATGTTCACGAAATATCTCAAATATATGATGTTACAGAAGAGGACTTGCTAACGGTTCCAGGATTTAAAGAAAAGAAGACGAAAAATCTTTTAAATGCAATAGAAAAAAGTAAGAATATAAAACTTGAAAACTTTATATATGCAATTGGAATTCCAAATGTAGGTATAAAAACAAGTGAAGATTTAGCTAAAATATTTTTATCATTTGATAAGATTAGAAATGCATCAGTAGATGAACTTGTTACATTGGACGATATAGGAGAGATAACAGCAGAGGCGATAGTTGAATTTTTCCATGATGAAGAAGTTGTTAAAGGAATAGATAGCCTTCTCTTAAAAGGAATAGTAATAGAAAATCCAAAACCTGTAGAAATTTCAGAAGATAGCAAGTTTTTAAATAAAAGAATTGTAATAACTGGATCCTTTGAAAATTATAAAAGAAAAGATTTAGAAAATACATTTAAAGAAAAAGGTGGAAAGACAGGATCATCGGTATCAAAAAATACTGATTATATAATAGTTGGAACAGATCCTGGAAGTAAGTTTACAAAAGCACAGGAACTTGGAGTTAAAATAATAAGAGAAGAAGAATTAGAAGAATTTTTAAAAGACTAATCGTTTGATTAGTCTTTTTTACTATAGTAAATATAAATAAATACCTATAAATTGTGCAATAGCTGCTGCTAGAACAAACAAATGCCAAATTACATGGGCATATTTACTATCCTTTTTATAAAAATAAGTTCCACCACTATAAAGTATTCCACCAAGTAGAATCCAGAAGAAAAACATAATTGAGGTAGACTGTATTATTGGCTTTACAAAGAATACAGCAATCCAACCCATAGCTATATATAAAATAGTTGATAAACCCTTATATTTATCGTACTTTCCATAGCTAAAAATCTTATATAGTACACCTATAAACGCAAGAGAACATATTAAAACGAGTAGTGCTACTCTTAAAGTACCTTTTAAAACCAAAAGTATTACTGGAATATAGGTTCCTGCTATAAATAAATATATTGAAGAATGATCTAATACTCTCAATATTTTTTTAGCTTTAATATGAGTAATAGAATGGTAAATAGTACTGCTTAAAAACATAAATATAAAAAATGCTCCATATAAGGAGAATGCCACAACTTTAATTGTTTCACCATTTATAACACTTGGAATAACAAGCATTAATAGGAAAATCACTCCTAGAATAACTCCTAGTCCATGAGTAATAGCATTAGCTATTTCAATTTTAACATCATCACTAATTCTTTTTTTATTTTTATTTATCTTTGATTGAGACATAATAACCTCCGTTATTAAATAATATCACTGTTTAATTAATAGAACAATGATTATAAAAAAGACTTGAAAAAAATCAGAGAATAAGTTATTATATAAGAGTAGTTATTAGCAGCTCAAACAACCGAGTGCTAATAAAGTGAATTCTAAATAAAGGGGGATTTATAAATGGAACTTAAACCATTAGGGGAAAGAATAGTAGTAAAGATGATGGAGGTGGAAGAAAAGACTGTTTCAGGTATCGTTTTACCTAGTTCAGCTAAAGAAAAGCCACAAGTAGCAGAAGTAGTGGCTGTTTCAGACTCTTTAAAAGATAGTGATAAGAATATAAATTTAAATGTTGGAGATAAAGTAATTTATTCTAAATATTCAGGAACAGAAGTAAAATTAGAAAACGAAGAATATATAGTTGTAAAAATTGAAGATGTTCTTGCAATTGTTGAATAATAAAGGAGGAATAGAAAATAATGGCTAAAGAAATCAAATTTAGTATAGATGCTAGAAATGGCTTAATAGAAGGTGTAAATAAGTTATCGGATACAGTAAAAGTTACATTAGGACCAAAGGGAAGAAATGTTGTTTTAGATAAACAGTTTGGCTCACCTCTTATAACAAATGATGGTGTAACAATTGCCAGAGAAATTGAGTTGGAAGATCCATATGAAAATATGGGAGCTCAATTAGTTAAGGAAGTAGCTACAAAAACAAATGACGTAGCAGGGGATGGAACTACAACAGCAACACTATTAGCACAAGCTATAGTTAGAGAAGGAATTAAAAACTTAGCTGCAGGTGCAAATCCTATGATATTACAAAAAGGTATAAAAAAAGCCGTAGATAAAGCTGTTGAAGAAATAAAAAATATATCCATTCCAGTTGAAACTAGTGAATCCATAGCGCAAGTAGGAGCAATTTCCGCTGCTGATGAAGAAGTGGGGAAAATGATAGCTGAAGCAATGGAAAAAGTTGGAAAAGATGGAGTTATAACAGTAGAAGAATCAAGAAGTATGGGAACTACTCTAGAAGTAGTGGAAGGTATGCAATTCGATAGAGGATATGTTTCACCTTACATGGTTACAGATACTGATAAAATGGAAGCTGAATTAGAAGATCCATATATATTAATAACAGATAAGAAAATAACTAATATTCAAGATATATTACCAGTGTTAGAAGAAGTGGTAAAAGTTGGTAAACCATTATTAATAATTGCTGATGATGTTGAAGGTGAAGCAATGACAACATTAGTAATAAATAAGTTAAGAGGAACTTTCAATTGTGTAGCAGTAAAAGCTCCAGGATTTGGAGATAGAAGAAAAGAAATGTTACAAGATATAGCAGTTCTTACTAATACTGAAGTTGTAAGTGAAGATTTGGGAAGAGAATTAGCTGATATTACAATAGATATGTTAGGAACAGCTAGAAAAGTAAATGTTTCAAAAGAAAACACTGTTATAGTTGACGGTGCAGGTGCTGACAAAGATATTAAAGATAGAGTAAACCAAATTAGAAACCAAATGGAAAATACGGACTCTGAATTTGATTTAGAAAAATTACAAGAGCGTTTAGCAAAACTTTCAGGTGGAGTTGCAGTAATCCAAGTAGGAGCAGCAACAGAAACAGAATTAAAAGAAAGAAAATTACGTTTAGAAGATGCTTTAGCAGCTACAAGAGCAGCAGTAGAAGAAGGTATAGTACCAGGTGGTGGAACAGCTTATATAAATATATTAGAGAAAATAGAAGCGTTGTTACCTACAGTTGAAAATGATGAAAAAACAGGAGTTAGTATAATCCTTAAAGCATTAGAGGAACCAGTAAAACAAATTGCCATTAACGCTGGATTAGAAGGTTCAGTAATAGTGGAAAAAGTAAAATCAGAAGCAAAAGGAATAGGTTTTGATGCTTACAAAGAAGAATATGTAAATATGATTGATGCAGGTATAGTTGATCCTACAAAGGTAACTAGATCAGCATTACAAAATGCTTCATCAGTAGCTGCAATGTTACTTACTACAGAAGCAGCAGTAGCAGATGTATCAAAAGAAGATCCAATGGCAGGAGCAGCAGGAATGCCAGGTGGTGGAATGGGATACATGTAATCAATAAATAAAAGGATAGAAATATTTCTATCCTTTTTAATTGACATAGAAAAGATTATAGCTTATAATTATAAGGTATTGTTCAAAGGGGCATAGTTCAGTGGTAGAACGTCGGTCTCCAAAACCGGATGTCAGGGGTTCAAATCCTCTTGTCCCTGCCAATTTTACAAAAATCCATCTAAGTTGTTAACTTAGATGGATTTTTACTTTTCTGTATGATAATTTTAAGAAATTCTCGAAGTTTTAAGTTTAAATAGCCATTCCTCTAGTTTTTAATCACAATATTAGAACTTTATTTCTAATATTTTTTATCTATCCAATGTATTTATCTTATCTAAAATATTTTAATTTAAAAATTGTAATAATTTACTTAATCAATTATTTGTAAACTAGAAAATAATGTTGTTGGTAGATAATCTTCAAAAGTACGAATTTTAATATAGATTGATTCTTTACACTGAGTATCATTAGAGAATATAGTATATACATTATTATTTCCATATTAGAAAATTAAAAAAC
>CAYFSP010000008.1:0-47646 GCA_964345925.1 uncultured Gallicola sp. | reverse complement strand
GTAAAAGGAACAATGGCGGTTGCAGGTCTAAATCCTCACTCAGGAGAGCATGGACTTTTTGGAATGGAAGAAGTTGATGAAATAGAACCAGCTATTATACAAGCACAAAAAGAAGGATATGATGTAGTTGGTCCTATTGGAGCGGATTCTGTTTTTCATCAAGCACTACAAGGAAAGTATGCTTGTGTTTTAAGTCTTTATCATGATCAAGGACATATTGCTACAAAAACATATAATTTTGAAAAAACAATTTCCATAACAAATTCTATGCCGTTTTTAAGAACAAGTGTAGATCATGGAACAGCATATGATATAGCAGGAAAGAATATTGCATCAGCAGTTAGTATGATAGAAGCAGTAAAATTAGCTGCAAAATATGCACCATATTTTAATAGTTAATTTAAGTATATATTTATTTGGGTTTATAGGGGGGGATTAAAAAATGGATATGCAGAGAATGGTTCTAGCGTTAATCGTTGGAATAATAATACTGGTATTCTTAATACTAAAAACGAAGATTCACACATTTTTAGCATTAATATTTTCAGCATTATTTATAGGAATAGTAGGAGGTATGAAACAAACCGATGTAATAAATGCAATTACAAATGGCTTTGGTTCAACATTAGGTAGTATAGGAATAATAATAGGCTTTGGAATAATGATGGGACAAATATTTGAAACTAGTGGAGCAGCTACTAGGATGGCCTATACTTTCATTAAATTATTTGGTAAAGATAAAGAAGATGCAGCACTTGCTGTAACTGGATTTTTAGTATCTATTCCAATATTTTGCGATAGTGGATTTGTAATACTTTCACCACTTGCAAAAGCATTGTCAAAACAAACTAAAAAATCTGTTATTTCCATGGGTATAGCACTTGCAGGAGGACTAGTAATAACTCATAGCTTAGTACCTCCAACACCAGGACCTGTTGGAGCAGCAGGTATATTTGGAGCAAATGTAGGTGGAGTAATATTATGGGGGATTGTAGTTGCAATTCCTATGTTACTTGCAGTTTTAGCCTATGGAAAATATATAGGTAAAAAAATCTATCAATTACCAGGAGATGATAATCAAGAATGGATTAGACCAGAAAATAGAGAAGCTTTAGAAAATCAACAAATGGAATTTAACTATGATAATCTACCTGGAACTTTTAGATCATTTGCACCAATAATAGTTCCTATTATACTAATTCTTTTAAATACATTTTCAGCACTTATAAAAGTAAAGGAAAGTACGGGTCAATTTATAATTGTATTTAAAGAAGTAGCTACATTTTTAGGAAATCCAATTGTAGCAGTTGGAATTGGACTTGTTATTGCAATCTTTACTCTAACTATAGGAATGGATAGAGATTCTGTTATAAAAGATATGGAAAAGGGAATACAATCAGCTGGTATTATAATACTTGTAACAGGAGCTGGCGGTGCATTGGGAATGGTGCTTAGAGAGAGCGGAGTAGGTAATCATATAGCTGAATATATTGCAAAAACACCTATTTCACCTATTTTTTTACCTTTCATAATAGCTACATTAATGAGATTTATACAAGGTAGTGGAACAGTTGCAATGACTACAGCGGCATCAATCACTGCACCGATTATGTTAGCATTAAATGTAAATCCAGTTTTTGCAACATTATCAGCATGTATAGGATCATTGTTCTTTAGTTATTTTAATGATAGTTTCTTCTGGGTAGTAAATAGATCACTAGGAATTACTGATGCAAAAGAACAAATTAGAATTTGGTCAGTTACATCTACTATAGCTTGGGCAGTAGGCTTTGTAATACTATTAATTATTAACTTCATATTTGGATAATATAAGAGGAACCGTTATAAGGTTCCTTTTTTTGTTATAATAGGTATATATAATAATATTATGGAGGCATTATGAAGATAACTGTTATAGGCTGTGGAAGATGGGGGTCTTTTATAGCGTGGTATTTAAATAAAATAGGAAATGACGTTACATTATATGGAAGGGAAAGTTCTACTAAATTTAAACGTTTTAAAGAGACTAGGGATAACGGAATGATTGTATTACCAGAATCGCTAAAACTTTCTAGTGATTTAGAAGTTACTAAAGATTCTGATATTATAGTTGTATCTGTAGGAGCACAAGTTTTTAGAAATGTTCTAGATGAATTAGAAGAATATGAATTAAAAAATAAAATATTTATTCTATGTATGAAGGGAATAGAGATTTCTACAACTAGTAGACTTAGTACAATAGCGGAGGAAAAATTGGATTACTCCAATAGAATAGCCGTTTGGCTCGGCCCTGGTCATGTACAGGAGTTTTATAAGGGAATACCTAACTGTATGGTTATAGATTCTAAAGATGAGGCTACAAAAAAATACTTAGTTGAAAAGTTCTCAAGTAATTTAATAAGGTTTTATTATGGAAATGACATGTTGGGAAATGAAATAGGAGCAGCAGCAAAAAATGTTATAGGAATAGCAGCTGGTGCTTTAGATGGTTTAGGTCTTTCTTCATTAAAAGGAGCTTTAATGAGTAGAGGGACAAGAGAGGTTTCAAGATTAATTGAAAAAATGGGAGGTAATCCATTTTCTGCATATGGTCTTTGTCATTTAGGTGATTATGAAGCAACTGTATTCTCTGAATTTTCCAATAATAGAAAATTTGGAGAAATGTTAGCAAAAGGTGAAAAATTTGATAAATTAGCAGAAGGATATTATACTTCTAAGGCTATAATGAAGCTAAAGGAAGAGTATAATGTAGAACTTCCAATTACAGAAGCTGTTTATAATGCTTGTTTTGAAAATAAAGATGCAAAAACGGAAATAGAAAATCTATTTTTAAGATCTATAAAAAATGAATTTGCTTAATATTTTATTAATTGCTGGAGGAGTATATGAGCAAAATACTAAATATTAATATTAAAAAGTTTTATACTGAAAGTTACAGTAGATTTCCATATGATGGAAATGTTGAGGATTTGTATATTATTTTCAGAAGTAAGAATTTAAAAGTGGTTAAATATTATTTTAATTATTATATTCTAAAATGGATAAGAGAAAAATATAGAACTTAGCTACGATAAAAAGGCTCTAGGTTTTTATCAAAAAGTTAATTTTAATATTAGGAAAGATATAAAAAGTACTGACTTTTTTGAAAAAAGGTTCTTTGATATTGTTTTTAACTCATGTAATATTAACCATGTTTTATCGGCTAAAACAGTTAGTAGAAACTTCAAAGATAATATTAATAAATTGAAGTCTGGAATTAATTTAATGAAAATTATATCCTTAAGGAAAATGGAAGAAAATAATGTTATTAATGTGGAAAATAATAATGGGGTAATAGAAAATAGATCCTCCTATTCTTTAACTTCATATGGTAAAAAGTTTACGAAAAAACTATTTGGATTTAGAAATTATATTAACAAAGTTTATAGTAAAACTGATAAATTAATAGATTTGGATATTATGATCAATTATTCTGCAATATATGGAAGTACTAATAGATTATTAAGAGAGGTTTCAAAAAAATCAAAAAAAACTTTTAACGATTCGTTTTATAATAAAAAACTTTTAATATGGTTAGGAGAATTTACTTATGGCTTGGCAAAATATTATGATGAATTTGAAGAAAATAGTGGTGTAATAGGAAATGTTATAAAATTTGCACCCAAATATCATATAGACGTAAGAGATATTAGAAAAATTTTATTTATGAAAATGATAAATACTAGAGCCTATTAGACTGTACTATAAATCATATACAAGAAAAAATAGATAGTACTTTTATTACTATTATGGTAAAGTTTATTTGAAGGTATTGTACAAAAGAAATATTATCTGAAGGGTGATTTCATTATGAATAAAAACAAATTAAAGGAACTTATAGATGCTGCAGCTGGAAGAACTCCCTGCGAACTAGTTTTAAAAAATTGTAAAGTTATAGACGTATTTAGTCATAAAATAATTGAAGGAAATGTTGGAATACATAAAGGGATAATAGTAGGTATAGGAGATTATGAAGGAATAGATACTATGGACCTTCATGGGAAATATCTTTCACCAGGTTTTATAGACGGTCACATCCATATTGAATCATCTTATATTAGTCCAGAGGAACTAGGAAAACTTCTAGTTCCTTGTGGAACTACCACTATAATTGCAGATCCACATGAAATTGTAAATGTAAGTGGTTTAGATGGTTTAGATTATATGATTGATGCTTCCAATAATACAAAATTAGATGTTAAATTTATGCTACCATCATGTGTACCAGCAACTCCTTTTGAAAACTCAGGTGCTGTTATTCATGCCGAGGATATGGTTGATCATATAGGAAAAGAGGAGATTCTTGGTTTAGGAGAATTTATGGATTTTCCAGGTGTTATAAATGCGACTTCTATGGTTACGGATAAACTTGAATTAGCAATTAATAAAGGAAAGTTAATAGATGGTCATTCTCCAGGAATTTCAGGAAAAAATTTAAATGCATATATTCTCCCAGGTATTCATACGGAACATGAGTCTGGATCTGTTAAGGATATGAGGGATAGACTTGAAAGAGGTATGTATATATTGTTACGACATGGTTCTGCTTGTCATGAACTAGAGTTTTTGATTAAAGAGGTTACGGAACAAAATAGTAGAAGGTGTTTGTTCTGCTCAGATGATAGACAGCCAAAAACCATATTGGAAGATGGACATTTAGATAATCATTTAAGAATATCAGTAAATAATGGAATTGATCCAATAACGGCAATACAGATGGCTACTTTAAATGCCGCTGAATGTTTTAGACTTACAGATAGAGGAGCTATTGCACCAGGATATAGAGCGGATTTAGTCGTAATTGATGATTTAAAGAATTTTAAAATTAGTACTGTTTTCATAAATGGAGAAAAAGTAGCAGAGGATAGGAAGTATTTATTTGAAATAGAGAAAGTTGACAGCTCTTTAGTTAGAAATAGTTTCAATGTTGTAGATTTTTCAATTGATAGACTTGAAATGAAAATAGCTTCAGGAAAAGCAAATATTATAGAGATACAACCTGGGGGAGTAGTAACTAAAAAAATACAAGAAGAAGTGAATATAGATGGTGATGGTAATTTCATCTTCTCAAAGGATAGAGATCTACTTAAAGTAGCCGTAGTGGAAAGACATAATGGTACAGGAAATGTAGCTTTAGGACTACTTAAAGGATATGGATTACAAGAGGGAGCAATTGCTCTGTCAATAGCTCATGATTCTCACAATATAATTGTTGTAGGTGCAAATGATGAAGATATGGAACTTGCAGTGGAAGAATTAATTAAACAAGGCGGGGGAATTGTCTTAGTTAAGGACAAGAATTTAATAGGAAATATGCCAATGCCTTTAGGTGGAATTATGAGTGACCAGTCTGGTGAATGGGTGGATAAAAAATTAATAGAAATTCACAATAAAGCCCATGATGAATTAAAGGTTAATGAAAATGTTGAGCCAGTTATGACTTTATGTTTTATGTCTTTAGCAGTAATTCCAGAGATAAAACTTACAGATAAAGGGCTATTTGATGTAACTATATTTGATTTTATAGATTTAGAAGTTAAGTAAGTTTAACGATATATACCACTTACACATTTGCGAAATGTGTTAGGAGGGTGTAATTGAAAAAAGAAAATTTAGTTCCTTTATTTAAAGTAGGAGAAATAGGCGCAGTAGATTATATGGTAACAAATAATATCAAATATATAAAAAGAGTTGTGTTTATACAACTCTTTTTTAGGTTAAGTAAGTATATTTTATGAGAAAAAAAGAATTATCATATTTTAATTTTAAAAACAAATATTTAATCATATACTTCACAACAGATTATTTTGGAGTATACTATATAGGGATGATTATTTATTATATTTAAGGAGATAATATGACAAAATTAAATTTTATTCCTATTGTATTAGGAACTGATATAAATGCATATGGTGTAGCAAGATCATTTCACGAAGCATATGGAATTAATTCCATTGCATTAGGGAAACAGCCTTTACCGTTTACACAGAATTCAAAAATAGTTGAAGTTTTTACATTTGATAATTTTGATACTAATGAAGTATTTGCAAAGAAGATGGTAGAAGTTGCAGAAAAATATAGAGATACAGGTAAAAAATTATTGCTTATATCATGTTCTGATGGTTATACCAGTTTAATTACAGAGAATAGGGAATTACTTGAAAAGTATTATTTATCTAATTACGTACCATTGGAATTACAAAAACAATTGGAAAACAAGAAAGATTTTTATGAAATATGTGAAAAATATGGACTTAATTATCCAAATACATACGTTATTTCAAGAGATATGAGAAATGATTATGAAATTCCATTTGATTTTCCATTAGCAGTAAAGGCAAATGACAGTATTGAATTTTTAAATCTAGAATTTGAAGGAAAGAAAAAAGCATATAAAGCCAACGACAAAGAAGAATATGATAAGATTATTTCAGATGTTTATAATGCAGGATACACTGGTGAGTTAATAGTACAGGATTATATTCCAGGTGATCATTCAACAATGGCTGTATTAAATGCATATGTTGATTCAAAAGGTGAAGTTAAAATGATGTGCTTTGGGAAATGTCTTTTAGATGAATCCTTGCCAGAAGGTATAGGAAATTATAATGCATTAGTAACACAGGATAACCCTGAAATATATAAAATGGCTAAAAAATTCTTAGAGGATATAAATTATAGGGGATTTGCAAATTTTGATTTTAAATTTGACAGTAGAGATGGGAAATATAAGGTTTTTGAAATAAATATAAGACAAGGTCGTTCAAGCTTTTATATGACGGCAGGTGGTTGTAATTTCGTTACATATCTAGTTGATGATTTAATAAATAATGATAATAAGGATATATACTATCATAAAGAAGAAAAATTATGGTTATATGTAGATCCATCAGTTCTTAGAAAATATGTAAACCCAAAAGATAGGGATTATGCAAATAAATTAATATCTAAAGGATTTACATTTACACAATGGTACAAAAAGGATAGAAATTTAAAGAGATTTCTTAATTATATAAGAAGAAGAATAGGAACAATGAGATATTATCCAATATATCAACCTGGTAGAGACTAAGACCTAACCCGAAAATTTTGTTTTTGCGGTAGGTATAGTGGAACCTATTTTCCAAGAACAATAGCAATTGGAAGAAACAGTCTACTCTAATCTTGTTCTATAATGAAAAGGCTTGGCAAGGAATCGACTGCGATACCTAATTTAAGGGTTAGGGAGAATGGATTCATTATTCAGTAAAAGAGTATAATGAATTATTAGATATTGCTTAATTAGTTGATATTAAGATAAAGTCGAAAAAAATAAAAATTAATTGTAATATTTTACAAATTAATAAAATCTTAAATCTATTAATATTTATTAATAGATTTTTTTATTTTAAAGATTTGAATATTATGAAAAACATAGAGATATTTCATTTTAATTCTATTATTTAGCTTTGCTTTTTCATATGAAAATAATCATAGAAAATCATTGACTTTTAATCTTTAAACAAGTATAATAACTAAGGTCAATGAAAAAAGTTGACAGCGAGGTAATTATGGAAGAGCTAGTAGAAGTTGCCATACTCTTTGATTATTATGGAGAATTACTTTCTAAAAAGCAATTTGAAATGGTCAATGAGTATTACAATGAGGATTTATCTTTAACAGAAATTGCAGAACTCAACAATATTTCTAAACAGGCCGTTTCTGAAAATATCAAAAGAGCTATTAAAAAACTACATAGTTTTGAAAATAAATTGAAATTAGTAGAAAAGAATAACAATATTAATGAGTTTTTACTAAATATAAATGATGAATTAAAAATTGTTAATTCTAATGTAAATGGTAAAGAAGGAATTATAATTTCAGAAATTACTGAAAAAATGGATAAATTCTTAAAGGAAAATGCAGGAGATAATTATTTATGATTTTTGAAAACTTATCGGACAAATTACAAAATGCACTTTCCAAATTAACAGGTAAGGGTAAATTAACAGAAAAAGATATTGATGTTGCAATGAGGGAAGTAAAACTTGCCTTATTAGAAGCTGATGTTAACTTTAAAGTTGTTAAAGAGTTTATAAAAACTGTTAAGGAAAGAGCTTTAGGAGCAGAGGTTATGGAAAGCCTTACTCCAGGACAACATGTAATAAAAATAGTTAATGAAGAATTAACTAAACTAATGGGTGAAAGTGAAGCTAAAATCAATTTTTCTTCAAATCCTCCAACTATAATTTTGCTTTGTGGTTTACAAGGTGCTGGTAAAACAACACATGGTGGTAAATTAGCATTACATTTAAAGAAACAAGGTAAAAAACCAATATTAGTTGCAGGCGATATATACAGACCAGCTGCTATTAAACAGTTACAAGTTGTAGGTGGTAAAATAGATGTTCCAGTATTTACATTAGGTGATAAAATAAGTCCAGTAGAAATTGCTAAACAAGGTATTGAAGAAGCAAAGAGAAATGGAAATGATGTAGTTATTATAGATACTGCAGGTAGACTTCATATTGATGAAGAATTAATGCAGGAGTTAAAGGATATAAAAACTACTGTAAATCCAAGTGAAATTTTGCTTGTAGTTGATGCGATGACAGGACAAGATGCGGTAAATGTTGCAAAAACATTTAATGAACAACTAGATGTTACAGGAATTATATTAACAAAACTCGATGGTGATGCTAGAGGTGGTGCAGCACTTTCTATAAGGAATGTTGCAGAAAAACCAATAAAATTCATCGGTGTAGGAGAAAAATTAGGGGAATTAGAACCTTTCCATCCAGACAGAATGGCTTCTAGAATTTTAGGTATGGGAGATGTTCTTTCTCTTATAGAAAGAGCTCAAACAGCTATTGATGAGAAAAAAGCCAAAGAGCTAGAAGAAAAGATTAGAACACAAAAATATTCTTTTAATGATTTCCTAGAACAATTAGACCAAATTAAGAGTATGGGTCCATTGGATGAATTACTTGGTATGATTCCAGGAGTAAATTCAAAGGCTTTAAAGGGACTAAATGTTGGTGATAAGGAAATTAAGAAAATTGAAGCAATGATTAAGTCTATGACTAATCATGAAAGAGAAAATCCTGAAATAATAGATGCAAGTAGAAGAAAAAGAATTGCTAAAGGATCAGGTACTAATGTTTCTGAATTAAACAAATTATTAAAACAGTTTAAAGATACGAGAAAAATGATGAAACAATTTGGAAACATGGGTAAGGGAATGAAAAAAAGAGGGAAATTTAATTTTCCACTTTTTAAATAAATTTTAAATTAAATTTGGAGGTAGTATTAATGTCAGTAAAAATAAGATTAAAAAGAATGGGATCAAAGAAAAATCCATTTTATAGAATAGTTGTAGCAGATATCAGATCACCAAGAGATGGTAAATTCATTGAAGAAGTTGGTTATTATAACCCTTTAACTGAGCCAAAGACTATTAAAGTTGATGCTGAAAAAGTTAACAAATGGATTAAAAATGGTGCAAAGCCAACAGATACAGTAAATAGATTATTCAAAAACAATGGCGTTTACGAAGCTAAAGAAAACAAAGAAGAAGCAGCTGAGTAATATCACTAAATTCATGGAGGTATTATGGTTGAATTAGTAGAAACTATTGCAAAAGAACTAGTTGAAAAACCAGAGGCAGTAGTTGTAACACGTAGAGAAGAAGGAAATACCTTAGTTATTGAAGTGAAGGCCGATTCAAATGATCTTGGTAGAATTATTGGAAAAGAAGGCAGAATTGCTAAAGCCATAAGAACTGTAGTCAAAGCTGCAGCTATTAAGGATGGTATAAAAGTTATTGTCGATATTGTTCAGTAGGTAGATATGGAACTTGTAAAAGTAGGATATATAACAAATACACATGGTATTAAAGGTGATTTGAAAATCTATCCTTTAACAGAGAATCTTGAAAGATTTAATGATGATGTAGATTTTTATATAGATAATGAAGATAATAAAGTAAAAATTTTAAAGTCTAGAATCTATAGAGGACTTGTATATATAAAGTTAGATAAATTTGATAATATAAACGATGTTTTAAAATTCAAAGGAAAGTATTTATATATAGAAGAAAAAGATAGATTGGACTTACCAGAGGATACTTATTATATATCGGACTTAATAGGAATGGATATTGTTAATGACGGTGAAGTAGTTGGAGTTATTAAGGATGTTTTGGTAAATTCCTATAATGATATATATTTATGTAAAACAAAAAATGGAAAAGAATTTATGATACCAGCTGTAAAGGAATTTGTTAAGGAAGTAAATATTAAGGATAAAAAAGTATTTGTGGAATTAATAGAAGGTATGCTTTAATGAAATTTAAAATTTTAACTCTATTTCCTGATTTTATAAATAGCTTAAATGATTACGGAGTAATAGGTAGAGCTATTGATCAGGGTAGAATAGAATTAATAGTTAAAAATATTAGAGATTATTCTTTGGATAAACATAATCGAGTTGATGATGAAATATATGGTGGTGGTGCGGGAATGTTAATGACACCTCAACCTGTATATGACAGTATAATGGATGTTAAAACAGAAAATTCCCTAGTGGTTTATATGTCACCACAAGGTAGGGTTTTAAACCAGGATATATGTAAAGAACTTTTAAAATATGATGATATAATTTTATTATGTGGTCATTATGAAGGTATTGATTCAAGGATTGTAGATAATTTTGTAGATATGGAATTATCTATAGGTGATTATGTAATGACTGGTGGAGAACTTGCAGCAATGGTTGTTGTGGATTCGGTTTCAAGACTTGTAGATGGAGTATTGGGAAATGATAAAAGTGCAATTACGGATTCCCATTACAATTTGCTACTTCAAAACAATGTTTATACAAGACCAAGAGAGTTTAAAGGATATAAGGTTCCGGATGTTTTATTTAGTGGAAATCATAAGGAAGTTGAAAAATGGAATTATAATAGTTCATTAGAGAATACGAAAAATAAAAGACCGGATGTATATGAAAAGTATTTAAAAGATAATAAATTGAAATAGTGGGTTTATTATGATATAATCACAAAGTTATGTAAAACGGATGGTCCTCTGCTTTTAGAGCAAGAACATTTATTAATTAGGAGGATTTTACAAATGGATATAATAAAACAAATAGAACAAGAACAATTAAGAGAAAATAAATTTGAATTCAACGTTGGAGATACAGTGGTATTAGACTACAAAATCAAAGAAGGCGCTAAAGAAAGAATTCAAAAGTTCGAAGGAACAGTAATAAAAATTCAAGGAACTGGCTCAAGAAAAACTTTTACAGTTAGAAGAGTTGCTTATGGAACAGGAATTGAAAGAACTTTCCCAATTCATTCACCAAGAATTGAAAATCTTAAAGTTATAAGAAGAGGTAAGACTAAGAGATCTAAACTTTACTACTTAAGAGACAGAGTAGGTAAAGCTGCAAAAGTAAAAGAATTAAAAAAATTCTAATAAAGTTTATTTATGCTCCCTTCATAGCACATATTAAATAATTAAATATGTTCTATGAAGGGAGCATTTTAAATGGTATTTACAATATAATAATTGTAAAGGAGGTAGAAAAATGCATGATATGAATATAAATTGGTATCCAGGTCATATGAAGAAGACAATTGATTCTATAAAGAGTTCTTTAAAATTAGTGGATATTGTTGCAGAGCTTTTGGATTCACGAATACCAATTTCTAGTAGAAATCCATTAATAGATGAAATCTTGGGAGATAAACCAAGAGTTGTTTTAATGAATAAAATGGACTTATCCGATGAAAAAGAAAACAATAAATGGATGAAGTATTTTAAAGAACAAGGACATGAAACAATAATGATAAACTCCGTAAATGGATATGGAGTAAAGGATATAGAAAAAGCTTGTAGACTTCAATTAGCAGATAAATTTAAAAGAGATAAAGAAAAAAATCTACAGATAAATCGAATTAGGCTTATGATAGTTGGAATACCAAATGTAGGAAAATCTACTTTAATAAATAGACTTGTAAATAGAAAATCGGCAAAAGTAGGAAATAAACCTGGTATAACAAGACATAATCAGTGGATAAAAACAAAGGGTAGCATTGAATTGTTGGATACTCCTGGAGTATTATGGCCTAAATTTGAGGATAAGAGGATAGGTTTAAACTTAGCATATACAGGTGCAATAAAAGATGAAATAATGGATGTGGAAAACTTGGCTTTTTCATTAATAGAAAGATTACAGGAAATAGATAGTAATATTTTATCAAGTAGATATGGCGTAGAAACTGAAAATATTCCAACAATTGATATAATGGATAGCATTGCATTAAAACGAGGTGCAATATTAAGAGGAAAAGAAATTGATTATACAAAAACATCCAATATTATATTAGATGAATTTAGAAAAGGTACACTTGGGAAAATAACATTAGAAAAGGTAGAAGATTTAAATGTTAGATTATGATTTAGAAGAGTATTATAAAAAAGGTTATTTAATAGCAGGAGTAGACGAAGTGGGAAGAGGTCCTTTAGCGGGACCTGTAGTTTCCTGTGCAGTTATAATGCCCAATAATGAATTTATCGAAGGAATTAAGGACTCTAAAAAACTTTCAGAAAAAAAGAGGAATATATTAGACGAAGAGATTAGAAAAAATGCTGTAGCAATAGGAATTGGTGTAGTTGATGAAAAAACTATTGATGAAATAAATATAAAACAGGCTACAAGACTTGCTATGAAAATAGCTGTGGAGAATTTGAAAAATTCCATGGGAGATATTATAAGCCCTGATATAGTCTTTATAGATGCTGAAAATATAGATATTAAAAATAGACAAATATCCCTTATAAAAGGTGATGATATATGTTATCCAATAGCCTGTGCTTCAATAGTTGCTAAAGTATATAGAGATAGAATGTTTGTAGAATTAGAAGAGAAATATCCAGGGTATGATCTTTTAAACAATAAGGGATATGGAACAAAAAAGCACAGAGAAGCTTTATTGGAGTTGGGAGTGACTCCAATACATAGAAAAACTTTTTTGAAGAAATTACTAGGAAATAAATAATGAAAAGCAAGGATATTGGACAAGTTGGTGAGAATATTGCCATGCAATACCTAATGAAAAAAGGGTATATATTCCTTGATAAGAACTTTAGGGGAAAGTATGGGGAGATAGACTTAATATTTAAAGATGAAGATTTTTTAGTATTTGTTGAAGTTAAGCTTAGGAAAAATACAAGATTTGGATATCCTAGAGATTTTGTAACAAGCAATAAACAAAGAAAAATAATAGTAACATCAGAAGAATACACTGCAATTAATAATTTATATAATTTACAGCCTAGGTTTGATATTGTTGAAATAATAGAAGAGGAAAAGGAAATTGAGCATTTAATAAATGCTTTTCCATAATAGATATGATTGAAAAATGGAATAAAGAAAAAAACTTAGATGAAATAATGAAAATATGGTTATATACCAATATAGAAGCCCATAATTTTATAGATGAAGATTATTGGTATAATAACTTTGAAACAGTTAAGGAGCTATTACCAAAATCAGATATATTTCTATACATTAAAGAAGGGGAAATATTAGGTTTTATTGGTGTAATGGATAAAAATTATATAGCAGGACTATTTATAAAAAAAGAATTTCAAAAACTGGGAATAGGAAAGAAATTAGTAGAACACTGTAAAGATATATATGAAAAATTAGAATTGGATGTATATGAAAAAAATAAAAATGCAGTATTATTCTATGAAAGAAATGAATTTAATATAGAAGAAAAATCAATAGAAGAAAATGATGAAATGCAGTATCGTATGGTTTGGAAGAGAGAATAAAGGAGAAATTATGTTTAAAGCATCAATACTAACAATTTCAGATAAAGGTAGCAAAGGTGAAAGAGAAGACTTAAGCGGTAAGGTAATTGAAGAAATTTTAATTAAGAGTAATTACAGTATAGAGTCCTATAATATAATTCCAGATGAACAAAATATAATCGAAGAGTATTTAATAAGATTATCAGATGAAAAAAAGGTAAACTTAATTTTGACAACAGGTGGTACAGGTTTTAGCAAAAGGGATGTTACTCCTGAGGCCACTATTAATGTAGCAACAAAATTGGTTCCAGGTATATCAGAAGCAATTAGACAGATGAGTATGGAAATTACGAAAAGAGCAATGCTTTCTAGAGCTGCTTCCGTAATAAGAAATAATACTTTAATCGTAAATTTACCAGGAAGTCCTAAAGCCGTAAGGGAAAGTTTAGAGTATATAATAACTGAATTGGACCATGGAATTAAAATTTTAATAGGTGAGGATTCGGAATGTGCAAGATAGCTTGTTATGAATAGAATCAATTGATATAATAGTAAGAGAATATTTAGGAGGTATATATGATATCAGCAGGAGATTTTAGAAAAGGTACAACATTTGAAATGGAAGGAGATGTGTGGCAAATAGTTGAATTCCAACATGTTAAGCCTGGAAAAGGAGCTGCATTTGTTAGGGCTAAGATAAGATCTGTAATGTCAGGAGCTAACAAAGATATAACATTTAATCCATCAGAAAAATACCAAGAGGCAAGAATAGAAACAAAAGAAATGCAATACTTGTATAACGATGGATCATTATATTATTTTATGGATCCAGTAAGTTATGAACAAGTTCCAATAGATGAAGATGGGGTTTCAGATGCAATTAGTTATATAAGAGAAAATGACACAGCAACAATTAAGTTTTACCAAGGAAGTCCATTTTCAGTAACACCACCTAACTTTGTAGAGTTAACAGTAACTCAAACTGAACCAGGGGTGAAAGGTGATACAGCAACAGGAGCTACAAAGCCAGCAACTGTTGAAACAGGAGCAACAATACAAGTACCTCTATTTATTAGTGAGGGAGATGTTGTAAAAATAGATACAAGAACTAACGAATACTTATCAAGAGTATAAATTAAAACAAGGGAGGTTCATCATGAACAATATTTACGAAAACATAGCTTATTTAAGAGGTCTTGCAGAGGGAATTTCTGTAGATGAAGACGAGAAAATGGGTAAGTTGGTTTTAGGCATGCTAGATGTACTTGACGATTTAGCGGAAGAAGTAGAAGAAGTTGTTTACAGTGTAGACGACATAGAAGAATATTTATCATTCTTAGATGATGACCTTACAGACGTAGAAGAATATATTTTTGATTTTGACGAAGATGAATTCGATGACTACGATGAATATGATGAGTTCATTGACGAAGATGACGAAGATGAGGACTAATAAAAGGGATGCTGGTGACAGCATCTTTTTTATTAGGAAAAATCGTAAAGGAAACTTGACAAGAATAAAAAATATTATATAATAATGTAAAGGAAGCTTGTCAGGAGATGTGTATGAAAAATAGAGTTAAAGATTTTAGAAAGGAATTAAAATTAAGTCAAGATGAATTTGCTAGAGCAATAAGGGTTTCAAGGCAAACGGTTAGTTCTATTGAAACAGGAAAATATAATCCCTCTTTAAAGTTAGCATTTGAAATAGCAGATTATTTTAAAAAGACTGTAGAGGAAGTATTTATCTATGAAAAGGAGAATTCTTATGAAAAAAAATGATTATTTTAAAAAAGAAACTAGATTAAAGGAGTATTTTAAAGGTGGAGTAGCAAATTTGACTATAGGAATAATATTGTTAAGTATTTCAATTTTTATTGAATTTAAATATTCATCATCCATTTTTGGCGCTAGTATTGCAATAATAATTTCAAGTATCAGATCATTTTACTTATATTATAAATGGTCTAAAGATGAAAATCAGGAAAGATTTCAAGAAAAATTAGAAATAGAAGAAATAAATTTAAAGGATGAGCGCAAAGAAAGAAATAGAAATATCTCAGGTAGATATACATATATAATTGGATTAATTATAATATTAATTTCCATTTTATTATTCATAGTACTAGATATTTTAAATATTATGAAATTGAATAAAATCTTAATGGTATATTTAGGAATATACTTAATCTTTCAATATATTATAGGTGTATTAATTTTTAACAAATTGGAAAAAAATAGCTAACTAGAATTTTCTAGTTAGCTATTTTTATTTAACAACTTTTAATCTATCCTTTATATCATCATATTCTTTATCGCCAGCAGGTGAAAGAATTTCTCCCAAAGGCATTTGTGCAACTAATTCAAATTCGTCAGGAATATTCCATTTTCTTTTTACTTGTTCATCTATAATTGGATTATAATGTTGAATATTTGCGCCTATATTTTGTTCTGCAAGCCCCATCCAAATCAATATTTGTAATATTGCTGAAGAATGTTCACTATATTGAGGAAATTTGTCTGCATACGATGGGAAAGTTTCTTGTAATTCTTTAACTTTATTATTATTTTCAAAATATAATATTGTTCCATAAGCTTTTTTAAACATATCCATCTTTGCTTTTGTCTGTGTAAAATCCCTATCTGGTCCCATTACTTCCCTTAATGTATTTTCCACTATATTCCATAATTCTTCATGATTTTTATTTAGTAGCAATAATACTTTTCCTGTTTGAGAATTAAATGCAGATGGTGCATTTTTTATTATATCTGAAACCAATTTTATTAGCTCATCTTCTGATAAAGAAATTTTTTTTCCTAATGCATATATTGACCTTCTATTTTTTTCAATTTCTAATAATTTGCTATTCATTTTATCTCCTTAAAATTTATAATATTTATATTTTTTACAGTCGAAATATTTATACCCATAATAAATTAATTCTAGCGATTATTGATTTATTTGTTATTGTGAAAAAAATTCTAATATTGTGTAGAAATACAATATTTCATTGACTTTAATAGCTGTTTATGATAAATTAATCAAGTATGAATAAAAGTGTTTTATTTGTATAAATTTTTCAAGGAGGTGTAGCAATGAGAGACAAAGTAGTATTAGAATGTACTGAATGTAAGAACAGAAATTATAATACAATGAAGAACAAGAAAGTCACTACTAATAGAATTGAATTAAAGAAATATTGCAAATTCTGTAAAAGTCATACTCTACACAAAGAAACTAGATAGTTAGGATTATGAATGGAGGATATTTATGGCTCAAAAAAACACAACAAAAAAGAGTTTTGCTAAAGGCGTTTTATCCGAATGGAAAAAAGTTAACTGGCCAACACCAAAGGAAATAGTTAATTATGCTTTAGTAATAGTAATGGTATCAGTAGTAATAGCTTTAATAGTATTTGGTTTAGATTCAGTATTTCACTTCTTATATGGATTAATATCAAAATAATTGTTATTAATAGTAATAAGGAAGGGAGGCCTATACTATGACAGAGCAAAATAATGACATACAGGAAAGAGCAAAAGATGCTAAATGGTATGTTGTTCACACTTATTCAGGTCATGAGAATAAGGTAAAAGCAAACATTGAAAAAATGGTAGAAAATAGGGGATACATCGATGATATCTTCGAGGTAATGGTACCTACAGAAGAATATGTATCCATAGTAGGTGGCGTAAAAAAAATAAAAGAGAGAAAACTCTTCCCAGGATATGTTTTTATTAAAATGATAATCAATGATATTTCTTGGTATATAGTTAGAAATACAAGAGGTGTTACTGGTTTCGTTGGTCCAGGATCAAAACCTGTTCCATTAACTGATAGAGAGATGAGAGATTTTGGTGTTGAAAATGTTTCAATGCCAGATTTAGATGTTGAAATAGGAGACAATATTAAAATAGTTTCAGGAGCATTTAAAGATTTTATCGGTTCAGTTGAAGAAATAAACATTGAAAAAAGAAAAATTAAGGCATTCGTTTCAATTTTTGGCAGAGATACAAGTGTTGAAGTCGAATTTGACGATGTTGAAAAAATATAAATTTGAATATAATTGAAATAATTCGTTCGATATAGATTCAAGTGGGAGGGGGAACCCGCCAAACCACATTAGTTTTTAGGAGGACTATAATGGCAAAAAAAGTTCAAGCAATAGTAAAATTACAAATTCCAGCTGGAAAGGCAACACCAGCTCCACCAGTAGGTACTGCATTAGGACCTCACGGTGTAAATATAATGCAATTTACAAAAGAGTTTAACGCTAAGACAGCAGATCAACCAGGTATGATAATACCAGTAGTGTTAACAGTATATCAAGATAGATCTTTTACTTTTATAACTAAAACTCCACCAGTTCCAGTTTTAATTAAGAAGGAGTTAAACTTAACTAAAGCTTCTGGTGAACCAAATAAAACAAAAGTTGGTAATTTGACAAAAGATCAAGTACAAAAAATCGCTGAAATCAAAATGCCTGACTTAAATGCAGCTTCAATAGAAGCAGCAATGGAAATGGTAGCTGGTACAGCTAGAAGTATGGGAATAACAGTAGAAGAATAAAATTAGTGGGAGAAAATATTCGATAATACCACAAGGAGGTTCATAATGGCAAAAAGAGGAAAAAAATACCAAGATAGTATTAAATTAATAGATAAAACTAAGTCATATGACTTAGGAGAAGCAGTAGATTTAGTTTTGGATACAGCTAAAGCTAAATTTGATGAAACAGTTGAATTACATGTTAAATTAGGTGTTGACTCAAGACATGCTGACCAACAAGTAAGGGGAGCAATGGTTCTTCCACATGGTACAGGTAAAGACTTAAAAGTTGTAGTTTTTGCTAAAGGCCCTAAGATGGAAGAAGCTCAAGCAGCAGGAGCTGACTATGTTGGTGGAGAAGATTTAGTTACAAAGATTCAAACTGAAAACTGGTTTGATTTTGATGTAGCAGTAGCAACTCCAGATATGATGGGTGTTGTAGGAAAAATCGGTCGTTTATTAGGACCAAAAGGTTTAATGCCTAACCCTAAATCAGGAACTGTTACATTTGATGTTGAAGACGCAATTAAAGATATTAAAGCAGGTAAGGTAGAATATAGAGTTGATAAAGCTAATATTGTACATTCACCAGTTGGAAAAGTTTCTTTTGGTAAAGAAAAATTAGAAGAAAATATAAATGCTTTAATGGGAGCTATTATTAAGGCTAAACCAGCATCAGCAAAAGGAAAATACTTAAAATCAGTTTCTATTGCATCTACAATGGGACCTGGAGTTAAACTAAACTCAAGTAAATTTTCAGCAGAAGCATAATACTTAGCAGATAGGGAAACTTATCTGCTATTTTTTTATTGTGAAATTATAGTATAATATAGTTAAGGATAGAAAAAGGAGTATTATAATTGTTTATTACATTTGAAGGACCTGATGGTTCAGGAAAGAGTACAATATTGAATTTAGTGTATGATGAATTAGTAAAGCGAAATCACAATATTGTAAAAACTAGGGAACCTGGTGGTACAAATATTTCAGAAAAACTTAGAGATATTATTTTAGATAAAGAAAATTGTGAGTTGACTTACAGAACGGAAGCTTTATTATACGCTGCTTCAAGGGCACAACATGTGGAAGAATTCATTATGCCAAACTTAAAAAATGGTGTTAATGTAATTTCAGATAGATATGTCTTGTCAAGCTTGGCATATCAAGGCTATGGCAGAGGTTTAGGTTTTGATAAAGTATACGAGATCAATGATTTTGCAACTAATTCTTTAAATCCAGATTTAACTCTATTCTTTATAGTGGATCCGTTGACTACATTGAAAAGGAAAAGTGGTTCAGAGGATGCTGATAGATTGGAACTTGAGAAAGAAAGTTTTCATTCAAGAGTATATGAAGGTTATATGGATATTTTAAAAAGATATAAGGATAAAGATAATTTTGTAGAGATAGATGCTACTAAAAGCATTGAAGAAGTGTATCAAAATTGTTTATCCGTAATAGAGGAAAGGCTTAGGAGGTAATTATGAAACTTATTATTGCGATTATTCAAGATCAGGATTTATATTTATTAAGGGAAGATTTAACTAAAAATAATTTTCGTATGACTAAACTATCTTCATCAGGTGGTTTTTTAAAAGTAGGTAATAGCACTTTGTTAATAGGTGTTGAAGATGAAAGAGTGGATGAATGTTTGAAGATTATTGAGGAAGATTGTAAATCTAGATCAGCAGATGCTTCACTTATGAATATATCAATACCAAATGATACATATGTTCCTTATCCTATGGAAATAACTATTGGAGGAGCTACGGTATTTATAATGGACGTTGAGGATTATTATAGATTTTAAGGTAGGTTAGAATATGAAAGTAATCGTTGCAGTAGTAGAAGAAGATATTTCTCATGATATATCAAAATTACTAGCTGTTCAAAAAATAAGATGTACCAAAATTTCTTCTACAGGTGGTGCACTTAGAAAAGGTAATGCGACTTTGATAATTGGTGTAAAGGAAGAACAATTAGATGAGGTTTTAAAAATATTTGAAGATACTAGTGATAATAGGTTTAAAGACCCTGATGATGTTACTTCTTACAATGTCAATGTTTTTGTAATGGATTTAAAGGGAAACTTTAAGTACTGATGGAATTGAAGAATAGAATTTTAAAAGAACAGATTTACAATAATAGGGTTTCTCATGCATATTTACTAGTATCTAGTTCTAATGAACAATTAATAAATGAATCTCAAGGTTTTATTTATAACTTATTTAATGAAGAGGGTAAAAATAAGTTTTTATCCCATAGTAATGTAGATTTTTTAAAGGTGGTTCCAGAAAATAGAAATATTAAAATTTCGATGGTAAGAGAAATTATAAAATTTTTAAGTACTTCTCCTGTTGAATCAAATTATAAAATAGTTTTAATTCAAAATGGAGAGTTATTTAGAAAGGAATCGGCTAATGGGCTTTTAAAAATTCTTGAAGAGCCACCAAAATATGGAAAAATAATCATTACAACCAATAATGAGGAACAAATCATAAAGACTATAATATCCAGATGTCAAGTTGTAAATTTAGAGTCACCAGAAACTATTCAAGATAGTATTAATGAAGATCTAAATGAAATTTTAGCAAATAGTATAAATAGAAAGTTGCTTGAATTAAACAGGTCTAAAGATTATTTTAATGAGAACAAGGATAATGCAAATAGTCTATATAATTATATTTATAAATTTTTTTATGATATTTATATTTACAAGAATACTTTAAATAAAAATAAATTAAATTACATGGATAATTTTAAGATATATAAGGATATTAAAGTTTTTACAAATGAAAATTTGATAAATATATTAGAAAGAATAGAGTTTATAAGGAATAATTTTAAAAATAATGTAAATTTTCAGCTCTCAAATGAAGAGCTTTTATTATATATAATGGAGGAACAAAATGGTAGAAGTAGTAGGAGTACGCTTTAAAAGAGCAGGAAAGATATACTATTTTAGTCCAAACGGATTCGATTTAGCGAAGGATACTGAAGTAATAGTGGAAACGGCAAGAGGACAAGAATATGGCAGTGTTATTGAAGATATTAAAGAAATAGAAGAGGATGATCTAATTGGGGATTTAAAGCCTGTTCTTAGAATTGCAGATAGTGCCGATAAATATATAAATTCAGAAAATATAAAAAAAGCAAAAGATGCTTTAGATATTTGTGAAATTAAGATAAAAGAACATGAATTAAATATGAAATTAGTAGATTGTGAATATACTTTTGACAATAATAAAGTAATATTTTATTTTACATCAGATGATCGAATAGATTTTAGAGAGCTTGTTAGGGATTTAGCAAGTATATTTAGAACTAGAATAGAATTAAGACAAATTGGAGTTAGAGACCATGCCAAACTAATAGGAGGTCTTGCATCTTGTGGACAGCAATGTTGTTGTAGTAGGTTTTTAAGTGAATTTACTCCAGTGTCCATTAAAATGGCAAAGGATCAGTCAATATCATTAAATCCTACTAAGATTTCAGGAATGTGTGGAAGATTAATGTGCTGTTTAAAATATGAACAGGAAGGTTATGAAATTGGTTTAAAAAAATTACCAAGAGTAGGATCTAAAATAAATACTGGTGAGGGAAAAGGAACTGTAGTTGGCATCGATATTATAACAGAAATGATTAAAGTTAAAATGGTTACAGAAGATGATATTGAAGAAATTAAGGTATTTTATTTAGAGGAAATTGAAGATAATTGTTCCTGTAATAAATCATGTAAAAGTGATTAGAGTTGTTGATTTTTGAAAAATAATATGCAATAATAGATTTATGGTATTAGGTTTGTAATATTGTAGTGAGGGGATTTTACATAAGCTACATATATATTAGACCTGTATTAAAAAATTCAAGGGGGTAAAGTGTATATGGCATATACTATAAATGATAGTTGTATAGCATGCGGTTCATGCTTACCAGAGTGTCCAGTGGATGCAATTGCAGAAGGAGATATATATACAATAGACGCTGATTTATGTACTGATTGTGGATCATGTGCTTCAGTTTGTCCAACAGATTCAATAGACGCTGAATAATTTGTATATATAATTAGGGGATAAAATGAAGCCTTAAGGGCTTCATTTTTTTTAGAGTAATGGAGTAAATATGAGTAAGAACAATATAGTATTAATAAATGATAGACCAGGGTATAGTAGAGTTGCATTATCTGCAATGACTCCAGTTTTATACCATATGGGATATGGTATATTAAATTTGCCAACGGCTTTGGTTTCCAATACTTTAGACTATGGTGAATTTGCAATTTTAGATACAACTGATTATATGAAGGAATGTATTAAGGTTTGGAAAAAATTAAACTTCAATATTAACAGTATTGCTACGGGTTTTGTACTAAATGAAGGCCAAATAGATATTATAGAGGAAGTAATAAATATAAATAGATCATATGGTCCCTATGTTATGGTTGATCCTATTATGGCTGATAACGGAATTTTATATAATGGCATAGGGGAGGATAGAATTGCAATTATGAGGAATTTAATCTCTAAAGCAGATTTAACAATTCCAAATATTACAGAGGCATACTTACTTTTAGAAAATAAATTTAACAAGGTTTTAGTTGATAGCAAAGATGATTTAAAGGATCTTATTGATGGAATAAGGGAAAAAGGTAGTAAATCTGTTGTAATCACAAGTGTTAAAGATAAAAATGATAACTATTATAT
Source organism: uncultured Gallicola sp. (assembly GCA_964345925.1). Lineage (GTDB taxonomy): Bacteria > Bacillota > Clostridia > Tissierellales > Peptoniphilaceae > Miniphocaeibacter. The sequence continues at coordinate 24,550 of CAYFSP010000008.1, read as the reverse complement.
AGCTGGATATGATGATAAATATAAAGAGTATTTTAAAATGCCATATAATAAAATTGATGTAAATTACCCTGGAACTGGAGATATTTTTTCTGCAATAGTATTAAGTTACGTACTTAAAAATATAAGATTGTCAGAAGCTACAAAAATTGCTTCAGATTTTATATATAATTGTATATTGGAATCTGAAAGAAATAATGTTGATAGAAAAGAGGGAATAAACTTAGAATTATATATTAATAAACTTAATAATAAAATAGTAAAAAATACCTAGAATATTGTTAATTTAACAAATTATAGGTGTTTTTTACTATTTATTTAGTATATTATTTAAATTGAAAATATAGTTAGTACCATTTTTTACTAAAATCAAGTCATTATTATTACCGAAATCTTCTTTTAAAATAGAGGTAAAGAAATTAGATGTATTGGTATTCTCATTGTTTAAGTTAATATCATATATAATATCATCTAATTTAATATATGCTGAATCAAAAATATCATTTAATGATATTTCCAAATCAATTAAAACCTCCTTATTATTTGAATTTATTTCAATAATAGAGTTTTCTAATTCCTTTACAGGATTATTTTTATTATAAGAATACGGTTTACTAAATTTTTTATTAAGAACTTTATCATTATTAAAATAGTTAGGACTAATAGTTCCTTGAGCAAGTTCTAAAATTACTATATCGGGTTTTCCAAAATTTGTGTAGTATTCTGGTTCTAATAAATTTTGATAATTATGAACTGCTGTAACTTTATGAAACAACTCTCCAATGAATTTTTCTTTATCTGTAAAGTAACTACCTCTAAAGAATAGTAGGTTGTAGTTGTTTTCAACATGGTAATTTTCCATTATATCAAAGTAGCGATGTTGATTATTAATTGAAATTTCATTCCATATTTTCATATTATAATTTACAATGGGGTTGTTTACATCTTTTTCTTTTTCATCAAAGAAATTAGCAAAATGTTTATCTTTTAAACGATATTTAATGATTTTTTCATTTATTTTCAAATTAGACGATGGCATATATTCATCTATAATTTCTTCTTTATTGTAATTTTTCAAATCAATTAAATCCAAAGTGTATCCTAAATGTTTTAATTCGGATATTATATTATTTATAGCTGCTATAGCTCCATCATCTGTCCAATGACCAACATCGGATTTTTTACTATATACTCGATTATATTTTTTAGCTTCTATAAGAGCATTATTATTATTTAAATAATTTAAATTGCTATTTTCTATTAATTCAATAAGTTTTTTATAATTATAATCCTCTAAATGTACATAATCTGGAACAAATTCACTATAGATTTCATTTTTTTTCGGTTCAAGAACGAATAGGAATTCAATATTTCTCTCTTCATAAAAATCTTGTAAATCCAGTAAAAAATTAAAGAAATTCTCGACAAATTCCTCATCTTCATTCGGCTTTGTAAATTTGAAATATAATTCTTCATTTAATCCATAATCGTATAGTGGGTTTTTGACAGTATTAAATATTCTATCGTTAAAATTCATGTATAGAGATACTAATTCATTTCTAAAACCAAGTCTGTCAGATAAATAATATTCAGAAGATTTTAATTTATCACGTATAGTAGAGTTATCTTCAAAATTATAAAGTTGTTTATTGTCTATATTTGATATTACATCTTTTTTAGTATTAGTGAATATAATACCAAACAGTATTATTACAAAAAAAGACATTATCAATAAAATTTTTCTTTTATTCATTGCTCACCTAAAATTGAAAATATATAAAAGGACTGTAAGTGCTACTTATAATATATGATATAGAGAATATAAATAAAATTATAAGTCCAATATCCTTTAAAATCATCATCATATTTGTCTTGAATATATTTTTACCCAAGATTTTTATTAAGGGAGTACTTGCAATTAGTCCAAATATTGAAACTGCTACAAAATCTCCATTTAAAAAGTATTTATAACCATATAATAAGCTATCTTTTGAAGTAGGGCTAAATAAATATTGTAAATACAGAATTGCATCTTTTAAATTATCTGATCTAAATATAACAAAACCTAGCATGACTAAAATAAAAGTAATTAAAATATTTATATATTTAAAGAAACTATTATATTCAAAATTGAAAATTTTTAAAAAACATTTTTCTAAAAAGGAGAGTATAAAATTCCATAATCCCCAAATTACAAAGGTCCAATTTGCTCCATGCCATATTCCGGAGATTAAAAAAACTATAAATATATTTCTTGTTGAATGTCCGTTCCGGTTTCCTCCCAAGGGAATATATATATATTCTTTGAAAAATGTTGATAGACTAATATGCCATTTTCTCCAAAAATCACCAATTCCATTAGAGTATAAGGGATAATTAAAGTTCTCAGGTAAATTGAAACCAAATATTTCTCCAAGACCTATTGCCATATCTGAATAACCAGAAAAATCAAAATAAAGTTGAAGAGTATATCCTACTGCACCAATCCAAGCAGTTGGTATATCCATTCCAGTATTTATTAAATCAAAAATAGAGTCTACTGTGGCACCAATAGTATTTGAGATTATAACCTTTTTACTTAAACCAAGTATAAACCGACATATTCCATTATAGAGATTATTTAAATTATTCCATCTATTATCTATTTGAGTAATAAAATTATCATATTTTAAAATTGGTCCAGAAGTAATATTAGTAAATAGAGAAATATACAAAGCCAATTGAAATAAATTATAATTAACCTTTCTATTATCCTTATAAACGGATACTAAGTAGGTGATCTCTTGAAAGGTAAAAAAAGATATTCCCAAGGGTAAAATTATATCTAATGGATTAATACCTAAATTAGTTAAAATAAAATTTGTATATTTAAAATAAACTAAAAATATAACATTAAAAGAAATTCCTAAAATGAAAATAAGTTTTTTATACTTTTTTAACTTTACAATTAAAATGCCTAGCAGGTAATTTAATAAAATAGAAAAAGATAAAAAAATTAGATTTCCTAAACTATTCCAACCATAAAATAGGAAACTTAAAATTAATAAAATAAAGTTTCTTATTTTTAAAGGTGATATATAATATAATAGTATAGATAGGGGCAAAAAAATGAAAATAAATGTTAAACTATTAAATGCCATAATACCGTCCTTATTAAAAGTAATGATTGATATATTATACTATATTAACTATTACTTTACTACTTAGAAAATGGAGTTATTAATGAAGCTTAATTTTATACCAGGAACAAAATATAAAATATATTCGGAAAATGATAAATTTTCTTTTGGAATAGATGCAATTCTACTTTCTGACTATGCTAAAATCAAAAAAGGTACAAAGGTTTTAGAAATAGGTGGAGGAACAGGAATAATATCAATGAGGATTAGCTATCTATATGAACCAAAAAAAATATATTGTGTTGAAATACAAGATGACAATTTTAATATACTCAAAGATAATATAAAAGTAAATAATTTAGAAAGTAAAATAGAGATTTTAAATGAGGATATAAATAATTGCTATAATACTTTTAGAAATGATTCATTGGATTATATTATTACAAATCCTCCTTATTATAGAAATAATGCGGGAATTAAAAATAAGGATAAAAACCAATATATTTCAAGATATGAGGTATTTTTAAAATTAGATGATATTTTTAAATTTGCTAAATATAAGTTGAAGACGAAGGGTGAACTGTATATGATAAATAGACCAAGTAGAGTTGTGGATATTTTAAGTAAGGCTAGAGAATATAATATTGAACCTAAAAGTATGAGAATAGTAAACTCTAAATCGGATGAAGAAGCAAAAATGGTTTTAATAAAATTCATAAAAAATAGTGGAAATAATTTTGAAATGGAAAAACCATTGGTGATTTATAATAAAGATAATAAATATACAGAGGAAGTTATGAGAATATACTATGGAGAATAAATTATATATCGTACCTACTCCTATAGGAAATTTAAAGGATATTACGATTAGATCATTGGAAATACTTGAAATGGTAGATATAATTTACTGTGAAGATACAAGAAATACCATTAAATTACTAAACCATTACAATATAAAAGTAAATTTGAAGTCATACCATGAACATAATGAAAATGCTAGAAAAGAAGAAATAGAAGAGGAGATATTAAAAGGAAAAAATGTAGCTGTTGTTTGTGATGCAGGAATGCCTGGAATATCAGATCCAGGTCATATTATAATAAGATATTTTATAGAAAGAAATTTACCATTTGAAGTATTACCAGGTGCTACAGCGACTATTACTGCTCTTGTTAACTCTGGTTTAAATACGGATCAATTTGCATTTTTAGGATTTATGCCTAGAGATGGTAAAGAGCTTAAAGAATTTATGGTAAAAATTGATAAAATTGAGATAACTTCTATAATATATGAGTCAGTTCATAGGATAAAAAAAACATTAAGGAAATTTGCAGAAACCTTTCCTAGTAGAAAAATTGCTGTTTGTAGAGAGTTGACGAAATTATATGAGGAAAAGACAAGAGGAACTTGCGATGAAGTATATAATATTTACAAGGATAAGGAAAATATTAAAGGTGAATTCGTAATAGTCCTTGATAAAGCTGAAATTATAGAAGAAGAGTTGGATATTGAAAAACTGCTTAAAAAGGAACTAGAAAGTGGTTTTACTAAAAAGGAAGCTATTAAAAATATAGTAGGTAAATATGGGCTGAACAAAAATGAAGTCTATAAATATAGCTTAAATATTAGGTGATTTTTTGGATAAAAAATTAATTGAAGAAATTAAACAGTTAAATAAATTGTTAACTGAAAAATATAAAGTTATAAATAAATTTAGTAGGGAAGAAAAGAGGGAAAGACTTCAAATTATTGGTGACTTCTTTAAAATCGACCCGCTTGATATAAATGAATTAAAGGAAATTAAAAATACTGGTGGAGTTATAGCAGTGGATGGCTCTACAAATAGATTTGGTGGCACATATCCACATTATATTCAGCTTTTTAAAGCAGTTGCAAGTACTGGATTAAATGATGATAATAATCTTGAAACCGTAGATATATATTGTCCTTTAATAGATGAAGGCAATATATTTGACGAAAAAAGTATAGTAGATGGAAAATTGGCGGAAGTTGAAGTCAAGATTGCCATAGAAGCTACAAAATTAAATCCTAAAATAATTTTAATGGATGGTTCTTTAATAAGATACAATATTTTATGTAAAAACTATTGGGAAGAACTTAGGGATATTGTAATAGAAAAGGAAATTATCCTAGTAGGAGTAATTGAAGATGTAAAAACATCCATAGCTTATAATAATATTTTAGGAACGGGAATTGCAAAAAACTCAAATGAATTAATTTATGATAGAGAATTTTTATTCGATACTTTAAATTATTTAGAATCATTGTATATTAATAAAAAGGATTCTGGTAAGGATAATTATGGTTTTAGATCATGTTTTTATAGGAGTAGTAAGGAACCATCATTTATAGCTGTTGATATACTTGAAGAGCAGGAAGAATATTTAATTCAAACATTGTCATTAATTGCATCTATAACAGATGTAAATAGTAGAGGAATTCCTTTTATTTTGGATATTGTTGATGTTCAAACGAGAATTTCCAATGATATGATAAAACAGATTATAAAAAATCATATAAACATAGAGTTTTATGAAAAATTATTTAATGCTCAAAGATCTAAAAGGAGTTTTTAATGGATATTAAAATAATTGGTATGACAGATCAACAGGAGTCCTATGTTGGTTCAAATTCAAGAAAGTTTAGAATTAATGAATTCTTAATAATTGAAGATGAACAAGGAGATCTTCTAGGAGAGATTGTTGAAGTTCATACATATAATAAATATATTCCCATGGCTAACGATGGGGATATAATAGATAATAATGTAATAAAGAATTTAGCATCCTTAGGTTTTGATTTAAACGAAGGAACAATTTATCTAGGAAAGATTAGGTTGCTACAAGAGGCAAACTATCCTATAGAAACTGGATCAAATTGTAGAGTTCCATTATTTAAAGAAGTGAAGAAATATTTTATTTCAAATGATTTAAATAAGGGGCTGAATATTGGTGTTATAAGAAATACTGATGATATTTATGAAAATATAGATGAAGAATATAGAGATTTATCTTTGACTTTAGAAAATAAGGAGTTAAAGAAACAAAAAGAAGTTCCATATATATTGAATTTATATGATATGCATGAATACCCTCATGTAGGAATATTTGGTGGATCAGGCTCTGGAAAATCCTTTGGGTTAAGAGTTGTTTTAGAGGAACTTATGAATAAGAATATACCTACACTTGTATTGGATCCACATTATGAAATGGATTTTTCCGAAAAGCTTAAGATGGACTATGGAAAGGATTATACAAGACTTTATTCTAAATTTGTAATTGGTAAAAATATTGGAATAGATTTTAAAAAAATAAATACAAAGGAATTAAAAAATTTACTACAGACATCATCAAGGCTTTCAGATGCAATGGAAAATGTAGTAGATAATTTGCATAGACCGCAAGACAGCCTAATAACCTTTGAACGAAGGCTAGAAATGTTAAAAAAGGGACAAGAATTAGGTTCTGTTGTAAATATAAAAAATGAAATAGAAGTAGCAGAAAATATAGACGAAAAGAAGTACCTTAAAAAGGTTTTAGAGATATATGAAAGATTAAACGATAAATCGCCACCTTCTTCCGTATCGGGAATTTCATGGCGATTTGATAGGTTGAAGAAACTTGGAATCTTTGAACACGATTCAGTCGATGCAGAAGAGGCCTTAAAGATGAGTAAACTTGTAGTTATACAGGGAAGCATAAAAATAATACAAGTATTCTCCACATTTTTAATGAATTCTGTATATGAAAAGAGAAGAAATTATAAGGATGCATCTATAAATGATAGTGAAGAAGACTATTTTCCACCATTTTTCATAATAACAGATGAGGCACATAATTTTGCACCTCAGAGTAAAGATGGAGTTTCAGAATCTCCTTCAAAATATATACTTAGAGAAATAGCCCAAGAGGGAAGGAAATACGGTGTATTTCTAATATTGGCTACACAAAGGCCATCTCTCCTAGATAGTACGATAACAGCTCAATTAAATACTAAATTCATATTTAGAACTACAAGGGCAAATGATATTCAAACCATTAAAGAGGAGACGGATTTAAGCCATGAGCAGACTAAAAGGCTACCATATTTAAAAACAGGAGATGTTTTTCTATCTGAATCTGCTATAGGTAGAACCATGTATGTTAGAATAAGAGCTGCACATACAACAACTCCTCATAAGGAAAATCCCTTTATTGAGCTTGAGAATAGAAATAGAACCAATAATGATGACACTATTGATATAGTGGAGGATTACTTGCCAATATCCAGTACTGATCTATATGATTTAAGTAAAGAAATACAAGATGACACTGGTATTGTGTATACAGTTGATCAGTTAAGAAATATTTTAGATAATTTAGTTCTAAAGGAAAAATTAATAATAAAAAAGACATTTTTAGGTGATAAATACGAAAAATTATAGGAGAGATTATGTACTATACAGAAAATTACAAGATATATAGTTTTAACTGCGATGAAAGTTCATATGCTAGTATTGAATCGCTTTTTCAATATATGATAGAAACTTCAATATCACAAACTGAAATTGTAATGAAGGATAATCATGAATATGATGATTATTTTTGGGTTATAAATCAATGGGATGTAGATATAATAAAAAGGCCTAGAAAAAATGATGAAATCATAGTTGATACAATTTCATCAGGTGCTAGAAAATTTTATGCATATAGAAATTTTACAATTTATGATGAAGAGGGAAATATATATGTAAAGGCAAAGTCAAGATGGCTGCTCCTTGATAAAAAAACGAAAGCACCAGTAAGAGTACCTGAGGAGTTAATAAATATATATGGTATTGATAAAACCTTAGATCATATAAAGAAGGATTTTAAATATAAAAAAGACTTAGAATATAGTGTAGAATATGATTTTACAGTTGGAAGATCTGATATTGATACAAACAAACATGTAAATAATGCGAAGTATTTAAATTGGATAATTGAGACAACACCTATTAATAGGGAGATAAAGAGAATTAAATTAATATATAAAAAAGAATTAATGTATAGAGATAAAATAATATCTAAGTCTTCAAATATTATAGTAGAAGATAATAACAAAGTAGTTTATAATGTTATTGAAGATAAACATGGAAATATAAAAACTTTAAGTAAAATATATTTAGGAGAACGGAATGAAAAAAATATTTAGTAGAATATTATTGATTGCAATGGTAATTACGTCCTTAAGTTACAATAATAGCTTTGCAATTGAAGACAAGATATCCGAAGGTTTAAAAGATAAAATAAATAAAGATAGTATAGTTGATGTCTTAATCGATGTTAAGGATATGAATAAGATAAACACAATTGTAAAACCTGAAGACAGCAAGGAAAAAGAAGTATTAAATAGAGAAAAATATATATCTGAAATAGAGGAAAATACAAAAATATCTCAAAAGGAAATAATAGATTTTATAGAAGAGAATATTAAAGAGGGTAATATTGAAAGTTATGATAGTTTTTATATAACGAATACAATAAATGTAGTAGGCAAAAGCGAAACTATTAAAGAGATTTCAAAATTACAAAATGTTTCATATATTGAAGAAAATGATACTGTAAAATTAAATACTGAAGAAAATTTATATGATGATTCACAACTAGCTTCAAATTATAGATGGAATTTTAGCAATACTAGAGTAAATGAAGTATATTCAAACTATAATTTTAAAGGCAGTGGAGTCGTAATTGGATTTTTAGACAGTGGAGTGGACTATACTCACAAGGAGTTAAAAGATAATTGGAGAGGTCATACAGAGGGAGTAGAATACAGTTGGTTTGATGTATTTGGAAAGAGTGCCAAACCAGAAGATGGAGAGAACTCAGGACATGGTACTGCAACTGCAGGAGTGGCAGTTGGAAAAACAGTGGGAGTTGCACCAGAGGCGACTTGGATAGCAGCAAGGGCATTTCAGGGCATGAGAACTAAGAACTCAGATATTTTAAAAGCTGCTCAATGGTTTTTAGCACCAGGTGGAAGAGCTGATATGACACCTGATATTATCAATAATTCATGGGGCGAAAATACGAATAGCAGATGGTTTGACCAAATGTTAACATCATGGATTAAAGCTGGTATTATACCTGTATTTGCATCAGGAAACAGTAGAACTACAGTAACACCAGGATCAATAGAGTATCCAGCATCTAGCTTAGACGTTATTTCAGTAGGGGCAGTTGATGAGGGAAATAAAATAGGATATTTTTCTAAAATAGGACCTTCTAGTCTAGACACTAGTAAGAGTACAATTAAACCAGAGGTAGTGGCGCCAGGAGTTAGTGTCTACACATGTGAACCGGGAAATATATATTCAAATTGGACAGGTACATCAATAGCTTCGCCAAATGTAGCTGGTATAATCGCTTTAATAAAAGAAGCTAATCCTAATTTGAAAATAAATGATATAAAGACGATTTTAACAGTAACTGCTTCACCATTAACTGATAATTCAAATAAGAATGCTCCTAATATGACATATGGATACGGTATAGTAAATGCAAAGAAAGCTGTTGATCTAGCTATGAACTATTCTGATTTTGCAAATATTAAAAGAATTTATGGTTCAAATAGAAATAAGACAGCAGGTGAAATAGCAAAGACATTCTATGAGAAAGCTGAAACGGTATATATTACAAATGGAAATGTATATGCTGATGGTTTAAGCATGGGTTCATTGACAAAAGCCAATAATGGACCATTACTATTAGCTGACAAAGATGTTATTTCAGCAGATTTAGCAAGTAATTTAAAACAGTTATCGCCAGGCAAAATAATAATTATAGGTGGTACAAATGCCATATCCAAAAATGTGGAAAACAAATTAAGAGGTTATGCTGAAATAGTTGAAAGAATAAGTGGAAGTAGTAGAATCGATACTTCAATAGCAATTGCAAAAAATACGAGAAAAAATAATCTAAGTAATGAAGTATTTCTAGTAAATGGATACGAGGAAGCAGATGCTATAAATATAGTTTCAGTTTCCAGTAGAGACGGAATACCTGTTTTATTCTCTAATAAAAATAATCTTCCATCACAGACTAAAGCATATTTAAAAGATGAAAAAATTTCTAAGGTTACAATAATTGGTGGAAATAGTACGGTTAGTGTAAATGTGGAATCTGAGTTAGAGAGAATAGGCATAGATGTAAAAAGAATTAGTGGTACTAATAGATACGGTACAGGAGTGGAAATAAATAAAATTTATCATGAAGACAGTAGTATAGTATTTTTCGCAAATGGAATAAATATTGCAGATGCTCTTAGTATTGGACCAGTAGCTGGTAAATTATTTTCAGAAATTCAAATAATACCTACGAGTACAATACCTTCAAATGTTACATCATATTTTGCAGGTAAGGGCATATCGGAATATTACTTACTAGGAGGTAACAATTCAATATCATATATTAATGCATTTAATATATACAATCTATTTAAATAGAGAATAAAAAAGATTTTGTTTATACAAAGTCTTTTTTATTTTTTAAATTGTTTATCATATGTTATCATATACTGGAGGTGGAAGATGAAAAAAATTAATAAGGTAATTTTATCTTCAGTAGTATTAGTAATATTATTATCAGGTTCATTTATATTAGGAAGTAAAATAACCATTAGTAATGGAAACAAAGTGGAGATTACTAAGGAGAGATATGAATTATTTTCTAAGCTGGATAGATTTCAAGATATAGTAGACGAGTATTATTTGTTTGATGAAGATGAAAAGGAAATGAAAAATTCCCTATATAAAGGTTTTTTTAAAGGGTTAGGAGATCCTTATACAGAATATTTTACAAAAGAGGAATATAATAAGTTTATAGAAAGTTCTAGTGGTGAATATTCAGGAATTGGAATATATATATCAGTTACAGACGATAATCTATTAAAGGTTGTTTCTCCAATTAAGGGTTCTCCAGCATATAAAGCTGGCTTAAAACCAAACGATATAATTACAAAGATAAATGGAGATACATACTTAGGAAACCAAATGGAAGAGGCCACAGCTGTTATGAAGGGAAAGCCTGGAACAGATGTAAAATTAGAAATTAGAAGATTGAATAAGGATAAAGAACAAGAGAATATAGAAATTAAGGTAACAATTGATATTGTTGAATTAAAAACTGTAGAGTCTTCTAAAATAGATGATTTAGGATATATTTATATGAGTCAATTCGGTGAAAAAACTTTTACTGAATTTGAACAGGCATATAATTCGTTAAAAGATGATAATGTAAAGGGAATAATTTTAGACTTAAGAAATAATCCAGGTGGAGATAAAAATATATGTGAACAAATTGCAGACTTCTTACTTCCAGAGGGAATAATAGTTAAAACCGTAGATAAAAATGGTAAGGAATTAGTTACAAAATCAGATAAAAAAGAGGAGAATTTACCTCTTGTAGTATTAGTAAACAATTCATCAGCATCGGCTTCTGAAATTTTATCAGGTGCAATTAAAGACTATAAAAAAGGAATAATTGTAGGTGAAACCACATATGGAAAAGGGCTGGTTCAAAGTTTAATGCCTATGAAAAAGCTTGGAATTGATGATGATGGTGCATTGAAGATTACAATACAGGAATACTTTACACCAAAGGGAAATAAAATAAATGAATTGGGAGTAACACCAGACGAAATTGTAGAATTACCAGAAGGAGTAATTGAATTTGGTCCTGAACACATGGAAACGGATACGCAGTTAAAAAAAGCCATAGAGATATTGAAATAAATCCGTTTATTAATGGGAGATAAAATGTTTGAAAAATTAAAAAGAGTTAAAAATATAGTAGGAATAATATCCATATTTTTAGTAATAGTATTATTCTTAGTCTTAATATTGGAAAATAAGAACCATGCAAAAAATAATATTAGCGACAATAAACAGGTTGAAGAAGTAAAATCACCAAAACCTAAAAAGGAAAAATCTAAACCAGCAGAGGAAACAAAAGACAATAAAGCAAGTAAAGATGATAAAAATGCATATACTGGTGATGAAATTCAAAGCTATATTGATAAAAAGGTGGAATATAGTGGAGAAAAAATTGTATTCCTTACATTTGATGACGGTCCATTTACAGAATACACCGAAAAAATTCTTGATATATTAAAGGATAATGGTGCAGTTGGAACATTTTTCGTACAAGGGAGAAATGTAACGGATAAAACAGGACCAATATTAAAAAGAATTTTAGATGAAAAAAGTGGAATTGCTATGCATAGTTTTAGCCATGATTATGGAAAAATGTATCCTGATAAAAAAGGAAATTCAGAGGCTATATTAGAAGAGTATCAACTTTCTATAGATGCTTTAAGAAAGCAATTAGGAGATGATTTTACATCTCATACATGGCGATATCCAGGTGGACATATGTCTTGGAAAGAACTTGATGAGGCCGATGATAAGCTAAAGGAACAAGGTGTAGGTTGGGTTGATTGGAATACGTTAAATGGTGATGCAGAACCTAAATCTAGAAGGGCTACAACGGTGGAACAAGCTCTTGATAGAGTTAAAGAATCCTTAGAAAAAGCACCTGTTAAAGATGTTTCAGTAGTTTTAATGCATGATGGAAAAAATAAAAGTATAACTACGGATTCTTTGCCAGAGATAATAAAGTTTTACAAGGATAACGGATATAAATTTTGCATATTTAAATAAAAATCTCAATTTAGAAAAATCTAAATTGAGATTTTTTTATTTTATTATTCCACAATATATACTAGAAAAATAAAAAATTATAAATAAAATGAATAAAAAGCAATATTATTCATGATATATAAAATAATAATGGCTTAAACACTCAATGATATGAATAATTTATGAATAAAGGAATATCCACTATATATAGTGTAACTACATATAGTGGTTGCTATATATTGTACATCTGGTAAAATATTTATGGGTGATAATATGAATGTTATAAAAAGAGATGGAAATATTGTAGAATTTAATAGTGAAAAAATAACAACGGCAATAATAAAGGCCATGAACAGTAGTACAGGAATTTATCAAGAAAACTTGGCAGAAAAAATCGCTTCAGAAATAGAGGATTTTGCAAAGACAACTGGAAGAACTATGACCATTACGGATATAGAAGATCAAGTTTATTATAAATTGATTCAAAATAATAATCCAGCAACTGCTAGAGCTTATGAAAACTACAAGGCGGTTCAAACGTATAAAAGGGAAAGCAATACGACGGACGCTAGTATTATAGGACTTTTAGCAACTGAAAACGAAGAGTTAATGAATGAAAATTCAAATAAAAATGCTTTTATAGCCTCTACTCAAAGGGATTTAATTGCAGGGGAAGTTTCTAAGGATATAGCAAGAAGAAAGATTATACCAACGGACTTGATTCAAGCTCATGATGAAGGAGCAATACATATTCATGATATGGATTATATAATCCAACCTATGTTTAACTGTTGTTTAGTTAATATGAAGGATATGCTTGACAATGGAACAGTAGTAAATGGAAAGATGATCGAGTCTCCAAAATCATTTCAAGTAGCATGTAATGTTATGACTCAAATTATTGCACAAATAGCAAGTAACCAATATGGTGGTCAAAGTATAGATATTAGATGTTTGGGAAAATATTTAAGAAGATCATATGAAAAAAATCTTAATTTAGCTGTAGAAACAGTTGGAGATGTAAAATTAGCTGAGAAAATGGCTGATAAGATGACACAGAAGGATTTGGAATCTGGAATTCAGACTATACAATATCAAATCAATACTTTGATGACAAGTAATGGACAAGCTCCATTTGTAACTTTATTTATGCATGTTGTTGACGGTGATGAATACGAAGAAGAAGTTGCAATGATCGTTGAAGAAATTTTAAAACAAAGAATACAAGGGATTAAAAATGAAGTGGGAGTATATGTTACACCAGCTTTCCCTAAACTAATATATGTATTAGATGAAAATAATATACATGAAGATAGTAAATATTACTATTTAACAAATTTATCAATTCGTTGTACAGCAAAGAGAATGTATCCAGATTATATTTCAGCTAAAAAGATGAGAGAAAACTATGATGGAAATGTATTTAGTCCAATGGGATGTCGTGCTTTTCTATCACCTTGGAAAGATGATAATGGAACTTATCAATTCGATGGTAGATTCAATATGGGGGTAGTTACAATCAACCTACCACAGATTGGAATATTAGCTGAAGGAAATGAAAGTAAATTCTTCAATATATTGGAAAAGAGATTGGAATTATGTAAAAAAGTTTGTATGTTAAGATATGAATTATTACAAAAGGCAAATAGTGATTCATCTCCAATACATTGGCAACATGGTGCAATAGCAAGACTTGATAAACATGAGCCTATAGCCAATCTATTGACAAATGGTTATGCAACAGTAACAGTTGGTTATATAGGAGTTTACGAAGCTACTTTATTGACCACAGGTGAAAGCCATACAGGAGAGAAAGGTCATAAATTTGCATTAAAGATAATGGACAAATTAAATGAAAAAATTGATCTTTGGAAGAAGGAAACTGGACTTGGATTTGCACTATATGGAACTCCAGCAGAGAGCTTAACACATAGATTCAACTCCATAGATAGGAAGAGATTCGGAAGTATTAAGGATATAACAGACAAAGGATATTATATAAACAGTTTTCATGTTGATGTAAGAGAAGATATAAATGCATTTGATAAATTTAAATTCGAAGCAGAATTTCAAAATAAATCAAAGGGTGGATGTATTTCATATATAGAAATTCCAAATATGGCACATAATTTAGAAGCTTTACAAACTATGGTAAATTATATTTATGAGAATATAACATATGCTGAATTCAATACAAAATCAGATTTTTGTCAGGTTTGTAGCTTTGATGGAGAGATAGTACTAAACGAAAATAACGAATGGGAATGTCCACAATGTGGCAATAAGGATACATCTAAAATGAATGTTACTAGAAGAACTTGTGGATACTTAGGTGAAAACTTCTGGAATGAGGGCAGGACTAAAGAAATAAAAGATAGGGTTCTTCATATTTAATATGAGATATGCACAGATTAGAGAATTTGACGTAGCTAATGGTCCTGGTGTTAGAACGACAATTTTTGTAACAGGTTGTACAATTGGTTGTAAAAATTGCTTTAATAAAGAATATCAAGATTTTAACTTTGGTAAATTATGGACAGATGAAGATACGGAAAAAATATTGAAATTTCTATCTAAAGATATGATAGAAGGACTTACAATTCTTGGTGGAGAGCCTTTTGATAATACGAAGGATTTGCTTTCCATTGTAAAGGATATTAAAGAAAAGAGTCAAAAGAGCATATGGATATTTTCAGGTCATATCTTTGAAAAACTTATTGAGGATAGAGATAATTTAGAATTATTAAAAATTTGTGATGTCTTAGTAGATGGTCCTTTTGTAGAAAAATTAAAGAATTTGAAACTTAAGTTTAGAGGTTCTGAAAATCAAAGAATTATTGATTTAAAAGAATCATTTAAAAATAATAAAATAATTGCTTATAAAAAATAGAAGTATAAAAATACTTCTATTTTTTTATTGTGTTTAAACAAGGTGTTTGATATACTATGATTGTATTAGCGAATTAGTGCACAGATAATGAGAGAAGGAGAATAATATATGTTAATAGAAAAAATTACAAAAAAATGAAAACATGGAATATGACATTTATAGTTATTAGCTTAATAGGTACTATATTATCAGTCTATAGCTTAATAAATATATTTATTACAGACTATGTTAGTTTGTATGAAGAAAATAAAGCAATATATAGTAAAAGTGGAATTACATTAGAGGATTTACAACCAAAAACTTTTGATATTATTGTATCAGTAGTGTTACTGGTTATTTTTATTTATACAATTATTATGGCATTAAAGAATAAAGGTAAATTAGAAAGAGGGGAAGGTATCGATGTAATTCCTTACATATTAAGATTAATGGCCACTGCTTATAGTATTATTATGGTAATGAGAACATTTTTTATGGGTGGCACAGATAACTCATCTATAAGCGGCTTAGGAGAAGAAATGAAAATAATACTAGTAGTAACTAGAGCAATATTGATTATTGGATATATCTTAAATACATTACCATCGGTTAGAATATTAATGTTAAATGGAAAATATAAAAAATTGGAAGAGGTAGAAAAAAATAATGGCGAAGAAGAATAAAATTATAATAGCTGTAGTTGCCATGTTTTTTATAGTAGCTATTGCAATTACTATATTTTTTAATGGTGATAAAAAGAAAACAGTAGATATATATAAAGTTCAAGAACAAAATCCTATAACTTTTTCTGGT
Source organism: uncultured Gallicola sp. (assembly GCA_964345925.1). Taxonomy (GTDB): domain Bacteria; phylum Bacillota; class Clostridia; order Tissierellales; family Peptoniphilaceae; genus Miniphocaeibacter. Next base: position 8,075 of record CAYFSP010000008.1, on the reverse strand, counting down.
TCAGCCCAAGCGGATAGTGGTCAAGATATTTACTTAGACTCTACAAAAGGTGAAGTTGTAGATTATTATGTAAAAAATGATGAGGAAGTTGTAATAGGACAAAGTTTATTTATATATGAAAATAAAGCTGTAAAAGATTCTGTAAAAGATTTACAAAGAAATTATAATAATTTGTACGGCTCCTATAAAGATGCCCAAAGTCAAGTGGATAAGGCAAAGGGGCAGTTAAGTAAAGCTAATTCAAAGATAAATGATTTAACAAATAAAATTAATAGCTTACCAACAGTGGAAATAGACCCAAATATAGGTGCTAGTTCAGGAAATATAGCCAGTTTACAAATGGAATTAGAAGCAGCAAAAGCAGAGGCACAAGCAGCTGAAGTAGCAATTCCACAGGCAGAACAAGGGGCAAAAGAATTAAAATCTCAATATGAAGAAATAAATGCAAAAATAGCTTCTGCAAAAGAAAATATTAACTATATAGAAAAAGCAAAAGTTGGTGGAATTGTTAAGTTGAATAAAGACGCAGCAAATGCAAGTATAGGCATGACTGGAGGAGAACCTATAGTAGCTATAACAAGTAAAGAAATAATTATAAAAGGAAAAATTTCCGAGTATGATTATGAAAAAATATCATTACAGGATAGAGTAGATATTGAAATAGTAAACTCAGGTAAGAGAATAGGCGGAACTATAACCTATATTGACTCACTTCCAATAGATAATTCTCAATTGGCTTTAGGGCAGCAACAGTCAGGTGGTTCAGTATCAAATTATAGTTTTGATGTAAAACCTGATGAACCAATACATTATGGATTTTCTGTAAATATAAAACTTCCTCAAGAAGATATATTTATACCAGAGGAAGCTGTTGAAAAAAGTAGTGGTAAATTCTATGTTTATACAGTAGAAAAAGGTAAGACGGTAAAAAAAGAAATCAAAGTTCAATTAGAAGATGGAATTTATAAATTAGATAGTGGTTTAGAAGTTGGAGACGAGATAATTGCAAATATTGAAGGAATAACTGAAGGAATAGAAGTTGAAACCAATGCTCCAGCAGAGGGAAAAAATGAAGCAACAGATATTATTGATGAAGTTAGTACAAAGACGGATACAACAGGGGAAACTATAGAATCGACTCAAGAAATATCAAATCCGGAGAATTAACATGATAGAAATAAAGAAAATAAATAAAACCTATACTGCCGGTGAAGAAAAATTACATGTATTAAAAGATGTAACTTTTACAGTTGAAGAAGGAGAGTTTGTAGGTATAATGGGTGAATCTGGTTCAGGTAAATCCACTCTTATGAATATAATTGGATTTATGGACAATAAATTCAAAGGTGAATATTATTTCGACGGAAAACTTATAAAAAATGAAAGTGATTACAGTTTGTCTCATATAAGAAATGAATCTGTTGGTTTTGTATTTCAAAACTTCAATTTAATAGACAATTATACAGTTAGAGAAAATATAGAATTACCTTTACTATATGCAGGAAAATATCCAAAGAAGACTAGAGAAGTGGTTTTAAAAGCTTTAGAAAGTGTAGGCATTCCTGAAAAAATAGACAAATATCCAACACAGCTTTCAGGTGGACAAAAACAAAGGGTGGCTATTGCAAGAGCAATAGTACATAATCCTAAATTCATATTGGCAGATGAGCCAACGGGAGCTCTTGACTCTGTAACATCGAAGGAGATAATGGATATATTTAAAAAATTGAACACAGAAAATAAAACAACGGTAATTATGGTTACACATGATAGAAGTCTATCAACTTATTGTACAAAAGTTCTTTTTATGGTTGATGGAAATTTAGAAGAAAGGTTTGATATATAATGAAGTTTTCAGTATTATTTTCAGACTCTTTTGGAGCTATAAAAAGAAATAAAAAAAGAAGTATATTAACAATGCTTGGTATAATTATAGGAATAGGAGCAGTAATCGCAATTATATCTATAGGACAGGGATTTGAGAATTACGTTGTAGACAGCCTTACAAGTGAAGATAGTAACGAACTTTCAACAACTATTTCTTTTCAAGCAAATGATTTCAGCTTATATGATGATGAGAATATAGAATTTTTTAATAGTAATGATAAAAGAAATATAGAGAAGATACAAGGTGTATCAAAAATAGAAGATATGCAAGGATCTATAATGGGAGACGACGTGAGTTTAGAACTTGTAACTAGAGATAACAAGTCCAATTCCATGGTTAAAATTGAAAAATCGACGAATCAAAATATTATAGAAGGAAGAAATCTAACATCAGTAGATAACTCTAAAAAAACTAGAGATATAATTATAAGTGATTCTTTAGGAGAAAAATTATTTCCAAATACAAAAAGCTATGTTAATAGAAATGTAGATATAAAAGGCATATCTTATACTATAGCAGGCGTATTTGAAAGCAAAATGGAGATGTTCGGAGCATCATATGATGTATATATGCCAAAAGAGACGTATGATTTTTATAATAGAGAAAAAGTAAATGCAACTACAATAACAGTTTATTTAAGTAAAGGTGCAAATGTAAAAGAAGTTTCAGAAAAAGTAGTAGAATATTTAGATAACAGTGGTTCTATGAAAAATTTAGGAACATATATGTATGTTGACCTTGGTGAAATAATGGATGGAATTTCAAGTGTATTAGATAGTATTACCTTGTTTATTGCTTTAATAGGAGGAATATCTTTATTTATAGCAGGAATAGGTATGATGAATATGATGTTTATATCGGTTTCGGAACGTACGAAAGAAATTGGTATAAGAAGGGCACTTGGAGCTACTAAAAAAAATATAACCATGCAGTTTTTATTAGAAGGAATTATTGTAACAATATTTGGTGGAATACTAGGTTATGTATTTGGACTAATACTAGCAATGATTATTTCAATATTTTTACCATTCTCTGTTTCAATAGAAGCAGGACCGGTACTAGTAGCATTAGTAATTTCACTTTCAATAGGAATTATATTTAGCTATAGTCCTGCAAAATCTGCAGCGAATAAAAATGTTATCGAAATATTGGCATAAATATAAATAAAACAGTATAGAGCTCTATTCTATACTGTTTTTAAATATATTTTTTATGAAATTTCCAACAATATCAGAAAATCTATTTATATCTGAAATATAGGCAAAATCATTACCATAAATCCTTTTTTCACTAGGTAGATCTTTTGCATCACCTGTAAATACACCAAGTACTATATTATCTTTATTACGACTTAAAAAAACCTCTTTTGCACTATCCTTTATGGCTTCTTCCCTTACATAGTCCTTGGATTTTTTATTAATATTTCCAATTATTTTTAAATTTAATTTATCATTTGGCTTGCCATCGCTTAAGACTATTAAAATCTTTCTCTGAAAATTTGTCTTTTCCATATAATGGCTAATTGTTTTTATAGCTAAACCATCTCTATTGGAACCAGATGCTTTATATTCAAAGATATTTTGGTTTTTAATATTGGAATCAAAATAGTCTCTATATGATTTTAATATTAATACATTATAAAAGTTATTAAAGGATGTTACTCTCGTAGGGATATTTAAATCCGTTAATGCTTCAGCAATTATATACCCTTGAGAAGCAACAAGTTCTTGTCTTTCTATTTGAGAAGCAGAGCTATCAAGTAGAATATCAACAGAAACGGTTCCTAATTCGTCCTTTAACTCTTTGTAAAATATTTTATTATCACTTAAATACTTTACTTTCCAAATTAGAGAAGAGTCCAATCTTCCATTTGTAGATAGAAATTTACTCTCGTTTAAATCTGCCATTAACTCTTTTTTTAAAACGTCTCTTAGTTTTCTAATGGATCTTTTATAAATTAATATATTCTTATTGAAATGGTCTAAATTTTCTTTTTTGTTGTATTTTTTTTCAGATTCTCTATATTGTTCATTTAAACTTGTACCGTATTCACCTTTAGTTATAAGAATTTGTATATTATAATGAATACCAGTACAGATTTCCTTTTCTAAATTATAATTATTTATTTTATTTAAAATACTTTTACCATAAACCTCTTCAGCTAAATTTTTCAAGTAATTATCATTGCTTTTACTTTCGATTACATTGATAATTTCTTCTTTTTCTTCTTTATTTAATTCCCTTTCCTCAAAAAGAAAGCTGGATTTATTAAACTCTGCTGCTTCAACTTCATCTTTATCGAGAATATCTTGATTATTATGTGAAAATTCTACTTTAGGTTCATCATTTCTATCTCTACTATCCTTTTCTTCAGATTGCTTTAACGAGTTCTCTAAATTTTGCTCATAATTAAAATCTAAATGGAGATGGAAATGATTCTTAATTATTTTGTCTAGAAGATGTATTAACGAAGATGTACTATGGATTTCTCCTTTGTTCATAATATCATTTAAAAGAAGTATAACTCTATTATTTGTTATTGGAACTTTTTTTGATTTTCTACTGTAAAAAGCAAACTCCAATTCCTCTGATAGGTTTTCTGGTCTTCTAAACTTATATTTATCAAATTTAATTCTACATGTATAATCTCTATATTCTACAATACCTGGTCTTTTTAATTCATATATATTCCAAAAATAATTCTCTAGAATAAGCTCTGTAATTTTATAGTAGTCCTGTGGATTTGGATTGTCCTTAACCAAGTAGTTAAGATAGGCATATATTTCTTCAATATGAAATTTTCCGTAACTAAATCCTAGTAATGAAGATTTATATATATTTATTTTAATATCTTCATCTAATGAAAAGATGTTGAAATCAGGTATAAAATTATGATTTTTCGCTATGGTCCAAGAGAGGTTATTTAGTCTGTTTATATTTAAATTTTCCATTTTAACCTTTAAAAATATCCTTACTTGTTAAATTATTTTTAAATAAACTATTGATAATATCTTGAATTATTTCCCGTTCAAAACTATCAAAGGTTTTGTTGACTATTCCTATTTCTAGAGCTTTTTTTACATTTAAACCTATTTTCATCGTTCCAATGGCTGCAAGTAAACCACGTAAATCTATAGACTTAGAAGAAATTTCTGAATTTAAACTCTTATCCTGCAAATCGGAAAAAAGGTTTATAAATAAATCAAGGGCGTAATCGGTTAAATTATAATCTGTAAGTAAAACATTTTTTAATGTTTCCTTATCAGTCATTGGCATATCGATAACCAAAAAACGTGATATTAATGCTTCGTTTAATTCTTTAGTCCCTGCATATCCATAGTTCATAGTTCCAATAAATCTAGTGGAATCATCTAATTTAATTTTGTCATATCCTGGAATATCTATTATTCTTCTATAGTCTAAAGAAGAATGTATTACAGCAACGGAATCATTTTTTGCCATATTCACCTCATCTAGAATTCCAAACCCTCCATTTACGGCAATATCATAAATAGGACCAGGTCTAAATTGAACTTCATTGTCCTTAAAGGTGTCCGTTCCAATTAAAGTTGTACTATCAGTATTTACATGAAATGAAATATTCCAAGTAGGTCTTTCAAAGAGTTTAGCTAAATTATCACATAAAACATTTTTACCTGTTGCTTTAGGACCGGTTAAAAGTATATTTGATCCTTGTAATAGTCCACTTATTGCTTGTTCCCAAATTTCCTTACCATAATATTTATAATGGGGATTAGGAATTCTATTTATATACTGTAGCGATTTATTTTTCTTTTTAAAATTGATTACTTCATCAATTAATTCATTACTTATATTTTGTGATCTTAAAAATTCTATCATAATATCTCCTTTACTAAGATATTATACCATAGTGATTAATATTATCATTAATCTTATTATTTTAATTTAAAATTAATCTTTAAGCTTATTTTAAAATATTCGTGGTATAATAATGGATATTTGGAGATGATTATGGAAAATAGAAATAATACATATATAATAGATGAAGTACAGGAGATGCTTGAAGATATTGCTTCAACAATACCAGAGGTTCTTTTTGAGGATTTACATGGTGGAATTGTTTTAATTGAAGAAATAAAATATCATCCTAAAAGCATAAATAATACATTGATTATCAATGGTGAATATGTTAAAACTAGGATGTATAATTTAATAAGAATGTATTATGGATCCTTGGTGAAAAACTATGGACATCTTCCAAGGGAAGAATTTAAGGAAAGAATAAAAGATGTTTTAATACACGAATTAAGACATCATATAGAATTTAAATGTAATGATTATTCTCTTGTTATTGAAGATAGGGAATATATAAAAAAATATTTGGGAAGGTTTGGTAAATGAAAAAAATTTGGGGGAAATTTATATTAGGATTTGCAAGGTTTTTAGAAGTCTTAATAGGTGGTTTAATAAATGGACTAGAGGCAATAGTTTCAGTTGTTTCAAGATTGGGAAAGGCTTTATTACTAGTAGTAGGTTTAGGATGTAGTTCGATGTTCATATTTCCATTTTTAATGGGAGGAGCTTTAATAACCTATTCATCTTTTATATTGCCAGTAGTGCTGTTTTTTGTATTGGTACCAATAGTTGGAAGAAAATTTGTAAGCTGGTTACAATATATTAACTATTCTGCAATAGAGTTTTTAAGAAATTATGGTGATTATTTAATAAATAATAAGGAAAACTTTAAATCCTATAGTGAATTTTCAAAGGATTATAAGGATACTAAGGAAAGAGAAGAAAGAGAAAGAAGAGAACAACAGAGAAGTCAAAACGACTTTTGGGAAGAGATTTTCAAAAACTTCAACCAAGGTGGTGGAAACTTTTACTATGGTACCTACAATATGAATGATGAGGACTTTGGTAGCCAATTTGGTGGATATGGCAGACAACAGGGTTATGGTGGTTATAATCAGGGATATTCAAATCCTTTAGACGACTTTAGGACAAAGTATAAGGAAAGTTGCAAAACATTAGGTATACCAGAGAATACAAATGTATATGAAGTAAAGACGGCTTATAGGAAGCTTGCTAAACAATACCATCCAGATATTAATAAAGATCCTGGTGCAACGGAGATGTTTCAAAAAATTAATACAGCATATGAATTCCTAAGCGAAGAAAATATTAATAGATATAATCAAATGAATAGAAATTAATATAAAAAAGTATAATTCTACAAATAATTAATTTAGAGATTACGGGAAAATTAAATATTGTAATATAATGTGTGAAGACTGAGTAAATAAATTTTTTACTTAGTCTTTTTATTTTGTATAATTATTAAAAATGCAAAAATTAAATAATTAAAGAAAATATGATATAAAAACGTTGCCAAAAATGACAAAAATCAAAAATGTGTTTAAGATTACCTTTGTAGATAAGAGGTGAGAAATTCATGGATGAATTTATTAATAGAATTATTGAGTTAGACAGGTCTATCAATGATTTGGAACAGGAATTTAACAACAGGAAAAATATAAAAAATTTAGATTATAAAGATAGGGAAGAAAGATTAAGAAAAAAATATGAAGAAGATTTTTTAAGAGAAAAAAATGATTATATTTTAAAGTCAAAAGAGATGGTAGAGGAATTTAAAAATCGCGAACATGATTTGACCAATAGAAAATATGATGAAGTAAACAAAAAATATTTAGAGAATAAGGAAAGATTGTTAAGTAAAATATTTGACGAATATTTTCTAGAAGGTAGTGATTAGATGGGATCAACAAAAGATTTTTCTGCAGTAAATACAAAGATTTCCCATATGAAGAAAAGTTTACTAAACAATGATGAATATGATGAAATATTAAATTTAAACTCCTTTAAAGATATTAAAAACTTTTTATTTAATAAAAATTTAATTGATAATAAAGAACAAAGTTTTCCAAGTGAAGTGGAACTTAGTTTGAAAAAGGGAGATTATCTTTGTTAAATAGGCTTAAACCATATTTGTCATCAAATTATAAAGACATACTAGATTTTATTTTAGATAAATATTATATAGAGGATATTAAGAAGACTGTAAGAGGTATTTTAACCGACAATCATAATATAAATAAGGATAGCTTTATAATTAGAGAAGATTTTTACCAGATGATAAATGAAGGAATTAAGCTTGAAGATTTTTTTGAAATATTAAAAGAAA
>CAYFSP010000007.1:0-47812 GCA_964345925.1 uncultured Gallicola sp. | reverse complement strand
ATTAAAAGAAATTATGAAAATATATTTGCTGCAATTTTCCATTTAAGTTCTTCAACTGAAGGAGAAGTCTATTTATTTATATATCCAACAGAAATGGAAGTAGATATTAATAGGAATTTAAAGAGTTTAAATTTTCATGAAATGTTTTACCTCAGGAATATGAAGGTACTCCCGTTGAAATAACACATGGATTGGATATTGAGGTTAAGAGATTAAAAGATGAAAGAACAAAAATAATAGAAGGTCTAAATGATATAAAAAGAAATAATTATAATTCTCTAAAGGAATTACTTACTAGAGAATATAATAAGTTAAATTTAGAGACCTTCAAAAATAAAATTGCAATTAGTGACCATTATTTCTATATGGCTGGATGGATAGGAAATGGTGATAGTGAGAAATTAAAAAATGAATTAGAAGAGAAATACGAACTAACAATACAGTTTAACAATATGGATGAAGAGGATTATATTACACCGCCGACAAAATTGAAAAATAATTTTTTCTTTAAACCCTTTGAGTTGTTAGTAAAGATGTATGGTACGCCAAATTATAACGAAATTGACCCAACGGCTTTTTTTGCTATAACATATATGATTTTATTTGGAGCTATGTTTGGGGATGTTGGTCAAGCATTGGTTTTTATACTTGGAGGGTTTTTCGTATCAAAGGTTATGAATAAGGAATTTGGTGGTCTTTTAAAAAGACTTGGTCTAAGTTCTGTGATTTTTGGTATATTATATGGTTCATTTTTCGGAATGGAAGATATAATTCTAGCATTATTTATAAGACCTTATGAAAATATAAATACTATTTTAATAATGGCGATAATTTTAGGCGTAATACTTTTATTTATGTCATATGGAATAGGAATATATAATTTATACAAAGAAAAAAATATTGAAGAATTGGCCTTTGGAGAAAAGGGAATCACCGGTTTTATACTATATATGTTACTTTTAATGGTAGTTGTAAATATTGTATTGAAAATAAGAATTTTACCAATGTCATTAAATATTATATTAATAGCAATCTCTATATTATTAATGGTATTTAAAAGACCTTTAATATGTAAGATAATGAAGAAAAATGATTTATATGGAGGAGAAAATCCTTCTGGTTACTATATAGAAGGTAGTTTTTCCATTATTGAAACATTGATTTCAATTTTTAGCGGTACTATTTCTTTTATAAGGGTTGGTGCATTTGCAATAAACCATGTTGGATTGTTTTTAGCATTTAGCACTATTGGTAAGATGATGGGGTCTTCAGTAGGAAATATTGTAATGATGATATTTGGGAATATTTTAATTATAGGCCTTGAAGGTTTAATAGTCTTCATACAGTCCTTAAGACTTGAATATTATGAAATGTTTAGTCAATACTATAAAGGCGACGGCGTTGAATTTATAGCAAGTAAAAATAGATTTTAGGAGGATATTATGTATATTATTTTAGCATCAACAGTAATAGTTGTATTACTTACAATTAGTTCAGGAGTTTATCTACTATATAGAAATACGGATAATTCTAAAAAGCGATTAAAAAAAGCATTAAAGATAAATTTATTTGGTTTTGTACCTTTACTTTTAGCAGCAATAGTATTAATTGCACCTTCTTCATCATTAGCAGCAACAACAGGTATAAAAGAGGTTAATGGATTGGGTTTACTTGCAGCAGCTATTTCTACAGGTCTTGCTACAATAGGTACAGGCTACGCAGTAGGTGTTGTAGGTTCATCGGCTTTAGGAGCTGTTTCAGAAGATTCATCCCTATTGGGAAAAACATTGATATATGTTGGTTTAGCAGAAGGTATTGCAATATATGGCCTTGTAATCTCCATTATGATATTGGGAAAATTATAAAATGAAAAGTATTGTTATATCCAATGAATACGATGTGGTTCAAGGAATGAAATTAGCCGGTTTAAATGGTGAATATTCCAAAGATGAAAATACTTTAAAGGATATTTTTCTAAAAAATATTAAGAATAAAAATATTGGAACTATAATTTTAACGGAAGATACGGAAAAAATATTAGCCAGCGTTGTAAACTCGCATAGGGATAAGGGGGTATTGCCATTGATTGTAACCATACCTGGAGAAGATGGATTAAGGGATGAAAACTTTATAATGAGAAATATAAAGGAATCTCTAGGAGTGAAAATTGATTAGGAGATAAAGATGCTTTTACTTGAGAATAAATATGACCTATTCAAAAAAATAACTTTTGATAAAATATCTTCTGAATATGAAAATAAGTTAAAAGCATATGATGAGGAATTATCAAAAAACATATTAAATTATGAAGAGGAAATAAGAGAAAAAAATAAAAAAACATTTTAAAAGAAAAACGTAAAATTGATATAAAGACAAATGAAGAAATTCAGATTATAAAGAATAATGGCAGAGAGAGATTATTGAAATTAAGAGAGGATATTATTGATGATTTAGCCATATCTCTAATAGAAAAATATAAGTTAAAAATGGAAGAAGAAGAATATTTTGAAATTTTCAAAAAGGAAATATCCAAATATTTAGAAGATGATGACAATATAGTATATATTTCTGATAAAGATAAAGAAAAACTTTTATCTACTGGAATTAAAGGTAATTTTCATACTTTGGATAGTAAGGAAATCGGTGGATTTAAAATCGTTAATAAAAGAGATAACACTATTTTTAATAATACCATTAAGAATTTAATAGATTTAAAGAGAAATTCTATAGGTTTAGTCGTACAAGAATTTATTAATGAAGTAGGTGCAGAAATTGAATAATATAAATGGAGTTATACAATCGATAAATGGACCTGTTATTATTGGTAATAATATGGAAGACTTTCAAGTAAAGGAAATGGTATTGGTTGGCAATAAAAAATTAATAGGTGAGGTTATATCCGTTGAAGATGGAACGGGTATAATTCAAGTTTATGAGGAAACTAAAGGATTAAGAGCATTTGATGAAATAATTCTCACTAACAAACCCCTTTCTTTAAAACTTGGACCAGGGCTTCTAGGAAATATATTTGACGGAATAGAAAGACCTTTAAAAAGACTAAGAGAGGATTATGGAACATTTATTCCTGAAGGAGTAGGCCTTATTTCTTTAAATGAAGAAAAATTATGGGATATTAAAATCATCGTGAAGGATGGAGATTTTGTTAATAGTGGAGAAATTATTGCAGAGGTTATAGAAACTGAAATAATCACACATAAAATAATGGTTCCTATTGGATTGAAAGGAAGAATAAAGAATACAATTAAAGATGGAAAATATAATATTAATGAAGTAATTGCCGTATTAATAGATGAAGATAATATTGAACATGAATTGAAATTATTTCAAGAATGGGCAATAAAAAAACCTAGACCAATTAAGAATAGACTTAAAGCAAATAAAATTTTAACTACAGGACAAAGGGTGCTAGATATTTTCTTTCCAGTGGCAAAAGGTGGTACAGTGGCAATACCTGGAGGATTTGGAACAGGTAAAACAATGACACAACACCAGTTTGCTAAATTTTCTGATGCTGACATTATAGTTTATATTGGTTGTGGTGAAAGAGGAAATGAAATGATAGAGGTTTTAGAGGACTTTCCTAAACTAATAGATCCAAATACAGGAAAATCACTAATGGAAAGAACTGTGTTAATTGCTAACACCTCTAATATGCCTGTAGCTGCAAGGGAAGCATCTATATACACTGGTATAACAATTGCAGAATACTTTAGGGATATGGGCTATAATATTGCGATTATGGCTGATTCAACTTCTAGGTGGGCAGAAGCCCTTAGAGAAATTTCGGGTAGCTTGAAGAGATGCCAGCAGAAGAGGGGTTTCCAGCTTATCTACCATCAAGAATAGCACAATTCTATGAAAGAGCTGGCTATGTAGAAACATTAAATGGAAAAGAGGGTTCTGTAACAATAATCGGTGCAGTTTCTCCTCAGGGAGGAGATTTTTCTGAACCTGTTACTGAAAATACTAAAAGACATGTAAATGTATTTTTAGGACTAGACAAGGAACTTGCATATGCTAGACATTATCCTGCAATCAATTGGCTTAACTCATATTCAGGCTATATTGAGGATTTAAGGGATGATTATGAAGAAATAGTAGGAGAGGACGTCGTTGCTTTAAGAAATAGAATGCTGAAATTGCTTTTTGAAGAGGACCGATTACAGGAGATCGTAATGCTTGTAGGAGAAGATGTTCTTCCAGACGATCAAAGATTGATTTTATTAGTAGCTAAAATCATAAAGGTTGGATTCTTACAGCAAAATGCATTTAATGATATAGATACCTATGTACCTATAAAAAAACAGTACAAAATGCTTCAGACCATAGAAATATTCTATGAAGAAGGGTTGAAAGCGGTTGAGAAGAATATTCCAATTGGAAGAATTGCTAGTGGAGAAATTTATAGTGAAATAGTCAATATGAAATATAATATTCCCAATGATGATTTCAATAGAATAGATGATTTACAAAATAAGATTAAAGAATATTTCAACAATCTATTGGTGAAATATTAGAAAGGAGAATTCATGTTTAAAGAATATATAAAATTGGATAAAATTGAAAGCTCCTTAATAACAGTTGAAAATGTTTCAGATGTTTTTTTCGATGAAGTTGTTAAAGTTGAAACTGAAAATGATAATTACTTAGGGAAAGTAGTAAAGGTTGATGGTACAACTGTTACTATTCAGGTTTTTGGTGATACAACAGGCATGAGTAGCAATAATTCCAAGGTTTCATTTAAGGCAAAGCCTTTTGAGCTACCTCTTTCAAAAGAGGTACTTGGCAGAAAATTCAATGGAATAGGACAACCTATAGATGGTCTTGGAGATATTTACTCATCAAAAACATATAATATAAATGGTAGACCTATTAACCCTGTATCAAGAGTATATCCAAGAAATTTTATTCAAACGGGAATTTCTTCTATAGACTGTTTGGCAACTTTAATCAGGGGACAAAAATTGCCAATATTTTCAGGTGCAGGTCTACCTCATAATAAATTAGCCGCTCAAATAATTAGACAAGCCAAGATAATAGGAGATGAAACGGAAGAATTTTCTATTGTTTTTGCTGCAATAGGCGTAAAACATGATGAAGCACTATATTTTGAAAATGAATTTAGAAATTCTGGAGTCCTTGGAAATGTAGTAATGTTTATGAACTATGCAGATGATCCAATAATGGAAAGAATTATTGTTCCTAAATGTGCATTAACAGCAGCTGAGTATTTAGCTTTTGAGGAAAATCGTCATGTACTAGTAATAATGACGGATATTACCAGTTATGGTGAAGCCCTAAGGGAAATATCTTCATTGAGAGAAGAGGTTCCAAGTAGGAAGGGATATCCAGGATATATGTATTCCGATTTGGCTTCTATTTATGAAAGGGCAGGAATGATTAAAGATTCATCAGGATCGTTAACATTAATACCTATTTTGACTATGCCAAATGATGATATTACCCATCCTATACCGGATTTAACAGGATATATTACTGAAGGACAAATAACATTATCAAGGGATTTATATCAAAAGGATATTTATCCATCAGTAGATATATTACCTTCCTTATCAAGACTTATGAAAGATGGTATTGGCGAAGGATATACAAGAGAAGACCACCAAGATATAGCAAATCAACTTTTTTCAGCTTATTCAAAAGTTCAAGAGGTTAGGGATTTAGCTCAAATAATAGGTGCCGATGATCTTTCTGAAACGGATAGAAAATATATGGAATTTGGAACAGAATTTGAAAATAGATTTATAAAACAGGATTTATATGAAAATCGTACTATTTATGAAACCTTGGACTTAGCTTGGAGTCTTGTAAAGATTTTACCAGAAGAGGAATTAGATAGAATTAACCCTAAATTAAAAGAAAAGTATTTTAAGTAGGTGAATTATGGCTGCAGTAAAAATTACACCAACAAAAGGAAATTTAATAAAGGTAAAGAAGACTTTAAACTTTGCAGAAAAGGGATATAATCTTTTGGATAGAAAAAGAATTGTGTTGATTAAGGAGATGATGTCATTAGTAGATAGATCAAAGGAATTACAAAGTAGAATTGCCGGTGAATTCGCTAATGCATATACTCTTTTAGCTCAAGCTACAATAACAATGGGTAGGGAGAATTTAAATAATATATCCCAAGGCATAATGCTTGAGAAGGATTATGATATTATATACAAGTCCGTAATGGGAGCAATGGTACCTAAAATAATATATGAAGAAGATGAAGAATTATATATAGACTTTGGAATGTATAATACCAATCCAGCATTTGACAAGGCTATAAAAGAATTTAATAAAGTAAGAAAAACTATTTATGAATTAGCAGAAATAGAAAATGCAGTGTACAATTTAGCTAGGGAGATTAAAAAAACTCAAAAAAGAGCCAATGCTTTAGATAAGATACAAATACCAAAATACAAGAAAATAATTAAAAATACTGAAGAAATTCTTGAGGAGAAGGATATTGAGGAATTCTTTAGGTTGAAAAAAGCTAAATCGAAAAAAGAAGGAAAAGCGGAGTGATGGATCACTCCGTTTTTTATTCTATGATATAATTAAAAAAGGTGAGTACAATGGAGAGTTTTATAATAGAATTTATTGAAAATTATGGATATTTTGGAATCTTTTTTCTAATATTAATTGAAAATATATTTCCTCCAATACCTTCAGAGATAATACTTGGTCTAGGGGGTTTTTTTACAATATCAACTAGTTTAAAATTCATTGGAGTTGTGTTATCGGCTACTATTGGTTCCGTAGTTGGTGCAATTATTTTATATTATATAGGGTATTTTATAAATAGTGATATAATAAAAAAATTTCTTAGAAGTAAGAATAAGGTTTTGAAAATTGACGGAAATAGTTTAAGAAAGGGTAGAAATATCTATTTGAAATATGAGAGTATATCGGTTTTTATCTGTAGAATGCTACCAATAGTAAGATCTATAATATCGATACCAGCAGGTATGTTTAGGATGAATATTTTCAAATTCTGTATATATACTGGCATAGGATCCCTTATTTGGAATAGTATTATTACATATATTGGTGTTTACTTAGGCGATAATTGGAAGTATATAGAAGTGATTGTTAAAGAATATTCTATAATTGTATTGATTTTTATAGTATTATTTTCAGTAATCTTCTATATTTATAAAAAAAGAATAAAGGAAATGAAATAGAATAGTAGAGGTGATTTAGCTGCCAGAAAATAATGATAAGAAACCAACAGAAAAAGGATATATTGGAAAATTACTTGAGAGTTTGGATTTTCATAAAGTAGAAGATGAAAATATGAATTTTAAGGAGATATTAAAGGAAAGTAAAAATAATACTTTTAAAAAGGAAAAAGAAAATATCAGCTTTAAAAAATATGGTGGTAAAAAAGATGATCCACTTCATGGTAGAAAAATTATAATCAGAAAAGATGAGAAAATAAAAGAAAAACAAGAAGAAGTAAAACAGAACGATAAAAATGTAAAAGCAGAAGATAATAATGAAAAAGACAATAGAAAAACATTTAATTTATTGAATAATATAAAAAAAATAAATCCTTTATTTTTTATTATTCCCATAGTAATCATAATATTTTCAGTATTTATATTTAAAATTGTTAATTCAGGCGATAATTTAAATAATATAAATCAGGATTTTATATCATCAATAGAAAAAGAAAATATAGAAAAATTAAAAAGCCTTGTAATAATAGATGGAGGAGATAAAGAGTTTTCAATTGAATCCCTAAATAATTTTATAAATCTATATAAAAGCAATGAAGAGTTTAAGAACAGTATAGTTAAATCTTTAGATGAAGATATAAAATCTTTTAAAAAAGACAAAGAATTTATTAGTAAAAATTTAATAGGAATAATTAAAAGTGATGAAGGTGGAATTTTTAAGAAAGATTATAAAATAAAGATTACTCCATTGAAATTAAATGATGATAGTAATTTAGATAAAAAAATTGTAATTGGAGATAAGAAGATAAAAGCAAAGAGTATGTATCTGATTCCAGGAATATATGAGTTTGATTGCTCTTATGAGTTTTTAAAGTTTAAGGGTTCTGTAGAGATAAAGTATATAAATAATAGTACCAATTACAATATGGTAACTGATTATAATAGTCTTAAAATAAAAAATGGCAAATATGTATTAGAAGAAGGAGACTACAAACTAAATATAAAAAATGCACCAGAATCTTCAGTAGTATTTATAAATGGGAAAAATACTGGAGTAACCGTAGAGGAATTCAACAATATGAAGTCAAAGAACATAACAGATAAAGATTCCATAGCAGTGGTAGATAGGACTTCAATAGGTTATGCTCTATCGGATTCCATGGCGTTAATCAATACAAATGGTACAGTTGACTTAAAGGTGAACTATAACAATCGTATTTACTTGGAATATTTCGTTGGTTTAATACGACAGACATTATCAGAGGATGAGCAAGCTTTTAAAAATTCAGACATAAATATGATAACTACATTAGGTGGAAAGACATTAGATAATGTAATGGGGTGGATAAAGGATAATATAGGTTACGGTCAATACTATATTAGGGATTATTTGTCATTTTTACTGGATATAGATTCATTTGAGGTGAATATATCAGAGTATGGAAGTGATGCTTATATAGGAGGATTTTTAAGCTATAAAGAAGGAAAGTTTTCAAGTGATGAAGAAGCAGATGAAGAAAAGATGGAAGAACATAAGGATAAGAAAATAGGATTTCATTTTGATTATGACGAAGACGAGAAGAAGTGGATGGTAGACTGGGGTACGACCTATAGGAATATAGGTACTGGAAACAGTTTGTTAATAAAATTAAAATAGGAGGAAATTTTATGAAAATGAAAGCAATACACACATGTATAAGAGTTTACGACCTAGAAAAATCAATAGATTTTTATGAAAAGGCATTAGGGTTAAAAGTTACAAGTAGAAGGGATTATCCAGAGGATAAATTTAGTCTAGTTTATTTAGGCGATGAAGAAAGTGGACATGAATTGGAGTTAACATATAACGAAGGTCATGAACCATATGAATTAGGCAACGGATATAGTCATATAGCATATGAGGTTGAAGACTTGGAAAAAGCTCATGCAGAACATGAAAAAATGGGATATAAAGTTACAAAACTAAGTGGATTATCAGACCAAAATGAACCGAAATTTTATTTTATAACTGATCCAGACGGATATGATGTGGAAATAGTTAGAAAATAGAATATGGAAATCAAAATTAGGGAAGGTTCATTAGAAGATGCTAAATCTATTTACGAAATAACTAAGTATGGTTTAGGATATGAATATTCTGTTGAGGAAATAGAGAAAAAACTGGATAGAATATTAAACGATAAGTCATATATTGTCTTAGTAGCCGAAATTGATAAGAATATAGTAGGTTATATTCAAGGACATGGGTATGAAAGTCTGTATCAAAAATCTTTAATGGATATTATGGCATTAGCCGTACTTCCGAAATATCAAAATATTGGTATTGGAAGAGCATTAATTTCAAAAATTGAATCATTAGCTAAGGAAGAATATTCAGGTCTAAGGCTAGTAACTAGAAGTAGTCGTTTAAATGCACATAAATTTTATGAAAGAGTTGGATTTAAAGAACAAAAGTTACAGAAGAATTTTAAAAAATATTTTAATTAGCTTAAAAATACATTTAGAAGAAATCTAAATGTATTTTTTTATTTGTTGACATAAAATTTTTATTCTGTGAAAATTAAGACAAAGGTGATTATATGTATCATTCAAGGTGGAAGGGAAATCATTATGAAGCAGGATTTAAATATGGAAGTAGACTTAAAAAGAATAATATTAGTCTAAAATTAAGTGAAGGATTTTCCAACGAATTAAAGGAAGAGTTCGATTCTATATTTTCATTTTAACAATTATGTATATATTTACATATAATAATTACTGTTATGTAGTAGCTATAAAAAATGGTGACGAAATATTACTTGGTAGAAATTCAGACTTTTTAATTGAAATAGAGAAATTATGTGATTCTCCTTATTATAGACTGGATAATGGATATTCCTTTATAGGCAATACTATGGTTATGATAGAGGTGGAGAATGTATTTAAATTATTAAAAGGGGATTATGGTTTAATGTGTCAATACGATAGAAGAAAGGGAATGGATACCATTTGGTCTTCTATTTATGATTTAAAGAGAAAAAACATATATATCTGTGAAGGAAATTCTAAACGAAAGAAATTTAAATTGGATAGAAGGTTAAAATTCAATTACTAAGATGGTAATAAAAAAACCTATAGGCCTTAAATGCCTATAGGTTTTACTAATTTCTTTTATCAAGACTAATATACTCTTGTCTATCAGATATGGATATATAACCAGGTCTCATAATCTTTTCATCTCTAATTTGTTCCAATCTATGAGCACACCAGCCAGCCATACGAGATACGGCAAATATTGGAGTGTATAGTTCAGGTTCTATTCCCAACATTTCATAAACAAGTCCTGCATAAAGGTCAACATTTGCACATAGTTCAAAGTTTTCGCCTTTTCTTGCTTTGAATTTTTCTATTGTTAATTTCTCTATATTTTCAAGTAATTCAAATTTTTTCAAATATCCTTTTGAAGCTGCTAACTCTCTAGCCTTTTCTTTTAATAAAACTGCTCTTGGATCCGATTTTGTGTAAACTGCATGACCCATACCATAGACAAGTCCTTTTTTATCAAATGCCTCTCTATTTAAAATCTTATCAATATAATTGGAAAGGTCATCATAATTTTCCCAATTGGAATTTTCAACTATATCATTTACCATTGCTCTAACCATTATATTTGCACCACCATGCTTAGGGCCCTTTAAAGAACCAATAGCAGTTGCAATTGCAGAATAGGTATCAGTACCAGTAGATGATACTACATGAGTTGCAAAGGCTGAATTATTTCCACCACCATGCTCTGCATGAACCACAAGACATAAGTCCAGCAGTCTAGCTTCATCTTTGGTAAAGGAGCTATCATTTCTCAACATATGAAGTATATTTTCTGCAATAGATGCATTTTGTAAAGGTCTGTGTAGAACTAGTGACTTGTTGTCATAGTAATGCTTCTTAGCCATGTAGGAATATGCCATTAGAACTGGTAATTTAGCAATAAGACTTAATGACTGTTTAAATGTATTCACCAATGATGTGTCCTCAGCGAGTTTATCATAGTTATACAATGTTAAAACCTGTTTTTGCAACATATTCATTATATTATTACTTGGAAATTTAATTATATGATCTTCCTTGTAAAATTTAGGAAAGGTTAGGTTGTAATTGAATACTTTTTTAAATTCATCCAAATTGTTATTTGAAGGCAGTTCTCCTAATAGAAGAAGAAATGCTGTTTCTTCAAACCCAAAACGGTCATCTTTTTGAAAACCTTGAACTAGTTCAGTTAAAGGTATTCCACGATATAATAATTCTCCATCAGTAGGTATTTTAACACCATCTTGTATTTTATAGCCTACAACATTTGCTATACCTGTAATACCAACTAATACCCCAGTGCCATTAGCGTTTCTTAATCCTCTTTTGACATTATATTTTGAGTATAGCTTTGGATCAATATAGGTATTTTCATCTAACATTCGCAATAGATTATTTTCAATTTCATTTATTGATTTTATATTAGAATTATCTACAACCATAATTTCCTCCTATAGATTTGATATTATTGCATCTGTAAATTCCTCAGTGGATTTACTTCCTCCTAAATCACGAGTAAAGTTATTTTTATCACTTAGAGTTTTATTAATAGCATTTTTGATTTTATTTGATATTTCAATTTCACCTAAATATTCTAACATTAAGCATCCACTTAATATTAAAGCAGTAGGGTTAGCATAGTTTTTTCCAGCAATATCTGGTGCTGAACCGTGTACTGGTTCAAATATTGCTAAATCCTTACCTATGTTGGCTCCTGGAATTAATCCTAAACCGCCTACTAGTCCTGCACAAAGATCTGATAATATATCGCCATATAGATTCTGAGTCAATATCAATTTATATTTTTCAGGGTACATAACAAGTTGCATTGCCATATTATCCACTAAAACCTCTTCTAATTCTATACTAGGATAATTTTTTGCAACTTTTCTAGCTATATCCAAGAACATACCATCTGTTAATTTCATAATATTTGCCTTTGTTACAACGGTAACTTTATCAATATTATTTTTTACTGCAAATTCAAAGGCTTCTACGGCAATTCTTCTAGATCCTTCTTTTGATATAATCTTATAACTTACTGCAGTATTTTCGTCTTTCATTTCTTCTATACCTTGGTATAGATCTTCAGTATTTTCTCTGAAAATAGTTATATCTATATTGTCAAAATGTCTTTCTACTGTACCTAAGGATTTAACAGGTCTAACATTTGCATAAAGATCATATTTTTTTCTTAAATAGACATTTGCAGATCTAAAACCCGTTCCAATAGGTGTTGTCATTGGTCCCTTAATACCAACTTTATTCTTTTCCAAACTATAAAAACATTCTTCGGAAATCAATTCGTTATGTTTTTTAAAATGTTTCTCTCCAGTTTCATAGATTTCCCATTTAATTCCAGCATTAGCCGCTCTAAAAACCTTCCTTAAGGAAGCACATATTTCTAAGCCTATACCGTCGCCTTCTAACATTGTAACCGTATGCATTTTACACCTCTAATTTATTATTCTTTGCGTAATTTAAAAATCCGCCATTTAATACAACATCAATTTCTCTAGGAGATCCTTTGAAGATAACGGGAACTTCTAAGTTCTTGGTTTTATCCTTTAAAATTATTGGGGTTCCGTTTTCAACTGATTTTATTGTATTACTTAATTCCAATTCATCAAATTCATCTAATTTATCATAATCATCTTTATTTACAAACTCTAATGGCAATATTCCACTATTTATTAAATTGGATCTGTGAATTCTAGCAAAGGATTTAGCTATAACTGCCTTAACTCCTAAGAATAGAGGAACTAGTGCAGCATGTTCCCTTGAAGAACCTTGTCCATAATTATCTCCACCTAGAATTATTCCACCATTATTATCTATAGCTCTATTATAGAAATCATCTACAATTGTCTTAAATGAAAACTCTGATAAATAAGGAATATTTGATCTAAATGGAAGTAATTTTGCATTAGAAGGACATATATCATCTGTTGTAATATTATCACCAGTTTTTAAAATCAATTTTTTAGATATATTATCTTCTAAAGGTACTGCTTTAGGGAATGGTTTAATATTTGGTCCCATAACAACATCTTTTTCTAAATTTTCTTTAGATGGGAATATAAAGTAACTATCATTTTTACCATAGTTTTCAGGCTCATCTATATTTAAGTCTAAATTTAGAGTTTCAGGATTTGTTAAATATCCAGTTAAAGCTGATGCAGCTGCTGTTTCAGGGCTAACTAAGTAAACTTGAGCATCCATAGTGCCACTTCTACCTTTGAAATTTCTATTGAAGGTTCTTAAACTAACACCTTCTGACTTTGGAGCTTGTCCCATTCCAATACATGGACCACAAGCAGATTCCAAAATTCTAGCACCAGACTGTATAAAGGTTGCTAATGCACCATTTTCACTTAACAATCTTAAAATATTACTTGAGCCAGGAGCTATTACTAAACTAACTGAAGGATCTATTACTTTTCCTTCTAAAATTTTTGCAACCTTCATCATATCTGCATATGATGAGTTAGTACAAGAACCTATAGCAACTTGGTCAACCTTTATTTTTTCGTCATCAACCTTTATTATATTATCTGGACTATGTGGTTTCGCTGCCATAGGTACTATTTCGGAAAGATTTATTTCCAGTACATTTTCATATTCAGCATCATTATCCGGTTGTAATTCGATATAATCTTCAGGTCTATTCTGTTTAGTCAAAAAGTCTAAAGTGTTTTCATCACTTGGAAATATTGAAGTGGTAGCTCCTAATTCTGCTCCCATATTACAAATAGTAGCTCTATCTGTTACTGAAAGATTTTTAACACCTTCGCCTGTATACTCCATTATATATCCAACGCCACCTTTAACAGATAGTTCCTTTAGTACAGTTAAAATAACGTCTTTACCATTACATTTATCACTTAGTTTTCCAGTAAGCTTAACATTATATACTTTAGGTACAGTTATATAATAGTAACCATTTGCCATTCCTACGGCTACATCAAGTCCACCAGCTCCAATTGCCAATGACCCAATTCCGCCAGCAGTGGGAGTATGGGAGTCTGACCCGATTAAAGTTGCACCAGGTTTAGCAAATCGCTCTAATTGTACTTGATGACAAATACCTCCACCTGGTTTTGAGAAAACAAGTCCATATTTTGCAGCGGAAGTTCTTATGAATTCATGATCATCAGCATTTTCAAAACCGGCTTGAATAGTATTGTGATCAATATATGCTACAGAAAGATCTGTTTTAATACCATTAACGTCCATAGCCTCCAATTGTAAATAAACCATTGTACCTGTAGAATCCTGTGTCAGTGTTTGGTTTAATTTTATGGCTATTTCTTTTCCAATTTCTAGATTACCTTCTAAAAGGTGATCCTTTAGAATCTTATAAACGATAGTTCCTTTCAAATTATTCACCCCTAAAATATTATTCAAATATCTTAAATTATATAAGAAAATTTACTTTATCACAATAGCGAATATTGTTTCATATAGTAAAATATAAAAAAAGACACCAAAAGGTGTCATGGAGCTCACTGCCGGAATTGAACCGGCGACCTCTTCCTTACCATGGAAGCGCTCTACCTACTGAGCTAAGAGAGCAAGTAAAATAATTATAACTATAACTTTTTATAATGTCAATTTTTTAAATATAAATATAATTTGACAAAGGTTAAATAAAAGAGTATAGTTTAAGAAATAGAAAATAAAGTCTAATCTAGAGAGAGTAGTAAAGTTTGAATTTGTAGAGAGAAAATGGTTGGTGAAAATTTTCATGAAGAATTTTATGAATGGGTCTAGTAGATCAAAGGTGAATTATAGTAGCTGGAGGGTGGTTCTCACCTTATAGGGATAGGATATGATAGTATTCGAAAAGAGATATGTATTTTTATATTACATAAATTGGGATGGCACCGCGAGTTAACACTTGCTCCTTTTAAGGAGTAGGTGTTTTTTTATTTATCTAGTGGAAATCTTTAGTAAAATTTTATAAAATACATAGATTTCTTTATAAGAAAATCAAACAATTACAAAATTAAATATATATTTGGAGATGATTAAATGACTTGAAGAGAGAGTTATAAAATTAAAAATAGGAATAAAGAGAAAATAGACTAAGTATTATATATAAATTAAAGGAGAATTGATTATGAAAACAAAAGATATGGTATTATCAGCAGTATTACTTGCTTTAGGAACAATATTACATTATATTATGCCACCTATACTAGGTGTTACACCAGATGTGCTTTTAGCTACAATGTTTTTAGCTATTTTTATTACTAAGAAATTTTCATCGGCAGTTGTTATTTCCTTTGCAGCAGGAATTTTAGCAATGTTAACTACAAAATTCCCAGGAGGTCAAATACCTTCCATTTTCGATAAGATGGTTTCAGGAATTGTAATATATTTAATCTATAAATTAGTATTTAACTTTGAATTAAATACGGTAAAATCAGGTGCATTATTTTTAATAGGGACTTTAGTAAGTGGAGTCGTGTTTATTTCAATGGCAGTTTTAATTTTCAACCCAAGTATGAGTGAACAATTGCTTACTCTTATATTGACAGTTGTTGTGCCAACATCATTAGTAAACACCGTAATGGGCGTTATTTTAACAAAATCTTTGTCAATGTCAAGAAAGCTAAAGAGAGCATAAGATAATAAAAAATTAGGTTTATAAATTATAAACCTAATTTTTTTAATCCTCTAAATCATTTATCAATAAATCCAATTTATTGATATTTTTTTCGTTCATAGTCACTAAATTTTTAGAACTATATGTTCTAGAACTTCTTTCAAGTCTTTTTATTTGTCCTTTTAAACTTTGATATTCAAGATATAATTCATTTGAGGAAAGTCTTGTTCCTCCTCGCCCTAGAATGGTCTGCTGTATTAATCCATCTGATGTTGCAACCCTTACAATATCCTTTTTACCAATTCTATCCAAAAGCCTTTCTATATACTCATCGGCAGTTTCCTTTTCCTTTGTATAATAGACGACAATATTTTTTACATTCTTTTCTCCAATACTTCTTTTACCCTTTGCAAGATATGCATCAAAGACAAGTATTATCTTCTCATCGGACAATGATTGATATTCGGATAGTATGTTTATTAATTCATCCCTTGAAGCATCTAGTCCAATTTCATCTTTTATAGTGTTTAATCTTGGCCAACTATTTATAATATTATATCCATCTACAAATAGATACTTATTTTTTTTCATTCTGCTGTCTCACTACTTCATATAGGACAATAGCAGAAGCATTAGAAGCGTTCAAAGAATTAATTTTTCCATACATAGGTATTTTTACAAGGTCATCACAGTTTTTCTTAACCAATTGTGAAATTCCTTTGCCTTCATTTCCAATTACTATGGTAATGGGTCCCGTTAAATTGGTTTCGTTATAATATGATTTTGCGTCACCGTCTGTACCATATACAAAAATATTCTTGCTCTTTAAATATTTTATAGTTTCGGTTATATTCGTAACCTTAGCTACTTTCAAATAGTTTGCAGCACCAGCAGAGGATTTGAACACAACGGAATTAACCGTTGCAGACCTTCTTTTAGGAATGATTATTCCATGAACTCCGGCACATTCAGCAGTTCTGATTATTGCTCCTAAATTATGAGGATCTTCAATTTCATCTAAAACAACTATGAAAGGATCCTCGTTTTTTTCGTAGGCAATATTAAGAATATCATCTACAGAGGAATATTCATATTCTAGCATTAATGCTGCCACACCTTGATGAGGAATTCCTTCAGACATATTGTCCAATTTATTTTTATCTACATATTTTATTATTACTTTATTAGCTTTTGCTCTTCCTACTATCTTTTCAATGGAGCCTTTTAAATTTCCATTTTGTACATATAGTATTTCAACTTTATTGGAATCTAAAAGTTCTAAAACAGCATTTCTTCCAACTATATAATCTGACATTTTCCACCTAACCGTTTCTTATTTCTTCTAACCAAGATTCATTTCCTGGGTCTTGAGAAAATCTTTTATCTTTATTTAAACTATCTATCTCTATTATTTCTTCATTGGACAAGTTAAAGTCAAATAAATCAATATTTTCTTTTATTCTAGTAGGTGATATAGATTTTGGAATTATTATATTACCTTTTTCAAGATGCCATTTTAAAATAATCTGTGGAACTGATTTGTTATACTTTTTAGAAATTTTCATTAAAATATCTTCATTAAACAATTCCTTATCACCTCTTCCTAGAGGTGACCAAGCTTCTACCTTAACACCTACTCTACTTAAGTATTCAATTAGATTTTTTTGAGTTAGATATGGCTGTAACTCAACTTGATTTATGGCAGGTTGAATATTTGCAGAATTAAGTAATTTTTCCATATGGTTTTCATTGAAATTACATACTGCAATTGTTTTTAAAACCTTTTGTTCATAGTAACTTTCCAATATTTTCCAAGATTCCAAAAATCCTTTACTTGGCCAATGTAAAAACATTATATCCAAGCTGTCTAATTTCATACTATTTAAAGAGTCTTCAATTGATCTTTTAGTATTATCAGGATCAAAATCAATTGGCCAA
Source organism: uncultured Gallicola sp. (assembly GCA_964345925.1). Taxonomy (GTDB): domain Bacteria; phylum Bacillota; class Clostridia; order Tissierellales; family Peptoniphilaceae; genus Miniphocaeibacter. Next base: position 29,983 of record CAYFSP010000007.1, on the reverse strand, counting down.
ACTTTACTTCCTACTAAAAAATTCTTCCTTATATTATTATTGTTTGAAAAGAAATTTCCTATTAAATTCTCGTTATTATAATATGAAGCTGTATCTATCATTCTATATCCAGCTTCGTATGAAGTTGATAAAAGATTGTTCATATCATTTTGGTTTGTAACCTTGTAAGTTCCAATACCTATAGAGGGAATGGAAATTCCATTATTGAGTTCTATATTTTTCATTACTCTTCTAGACCTTTATCTTCATCAAGAATCTTTAAATAACTTTCACTACTTCTTGAACCTACGTATTTTTTGCCGTTTCTAAGAACTATAGTAGGAGTACTACTTACTTTAAATGTTGAAGCTTGATACATATCAGCATTTATTTCATTAATAAATTTATCATCTACAAGTATTTCTTTAATATTTATTTCACTTAATCCTAATTCACTTACTATTTCTTCAAGTATATTTATATTGTTAATATTCTTCTTTTCCATAAAGTATTTTTCAAATATCTTAATAATCAAATCATAATACTTTTCGTCGTTTTCATAATATTTAGCTAATATATGAGCATTTGTAGAGCTTACAAGACGTAAATCATTAAAATCTAATTTTATATCATCTTCTAAAGCAAGGTTAACAACTCCTAATACCATATCAGTAGCTTTTTCGTAAGAAACATTATATTTTTCACTTAGTGACTTAATATAATCCTGTTTGCCCTTTAAATCAGGATTTAACAGAAAAGATTGTATTTCTAGTTTAGGGTTTAAATTATTATCCTCTATAACAGAAAATAATCTTTTCATTCCAATATAACAAAAAGGACATGTAAAATCTATCCATAATAACATAATTGACCTCCATAATTGTATTTTCAATTTAAATTATACCATTATTTCTTTCAAATTCTTAATACATATAATAAAATAAGAATGTATGGTTAAAATTAATAAAATAAAGGATAGATAAATGAATAATAAATTAATAAATAGTAAGTATACTATGGAGGAATTAAATAAGGCTGCTAAAGAAGCTTTATTTAATAGAGGTGTTGAAATAACAGATATTGCTTACATAGTTTTAGAGCTACAAAGGGATTATATTAAAAACTTAGAAATAGATATTTGTCTAGAGAATATAGAGGCTGTATTAAGGAAAAGAGAGGTATGCCATGCTATTTTAACGGGAATTGCTTTAGATGAATTAGCAGAAAAGGATTTAATAAAGGAGCCTTTACTATCGATTATAAAAGATGATGAGGGACTATATGGAATAGATGAGATTTTACCACTATCTATTGTAAATATATATGGTTCCATAGGTTTTACTAACTTTGGATATTTAGACAAGAAAAAAATTGGAATAATTGATGATTTAGATAGAAATAAAAGAAATAATCAGGTAAATACTTTTTTAGATGATATAATTGCTGCAATAGCAGCGGCAGCAGCAAGCAGATTGGCACATTCATAATGGCGAAAAAATATTATTACGCAGTTAAAGATGGTAAAGTACCTGGAATATATTTTAACTGGGAAGATTGTAAAAAGCAGGTTATAGGGTACAAGGGAGCAGTTTATAAGAAATTTGAGTCTATAAAAGAAGCAGAAAGTTTTATAGAAGGGGACAAAGTAAAAGATTTGGAATTTGATTTAAAAAACTTGTCAGAAGATGAAGCTGTTGCATATGTAGATGGAAGTTATAATGTAAGTACGAAAAAATGCGGTTTTGGAGCTGTGTTATTTACAAATAAGGGCAAAGAAGATTACTACAAAGTTGTAGAAAATGAAGACTATGCAGATTTTAGAAATGTTACAGGAGAGGTTTTTGGATCTCTTTTTGTAATGGAGAAAGCAATAGAATATGGTCTTAAAAAAATATACATTCATTATGATTATACAGGAATAAGTAATTGGGCTTTGGGAAATTGGAAAACAAATAATGAATTAACCCAAAATTACAAGAGGGATTTTGATATATTAAAAAAGAAAATAAATGTTGTCTTTATAAAAGTAAAGGCACATACAGGAGATAAATATAACGAAGAAGCAGATATATTAGCAAAAAAATCTGTAGGCATATAATTGGAGGAGAATAGGGTTGAATATAATAATTGTTGGAGCGGGAAAGGTTGGAGAATATCTTTGTCACGATCTATCTACAGAAGGCTACGATGTTACTTTAATTGAAACAAATAAAGAAGTCTTAAAAAGAGTTCTTGATTATCATGATATTAATGGAATAAATGGTGACGGCACTGATGCATATGTTCTTGAAGAGGCTGGAATAGACAGATGTGATATCTTTATCGCCGTTACAAACCAAGATGAGTTAAATATGGTATGTTGCGTAATGGCTAAGAAATTAGGGGCAAAATATACTGTGTCTAGGGTAAGAAACCCTGAATACTCAACTCATGTAGAATTTATGAGTGAAACCATGCAAATAGATTTAATGATAAATCCAGAGTTGGAGTCGGCTAGAGAAATAGCTCGAATATTGAATTATAAAGATGTATTAAATGTTGATACATTTGCTCATGGAAAAATAAATATGGTTCAATTCAAATCAAAAGCAGGAAATATATTAAATAATATGTCATTAATGGAAGTACAAAATAAAATAAGTAGAAATATTTTAGTATGTGCCATATTGAGAGATGATGAAGTATATATACCAAATGGTAATTTTGTATTAAAAGAAGGGGATATTATATATGTTCTAGGAGAACATGAAGCATTAAATGAGTTTTTTGGTTTTATAGACAATAGAGATAAAGCCAACAAGATTATGATAATTGGTGGAGGAAGAATTTCATACTATTTACTTGAAGATCTATTGTTACACAAATTTCAAGTAAAGGTAATAGAAAGAAAAAAGGAAATAGCTGAATTTTTAAGCTTTAATTTTCCAGATGCAGATATAATAAAAGAAGATGGAACGAATCAAGATATTTTAGAAGAGGAGAGAATAGAAAATTTTGATACTTTTATTTCTATGACTGGAATTGATGAAGAAAACATTATATCCTCTATATTTGCAAAACAAAAGGGCGTTCAAAGAACCATTACAAAAGTGGATAGAACAAGAATTTTGGAAATGATTGAATTAAAGGAATTAGGAACGACAATATCTCCTAAAAAGGTTATTGCTGATAAAATCGTAGAATTTATAAGGACGAGAGCCAAAATAAGTAAATCTAAAATTCAAACTCTATATAGAATTGCAAATGATAAGATAGAAGCCATAGAATTTGAAATAGCAAATGATGAATTTGATATGAATAATGTTCCATTAAAGGATTTAAATATCAAGGAAAATACTCTAATTGCATTTATAATAAGAGAGAATAAATTGATTATACCTAAAGGGGATGATTATATTATAAATGGCGACAAGGTTGTAGTTATTACATTAAATAAATCATTTAATAATATTGAAGACATTTTAGGGTAAGGAATTTGTATGAATTATAAAATACTGGGTTATGTACTTGGACATTTAATAAGAATTGAAGGAATATTATTTTCATTACCACTACTTGTAAGCTTTGTATATGGAGAGGATAGTATATATAAATTTGCATACTTTATCCCCATGATATTCATGATTTTAATAGGAAGTTTTTTAGTGAAAATATGTACTAAAATTGAAAAATATTACACTAAAGAAGGAGTTGTTATTGCTGCTTTAGGCTGGATTGTTGCCTCGATATTAGGAGCTATTCCATTTGTTATATCAGGAGATATTCCAAATTATATAGATGCTTTTTTTGAGTCGGTAAGTGGATTTACAACAACAGGATCAAGTATAATAACAGATTATGACTTAATATCAAAATCCAATTTGTTTTGGAGATCCTTTAGTCACTTTATAGGAGGAATGGGGATACTTGTATTCGCATTAGCAATAATTCCTAAAGAGACAAGTAAGAGTTCTTTAATAATGAAAGCAGAAGTACCAGGACCTACATTTGGAAAAATAGTTGCAAAAGCAAGAGATAGTGCAAGGGTACTGTATATAATATATTTTATAATGACTTTAGTTCTAATTGTTCTATTAATACTTGGAGGAGTAGAAATATTTGATTCAATGCTATATGCCTTTGGTACAGCTGGAACAGGAGGCTTTGGTTTTACCAATGAAGGTATTTCAGCATACAACAGTTCATATGTAGAATTGTTACTATCCGTTGGAATGATATTATTTGGAATAAATTTTAACCTATATTACTTGGTTTTAGTAGGTCATATAAAAGATGTTTTAAAAAGTGAAGAGTTGAAATGGTATATATTTATAATATTATCTTCAGTATTATTGATATTTTTAAATGTTTACAAAAACTATGACACGGTATTTAAGGCGTTTAAGGATATATTATTCACTGTGTCCTCGACCATTACAACTACTGGATTTTCCATTGTAAATTACGATAGATGGCCACTGTTTTCAAAAGTTGTAATAATGGGACTTATGTTTATAGGTGGATGTGCTGGGTCGACAGCAGGTGGTTTAAAGGTTTCACGAATTCTAATATATATAAAATCATCATTTGCTCAGATAATGAAGTCTGCAAATCCAAATAGAGTAAAAGTTATAAGAATAGATGATAAAATGGTAGATGATGAAACAAAAGATGGAGTTTTAAACTATTTGTCCATTTACTTTATATTATTTTTTATAATACTACTTATAGTAAGTTATTCAATGGGAGATTATTTAACATCATTCAGTGCCACAGCTACAACATTCAACAATGTAGGACCAGGACTAGGTGAAGTCGGACCATCATTAAACTTTGCATCTGTGACATATTTTAATAAGATTATATTATCATTTGCTATGTTAGCGGGAAGGTTGGAGATACTACCAATATTAATATTATTTTCACCAAGAACATGGAAAAAAATATCTTAGGAGGATTTATGAATTTATCAAAAAAAATAAGAATTATTGAAAATTTTCCCAAAGAGGGAATTAGCTTTAAGGATATTACTACTTTAATTAAAGATGCAGAAGCTTTTAAAGAAACAGTTAATAGAATTGCGGAAAATTTAAAGGATAAGGATATAAAATATATAGCTGTACCAGAAGCAAGAGGATTTATACTTGGATCAGCTGTTGCATATGCAATGGGGGTTGGCTTAATACCTATAAGAAAACCGGGTAAGCTTCCAGGTGAGACGATTAGCTATGAATATGATTTAGAATATGGTAAAGACGAGCTTGTAATGCATAAAGATGCCATAGAGGAGGGATCAAGAGTAGCAATAGTCGATGATTTACTAGCTACAGGAGGAACTGTTAACGCTTTGGCTAAAATAATAGAAAAAGCAGGTGGCTATGTAGTTGCAATGGAGTTTCTAATTGAGCTTATAGACTTAGGTGGTAGGGATAAAAATAAGGGTTATTATATAAATTCTCTACTGGAATATAATATTTAAGACGGTAATAAATACCGTCTTTTTTAATGTATATTTCTTTTTTGTAATAAACTATTTTTTAAATTCCAAAGATCTTTTGATAAATCGACAATATAAATATGTGGATAGTCAAATCTTTTTACTTCGTCCCATAGATTATCTATTTCACTTTTAGCATATTCTTTAACAACTTTTAAATTTGGAATTTCGTATACTAGATTTCCTTTTTCATAAATTGGTACTAGGAGTTTTCTAGATTTGAAATTTGTCATAATCTTTCTCTTCCATGTATATGTTGGATGAAATATTTCTAAAGGTTTGTTATCATCAATTTCCTCATTAAAGAGACAAACTAAATCTGCTTCAGCTTTATTAGTAAGATTATCATAAATTCTATAAACCTGTTTAAACCCAGGGGTAGTAATTTTTTCAACATTTTCACTAATTTTTATTTTAGGAATTAAATACCCTTCTTTTTCAACGGCAACTAGTTTATAAACTCCGCCAAAAACCGGGTTGGATTTAGATGTAATAAGTCTTTCTCCAACTCCAAAAGAGTCAATATCTGCACCTTGATTTAAAAGTGCCTTTATTTTATATTCATCTAAGGAATTTGAAGCGACGATTTGACAATCCTCATAACCTGCTTCATCTAGCATAATTCTAGCCTGCTTGGATAAATATGCAATATCTCCACTATCTAGTCGTATTGCCTTTGGTCTTTTACCCAATGGTTTTAACACATCATCAAATACCCTAATAGCATTAGGAATTCCCTCTTTTAGAGTATTATATGTATCAACTAAAAGGGTTACACTATCTGGGAATGTTTCTGCGTAAGCTTTAAAGGCTTCATATTCTGTGTCGAACATCATTATCCAAGAATGAGCCATTGTTCCAAGTGCAGGTACATCAAAGTATTTATCAGTAAGGGTGTTAGAGGTACCTGTGACTCCACCTATATAGGCAGCTCTAGCACCTAGAGTAGCGGCATCAGGTCCTTGGGCTCTTCTTGCACCAAACTCCATAACAGATCGACCGCTGGCAGCTTTAACAATTCTACTTGCTTTAGTAGCAATTAGAGTTTGATGATTTATACATAACAATGCCATCGTCTCTATTAATTGTGCTTGAATAGCAGGGCCTTTAACTATAATTAAAGGTTCATTTGGAAATGCAACGGTACCTTCTGGCATTGCCCATATATCACATTCAAATTTAAAATTTTTCAAATAGTCTATAAATTTATCGGAAAAAATATTTTTATTTTTAAAATATTCTATATCAGAATCTGAGAAATTTATATTTTCAATATATTCTATTAATTGTTCTAATCCAGCAAGAACTACATAGCCTCCATTATCAGGAATACTTCTAAAATATAAATCAAAATATGTGATTACATTATCTTTGTTTTTTTCTAAATAACCATTGGCCATAGTAAATTCATAATAGTCTGCCAATAGTGTTAAGTTTGAATCTTTTTTCCAGTTAATCAATATATAACCTCCTAGTAGGTTGTTTTTTATATAACTTTTTTATAGAATTACATAACTTTATTATAGAATAAACATTTAAAAATACAAGGAATAAAAAAATATTGACAACTATTATCAACAGAGCTATACTTTAAATATACCCAGGGGGGGTATAAAATAGGAGGCATTATGAATATATTGAATATAAAAATAAATGGAATGACATGTCAATCTTGTTCCTCTAGGATAGAGAAAGTATTGAATAAAATAGATGGAATAACAGATATAAATGTAAATTCTGTTACAGGTATAGCCACTATGAAGGTAGAGGATAGTGTTGACAAAAAAGATATTATACAAAAAATAGAGAAGACAGGTTTTGAAGTGCCTGTTGAAAAAATAAAGCTAAATATAGAGGGGATGACATGTGAAGCTTGTTCAGCGAGGATAGAAAAAATTTTAAATAGGCTTCCAGTTGAAGAGGTAGTAGTTAATTCATTACAAAACTCCGGAACGGTTATTTTTAGAAATGGTCTTGTATCGGAAGAGGAAATCATAAAAGGAATAGAAAAAGCAGGGTTTAAAGGTGAAGTGATTTCAGAAGATGACAATATTGTTAATAATGATGAAAAAGAATTAAAGACTTTAAAGAGGGATTTAATTATTTCTACAATATTTACAATACCATTATTTTCAGCAATGTTCTTTCATATGGCTGGAATACACAATATTCTAAGTGAAGGCTGGTTCCAGTTGATTTTGGCAACAGTCGTACAATTTTTCATAGGTGCAAGATTTTATAAAGCTGCGTTTAACTCCCTAAGAGGTGGTGGAGCAAATATGGATGTGCTAATTGCCATGGGGACATCAGCAGCCTACTTCTTTTCAATATACCATGTAATTATTGGATCATCAGATTTATATTTTGAATCAAGTGCAGTAATAATTACATTGATACTGCTTGGTAAGTATTTTGAGAAAAGAGCGAAGACTAGGACAACAGATGCAATAAATAAACTTTTCGAATTACAGGCTAAAACAGCTGTAGTTGAAAGAGATGGAAAAGAAATAGAGATTCCAGTGGAGAAGGTTTTAATAGATGATATTGTACTTGTAAAACCTGGAGAGAAAATTCCTGTAGACGGTGTAATAGTATTTGGTAATACAAATATAGATGAGTCTATGATTACTGGAGAATCTATACCAGTAGAAAAGACTGTAGATGATAACGTAATTGGAGCTACAATAAATAAAAATGGTTTTATAAAGTTTAAAGCTAAAAAAATCGGCAAGGACACAATGCTTGCACAGATTATAAAATTAGTAGAGGATGCTCAAGGACATAAAGCTCCAGTACAAAGGTTAGCTGATAAAATCTCCTCAATATTTGTGCCAGTAGTAATATTAATAGCTTTAATAACCTTTGTTGCAGTTTACTTTATAAAGGGAAATTTAGACCAAGCTATAATGAATGCAATTGCGGTTTTAGTAATAGCATGCCCATGTTCATTAGGACTTGCAACACCAACGGCCATAATGGTAGGAACAGGAAAAGGTGCAGAATTAGGAATTTTAATTAAATCTGGAGAATATTTAGAAAAAACTTATGAAATGCAAGCAATTGTATTTGACAAAACAGGTACTATAACAGAGGGTAAACCATCAGTTGTAGAAATAAAAAACTATGATTATATTTTAGAAGATAAACTTGTTTCAATAGCTGCATCATTAGAAAAGATTAGCGAACATCCATTAGGAGAAGCAGTTGTTAAATATTCTGAGGAAAAAGATTTTGATATAGAAGAAGTAAATGAATTCAACTCTATTACAGGAATGGGAATAGAGGGAATAATTGATTCTAAAAAATACTATATAGGTAGTAAAAAACTTTTAGATATTAAAAATATTTCATATAATGAAGAAGATATTAGTTCATATCAAGAAAAGGGACAAACACCATTATTAATTGCTGATGAAAGTAATCTACTAGGAATTATTTCCGTGGCAGATGAAGTTAAACCTACGTCAAAAGAAGCTATAGACGAATTAAAACTTATGGGTATAGAAGTGTATATGATCACTGGTGATAGTAAGAGAACAGCGGATGCTATTGGACATAGCATAGGAATAGATCATATTTTGGCAGAGGTTTTACCAAATGAAAAGGCTGAAAAAGTAAAGGATATAAAATCGGAAGGTAAAGTTGTTGGAATGGTTGGAGATGGAATAAACGATGCTCCAGCACTAGTTGAAAGCGATATAGGATTTGCCATAGGTACTGGTACTGATATTGCAATAGAAGCTTCTGATATAACTATTATAAATGGAGATTTAAGATCTGTTGTAACAAGTATTAAACTTAGCAAAAAAACTATGAGGACTATAAAGCAGAATCTGTTTTGGGCATTCTTTTATAATACAATAGGAATACCTATAGCCGCATTTGGTTTTTTAGATCCTATGATAGCTGGGGCGGCTATGGCATTTAGCTCAGTTTCAGTAGTAACTAATTCATTAAGACTTAAAAAATTTAAATAAGGAGTAAATTATGATTAAAAAATTTAAAGTAGATGGTATGACATGTTCTCATTGTGAAAAATCTGTAAAGGAAGCTTTAGGCAAAATAGAAGGAGTAACAGATGTATCTGTTAATTTGGACACAAAAATTGTTGAAGTAAAGGGAAATAACTTAGACGAAAATATTATAAAAAGTGCAATAGATGATATTGGGTTTGAAGTTTCGAGCATAGAATAATGAACCTTGGAAAGACAAAAGCCTTAAAGAAAATGAAAATTGTTAGGGGACAAATGGATGGAGTAATTAAAATGTTGGAAGAGGATAGATACTGTGTAGATATTTCAACACAATTACTTGCAATAATGGGACAGATAAAAAAAGCGAATATAGATATTTTAAATGATCATTTAAAATCATGTGTTATTGATGCAGTGAGAAGCAGTGATGATGAAGGTGAAGAAAAAATAAATGAAATAGTTAATATTTTAGATAAGTATATAAAGTAGAATTTAATATTTATAAGAAAATTTAAAGAATATAGTTATAAAAGCCTAGCTAATTTTAGTTAGGCTTTTATATATTGATAATAAACATAAAAAGAATTGTAAAATTCAGATATATTATTTAGGAGTTGAAAGTTTTAAATATTAAAAGGTTTGTGATTAATAATAAATATAAATATTATATTAATTAAATTAATATAATATTTTTTTAATAAATAAATTCTCATAAAAAAGTAAAACGAATTTTTTCCTTGACATTGACATTCATTGTGATATAATTTTAGATTTGTTTACTGTTTAGATTATTTAGTATATAATATAGAGGTGAGGTGAGGATATGTTCGATATAGGTGATAAAATAGTTTATCCTATGCATGGTGCTGGTGTTATAGTTGAAAAGGAAACAAAAGAGATATTAGGAAATAAAAAAGAGTATTTCATTTTAAAAATGCCTGTTGGTGATATGAAGATTTCTATACCAATAGATAAGATAAATGAAGTGGGAATTAGGAATATTGTAGGTGATAATATTGTAAAAGAGGTATATGAAGTATTATCAAAAAAAGATCAAGAAGTTATTGCAAACTGGAATCATAGATATAAGGATAATTTGGAAAAGTTAAGAACAGGGGATCTATACGAAATATCCGAAGTATTTAGAGATTTGCATATACTTGATTCTGAAAAAGGTCTGTCCATGGCAGAGAAGAAGCTTTTAAATACATCAAAAAAAATGTTAGTATCTGAAATAGCCATTGTAGAGAATAAATTAGCCTCTGAAATAGAAATAAAATTATTAGACTGTATAGAAGACTAATATTATTATAGATTTTAAGGAGGTGAGAAAATGGCAAAGAGATTTTTAAATTTCTTTATAATTTTACTTGGTGGAATTAGTGGATTTGCCTTAGTATATCTTATAGATGAATTGGGTTTATTAAAAAACATTATTGGATATCCTAAAACAGCAATTTATATTATTGGTATTATAATTTTTTCTTTAATTTTTTATATGGTTTTTCCTAAGATTATAAAGGGAATAGAAAAATCCACTAAGAATATGGAATTACAACTTTCAAAATTACCATTATCAGAAGTTGTATTTGGAACTATAGGAATGATAGCAGGACTTGTAATAGCATCATTAATTAGTAGACCACTACTTGAGATTGAGTTTGGCGTTGTAGGTAAAATACCTATGGTTATACTGAGTATTCTAATTTATTTTGCATTAGGGTATTTAGGACTTAGAATAGGAAGATCGATTAAAACCGACTTGGTAAATATTGCTCAAAAAATAAAAACACCAAAAGATAAATCCATTAAAAAAACAGTGAATAATTATATAAAAATTCTTGATACTTCTGTAATAATAGATGGTAGAATTAAAGATATTTTAGAAGCTGGTTTCATAGAAGGGAAGATTATAGTTCCTATTTTTGTACTTGAAGAATTACAACATATTGCAGATTCCGAAAATGATTTAAGAAGGCAAAAGGGAAGAAGGGGACTAGATGTTTTGAAAATGATTCAAAATAGTTCTTATAGCGATGTAGAGATTTCTCAAAAGAGATATCCTGAAGTAGAAGAGGTGGATTCGAAAATTCTTCAAATGGCAAAGGAATTAAAGGCAAAAGTTTTAACAAATGATTATAATTTAAATAAAGTAGCAGCTGTAAGGGATATAGAGGTATTAAATATTAATGAACTTGCAAATGCAATGAAACCTATAGTCATTCCTGGTGAACAAATGACAGTTACAATATTAAAAGATGGTAAAGAGTCCAACCAAGGTTTAGCATATTTAGATGATGGAACCATGGTAGTAGTGGAAGATGGTAAAAATTACATAGGTAAAACCGTTGCAACTACGGTAACATCAGTATTACAAACCGCAGCAGGAAAAATGATATTTGTAAGAATTAACTAAAATAAGGCTTTGGCCTTATTTTTTTGTTTTAGATATTTTTTATATGATATAATTTTTTTATGGAGAATACTGGTGATATATTAAAAAAGATAAAGATATCAGCAATAATAACAGCGGCTGGTAGTGGAACTAGAATGAAGTCTAAAGTTCCAAAACAATTTTTAAAAATAAATGGAGTTCCGATTATAGAAAGAACGTTAAAAAAATTTTACAATATAGATATTATTGATGAAATAATTGTAATTGTAAAAGAAGATGAAGTTGAATACTATAATAAATTAAAGGATAAATATCATAAGAAGATAAAAATAGTAATTGGAGGAGAAACAAGGGAGAGATCAACATATAATGGATTGATAAATGCCGATCCAACAAGTGATATTATTCTTTGTCATGATGGAGTAAGACCTTTCGTAAAAGAGGATATTATTATTAGTTCGTTACAAGCAATGAAGGATTATAATGCAGTAATAGTAGGAGTACCTGTAAAGGACACTATAAAAAGTATAAGAGATGATAAAACAATAGCTTTTACGCCAATAAGAAAGTATTTGTATAAAGCTCAAACACCACAAGTTTTCAAGAAGGATATTTTACTTGATGCATATAATAAATGCTTTTCTGAAGACATACAAGTTACTGATGACTCTTCCCTTATGGAAATAATAGGGGAAAAGGTGAAAATTATAGATGGAGACTACTCAAATATAAAAATAACAACAAAGGAAGATTTATTATTTGGTGAAATAATAGCAAAAATGGAGGATGAATTTGAGAATAGGAATAGGATATGATGTTCATAAATTAGTAGAGAATAGAGATTTAATAATAGGTGGAATTAAAATTGAACATGAAAAAGGATTACTGGGCCATTCTGATGCAGATGTTTGTATACATGCAATAATGGATGCAATACTAGGTGCATTATCCCTTGGTGATATAGGGAAGCTATTTCCAGATACGGATATGAAGTATAAGGATGTGGACTCAAAGAAACTTTTAAAACAAGTATATGATGTAATGGATGAAAAGGGATATGAAATAGGTAATGTGGATGCAGTAATAGCAGCCCAAAAACCAAAGCTTTCACCTTATATAGATGATATGAGAGAAATTATATCAAAAATATTAAATACAGATATAAACAATGTTTCAATAAAGGCAACAACTACTGAAGAAATGGGATTTGAAGGAAGAAAAGAGGGAATTTCAACGTATTCAGTGGTATTGTTAAAAGAAAAATTGACTAAATAAATAATAGATGTTAACATAAATGAGTAAAATAAAATATTTCTTATTGAGAGTGGTGGAGGGACTGGCCCTGTGAAACCCGGCAACCTATTTAATTAGGTGCTAAATCCTGCAGATTTGTCTGAAAAATAAGCTCTTTTGTAACCTTGCTTTTCAGCAAGGTTATTTTTTATTATGCCTAATATAGTTTTTATTTTTAAAACTATATAGGTTGGATTTATATTTTTAAAATAAAATATATCTCTCATTAGAAATATAGACTAAGTTTAATTATATGTATGTAGAATAGAAAATTAATATATTTACTAATATTTTATATTGCATAGTAATTTTACAACAATTTAATATAGGAGAAAAAATGAAAAGAAAATTATTTACTTCAGAATCAGTTACTGAGGGTCACCCAGATAAAATATGTGACCAATTATCCGATGCTGTATTAGATGCTATTTTAGAAAAAGATAGCAATGCAAGGGTGGCTTGTGAATGTATAACAACTACAGGAACGGTTTTTGTTATGGGAGAGATTACAACATCTTCCTATGTAGATGTTCAAAATATCGTAAGGGAAACAATACGAGAAATAGGATATGATAGGGGAAAATACGGTTTTGACTGTGATACTTGTGCAGTTATTACATCAATAAACGAGCAGTCAAAAGATATTGCTCTAGGCGTTGACTCATCTTTGGAATTCAAAGAAACAGAAGGGGATAAATACGACAAGATTGGTGCAGGAGATCAGGGAATGGTATTTGGGTATGCTTGCAATGAAACAGAGGAGTATATGCCTTTAACAATTAGCCTAGCACATGAATTAACTAGAAAATTAACAGAGCTTAGAAAAAATAGTATTTTACCTTATTTAAGACCAGATGGTAAATCTCAAGTGACAGTAGAATATATTGACGATAAGCCAGTTAGAGTAGATGCTGTTGTTGTTTCTACACAACATGATCCAAATGTAACAACTGAAAAACTAAGGGAAGATATAAAAAGAGAATTAATCTTAAAGGTTATCCCTGAAAATTTAATAGATGAAAATACAAAATTTTATATAAATCCAACTGGTAGATTTGAAATAGGTGGACCTATGGGTGACTCAGGATTAACTGGTAGAAAAATAATAGTTGATACCTATGGAGGATTTGGAAGACATGGCGGAGGTGCTTTTTCAGGAAAAGACCCTACAAAAGTTGACCGTTCAGGAGCTTATATGGCTAGGTATATTGCTAAGAATATAGTAGCAGCAGGATTAGCTGATAAGGTAGAAGTTGGACTATCTTATGCTATTGGAGTAGCTAAACCAGTATCTATATATGTAGATACATTTGGAACGGGAAAAGTAGATGAAGAAAAATTATCTGAAATTGTTTCAAAACATTTTGATACTAGACCAGCAGCAATAATAGATATACTTGATTTAAGAAGACCAATTTATAAACAAGTTGCTTCCTACGGACATTTTGGAAGACTTGATTTAGATTTACCTTGGGAAAAATTAGATAAAGTTGAAGAATTAAAAAAAGAATTATAATATAAAATAAGTAGGCATATGCCTACTTATTTATTTTCCCAATATTCATCAATTAGTACTTGTATTGGTTCAGTACAATTTTTGCCCTTGCAATAACCAGAACCAGCACCTGTTTTTTTTCTAATAGATTCTAAATCATCATATCCATTTTCTATATTTTTTTTAATTGTATGTTTTGTTATGGATTTACAAGTACATACTTTAGTAAGTTTATCCATAATTAAATTTTCTTTATTTTCCATAAATTTCCTCTTTGTTTATATTTTTCAGAATAATTCTATCATAAAACTCATAAAGAATAAAATTAATATTCAATTTGAAATTTGTTTATGATATATTAGGTATTAGAAATATGAGAGGAAGAGTAAAATGGCTAATTTAAGAAAAAGCATAGCGATAGATTTAGGAACAGCCTCAGTACTCGTATATATGAGAGGTAAAGGCGTAGTGATAAACGAACCTTCTGTGGTGGCCATGGACAGCTATACGGGTAAGGTTATCTCAGTAGGAAAGGAAGCTAAAAAAATGCTTGGTAGAACGCCAGGCAATATAATAGCTACAAGACCTATGAAAGATGGAGTTATAGCAGATTTTAATACAACAGAAAAAATGTTGTCTTATTTTATAAATAAAACGTTGGGAAAATCATACTTTAGACCAAATGTAGTAATATGTGTACCAAGTGAAATAACACAGGTACAGAGAAGAGCCGTAATTCAAGCTAGTAAATTTGCAGGTGCTTATAAGACATATTTAATTGAAGAACCACTGGCTGCTGCAATAGGTGTAGGAGTTGATATAGCCGACACAGGTGGAAGTATGATTATAGATATTGGTGGTGGAACTACTGATGTAGCAGTAATTGCCCTTGGAGGAATAATAATAAATCGTTCAATACCAATAGCAGGAGATGAATGTGACTTAGCAATATCAAATTATATAAAGAGAAAATATAATATGATAATTGGAGAAAGAACTGCAGAGGATATAAAAATAAATATAGCTACAGCAAATAGCAGAGATGACAATGACCTATTTGAAGTAAGGGGAAGAAATTTAATCAATGGTTTACCTATGCATGTATTTATTACGGCTTCAGATATTGCAGAAGCATTAGAAAAGCCATTAAAACAAATTGTGGACACGGTGCATAATGTTTTAGAACAAACACCACCTGAACTAGCGGCGGATCTTTTTGAAAGAGGCGTTATAATGACAGGGGGTAGTAGCCTTATATCTGGACTGGATAAAAGAATTCAGGATAAGATAGGCATTAAGGTAAAGGTTGCAGAAGGACCTGCTACAGCCGTCGTAAGAGGAACAGGTAAAGCATTAAACTGGATAGATAAACTTGATTCAAGTGAAATGGGAGAAGAATCCAATAGAAAGAAAGCAATTGAAGAAAGAATGAAAAGTGAGTTTAATTTTTAACAGTAATCATTACAAAAATATATTAAAAACATAGACTAGAAAAATTTTATATGTTATTATAATATTAAATAAAAGGGGGTAATTTATAATGAAAGATATGACACAAGCTAACTTAAGATCAGCTTATGGTGGAGAATCACAAGCTAGAAACAGATATGATATTTGGGGAGAACATGCTGGTAAGGAAGGATTTCCAAATGTAGAAAGATTATTTCATTGTACAGCAGATGCAGAAAAAGTTCATGCAGGATTACATTTTAAAGCGATGAAAGATGTTAAAGGTGATTTCTTAGTTGCTAGTATGGCAGGATTTGGCTTAGGCACAACTTCAGAAAACTTAGAAGGTGCTAGAGGTGGAGAAATCTTTGAATATACAGAAATGTACCCAGCATATATAGCAGTAGCAGAAATGCAAGGGGAAAAAGCTGCAGTATCTGCAATGAGATTTGCTATTGAAGCAGAAAAAGTTCACGCTGTATTATTTGGCAAAGCAAAAGATGCAGTTGATCAAGGTAAAGACTTAGATGCAGAAAAAATCTTATTATGTCCAGTATGTGGATTTGTAAGTATAACTGGTGAAGAAGACAAATGTCCTATTTGTGGCGCTTTATCATCTAAATTTATTGCATATTAATTATTATAAAAAGTTGGAATGCCAAAAGGCATTCCAATAACTAAATTGGAGGAAGGAACTATGGTGCGGGAAAAGGTTATTATAACGAACGAGGAAGGACTACATGCTAGACCTGCTGCAAGATATTTACAAGAAGCAATAAAATATCAAAGTAAGATTACATTGATAAAAGGGGATAAAGAATATGACGGTAAAAGTATATTGTCAATTCTTAGTATGGGGGCATATCGGGGTTCTGAGATAATTCTCCAATGTGAAGGCGAAGACGAAATTGCAGCGTTAGAAAACTTAAAAGATTTTCTAGAAAATGAATTATAGAATATGAAATAAAACTTGAAATTGTTTAAGTTTTATTTTTTTCGAAAAAAATTGTTTAAAAATAAAAAAATGGGTAAATAAAAAGGGTGATATAGTTTTATATGTCTCCATAGCTCAGCCGGTAGAGCACCTGACTCTTAATCAGGGTGTCCAGGGTTCGAATCCCTGTGGGGACACCAAAGATGAACTCTTTTATAAGGGTTCTTTTTTATTGTAGTAGAAACAATTAATATTGAAATAGGTATTGTTGAAGATAAGGAGGATTAATTTCCACCTATATTTATGTTTGTGGTAGATAGAATATAATTTATATAACTTAAAAATATAGCCATTTTGAATTTTTTTAAAAATATGGGTAAGAAATAATTATATCATAATAATAGAAAGATATAGAAAGCTATAGAGAAAATAATTTGTAATATCTATATATTATTATTGCTTTATTAATTATTAAACTATGACATGTAGACTTTGTGTGACTTCTGGCTAGTTTTAATATTTATATTGTTAAGTAGGGAGAAATACTATGAAAAACAAAGGTGTTTATGTTGTTTTTACTATTGTTTTGTTAATAGCAGCTGTAGTATTGTTTTATAAATATAAAAATAATTCGAAAAACCTTGATGAATTTAAAGCATTAAAAGTATGTTTACATGCAGGATTTTCAGATGAAGACAAATTAAGTTTTATTGACAGCGAGGGAAACGATGTCATAGAAAAATATATTGATGAAATAAGAATGTTGTATGAGGAAAAAATTATCAAGCTATTAATGATTTGCTTGAAGATGAAAATTTAACTGTTGGCGTAATGAATATGCCATACTATCCTTATACACCGTTGTTAGAAGGAGGGGGAGACGTTGATGAAATTTTTGAACAAAAATAGAGTTAAATAATAGGTATTTTAATAATTAAATTAGCGTTGTTATACGAATACAATATTAGTAAAAGTGAGTAACAATGATGAGAATATTGTAGATTGCACTATAATACCAAGTGACTTTTTTAAAGATTTTATAGATACTGGACTTAAAAATGAAGGTAGTTTTTCATTATATGATGATTATGATAATGAAGTTACGAAAAAATTTATAGACGATATTAAATTATTACATATAGACAATAATTACGAGAAAATACTTCAAATTATTACAGAAAATAATTTGACTCCTGCCTATACTGAGAGGGAAATTTCACCATACCAAAAAAGAGCTCAAGATATATCGATCAGTCATTCAAAAGTTTTCCGTAAAACAGGAAAAGCTGGAGGTTTTACTAGAGAGTGGTCTGTGAGGTTAGGAGTGTCATTTATGTATAACCCAAATACAGGGAAAATTGGTACAGTAGCAGGACCAACTTTGGTCCTAGAGTATACTTCGTTTCCAATGTCTACTTCTGCTTATTTAGCAAATGTGAGTCCTAATTTTATAAAATATATACCTCCCTACAAGAATTAATGTTCGCTAGATAAATTATAATAGATGTTTAAACATAAATCTAATAAATAAAAAATGGTGCAACGAAGTAGTAAAAACAGGTATAAATAGACCTAAATGAATATAAACTAATACAAAATAAATAAAAGAAAAAGGCTATATACCAACATTTGTTGATAAATAGCCTTTGTGAAAAATATTAAACATTAAATCTAAAATGTACTACATCGCCATCTTGCATTATATATTCTTTACCTTCAAGTCTAACAAGACCTTTTTCCTTTGCTGCATTCATAGAACCAAGTTCTACTAAATCATCATAAGCAACTATTTCAGCTCTAATAAATCCTCTAGAAATATCTGTATGAATTTTTCCAGCAGCATCTACAGCTTTGGTACCTTTTTTTATTGTCCATGCTCTAGTCTCTTGTTCTCCAGTTGTTAAAAAGCTCATAAGTCCAAGTAGAGAATAACTAGCTTTTATAAGGGCGTTAACACCGGATTCCTCTAAGCCTATAGCCTCTAAGAAGTCGGATTTTTCATCATCTTCTAATTCTGAAATCTCCTGTTCAATTTGAGCGGATATAGGAACTACTTCAGCATTTTCAGTTTTTGCAAATTCCTGAATTTTTTTAACATATTCATTATCATATGCTGTAGCAGCATTATCCTCTGAAACATTTGCAACATATATTATTGGCTTATCACTTAGTAAAGCAAAAGATTTTAAAAGTTTTTTCTCATCATCGCATAAATCCAAAACTCTTGCAGATTTTCCTTCTTCTAAAACGGATAGTAATTTTTCTAGTAATTCAACTTCAGGCTTTAAGTCCTTATTTCCTTTTAGAGCCTTTCTAGATTTTTCTAGTCTTTTTTCTACCATTTCCATGTCGGAGAATATTAATTCTAAGTTAATTGTTTCAATATCTCTTAAAGGATCGATATTACCATCAACATGAACTATATTTTCATCATCAAAACATCTTAATACTTCTACTATAGCGTCAACTTCTCTAATATTTGCAAGAAATTTATTTCCAAGTCCTTCGCCTTTACTAGCGCCTTTTACAAGTCCAGCTATATCATAAAATTCTATACTAGCAGGTAGCAGTTTTTTTGAACCACTTATTGCTGATAATTTTGCTAATCTTTCATCAGGTACGTCTACAATACCTATATTAGGATCAATAGTACAAAACGGATAGTTTGCAGACTCAGCGCCTGCCTTTGTTATAGCATTAAACATAGTACTCTTACCAACATTTGGTAATCCTACAATACCTAATTTCATTAAATCACTCTTTCTTAAATTAATAATCGTATAAACCCTTATAAATTCTACCATAGAGGATATTTATTGTAAATATATATATTTTTTATGATAAAATAAACTCATATGAATGGAGGGGTATTATGCCACAGAATATTGGTGGAATAATTATTGTTGGGGATAGAATAAAAGGAGAAGAATCCATAGATCCGTTATCTGTAATTGGTTCTATATCAGTAATTAAAAGAGAGGTTTTAACTTTTCAACAAGCGGGAGTCTATCCTAAAGTTATTGTTCTAGGTGAAGAAAATTATGATTTGGAAAGGCATTTATGGGATTATGATGTTATTTTTTTGCATAACACAAATAATGTAGAGCCAACTGTTATAAATTTATTTAAAATTGGATTAGACTATTTGCATAATAAGGTGGATAGGGTTTTACTTACGCCAGTTTCTGTACCAATGTACAAATTTAAAACATTATTGGAATTATTCAATATAGAAGGAGATATCGTTATACCATCTTATAGAAGAAAAAGGGGTCATCCTATTATAATAGACAAAAATGTATTTAGTGTATTTAGGGATTCGGAAAATTCAATGGATAAAACAATGGATGGATTAAAGGAGACCACTAAATTTTTAAATGTAAAAGACAAGGGAGTAATTCACAGTATTGATGATATGGAATCAGTATCAGAACTTTTGGCAATCCATAATACTCAAATATTACATCCTTTTTTGAGAATTAATATAGAAAAAGAAGAATTGTTTTTTGATTCTAGGACAAAACTTTTATTTCAATTAATAGATGAGGTTAAGTCCGTAAAAAAAGCTTGTAATCATATGGCTTTATCATATAGTAAAGCATGGAATATGATTAAGGTTGTGGAAAAGGCATTAGGATTTGAAGTAGTCAAAAGAAGACATGGGGGAAAACCTGGAGGCAATAGTATACTGACCAAGGAAGGTAGAGATTACTTAGACAAATATATGGAATTTGATGATTCCGTAAGAAAATATGCTAATGAAAAATTTAATGAAATATTTATTGGAAATGAAAAAGTAGATTCATAGTACAATGTTTTAATATGTAATTATGATATAATTCAAAATGATTAATAGTATGATTAAGTATATATTTGGAGGTATTTATGGTAAGAGAAAGAATTGAAAGATTAAGAAATAAAATGATTGAAAAAGGTATTGATGCCTATATAATTCCTACATCAGATCCACATCAATCAGAGTATGTGGAAAAATTTTATAAGACTAGAGAATATATATCGGGTTTTACAGGCTCAGCAGGTACTGTAGTAGTAACTAGGAATAAGGCTGGATTATGGACAGATGGAAGATACTTTATCCAAGCAGCTAATGAGTTAAAGGGATCTGGAATAGATTTATATAAAGTAGGATTAGATGATACAGTTTCTATTTATGAATTTTTGAATAGAGAATTAAAAGACAATGAAGTTGTAGGTTTTAATGGAGAAACTTATTCATATTCAGATTATTTACAACTAGAAAAAAATATCAAGGGTAAAAAGATAAACTTTAAAGAAGAGCTAGTTGAAAGTATATGGAATGATAGACCAGAAAGTTCTAAGAATGAAGTGTTTTTACATGAAGAAAAATATACAGGTGTTTCAGCTAAGGAAAAAATTTCTTTAATAAGAAAAGAGATGATTGAAAAGAAAATTGATAATTACTTAATATCCAGCTTAGATGATATAGCCTATATACTAAATATAAGAGGATCTGACGTAGAATATACACCTGTTGTTGTTTCACATCTTTTAATAGGTAAGGAAAAGGTTAATCTTTTTATAGATTTAGAAAAAGTAAATGAAGATATTAAAGCAAATTTAAATGGTCAAGGTGTAGAATTAGTAGAATACGGAAAAGTATTTGACTTTGTAAAGGGTTTAGATAGTACTGAAAATGTTTATCTTAATAAAGATAAAATAAATGTAAAGCTATTTATGTCATTACCGGAAAATATAAATAAGGAGTTTGGTGATGATATTTCAACTATTATGAAGGCAGTAAAAAATGATATTGAAATAGAAAATCAAAGAAATGCATATATTAAAGATGGTGTTGCCTTAGTGAAGTTTTTAAACTGGCTAGAATCCAATATAGGAATAAATGAAATTACAGAAATGTCAGCATCAGAAAAATTATTAAACTTTAGAAAAGAACAGAAATTATTTGTTGAACCAAGTTTTAATACAATATCTGCATATGGTGAAAACGCAGCGCTACCACACTACTCTCCAAGTGACGACAGTCCTGTTAAACTACAGGCAAAGGGTTTATACTTGGTAGATAGTGGGGGTCAATATCTAGATGGCACTACTGATATTACCAGAACTATTGCATTAGGTGATTTAACAAAAGATGAAGTAGAGCATTACACATATACTTTAAAATCGCATATTGCACTTATTACGGCTATATTTAAAAAGGGAACCAAAAGTTCAACTTTAGACATTATAGCAAGAATGCCGTTATGGCAAAAAGGCATTGATTTTAACCATGGTACAGGTCATGGAGTAGGATATTTCTTAGGGTGTCATGAAGGTCCTCAAAGAATTGCTCCAGTGCAAAACGACTATGATATGGTTCCAGGTATGATAACATCAAATGAACCTGGAATATATATAGAAGGTAGTCATGGAATTAGAATAGAAAATATAATGATTTGTACTGAGAAGATGACTACAGATTTCGGAGTATTTTTTGGATTTGAATCGTTATCGTTATGTCCAATAGATACAAAGCCTGTGAATAAAGAACTGTTGACAGGTGAAGAGAAAAAATGGTTAAACGAATACCATAAAACATGTTATGAAAAATTATCACCTTATTTACAAGGAGAGGAATTAGATTATCTTATAAATGCAACAAGGGAAATTTAATGTTTGATATAAAGGAAGAGTTAAAACGTCTACCAGATAATCCTGGCGTTTACATGATGTTCAATGATAAAGATGAAATAATATATGTTGGTAAAGCCAAAAACTTAAAGAAGAGGGTTAGACAATATTTTTCGAATAGTGATAACAAAACGGAAAAAGTTGTTGAAATGGTTAAACATATTAAAAGATTTGAATATATTATTGTTGACAACGAAGTAGAGTCATTAATATTGGAGTCTAACTTTATTAAGGACAAAAAACCTAAATATAATATACTTCTTAAAAATGGTGATAAATATCCTTTTATTAAAATTAATAACGAAATGTTTCCCAGAATTGTAAAGGAAAGAGTTATAAAAAAAGATGGAGCTAAATATTATGGCCCTTTTCCAAATGCATATGCAGTAACAGAAATAATCGAAATATTTCAAGATATGTTTAAAATTAGACGATGTAATTTGAATTTTGACAAGGGTCAATTTTTAAAAAGACCATGTCTATACTACTATATAAAAAAATGTAGTGCTCCATGTATACATAAAATAACTTCAGAAGAATATATGGAGAATATTGAAAGAGTCGAGTTATTCCTTAAAGGTAAAGAAAGTAAGATTATTGATGAAACAAGAGATAAGATGCTCAAGGCAAGTAAAGATCTTAATTTTGAACTTGCAGCAAGATATAGGGATAATATAGAAAATATTGAAACTATTATCGAAAAACAAAAAGTCAGAAATGCAAAGGGAACAAATATGGATATTATCGCTTTGGCCAGAAGTGGTCGAGATATATGCGTTCAAGTATTTCTTATGAGAAATGGGAAGGTAATAGATAGGGAACATTTCTTAATGGAAGACAAGTTTTTTGAAGATGATAGTGAAATAATTAGCTCTTTCTTACAACAATTCTACTTAGATATGGCATTTATACCTAAAGATATATTAGTTGATACAATACCAAATGATTTGAAAACATTGGAGGAGTATTTAAGCAAAGAAAAAGGTAGCAAGGTAAATATTGTAAAACCACAACGTGGTGAAAAAGTAGAGTTGGTAAATTTAGTTAGAAATAATGCTAAAGAGATGTTAGAGAAACACGTAACGAGTTTAAAGAGAAGAGAACGTAACAAAGACTCTGCAATGAATGATTTAAAGGAATTAATAGGAATAGATGATCTTGGTCGTATTGAATGTTATGATATTTCAAATATTTCAGGAGTTCAATCAGTAGGTTCCATGATAGTTTTTGAAAATGGCGAGAAATCACCAAAGGAATATAGAAAATTCAAAATAAAGACTATAGTTGGTGCAGATGATTATGGAAGTCATAGAGAAGTTTTAACGAGAAGATTTGCAAGGCTTGTTACAGAAAATAAAAACGGTAACTACTCTACTGGATTTGGTCATAGACCATCGCTAATAATAATGGATGGTGGTAAGGGACAGGTAAACATTGCTAAAGAGGTTTTAAAGGAATATTCATTAAATATTCCAATTATTGGACTTGTAAAAGATGATTATCATAAAACTAGGGGAATTATTTATGAAAATGAGGAATTTCCATTAAAGGTTTCATCAACACTTTATAGACTGTTGTTTCAAATTCAAGAAGAAGCCCATAGGTTTGCAATAAACTACCATAGAAAACTTCGAGAAGACCATATGAAAAAATCTAAACTAGACGATATACCTGGTATAGGTGATATTAGACGGAAAGCTTTATTAAAGCATTTTAAATCCATTAATAAAATTAAGAATGCATCTATAGATGAATTAATGGAAGTTGATAAAATAAATAGACAAGTAGCAGAAAATATTTATAGGTTTTTTAATGAGGAGAAAAATTGAAGGGTATAAAATTAAGTCAGTTATGTAAAGATCTTGAACTGGAAATAATTAAAAAGAGTTCTGACTTTGAAGAAGTATTTATTACAAATGCTGAGGTGAATAGACCTGGTATACAATTATCAGGGTTCTATGAACAGTTTCCATATAAAAGATTACAAATAATTGGAAAAACAGAAAATTTATATTTGAAATCCTTAGATAGGGAATTAAGGTATGAAAGACTTAGAGGCATAATGTCATATAGAATACCTTGCCTGGTATTTTCTCATGATCAGGATCTACCTGACGATATTGTGGATTTAGCAGGATACTATGATAGGACTTTGTTGAGATCAAAAAGATCAACTACAAGACTTATTTCAAAAATAGATGATAAGCTTGAATATGTACTAAGTGAAGAGATTAGTATGCATGCAGGATTAATGGAGATTTATGGTGTTGGTGTATTAATAATAGGTAAAAGCTCAGTTGGAAAATCGGAAACAGCATTGGATTTAATAATACGAGGACATAGACTTGTAGCTGATGATGTAGTTGAAGTTAGGAAATTAGAAACCGGACTAACAGGGCAAGCGCCGAAAAATATAAGGCATTTTCTTGAAATACGTGGTATAGGAATACTTGATATTCAAAGATTATACGGTGTTGGTAGTGTAAAGACTCAAACGGAAATAGATATGGTAATTGCCTTGGAACAATGGGATGATAATAAAGAGTATGACAGACTTGGTATTGATGATGAATACACAGAGATATTAGGTGTTAAGGTAAATCAAATAACGGTACCTGTCAAACCTGGTCGAAATGTTGGGATGATAGTAGAAGTAGCCGTTAGAAACTTCAGACAAAGATCTTTTGGTTATAATGCAGCTTTGGAATTAAACAGAAGATTAATAGAAGATATGGAAAACGAATCAAGAAGTTGACAATATATTAACAATAAGCGTATAATAACTATTTGTTAATATAATAAATATATAAATTTAGATAAATATTATAGGGGGTATTATTTTAATGTCAAAACATATGCAAACAATGGATGGTAATATGGCAGCAGCTCACGTAGCTTATGCATTTACAGATGTTGCGTCAATCTATCCAATTACACCATCATCTACGATGGCAGAATACGTTGATGAATGGTCAGCTGGTGGAAAGAAAAATATATTTGGACAAAAAGTATTAGTATCAGAATTACAATCAGAAGCAGGAGCAGCAGGTGCAATGCACGGTGCTTTAGCATCAGGTTCATTATCAACTACTTTTACAGCTTCACAAGGTTTATTACTTATGATACCAAATATGTATAAAATAGCAGGTGAATTATTACCAGGAGTATTCCATGTATCAGCAAGAGCGTTAGCTTCACACGCATTGAGTATATTTGGAGATCACCAAGACGTTATGGCAGCTAGACAAACAGGATTTGCACTACTAGCATCAGGTTCTGTTCAAGAGGTAATGGACTTAGGTTCAGTTGCACATTTAGCAGCTATAAAAGGAAAAGTTCCATTTTTACATTTCTTTGATGGATTTAGAACATCACATGAAATACAAAAAATTGAAGTTATGGATTATGAAAAATTAGCTGAATTAGTTGATTATGATGCTATAGATGAATTTAGAAATAATTCATTAAACCCTGAAAGACCAAAAACAATGGGAACAGCTCAAAATCCAGACATTTATTTCCAATCAGTAGAAGCTTCAAATAATTACTACGAAGATATAGTAGGAGTTACAGAAAGCTATATTGAAGAAATGAATAAGATAACAGGAAGAAATTACGGATTATTTAATTACTATGGATCAGAAGATGCAGAAGATATTATAATTGCAATGGGTTCAGTAACTGAAACAATTGAAGAGACAATAGACTATTTACAAGCACAAGGTAGAAAAGTAGGTGTTGTTAAAGTCCATCTTTATAGACCATTCTCAAAAGAGCATATGTTAAATGTTATACCAAAGACTGTTAAGAGAATTGCAGTTTTAGATAGAACAAAAGAGAAAGGTTCATTAGGAGAACCATTATACTTAGACGTTAAATCAGCTTACTATGATGAAGAAGTTCAACCAAAAATCATTGGTGGTATTTATGGACTTGGCTCTAAAGACACAACACCAGCACAAATAGTTGCTGTATATGATAATTTAGCAAGTGACAATCCTAAGAAAAGATTTACAATAGGAATAGTTGATGATGTAACAAATAGATCTTTAGTAGAACCTGAAGGAGTAGTAACTTCACCAGAAGGAACAATTAACTGTAAGTTCTGGGGATTCGGTTCTGACGGTACAGTTGGAGCTAACAAATCAGCTATTAAAATAATAGGTGATGGTACAGATATGTACGCACAAGGTTATTTTGAATATGATTCTAAAAAATCAGGTGGAGTTACAATATCTCATTTAAGATTTGGTAACCAACCTATAAAATCAACATATTATATAGATAGAGCAGACTTTATATCATGTTCAAAACAATCATATGTAACACAATATAAATTATTAAGAGGACTTAAAAAAGGCGGTACATTTTTACTAAACTGTATATGGACACCAGAGGAATTAGAAACTCATTTACCTAATTCACTAAAAAGATACATTGCAGAAAATGATATTAAATTCTATACTGTAAATGCTTCTAAAATAGCTTCTGAAGTAGGTTTAGGTGGAAGAATTAATATGGTTATGCAGTCAGCATTCTTCAAGTTATCTAAAGTTTTACCTTTAGACGAAGCTATAGCTAAATTAAAAGAAGCTATTGTTAAATCATATGGTAAAAAAGGTGAAGATATTGTAAACATGAACTATAAAGCTGTAGATGAAGGAATAAACTCTATAGTTAAAATAGATGTACCAGCAGCATGGTCAACATTAGATGCAGATGATACAAAAGATGAAAATATACCAGCATTTATAAGAGAAGTTGTAATGCCAATGAACGCTCAAGAAGGTAATGATTTACCAGTTTCTAAATTTGCAGATAGAGCAAATGGAGAATTCCCAATGGGAACTTCTGCATATGAAAAGAGAGCAATAGCATTAGAAGTTCCAGAATGGCAAATGGATAGTTGTATACAATGTAACCAATGTGCTTATGTATGTCCACACGCTGTAATAAGACCTTTCTTATTAACAGAAGAAGAAAAAGCAAATGCACCAGCAAACTTCGAAACTAAAAAAGCAACAGGTAAAGGCTTAGAAGGATTAACATTTAGAATGCAAGTGAGTACATTAGACTGTACAGGTTGTGGAAACTGTGCTGATGTTTGTCCATCAAAAGAAAAATCATTAATAATGAAGCCTTTTGAAGAACAATATAAAGAACAAAAAGACAATTGGAACTATGCACATGATGTAGTTGGATATAAAGAAGACTTAATAGCTGATACAACAGTAAAAGGAAGTCAGTTTAAACAACCATTATTAGAGTTCTCAGGAGCTTGTGCTGGTTGTGGAGAAACACCATATGCAAAATTAATAACACAATTATTCGGAGACAGAATGATGATCTCAAATGCAACTGGTTGTTCATCAATTTGGGGTGGATCAGCTCCAGCAACAACATATTGCAAAAATTCAGCAACAGGTAAAGGTCCTTCATGGGGTAACTCATTATTTGAAGACAATGCTGAATATGGATATGGAATGCATCTAGGTGTTAAAAAAATTAGAGAAAAAATCAAATTATTAATGGAAGAATTCTTAGAATTAGGAATTGATTCACCATTAAACAAATCATTTGAAAACTGGATTGTAGGAATGGATCATGCAACAGAATCAAAAGCAGCAACAGGAGATATATTACCAAATCTTATTCCAAACACAGGAAATGTAAAAGCAGATCATTTAATAGAGAGAATAGCTGCAAGAAAAGATTATTTAATCAAAAAATCAGTTTGGATATTTGGTGGAGACGGTTGGGCTTATGATATCGGTTATGGTGGATTAGACCATGTTATAGCATCAGGAGACGATGTTAACATACTAGTAATGGATACAGAAGTTTATTCAAATACTGGTGGTCAATCATCTAAAGGTACACCAACAGCAGCAGTAGCTAAATTTGCTACAGCAGGTAAGAGAATTAGAAAGAAAGACTTAGGATTAATGGCTACAACTTATGGTTATGTATATGTAGCACAAATAGCAATGGGTGCTAGTCAAGCTCAAACTATAAAAGCAATAAGAGAAGCTGAAAGCTATCCAGGTCCATCACTAATAATAGCTTACGCTCCATGTATAAACCATGGAATTAAAACTGGTATGGGAACAACTCAAAAACAAGAGAAAAAAGCAGTTGAAGCTGGATACTGGCATTTATATAGATTTGATCCAAGATTAAAAGAAGAAGGAAAGAATCCATTTATACTTGACTCAAAAGAGCCAAAAGCTTCATTCCAAGAATTTATTAATGGAGAAGTTAGATATACTTCACTTAAGAGATCTTTCCCTGAAGAAGCAGACGTACTATTTGCAGAAGCAGAAAAAGATGCAA
The DNA here is from genome assembly GCA_964345925.1 of uncultured Gallicola sp. Lineage (GTDB taxonomy): Bacteria > Bacillota > Clostridia > Tissierellales > Peptoniphilaceae > Miniphocaeibacter. The sequence continues at coordinate 982 of CAYFSP010000007.1, read as the reverse complement.
AAGAAAGATATGAAAACTATAAGAGAATGGCAAGTTACGATTATAGTACAACAGAAGAATAATAAAAGATATTTTAAAGCTGTGGATATCCACAGCTTTTTCTTTTGGACAAATTTATGATAAAATGGTTTTTAATACTTATTGTAGGTTATTTATGAAATTAAATCATATGGGAACAAGGGAAATTGAAACAGATAGATTGTTATTAAGAAAATTCAAATATGAGGATAATAACTCTATGAGAAAAAATTGGATAAGTAATCCTAATATACAAAAAATATATTCAGAACCTGTATATACTACAAATAAGGAAACAAAAGAATTACTGAATAGGTATATAGAAAATTATGAGAATAAAAATTATTATAGGTGGAATATTTCAATAAAAGGAAATAATGATTCAGTAGGGCAAATAGCATATTTCTTAATAGATGATAAAAATCATTTTGGAGAAATAGAGTACTGTATAGGAGAGAAATTTCAAAATAAAGGTTATATAACAGAAGCAGTAAAGGCTATTATAGGATTTGGTTTAAAAGAGATAGGTTTAAATAAGGTTCAAGTATGTCATAAATCAAATAATCCAGCCTCAAGAAGAGTGATTGAAAAATCTGGATTTAAGTATGAAGGTACTTTAAGAGAATACTTCTACATGGATGGAGAATATATTGATAGATTATATTATTCGATTTTAAAAAGAGAGTGGAAGATGGATAATGAATAATATGATTCATTTAATAAAACTATTGATAAAGTACAAAATATCAATAGTTTTATACATTAGTAAGTAAATAAAAAATTAGTACTGTCAATGATAACAACATAATAAGGAATAAGTTATTTATAAAAATAGATTTTAAAAGCACTTAAATGGGGGTGTAAATAGTTTTGTGTTTCAGTTTCCTGATTAAGATAAATTAGATAATATGGCCATGTGAAATCTTTTCTGTAAATTAGATTTTTCTATAACAAGATAATTTGT